>NZ_JAANQB010000020.1:0-622813 GCF_011605445.1 Cronobacter sp. HA18006 | reverse complement strand
CGTTGATAGGCCGGGTGTGTAAGCGCAGCGATGCGTTGAGCTAACCGGTACTAATGAACCGTGAGGCTTAACCTTACAACGCCAAAGAAGTCTGGCGTGTTGAGAGACATTCAGCTTGTGACGGATAGACGTTCATGGCGGAAGCGGTGAACGGAACAGAATTTGCCTGGCGGCTGTAGCGCGGTGGTCCCACCTGACCCCATGCCGAACTCAGAAGTGAAACGCCGTAGCGCCGATGGTAGTGTGGGGCCTCCCCATGCGAGAGTAGGGAACTGCCAGGCATCAAATTAAGCAGTAAGCCGGAACGATAATCCGGTGGTGTGAAGAAATTCGGTGGAGCGGTAGTTCAGTCGGTTAGAATACCTGCCTGTCACGCAGGGGGTCGCGGGTTCGAGTCCCGTCCGTTCCGCCACTTATTAAGAAGCCCTGAGTATTTACTCAGGGCTTTTTTTCGTCTTAATAATTATTATTGCGAATCAAACAAAAAACTCCTGCTTTTATCACTCTTTTTCACCTCAATCATTCCTCTCATAATCTCTTTATATTCAGAAGAGAGGTAAAACATGACAGTTCCTGCATTCGGTTTAGGTACATTCCGTCTGAAAGATGACGTCGTCATCGCATCGGTAAGAGATGCTCTTGATTTGGGCTATCGCGCCATCGATACCGCACAGATTTACGATAACGAAGCGGCAGTAGGCCAGGCGATTAGAGAAAGTGGCGTGGCACGCGATGAGCTATATATCACCACCAAAATTTGGACTGAAAATCTGAGCAAAGATCGCCTGATCGTAAGTTTGAAAGAGAGCCTTCAGAAATTGCGGACAGATTATGTGGATCTCACGTTGATTCACTGGCCTTCACCAGGCAATGCTGTAAGCGTTAAAGAATCCCTGGAGGCATTGCTTGAAGCCAAAGTACAGGGCCTGACGCGTGAGATCGGTATTTCTAATTTTACGATTGCGCTGATGCAGCAAGCAATAGATGCCGTGGGCATTAATAATATAGCAACCAATCAGATTGAGCTGTCGCCTTATCTGCAAAACCGTAAGGTGGTTGAATGGGCGCAGGCACAGGGGATTCATATCACTTCTTATATGACGCTGGCCTATAGCAACGCGCTCAAGGATGAAACGATTATCCGAATCGCGCAGAAGCATAATGCTACGCCTGCGCAGGTCATCCTCAGTTGGGCGATGGCACTGGGCTATTCAGTGATCCCGTCCTCAACGAAGCGTGAGAATTTACAAAGTAATCTGGGCGCTTTGTCGCTTACGCTGGATGCTGACGACATGTCGGCTATCGCCGCTCTCGATCGTAATGATCGTCTGGTGAGTCCTGATGGCCTGGCACCCGACTGGGATTGAAACTAGCCCCTTTTGGGGCTATTTTTTTATCCATTCACTAAGAAAATCAATGAAGGTCCGGATTCGCGTACTCACAGCCCGATCGCTGTAATAAACTGCACTAAAGGGCATTTCTACCGGCAATCTGTACTCCGCCAATAACTCGACAAGCTCTCCTTGTTCGATTTCTTTATCAATCATAAAGTCAGATAAGCACGCGATCCCATTACCGGTAAGGCACAGCTGCTTGAGCGTTTCGCCGCTGTTCGAAGTCATTCCTGGCGTAATTTCCAGTAGCTGGCCATCTTCACAGGCAACCGGCCATGTGTTCAAAGATACGGGTTCGGTAAAACCCAGACAGACATGATCGTTGAGCTCGCATATATTTTTCGGCACGCCATAACGCTCAAGGTAATCGGGAGCAGCAACTATTTTCCGGTAACTGGTAAAGAGCGGTCTGGCGCGCAGGCTGGAATCCGTCAGCGTACCCGCACGTATGGCCACGTCTACTTTGCGCTCAATCAGGTTGATAAACGTCTCGGAAGAAACCAGCGACAGCGCAACTTCAGGATATCGCTCGCGAAAGGGCTTAATCATGGGCATTAGCAAATGCAGGATCACAGGCGTAGCAGCATCGATCCGTAACAGCCCGCGCGGCGTCTGACGGCTTTCCATCAGCTCGGTTTCAGCTGCCGCCATCTCCTGTAACACCTGCTGAACGCGGCGAAAATATCGTTCGCCTTCCTCTGTCAGACTCAGCTGGCGCGTTGTGCGATTAAGCAAGCTGACACCAAGTTTCATCTCAAGCTTCTTCACTGCGCGGCTGACCGCTGAATTCGCGAGGTTGAGCTGTTCTGCCGCCCGGCTAAAACTTCCGCTCTCTACCACAGCGACAAAAATAATCAGTTCATCAGAAGAAGCTTTCATTGTTGCTCCACAGGCAAAATTTGCATGGCATTTCAGAGAATTCGGTTATTTAACCACAGCGTTTTATAGCACGCCATGTACGAACTGATGCGCTGATATACCCGACGGCACTCACGCGCGGCTTTCATCCCGCCCATTGCATCTGTGAGCTAAAATCCCTATAACAGGTAAAGGTCGCTTATCTTGCGAACACATCTACAGGGGTTAGCAGCGAAACGTGCGAAAAAATACTTATGCCATGCGCTATGTCGCCGGTCAGCCAGCAGAACGCATTCTGGCGCCAGGATCGTTTGCGAGTATAGGAAAGGCATTACCCGCCGGCGCTCCCTTGCCCGGAGATGGCTCTCTCCGGGTGCTGGTTTGGAATATCTTCAAGCAACAGCGTGCTGAATGGCTTTCTGTCCTGCAAAATTTCGGCAAAGAGGCGCATCTGGTCTTATTACAGGAGGCGCAGACCACGCCTGAGCTGGTGCGCTTCGCGACAACCAACTATCTGGCTGCGGATCAGGTTCCTGCCTTTGTGTTGCCGCAACACCCGTCAGGCGTGATGACGCTCTCTGCCGCACATCCGGTCTATTGCTGCCCGCTTCGCGAGCGTGAGCCTATCCTGCGTCTCTCTAAATCGGCGCTGGTCACGGTCTATCCGCTGCCCGATGGCCGCTTACTCATGGTAGTAAATATTCACGCCGTTAATTTCAGCCTGGGTGTGGATGTCTACAGTAAACAACTCGGTCCTATCGGCGATCAGATAGGCCATCACAGCGGCCCGGTCATTATGGCAGGTGATTTCAACGCCTGGAGCCGCCCGAGGATGAATGCGCTTTACCGCTTCGCGCGTGAAATGTCGCTGCGCGAAGTCCGTTTTACCGATGACCAACGCCGCCGCGCGTTTGGTCGCCCGCTCGATTTCGTGTTTTATCGCGGTCTTGCCGTACAGGAAGCTTCCGTCCTGGTGACGCGCGCCTCCGATCACAACCCGCTACTCGTCGAATTCAGTCCCGGCAAACCTGAGCAGAAGTAAGGTGTGTCAGGTCTGCCGTTGGGCAGACCCTGCGCCTGCCCTTTCTTTTACTCAACGCAAGGACATGACAATGACAACACACTCTCATCACGACAACGTCGAAAAGCAGTTTGGCTCCCAGGCGAAGGCCTATTTGACCAGCCATGTGCACGCCACAGGGCGCGATCTCGTTCATCTGCGCGCGCGGCTGGCGGCATTCCCGCAGGCGCGCCTGCTCGATCTGGGTTGTGGGGCAGGGCATGCCAGCTTTACGGCCGCGGAACAGGTACGCGAAGTGGTAGCGTACGACTTGTCCTCTTCCATGCTCACGGTCGTGGAAGAGGCGGCGCGTGAACGCGGGCTTACGCATCTGTCGACCTGTCAGGGTTATGCCGAGTCGTTGCCTTTTGAGGCGGAGAGTTTTGATATCGTCATCAGCCGCTATTCGGCGCACCACTGGCACGATGTCGGTCTGGCGTTGCGTGAGGTAAAGCGTGTTCTGAAGCCCGGCGGCATGATGATCATGATGGATATTCTCTCGCCCGGCCATCCGGTGCTGGATATCTGGCTGCAAACGATCGAAGCACTGCGTGATACCTCGCATGTTCGTAACTATGCCAGTGGCGAGTGGTTGCAGATGTTCAATCAGGCAGGGCTTATCACGCGTGATGTGCGTACCGACAAACTGGCGCTGGAGTTTGGCAGTTGGATCGCACGAATGCGTACGCCAGACGCGCTGTCACAGGCTATCCGTATTTACCAGCAAAGTGCGTCAGCAGAAGTGCAACGCTATTTCGCGCTGCAGGAGGACGGATCTTTTACCAGTGATACGATTATCATTGAGGCAGGCAAGGCGGCATAACGCCAGATAAAGAAAAAGGCACCGGGGGAATCGGTGCCTTTCTTGTTTATACGGCTGTCGTCAGGAATCTGGCGTCGAACTGTTCTTCACAAACAGGGTGATTTGATCGCCCGGTTGCAGATTGTCCGTATCGCTGTTCCAGCGCAACACATCCTTAATGTTAACGCCGTGACGCTTAGCAATGCTTGCGAGCGAATCGCCCTTGCGCACTTTATAGGTGATACTGTCGTTATTGCTTGCCAGTTCACCCGCGCCGCTAACCGTGCCGACAGAGAGCGTCTGGCCTGGTTTCAGTTTCGCGCCGCGCAGATTATTCCAACGCTGCAAATCTTTGGTGCTGACGTTCATCCGTGCGGCAATCGCGGAAAGCGTATCGCCAGAACGGACTTTATACGTCCGCGCAGACAGTGAATTGTCCGCAACCATAGTCGGCTGAACCGCAGCGATTTCACCGGCGGCCAGAGATGTACGCAGCTGCTGCGCATGTTTCTGTGGAACCATCACGTACTGCGGCCCGCTTACGCCAAGGGTCGAGCCCTTAACGCCTGCATTGAAGGTTTTCAGTTTATTCACTGAAATCCCGGCCATTTCCGCCAGTTGTTCCATTTCCACCGGATTATTCACCTTCACGCGTGCCAGCGCGCGGCTCTCATCCGTTGTCGGTAAACGCACCCCATACCGCTTGCTGTTTTTGAGTATGTCACTCAGCGCCAGCATTTTCGGCACGTAAATTTTGGTTTCCTGTGGCAGTGAGAGCGACCAAAAATCCGTGGGTTTGCCACGTGCTTTATTCGCTTTCATTGCCTTCAATACACGACCTTCACCGCTGTTGTAAGCCGCGACAGTGAGTAGCCAGTCGCCGTCAAACATCCGGTTCAGACGTTGCATCATGTTGAGTGCGGCAGTGGTTGAGGCCACCACGTCACGACGCGCGTCATAATTTCGGGTCTGTTTTAAACCATAATTCCGCCCCGTGCTCGGGACAATCTGCCAGATGCCTGCGGCATTCGCGCCAGATGTCGCGTGGGGGTTAAAAGCGCTCTCCACTATGGGTAGTAGTACCAGTTCCATTGGCATATTACGTTTTTTAATCTGCCCGGCTATCCAGTACATATACGGCTCTGCCCGTAAAGTTACATCGTGGAGATAGCTCTTATTACTCAAGTACTTCAGTTTTTGTTCGCGGATCCGGTCATTTTCCGGAATCCCCATCTTTAGCTCGTCGCCAATGAAAGTCCACAGGTCCTGATCTTGCGCGAGGAAAGTTCCATCATCCATCCAACGCGCAGAAGCCGCTCGACCAGCGAACTTTCCTGCTTCCCCTTGACCAGCCGCAGAAAGGCTCTGTGCATGCTGTTGAACGCCGCCGTCATGTTGAGACGCCTGGCACCCCACAAGCAGGACAGAGGCGAGTAAGATCGCTTTTGCCTTCATGTGTGTGTCAATAGTTGCTTAAAAGACGAGCAATGATAACGGCGAACTTTCCCGAATACAAGCAAGAATTTCTAGAAGTTATCTTTCTTTGACCTTAACCATGCAAATCTCTCTTCAGGAGTGGACAACCGAAGATCTGGATTAATTTTATCAATTAAATCATCGTCTTCTAATCGCAGGTAAAGATTTATTTGGCGCTCATTTTTAAGAATTGAGGGTAGTGTTTTTTGATTTTTTGCACGTAACTCATTAACTTCTCGATAATATTGGGTTAAAGCGGGATCGTCCGGCAAAATAGCCACTAAAAACTTAAGATTGCTTAATGTGTACTCATGCGCACAGCAAATAAGGGTATCTTCAGGCAGCGCGTTTATTTTCTGAAAGGAGTGATACATCTGCGCGGGCGTGCCTTCAAACAGGCGACCACAGCCAGCAGAGAACATTGTGTCGCCGCAGAAAAGATAAGGGAAACTGAAATATGAGAAATGTCCTAAAGTGTGACCTGGCGTAGAGAATGCAAGGAATTCGCAGCCAAGGATGTTGAACTTCTCCCCATCGTTGACTACAACCTGCGCGCCTTTGCTGCGGGTCTCTTCCGGCCCGTACACAGTAATATCCGGGAACCGCGCCAATAAGGCTTTTACGCCGCCCGTATGATCGTGATGATGATGTGTAAGCAGGATTGCCACCGGCTGCCACTGGTTTTCCTCAAGGGCGCGAAAAACGGGTTCCGCCTCGCCAGGGTCGACAAGCAGGCATTTTCCTTCATCATCATTCAACACCCAGATGTAGTTATCCTCGAAAGCAGGAATACTGTTAAGATTCATAAATCACCTCTTATGCGTTACGGAAGGTAGTGATGAAACCGGCACGGACACCCGCGACACTCAGCGCTCCGGCCCACTGGGATGCGTTTTCCTGGGGCGACCATTATCGCGCGACGCTTGAGCGGGAACTCCAGCCCTGGCTTGGGAAAATGTATGGCTTTCATTTACTTAAGATAGGCAATCTCAGCGCGGAGATAAACACCGAAGCCTGCGCGATTTCACATCAGGTCAATGTCGCCTTACAGGGCGACGCATTACAGGTTAAGTGCGATCCGCTGCATCTGCCGTTTGCCGCGAAATCCGTGGATGCCTGTCTGCTGGCGCATACGCTGCCCTGGTGCCCCGATCCGCACCGTCTGCTTAATGAGGCGGACCGCGTGCTGATTGACGACGGCTGGCTGATTATGACGGGGTTTAACCCCGTCAGCCTGCTCGGGGCGGCCAAACTTCTGCCGTTTGTGCGCAAACGTGCGCCCGTAAATAGCCGCATGTTTACCATGATGCGTCAGATGGACTGGCTATCGCTGCTCAATTTCGAACTGCTCCATTACAGCCGCTGCCAGGTATTGCCGTGGTGTCGGCAGGGCGGAAAGATGCTGACCAGGCATCTGCCGGCACTCGGATGTTTGCAGGTGATGGTAGCGCGTAAGCGCACCATCCCGCTGACCATTAACCCGTTAATGAAGCCGCGCGCCCGCACGCATCTGCGCCCGGCGGTCGGCGCCACGCGCCAGTACCGTAAACCTTAGCTGGCTGTCGCTTCAGGCTGATAGCCGGTATCTTCCAGCGTCGGGGCCATTGCGGCTGCGCGGGCCAGTTCGTCGCAGCGTTCGTTTTCCGGGTGACCGGCATGGCCCTTCACCCACTCCCATTTGATTTCGTGCTGGCTCAGCGCCGCATCCAGCCGCTGCCATAAATCGACATTTTTTACCGGTTTCTTCTCGGCGGTTTTCCAGCCGCGTTTTTTCCAGTTATGGATCCACTGCGTGATGCCCTGGCGGACATACTGGCTGTCGGTACTGAGCGTCACAATGCAGTGCTCGCGCAGCGCTTCAAGGGACACAATCGCCGCCATCAGTTCCATACGGTTATTGGTGGTCAGGCGATAGCCAGCGCTGAAGGTCCGCTCATGCTGTTTATAGCGCAGGATAGCGCCATAGCCGCCAGGTCCCGGGTTGCCGAGACAAGATCCATCGGTGAAAATTTCTACCTGTTTACGCATCTCTGGTAGACTTCCTGTGAGTAAAAAGCCAAGTCTGACATAAACGAGCGCTATGAGCACAGCTATTACACGACAGATCGTTCTGGATACCGAAACCACCGGTATGAACCAGATAGGCGCCCATTATGAAGGGCACCGCATTATTGAGATCGGTGCGGTTGAGGTGATCAACCGCCGCCTGACCGGCAATAACTTCCACGTCTACCTCAAGCCCGACCGGCTGGTGGACCCGGAAGCTTTTATGGTTCACGGGATTTCCGATGAGTTCCTGATGAATAAGCCCGTTTTCGGCGATGTAGTGGATGATTTTCTCGATTACATCCGCGGCGCTGAGCTGGTTATTCATAACGCTTCGTTCGATATCGGCTTTATGGATTACGAATTCGGCATGCTCAACCGCGGCATTCCGAAAACCGAAACGTTCTGCAAAATTACCGACAGCCTGGCGCTGGCCCGTAAGATGTTCCCGGGCAAGCGCAACAGCCTCGATGCGTTATGCTCGCGTTATGAAATAGACAACACCAAACGTACGCTGCACGGGGCGTTGCTCGATGCCCAGATTCTTGCAGATGTCTATCTGGCGATGACCGGCGGGCAGACGTCTATTGCGTTCGCGATGGAAGGTGACGGACAACAGCAACAGGGCGATACCGGCATTCAGCGCGTAGTGCGCCAGGCGTCGCGCCTGAAAGTGGTCCGGGCGTGCGATGAAGAGCTGGCGGCGCATGAATCACGTCTCGATCTGGTACAGAAGAAGGGCGGCAGCTGCCTCTGGCGCGCCTGATTGTACTGAAAACGCTGACAAAATCGCCATGCGGGCGATTTTTAAAGCAAACGATTCAAAATGTGAGAAAAAGCGTTGACGGCACAGGGGGCAGCCCGTAATATTCGCCCCGTTCCCAAGGGAACACAACGCGGAGCGGTAGTTCAGTCGGTTAGAATACCTGCCTGTCACGCAGGGGGTCGCGGGTTCGAGTCCCGTCCGTTCCGCCACTATTCAGAAAGCCCGAATCAGCAATGGTTCGGGCTTTCGTCATTTCAGCGTCAGGAAAAAAGGCGGGCCGCAAACGACCCATGGCGTTTTACTCAAGCGTAAAACGGTCGGCATCCTGCCAGGCGGGGAATTTCTCGCGGTACTCTCTGAGCGACTCCAGCGACAATTCGGCTTCCACACGCACTGCCTGGTGTGGCTCGCTGGCGGCGATGATGTCGCCCTGCGGGTTGATGATACGGCTGTCGCCGCGGTAGTGGTGACCGTTACCATCGCTGCCGACGCGGTTACAGCCCGCGACATACGCCTGATTTTCGATAGCGCGTGCGGTCAGCAGCGCCTGCCAGTGCAGGGCGCGTGGAGCAGGCCAGTTCGCCACATACAGCGCCAGGTCGTAATCGTCGCGGTTGCGCGACCACACCGGGAAGCGCAGGTCATAACAGACCAGCGGCAGGATGCGCCAGCCGCGCCACGCCACCACCAGGCGTGCGTCACCTGCCACATAATGCTGATGCTCATCGGCCATGCGAAACAGGTGCCGTTTATCGTAGCGATGCACCGCGCCCTGCGGCTCCACTAATAAAAAACGGTTCACCGGCCCGCGCTCGCTCTGCAACGCCGCGCTGCCGGCCACCATCGCGTCAGTCTGACGGGCTTTTTCCTGCATCCAGGCGACGACGGTCTCTTCGGACAGCGACGACTGCGCGGCTTCCATCGCAAAGCCCGTGGTAAACATCTCCGGCAGCACAATCAGATCCCGTCCCTGCACCGCTTCCAGCAGCACATCGAAGTGGCGCAGGTTAGCGGGCCCGTCCATCCAGCTCAGCGGCTGCTGCATCAGCGAAATTTTTAAACCAGACACGTTCAGACTCCCCGTCATTGGCAACTCAGGTCACTTTATCATGCACGCGACAGGATGCGAGGCAATAAAAAACCCCGCCGGAGCGGGGTTTTTAACAGGCCAGAATCAGGCTGCTTCGACTTTACGTACCGTCACCGGCAGCTTTACCGGCAGTGTCGCCAGCGCGTCCGGCTCAAAATCGTCTACGTTAATGCTGCGCAGACGGCTCTCTTCGGCGCGGATAAGAATGGCGGCCTCATCTTCATTGATACGGCCTTCTTTCAGCGCGCGTTTCGCCAGCTCATCAAGACGGGTGAACGGCAGGTTTTTGCCCATCTCTTTGCAAATGCGCTGGTGGATAGGATCGGCGGCCATCACTTCCAGCAACGCCTGCTCCAGCAGCCCGACCGGGTTATGCTCGCTCGGCGTCAGGTACTGACCGCGGCCGATGCGTGAACGGGTCGCCGACGGCGTTTGCAGGATCTTCGCAAGTTTGTGGTCGAGCTTATCGGAAGGCGCGTCGTAACGGCGGCCCGCCGGGAAAATCGCCAGGCTCAACAGGCCAGCCACCGCGCCATTCGGGAAGTTACGCAGCAGATCGCTGATTGCCTGCTCGGCCTGATGCAGCGCATCCTGCACGCCCCAGTGTACCAGCGGGAGATCCGCTTCCTGGCGGCCTTCGTCGTCATAGCGCTTGAGCACCGCCGAGGCCAGATAGAGTTGGCTCAGCACATCGCCCAGGCGCGCTGAGATACGCTCGCGACGCTTCAGGCTGCCGCCCAGTACCGCCATCGACATGTCGGAGAGCAGGGCCAGGCTGGCGCTCAGGCGGTTAATATGCTGATAGTAACGGCGCGTGGCGTCGCGGGTCGGGCTGCGGCTGGTCAGGCCGTTTGTCAGGCCAAGCCAGAAGCTGCGCACCAGGTTGCTGCCCACGTGACCGATATGGCGGAACAGCAGTTTATCGAAGGCGTTCACGTCGTTATTCTGCGCCGCCGCCATCTCTTCCAGTACATACGGATGGCAGCGGATTGCGCCCTGGCCGAAGATCATCATGGTGCGGGTCAGGATATTCGCGCCTTCGACGGTAATCGCGATAGGCGCGCCCTGATAAGCGCGGGCCAGGAAGTTGCCCTCGCCAAGCATAATGCCTTTACCGCCTGCGATATCCATCGCGTCAATAATGGACTGCTGACCGCGGTGGGTGCAGTGATATTTCACAATCGCCGACAGGACCGCCGGTTTTTCGCCAAGCATGATGCCGTAAGTAATCAGCGATGCCGCGGCGTCCATCACGTAGGCATTACCGGCGATACGCGCCAGCGGCTCTTCAATCCCTTCCATCTTACCGATAGAGACTTTGAACTGACGGCGAATATGGGCGTAGGCACCGGTGGCGAGCGCAATCGACTTCAGGCTACCGGTCGAGTTAGACGGCAGCGTAATGCCGCGGCCCACCGACAGGCATTCCACCAGCATACGCCAGCCCTGACCGGCCATTTTCGGCCCACCGATGATGTAATCGATAGGGACAAAGATATCTTTGCCGCGCGTCGGGCCGTTCTGGAACGGTACGTTGAGCGGGAAATGGCGACGGCCGATTTCCACACCCGGCGTGTTCGTCGGGATCAGCGCACAGGTAATGCCGAGTTCCTGCTCGCCGCCCAGCAGGCGATCCGGGTCAGAGAGTTTAAACGCGAGGCCCAGTACGGTGGCGATAGGCGCGAGCGTAATGTAGCGCTTGTTCCAGGTGAGGCGCATGCCGAGTACCTGCTCGCCCTGCCACTCGCCCATGCAGACCACGCCGGTATCCGGGATGGCACCGGCGTCAGAGCCCGCTTCCGGGCTGGTCAGCGCAAAGCAGGGGATTTCCTGACCACGCGCCAGGCGCGGCAGGTAGTGGTTCTTCTGCGCGTCGGTGCCGTAGTGTTGCAGCAGTTCGCCGGGGCCGAGGGAGTTCGGCACGCCAACGGTGATGGCGAGAATGCCGGAGACGCCAGCGAGTTTTTGCAGCACGCGGGACTGCGCGTAAGCCGAGAACTCCAGACCGCCGTACTCTTTTTTGATGATCATCGCGAAGAAGCGATGCTCTTTCAGAAACGCCCACAGCTCCGGCGGCAGATCCGCCATTTCGTGGGTTATCTGGAAGTCGTTCGCCATACGGCACGCTTCTTCCACCGGGCCGTCGAGAAACGCCTGCTCTTCGGCGGTCAGCTTCGGCTGCGGGTAGTTATGAAGCTTCTGCCAGTCCGGGTTGCCGCGGAACAGATCGCCTTCCCACCAGGTCGTCCCGGCGTCGATCGCTTCTTTCTCCGTGCGCGACATCGGCGGCATCACTTTACGAAAGCCGCGGAACACCGGGGCGGAGATCAGCGATTTACGCACCGGCGTAACGTTGAGAGGCACCAGAATGATCGCCAGCGGCACCAGCAGCCACAGCGACCAGAGGCCAGCGGCGCCGAGCGCGGCGGTCCAGGCGAGCAGGATCAGACTGCTGAGCGGCAGGCTGACGCGATGGTAAAACAGCGCACCGATAAGAACGAGGGTGGCAACGATACTCAAGATCATCATAAAGAAAAGCTCCCTTGCTTGTAGGAGGTCTGACCACTTGTGATGATATGGTTGTAGAGGATGTTGCTTTTTTTAGCAATGCGTTCACAAAATAATTACAACCTGGCTCACATTGTTGCCGCACGTAAACGCAAAACCTGTATGCCCGGCGCGGTGTAGCGCTTCTCGCTCCCGGCGCTATCCGGTACACTGCATCCGGTTACTTTTTAATGCTGAAGGATATCCCTCATGTACCAGGATCTGATTCGTAACGAGCTGAACGAAGCGGCCGAAACGCTGGCTAACTTTCTGAAAGATGAAGCCAATATTCATGCTATCCAGCGCGCGGCGGTGTTGCTGGCGGACAGCTTCAAAGCGGGCGGTAAAGTGCTCTCCTGCGGTAACGGCGGCTCGCACTGCGACGCGATGCACTTCGCCGAAGAGCTGACCGGGCGCTACCGTGAAAACCGTCCGGGCTACCCGGCGATCGCGATTTCCGACGTCAGCCACATCTCCTGCGTCGGCAACGACTTCGGTTACGACCACATCTTCTCCCGCTATGTCGAAGCGGTTGGGCGCGAGGGCGATGTTCTGCTCGGCATTTCTACCTCCGGCAACTCCGGCAACGTGATCAAAGCGATCGACGCTGCGCGTGCCAAAGGCATGAAAGTCATCACGCTGACCGGTAAAGATGGCGGCAAAATGGCGGGAACGGCGGATGTGGAAATTCGCGTACCGCATTTCGGCTATGCTGATCGTATTCAGGAAATCCACATCAAAGTGATTCACATCCTGATCCAGCTTATCGAAAAAGAGATGGTCAAAGCCTGATAAGGCGCTGTCGCCGGGCGTGCGGCGCACGTCCGGCATGCCCCAGTGACGCCTTCCGCAAGGAGGGCGGCGTGTGATGAGGTGATTTATGTGCGAACTGCTCGGGATGAGCGCCAACGTGCCGACGGATATCTGCTTTAGCTTTACCGGCCTCGTGCAGCGGGGCGGGGGAACCGGGCCGCATAAAGATGGCTGGGGCATCACCTTCTATGAAGGCAAAGGCTGTCGCACGTTTAAAGATCCACAACCGAGCTACAACTCGCCCATCGCGAAACTGGTGCAGGACTACCCCATTAAATCGTGTTCCGTGGTGGCGCATATCCGCCAGGCGAACCGCGGCGAAGTCGCGCTCGAAAACACCCATCCGTTTACCCGTGAGCTGTGGGGCCGCAACTGGACTTATGCCCATAATGGCCAGCTGACCGGCTACCGCTCGCTCGATACCGGCCCGTTTCGCCCGATTGGCGAAACCGACAGCGAAAAAGCGTTCTGCTGGCTGCTGCACAAACTCACCACGCGCTACCCGCGCACGCCAGGCAACATGACGGCGGTCTTTCGCTATATCGCGGAACTGGCGGGTGAACTGCGGGAGAAGGGCGTTTTCAATATGCTGTTGTCAGACGGGCGCTATGTGATGGCGTTCTGCTCTACCAACCTTTTCTGGATAACGCGTCGCGCGCCGTTTGGCGTCGCCAAACTGCTCGATCAGGATGTGGAAATTGATTTTCAGGAAGAGACCACACCCAATGATGTGGTCACGGTGATTGCCACTCAGCCGCTGACGGGCAATGAAACCTGGCACAAAATCATGCCAGGCGAGTGGGCGTTATTTTGTCTCGGGGAGCGTGTAGTTTGACGCAAGCTGCGGGTGCACCACGCTGCTGCTGAGCGGCTTGCTGACCACGTAACTGCCGTTCACCACAGAGACCACCGGCGGCTGCCGGGTCGCCATAAAGTAGTCGTAGCCTGGCTTAAGCTGTTTCCAGAAGCCGATGTAGTACGAATACTTGTGGCGCTCCATATTGGCGTCGGTCATGCGGAACGGATAGATGCTGACCTGCACGTTCGGCTGACCAAACACCAGCGCGCCGGTGACGAACTGGAAAATCTCATCGATATTTTTATCGGTCATCGCGTAGCAGCCCACGGATACGCACGCGCCGTGGATCATCAGATATTTCCCTTCATACCCGTTAGCGCGGTCAAACGCGTTCGGAAAACCGATATTGATCGCTTTATAAAAACGGCTATCGGGTTTGAGCTGGCTGCGCTGCACGCTATAGAAGCCTTCCGGGCTTTTGAAATCGCCCTGACGGCGTTTCGGCCCAAGACCGCCGGAATAGTTGCAGATGCGGTAGCTATCCAGTAACTGATACTGCTCGCCCATCTTGACGTACAGCTCAAGCGTGCGCTCTTCCTTAAAGATCTGGATATAAACCGGGGAACCCATTAATTGCTGTTTTAATTCTTTTTTTATCGGGGTAACGCTGTCGCTACTGACTGTACTGGCCCATGAAAAGCACGACACCAGGAGCATTGCGATTAACAATGCGATTTTACGCATACTGCTTGTTTCCTTGATAAAGCTAAGACCGATGCCGAAAGGCGAAGGGACCCAAAATAAGACTATTCTGGTTCAGGAGCGCTCACATTAGCATCGCTGTTATTTTTCGCAAGCGCTGCCTGCTGCGTTTACAATTAAGTTTTGCTTAACTTCATCGCGCCCCAAAGAATTTACGCAATTATGACGGAATAAGGAAGGTTGCCGCCGCCCCCATTTTTTGCCAGACTGTATGGACATACAGTGCGGGGCGTGGCGATGCGCAAAATCATTCATGTCGATATGGACTGCTTTTTCGCGGCGGTAGAGATGCGCGATAATCCAGCCCTGCGCGATATTCCGCTCGCCATTGGTGGCAGCCGCGAACGGCGCGGCGTTATCAGCACCGCCAACTATCCGGCACGTAAATATGGCGTGCGCAGCGCCATGCCCACCGCGATGGCGCTCAAGCTTTGCCCGCATCTCACGCTGTTGCCGGGGCGTTTTGACGCCTATAAAGAAGCGTCTGCCCATATCCGGGAAATATTCTCGCGCTATACCTCGCTGATTGAGCCGCTTTCGCTTGACGAAGCTTATCTGGATGTCACCCACAGCCCGCACTGTTACGGCTCGGCGACGCTGATGGCCAAAGAGATCCGCCAGACGATTTTCGACGAACTCCAGCTCACCGCGTCGGCGGGTATCGCGCCGATCAAATTCCTCGCCAAAATAGCCTCCGATCTCAACAAGCCCAACGGGCAGTATGTGATAACGCCTGAAGAGGTGCCGGCGTTTTTGCGCACGCTGCCGCTTGGCAAGATCCCGGGCGTTGGCAAGGTGACGGCGGCGAAGCTTGAGAGCCTCGGCCTGCGTACCTGCGAGGATGTGCAAAAAAGCGATCTCGCCGCGCTGCTCAAACGCTTTGGCAAGTTCGGACGCGTGTTGTGGGAGCGCAGCCAGGGGATAGACGACCGTGAAATCAGCAGCGACAGGCAGCGTAAATCGGTCGGCGTCGAGCGCACGCTGGCAGAGGATATCCACGAATGGGCGGAGTGTGAGGCGATAGTGGAGCGGCTCTACCCGGAGCTTGAGCGCCGCCTCGCCGCCGTTCAGCCGGATCTGCGCATCGCCCGCCAGGGCGTGAAGCTCAAATTTAACGATTTTCAGCTCACCACGCAGGAGCATGTCTGGCCGAAGCTCAATAAAGAGGATTTGCTCGCCACGGCGCGTAAAACCTGGGAAGAGCGCCGCAGCGGGCGCGGCGTGCGGCTGGTGGGGCTGCACGTGACGTTGCTCGACCCGCAAATCGAGCGGCAACTGGTGCTGGGGTTGTAGGGGCTTTTCCTAGGGCCCGGTGGGTGCGCTCCGCTTACCCACCCTACATGGCTGACGTTGTAGCTTTTTGTCGTCGGGACTGGTCGATGCGCTCCGCTTACCCACCCTACATGATGATAGCCGTCGGGAAGCGTAGGGCGGGTAAGCGTAGCGCACCCGCCTTTTAAACCCACCCCGCCACAAACGCCAAAACAAAAAAGGCGGCCCCAGGGCCGCCTTTCTTTTACATCAAACGCTTACTTCGCCGGGATCGCTTTCAGCAGCTCGGTCAGCAGCGTCCAGTAGTGGCCCACGCTTTCAATATGCACCTGCTCATCCGGCGAATGCGGCCCGGTAATGGTTGGCCCGATGGAGACCATATCCATCTGCGGGTACGGTTTCTTGAACAGCCCGCACTCCAGACCCGCGTGGATCACCTGGATATTCGGCGTCTTGTTAAACAGACGCTGATAGGTTTCACGCACCAGCGCCATCACCGGCGAGCTGGCGTCCGGCTGCCAGCCAGGGTAGCTGCCTTTGGCCACGGTTTTCGCGCCTGCCAGCGCGCCGAGCGACTCCAGCATGCTCACCACGTAATCTTTACCGCTGTCGATAAGCGAGCGGATCAGGCAGATGATTTCCGCCTGCTCGTCGGTCATGGTCACCACGCCCACGTTCAGGGAGGTTTCTACCACGCCTTTCGCCACGTCAGAATTGCGAATCACCCCGTTCGGCGTTGCGTTCAGCAGCGCGATAAACGCATCGCGGCTCTGGGCGGTCAGCGCGGCTTTATCGGTCGAGGCCGCTTCCAGCACGACGGTGATGTTCTTCTCTTTAACGGACAGCTCATTTTTCAGGATATCGAGATAGGTATTCGCCAGCGTTTTCAGCTCGCCTGCGTTAGCGGCAGGCACCGCGACGGTTGCAAACGCTTCACGCGGGATGGCGTTACGCAGCGTACCGCCGTTGAAATCCACCAGACGCAGATCCAGCGCCTGCGCATGACCGCACAGGAAACGCGCCAGCAGTTTGTTGGCGTTGCCGAGGCCCAGATGAATATCGCCGCCGGAGTGACCGCCTTTCAGCCCTTTGAGCGTCAGTTTGAACGTCTCAAAACCGGCCGGGATAGCTTCGCGGGAGAGCGGCAGCGTGGAGATAAAATCGATACCGCCGGCGCAACCCATATAGATTTCGCCTTCTTCTTCGGAATCGGTATTAATGAGGATATCGGCCTGCAGCCAGCCTGCCTGCAAACCAAACGCGCCGTCCATGCCGGCTTCTTCGGTCATGGTCAGCAGCACTTCCAGCGGGCCGTGTACGACGCTGTCATCCGCCAGTACCGCCAGCGCGGACGCCATACCGATGCCGTTATCCGCGCCAAGCGTAGTGCCGCGCGCTTTCACCCATTCGCCATCGATATACGGCTGGATGGGATCTTTTGTGAAATCATGAACGGTGTCGTTATTCTTCTGCGGCACCATATCGAGGTGCGCCTGCAGCACGACCGGTTTACGGTTTTCCATGCCGGCGGTCGCCGGTTTGCGAATTAAAATGTTGCCCACCTGGTCGCGCTCGGCAAACAGGCCTTTTTCCTTCGCCCAGCCCATGATGTGTTCGGCGAGTTGTTCTTCATGGTAGGACGGATGCGGAATGGAGCAGATTTTCGCGAAAATATCCCACAGCGGTTGAGGGGAGAGTTGAGACAGTTCAGACACGTTAAGTCTCCTTGACTGGGCCCGGTGCAGCGCGGCGTGCGGGCCTCTGGGTTATCGTTGTGATGTGCCGCAAGACGGGCCTGGGCAATAGCCCGAGAATACCACTTTCTTTTATGCTGTGCAGACCAAAGCGAGCAAAAACCACGGCCCATGCCGCGTGGCACTGGTTTTTAGCGGCTCAGATCTCTATAATCTCGCGCAACCTATTTTCCCCCTGAACACTTTTTAAGCCGTTTTTTAAACTGGCCGGGACACTTCACATGAGCGAAAAATACGTTGTCACCTGGGATATGTTACAGATCCACGCGCGCAAGCTGGCGAGCCGTCTGCTGCCTGCCGAGCAGTGGAAAGGCATTATCGCCGTCAGCCGCGGCGGTCTGGTGCCGGGCGCGCTACTGGCGCGCGAACTGGGTATCCGTCACGTCGATACCGTCTGTATCTCCAGCTACGACCATGACAACCAGCGCGAACTGAAAGTTATCAAGCGCGCAGAAGGCGATGGTGAAGGCTTTATCGTGGTGGACGACCTGGTGGATACCGGCGGCACCGCAGTGGCTATCCGTGAGATGTACCCGAAAGCCCGCTTCGTGACGATTTTCGCTAAACCGGCAGGCCAGCCGCTGGTGGATGACTACGTGATCGACATCCCGCAGGACACCTGGATCGAGCAGCCGTGGGATATGGGCGTCGTTTTTGTGCCGCCGCTGTCCGGCCGTTAATCCCGTCCTTACGCATCTTTACGCCCGGCACTGCCGGGCGTTTTTGTTTTTATCCGCCGCCTGCGAGTACAATCATGTTTTGTGCTGTTTTTACGGAGGCAGAAAGCATGTCGCAGGCCAATCTGAGCGAAACCCTGTTTAAGCCGCGGTTTAAATACCCGGAAACCTCGACGCTGGTACGTCGTATTCAGCACGCGCCGCCTCCGGTGATCCAGTCCACGCTGGACGGTAAAACGGTGCCGCAGTGGTATCGCATGATTAACCGCCTGATGTGGGTCTGGCGCGGCGTCGATCCGCGGGAAATCCTTGAAGTGCAGTCGCGCATCGTGCTGAGCGACGCCGAACGCACCGATCCCGCGCATTACGACACCGTCATCGGCTATCGCGGCGGCAACTGGATTTATGAGTGGTCGAAGCAGGCGATGGCGTGGCAGCAGCGCGCCGGGCAGGAGACCGACGAAGCGGCCATCGGCAAGGCCTGGCTGATGGCTTCCACGCTCTACAGTATTGCCGCCTATCCGCACCTGAAAGGCGATACGCTCGCCGAACAGGCGCAGGTGCTGGCGAACCGCGCATATGAAGAGGCCGCCACGCGGCTTTCCGGCGAACTGCGCGAGCTCTCGTTTCCTGTCCCCGGCGGCGCGACCATCACCGGCTTTCTGCACCTTCCCAAAGGCGGGCAGGGGCCATTCCCGACCGTTTTGATTTGCGGCGGCCTGGACGCGCTGCAAAGCGACTACTTTACGCTTTTCGAGCGCTACTTCGCGCCGCTTGGCATCGCGATGCTCACCATTGATATGCCCTCGGTCGGCGCGTCGTCCAAATGGACGCTGACGCAGGATTCCAGCCTGCTGCATCAGCATGTGCTTCAGGCGCTGCCAAACCTGCCGTGGGTCGATCACACCCGCGTGGCGGCGTTTGGGTTTCGCTTCGGGGCGAACGTGGCGGTGCGCCTCGCGTATCTTGAAGCGCCGCGCCTTAAAGCCGTGGCCTGTCTTGGCCCGATGGTGCATCAGCTCCTCAGCGATCCGGCGCGCCAGGATCAGGTGCCGGAGATGTATATGGATGTGCTGGCGAGCCGTCTTGGCATGTATGACGCCTCGGACAACGCGCTGCGTGTCGAGCTCAACCGCTATTCACTGAAAACCCAGGGGCTGCTCGGCCGCCGCTGTCCGACGCCCATGCTTGCAGGCTACTGGAAAAACGACATTTTCAGCCCGGAGGAGGAGTCGCGTTTAATCGCCTCGTCATCTGTGGACGGTAAGCTGCTGGAGATCCCCACTTCGCCGGTGTACAGCAACTTTGATAAGGCGCTGCATCAGATTTCCGGGTGGGTAAACCATAAATTGCGTTAATCATTGGCTAATTTCCATTGGTTTGGTAAAACAATGGCTTCACAAAAGGAGATCGCAATGACGTTACCGAGTGGACACCCGAAAAGCAGGATGATTAAGAAATTCACTGCCCTTGGCCCGTATATTCGGGAAGAGCAGTGCGAAGGCAACCGCTTCTTCTTTGATTGCCTGGCTGTTTGCGTCAACGTCAAACCCGCGCCGGAGAAGCGTGAATTCTGGGGCTGGTGGATGGAGCTGGAAGCGCATGAAGACCGCTTTACCTATACCTGGCAGTTCGGCCTGTTTGATAAAGAGGGCGACTGGACGGCGGTGCCTATCAAAGACGACGAGGTCAAAGAAAAGCTTTCGCAAACGCTGCGCGGTTTTCACGAAAGACTGCGCGCGCTGCTCGCCTCGATGGATTTAAAACTGGAGCCGGTAACAGAAGATCTTAAGCTTTCTGCCTGAGCCGCATTTCAGTTAATACTCAAATAACGCATAAAAAATAACCCCGCCGACGCGGGGTTATTTTTTTATCGTAGCCACACGATGTGATAAACGCCCACGGCGTGGGCGTGGGGAATATTAATCAGAACTGGTAAACGAGGCCCAGCGCAACAACGTCATCGTTGTTGATCTTAAGCTTGTTGTCGTCGTCCAGCTGGTTAATTTTATAATCCACGAAAGCGGACATGTTTTTGTTGAAGTAATACGTGGCCGCCACGTCGTAATATTTCACCAGATCAACGTCGCCAATGCCGTTTTCAACATCTTTGGCTTTTGACTGCACGTAACCGATGGACGGACGCAGGCCGAAGTCGAACTGATACTGCGCAACCACTTCGAAGCCCTGGTTTTTATTGGCAAAACCGCCGGTGATCGGGGTCATGTTGCGGGTTTCCGCATAGGTCGCCGCCAGGTAAATATTGTTGGCGTCATACTTCAGGCCGGTCGCCCAGGCTTCCGCGTTATCGCCTTTACCGAGCGTGGAATTACGCTGCGCCAGTGTACGGTTTGATTTAGTGTAAGCGCCGCCGATGCTCACGCCGCTGTCGCCCAGCGCGTAGTTAACAGAGGCACCGTAGCCGTCGCCGTTGGCTTTGCTGGCGGCACGGCTGTCGTTCTCGTTCTTGCCCTGGTATTGCAGACCGAATTTCAGACCATCCACCAGACCGAAGAAATCGGTGTTGCGGTAGGTGGCCACGCCAGTGGTACGGCCGGTCATGAAGTTATCGGTTTTGGTGTAAGCGTCGTCACCGAATTCCGGGATCATATCGGTGTAAGAACCCACGTCATACAGGATGCCGTAGTTACGACCGTAATCGATGGAGCCCAGATCGGCGAATTTCAGGCCCGCAAAAGCCAGACGGGTTTTGGTGGCGCTGTTCGTGCTGTCGCCTTCCACACGGTTAGCGGCAACCTGATATTCCCACTGGCCGAAACCGGTCAGTTGATCGTTAATTTGGGTCGCGCCTTTGAAGCCCAGACGGATATAAGACTGATCCCCGTCTACAGCGTCGTTATCGCTCATATAATGTTCGGCTTTAACACGGCCATAAAGATCCAGCTTGTTGCCGTTCTTGTTATAAATTTCTGCGGCCTGAGCAGCAGAAGACGCAACAATACCCATCACCACTAATGCCAGAGTGCTCTTTTTCATCATTAATCCCAATCATTATTTACGCGCTAAAATTCGCGGGTCAAAGACCTGTGAAAAAACAAGATGGGTTTTAACGGTCGGATATGAAAAAAATATGACAAAGTAAGATAAATTTTAAAAAGGTATATTTTTCGTAAACGGTAATAAAACTATCAAAATCCGCCGCTATGCTTGCCGGTTCGCCTGCGCGCCGTGCGGTTTTTCCGGCCGGGAGTTGGCAAGGGCGCGCTCTCCTGTTACAACGTCATTTTGGGTTTAATTTTTTCAATTTCGTTGATACGGCAAAACATCATGAGTAACAGCCAGACCCTGGTGGTGAAACTGGGGACCAGCGTCCTGACCGGCGGCTCCCGCCGCCTGAATCGCGCCCATATTGTCGAACTGGTGCGCCAGTGCGCGCAGCAACACGCCGCCGGGCATCGTATTGTCATCGTCACGTCCGGGGCGATTGCCGCCGGGCGCGAGCACCTGGGCTACCCGGAACTGCCGGCGACCATCGCCTCCAAGCAGTTGCTGGCGGCCGTCGGGCAGAGCCGTCTGATCCAGCTCTGGGAGCAGCTTTTTTCGATTTACGGCATCCATGTGGGGCAGATGCTGCTGACCCGCGCGGATATGGAAGATCGCGAGCGCTTCCTGAACGCGCGCGACACGCTCACCGCGCTGCTCGATAACCGCATCGTGCCGGTGATTAACGAAAACGACGCGGTCGCCACGGCGGAAATCAAAGTCGGCGATAACGATAATCTCTCGGCGCTGGCGGCGATTCTGGCGGGTGCCGATAAACTGCTGCTGCTGACCGACCAGCAGGGCCTTTTCACCGCCGACCCGCGCAACAACCCGCAGGCCGAGCTGATTCAGGATGTCTACGGCATTGACGACACGCTGCGCGCGATTGCGGGCGACAGCGTCTCCGGGCTTGGCACCGGCGGTATGGGCACCAAGCTTCAGGCCGCGGATGTCGCGGGCCGCGCGGGCATCGAAACCGTGATCGCGGCGGGCAGCAAGCCGGGCGTGATTAACGATGTTATCGAAGGGCTGCCGGTCGGCACGCGCTTCCACCCGCAGCAGACGCCGCTCGAGAACCGCAAGCGCTGGATCTTCGGCGCGCCGCCCGCTGGCGAAATTACCGTCGACGAGGGCGCGCAGTCGGCCATTCTGGGGCGCGGCAGCTCGCTGCTGCCGAAAGGCATTAAAAGCGTGACTGGCAACTTTTCGCGCGGCGAAGTGATTCGCATCCGTAATCTGGAAGGGCGCGACATCGCCCACGGCGTTTCCCGCTATAACAGCGACGCGCTTCGCCGCATCGCCGGACACCACTCGCAGCAGATTGACGCCATTCTCGGCTATGAATATGGCCCAGTAGCGGTTCACCGCGACGACATGATCACCCAATAAGGAGCCTGCCATGCTGGAGCAGATGGGCCAGGCGGCCAAAGCCGCCTCATATCAAATGGCGCTGCTCTCCTCGCGCGAGAAAAACCGCGTGCTGGAGAAAATCGCCGACTATTTAGAAGCGAACGCCGAAGAGATTTTACTCGCCAACGAGCAGGATCTGCTGGAGGCGCGCCGCAGCGGGCTGAGCGAGGCGCTGTTAGATCGCCTGGCGCTCAACCCGCAGCGTTTACACGCCATTGCGAACGACGTGCGCCAGGTGTGTCAGCTGGCCGATCCGGTAGGGCAGGTGATTGACGGCGGTCTGCTGGAGAGCGGCCTGCGCATCGAGCGTCGCCGCGTGCCGCTCGGCGTGGTCGGCGTGATTTATGAAGCGCGCCCGAACGTGACGGTGGATGTCGCCTCGCTGTGCCTGAAAACCGGCAACGCGGCGATTCTCAGAGGCGGCAAAGAGACCTGGCGCACCAATGCGGCGACCGTCAAAGTTATCCAGAAAGCGCTGGAAGAGTGCGGCCTGCCCGCCGCGGCCGTTCAGGCCATCGAAAGCCCGGACCGCGCGCTGGTCAGTGAAATGCTGCGTATGGACAAATACATCGACATGCTGATCCCGCGCGGCGGGGCAGGGCTGCACAAGCTCTGCCGCGAGCAGTCGACCATTCCGGTTATCACCGGCGGCATCGGCGTGTGCCATATTTTCGTTGATGAAACGGCGGAATTCGCGCCTGCGCTAAACATCATCACCAATGCCAAAACCCAGCGCCCGAGCACCTGTAACACGGTGGAGACGCTGCTGGTGCATGAGGCCATTGCAGAACGTTTCCTGCCGGAACTGAGCCGTGTGATGCACGAACGCGGCGTGACGCTGCATGCTGATGCGCGCGCGCTGGCGCTGCTTTCCGGCGGCCCGGCGACCGCTGTGGCGGTGACTCCGGAAGCGTTCGACGACGAATGGCTGTCGCTCGATCTTAACGTGAAGCTGGTGGTGAGCATCGACGAGGCCATCGCGCATATTCGCGAGCACGGCACCCAGCATTCGGACGCTATTCTCACCCGCACGCTGCGCCACGCCGACCGTTTCGTGAATGAAGTGGATTCGTCCGCGGTGTACGTGAACGCCTCGACGCGCTTTACCGACGGCGGGCAGTTTGGTCTTGGCGCCGAAGTGGCCGTCAGCACGCAGAAGCTTCACGCCCGCGGCCCGATGGGCCTCGAAGCGCTGACCACCTACAAGTGGATTGGCTACGGCGACGATACGATTCGTGCTTAACGGAGGGCCGGGTGATGCAAAAATCGCCGCTTGATTCGCAAGGGCATTGACGCATCACCCACTTTTTCATAACCTCTTACCCCGTGCTCACGCACACCCTTCCTCAGGGCCGATATAGCTCAGTTGGTAGAGCAGCGCATTCGTAATGCGAAGGTCGTAGGTTCGACTCCTATTATCGGCACCAATGAATACAACAACTTATCTTCTGTTCATATAAATCACGTTCTCCTCTTGTGCCATATTTGTGACATTGCGATTCAAAATCGTGTCAATTTTGCTCGCGTGTTCGCTAAGGTGTCCGGCCGAAAGGTGGGCGTATCGCTGTACCATTTCCAGAGTTTCCCATCCGCCCATTTCTTTTAGCGCCAGCAGTGAAACGCCAGACTGAACTAACCAGCTAGCCCAGGTGTGTCTAAGGTCATGGAAGCGGAAGTTACTTATGCCTGCCCGCTTAAGTGCTCCTCTCCATGCCTTGTTGCTGTCCGTTCGCATTTTCCTTACTGCGGCTGTTTTCGTACCGTCATTCCGGTAAGCCGGTGTCGTGTGCACGAAAACCCACCTCTTATGCTTTCCTTTCTGCTTCTCCAGTATCTGGCATGCGGTCTCGTTCAACGGTACACCGATTGCGTTACCCGCCTTGGTCTCATCTGGATGCATCCATGCCATCTTTTTCTCCAGATCGACCTGAGACCATTCGAGGTTTGTAACATTCGACCGGCGAAGGCCGGTGGTGACAGCAAAAACGACAACAGGGAAGAAGTGGGGAGCTATCTCTGCAAAAAGACGCTTTGACTCTTCCTCTGTTAGCCAGCGAATCCGTCCGTTCTTCACTCGTGGCGTTGATATTTTTGGGGCTCTATCCAGCCAGCTCCATTCGACAGCCATATTGAGAATGGCTCTGAGTATTGCCAGGTGCCTGGTGCGCGTTCCTTTAGATGCCAGCTTTTTGGTATATTCAGGAACAGGCTTGCCAAGCCTTATGCATCTGTCACGGGTCATTTCCCAGTTAAGCCGGTGGCGGCGGTTTTCCATCCCGTCTACCGCCTCCATTATTTTTGCTGCTGTGATGTCAGATAAGAGTCTCCCGCCGAAGTGCATCATCCAGAAGCCGATAATGCTCTTGTCATCGTCCAGACTTTTCTTTTCCTCCTTTTCTCTTAGCCACCTTATGCAGGCCTCATCGAAAGTCTTCCTTGGCGACTCACCCATCTTTTCGACGCGCCATGCCTCAGCCTTCAGACTATCGTGAAGCTCCTGCGCCTGCCTTTTGTCCGTTGTTTCAAGAGATCGCCTAATTCGGCTGCCGTTTGGCGCGACGAAGTCACAGTGCCATGTGTCGCCGCGTAGTTTGATTGACATGCTTTATTCCTCTGCATCTCAACCGCATTCACGTTGCTATTGTGTCGTGTAGACTTTAGCGCCGCAATGCAGTCTGACTTACAAATCCGGTATGGGCTCTTTGGTTTCTCCGGGTTTATCTTTGCCGCCTGCAGCCGGCCGCTTCGGATCCACTGAGTAACCGTTCCCTTATCCAGCTTGAGGAATGCCGCAGCTTCCTCTCGGGTGAAGATTTCTTCTTCCACTGCTTTCCTCCAGTCGTAAAAAAGCCGCCATCAGGCGGCCTTGAGTAGTTCTTGCATGAGCGCATAAGTTTCTGGCGCGCGTCCGTCTGGTCGCTTTAACTCCTCCTTTAGCAGCCCTGTCAGCCGATCCCATTCGCGCAGAATTGGAGAAAAACCCTTAACCTTCTTCGCTATTGCGGAAAAGCTATCTTTAATCTCAGGGATATCCTCAACCAGAAGCATGCATCTGTGCAGGTCTGCCGGGTCGGATGGAGCATCGAAACGACCATGATAAAAGTTCTTTTCCAGGCCAAGTGCAATTGATGCCATCGTCGCACTGCTTATTCCAACGCGACCCTTTGCCTGCCACTCCAGAACCTTCATTGCCAAATCAGACATAAATTTCTCCAATAAAAAACCCGCCGTAGCGGGTCATGGTGTTAACTCAAAATTGTCATCCCACGGCGGGAATGTCTGCATCCTTCCATGCGACATGATGTACTCCGTCGCCACAGCCATTGACGTAGGCCGCTCAAACTCAAGCATGAACACATCATCGTAGGCTTTCCCTAGCCACCACCCGCCACCGTACTCCTTCGCTCGCTGTATGAGCACCCATCTACCGGGCGTAATGCGGTGATGTATCTCGCCGCGATAGATAATCAGATAGTCCGAGTCTTTGCTCATGACGCACCCCAAAATAACTGTATTTATATACAGTAAATTGAGGTTGGCGGGCTGTCAATTCCCTTGCACATCACACCCAATTGTTAGCTATCGCCTCTTTAGTAAAATCCCTGTCATGCGAGACCATTTGCCATGCTTTGTTGAAAATGGCGCGGCCTTCTATTTCACATCCTTGCGTTTTACAAACCACGTCAAAGTAATCTCTGCTCGCAGAATAAATGGGCGTTTCCGCGCCAGTATCCTTGATTGATGCAGGGGTTGAGTTGCAGAAAGGGCACGGATTGAATGTCATATCGCTCATATTAACCTCATTGCTGTTTAAAATATGAGCGTAACACATTGGCCTAGAATATGAACCGGTGAAAGTTGTTAAAGATATGAAATCAAAAGGAAATTGACGCCTTCGTCAGTATTCTATATCCGACTTCACTCCTTCTTGCCCGACGGTGTGGCGAGCATGGCGGCGCGGCAGGCTTTATGAATGGCCACCATTGCGTTGTCGCTGCCTGTTGTTGGAGTACAGAAAAGTGAGTAGATTTCTTTCATCCTTTCTACATCAGGCACAACCGGCGCGGTCGGTGCGGTGTAAAACTTCGTTCCAAGAGGCATTCGCTTCATTTTGTTCAGCCCCTTAATCGCGCGGTGGGTTCCACTCCCGCCAAGGTGAACCGTGCCATCCATGACAAGCCCGTCAGGCTGGTCAACTACTTCGCCAACAGGCTCCGCCCGCTCCCGCAGCGCCAGCAGTGCTACACGCGCGATTGCTAATTCGGTCTCAAGCTCCCGCCGGACTGAATCAAACGCGCTCTGTTTAACCGAAAACTCAAGCTGCTTGACCTTCTCTGCGCAGGCTGCCGCCAGCGCTTCTTTGCTGATTTCGCTCACGCTTCACCCCCTTTACGCGATAGTTCTGCTGCCATAACCCCGGAAATCATTGAGCCGACGTGTCCTGCAATCAGCGCCCAGACAGGGACATCAATCTTGGCCGCAGCCATAGACACAGGCGTTGCCGCCAGGGCGATGAAACCAATAATCAGGTAAACTATCCAGCGCTCCGCCATCACTCACCCCCTGTCTCAAGATTGATGCCAGCCGCGCAGCGAATTGAGTCAATAATATCCTGCGCGCGCTCATCGCTTACGCCACGTCCCAGATTGTGAATCTCCGCAGCGGTGAGGCAGATTGAATCAATGACTGACTCGGGGAGCTTAAACGTCCGCGCCTCAAGCTCGGCTACGCGCTTCTCTGCGGCCTCAGCGCGTCTCTCTGCCGCAATTCGATGCTCAAGCCCTTGCCCCTGGCAGATATCTATCAGGCGCTGTTTCTCTAAAAGCTCCGCAATCTGCGCGTCCTTGGCTTCCAGCGCTGCTATCAGGCAGAGAACAGCCTTTGGGCTTGCTTCAGCAATAAACGCTGCGTCGTCTTTCAGGCAATGCTGCGCAACTGCCTCACTACCAACGCGCACCTCGTATCCGCGCGCTCCACTATGCGGCTTATACGCAGACCAATCGCCCCAGCGTGCTTTCTCAGCAGCCGCTTTCAGTTTTGCTGTGTCGGTCATGCCGCACCGCCCTGACGCAGCCAGCGGTTGAGGTATTTGTTGTTATTCACAGATCCGAAGCTGTTGCGTTTCATCAATTCTTCGCGGCTCGGCATCGGCTGAGATTTGACGCGAGCGGCCAGCTCGCTTGGTGTGATAAGCGGGTCATGTGTAATCATGGATTTTTCCTCGCGCCGTCCGTGGCGCACGATTAAACGCGACGCAGGCTAATGTGCTCGCGCTTTGCCATCTGGCGGATAGATTCGTATGAGCGGTTTAACTGGCGGGCGATAGTTTTGGGGTGGACGGTGCCAGCCAGTGATTTGATGAGGTTTAACTCTTTGGTAGTCCAGTTGCGGCCCAGCGTTTGCTGATTGCCACGACGTTTTTTGAATGGTTCTGCTGGCATCTCACCTCCATTGTTCGCCGAAGGTAAAGCCAATTTCTGCCAGCGCCATGTCCATTTTTTCGATGAACTCTGGCACCGCTTCCGTGAAGTCTTCCATGTACTTTTCATCACGCTCGACAACGACATGATGAAGTCCTTCGCGCTTCATGCGCGGGTCATAATTCGAAAAGTACCAGGCATCCTTGCCGGTTACCCACATGCTGAACTGCACCTGAGCCATGTAGGCCGACTTAATGGCTTCAAATCCGCCGATGCGGAATTTCATGAAGTCGCGAGAAGTGAAAGGGCACTTAAGCTCAAGCCCCCGGCCATCACTGCAAAGCCCGTCCGGTGAGCATGCAGTGCGCATGGTTTCGTCTTTGTAGATAATCGGCGACTCGGTTACCTGAACGCCGACAGTGAATTCAAACAGGGCTCTTGCGTCATCCTCGTATTGCTTGCCCCATGCCAGAGCCCTGGCGTTAACTTCAGGAGCTACGCCGGTACACACCTCAGCGAGAAGGGTGTGGAAGTAAGACATCTTCATGTCCGGCCATTTTTTACCTGATCGTGGCTTTGATATGACGTTATGAACATCTGATGCGGTGATAACTCCAAGGCGCAGCCTCTGCCACGCCTCATCTCCCTGTTCAACCGTGAGCACATCTATCCCTGTGCGCTCAAGGATGAGTTCTGGAGTCATGCTGCCGCCTTTTGCCTGAGGAATCCGAGCGCCTTAACGGCTTCGATTTGGGTAAGTTCAGAGGAATCGCGAATTTCGCGGCGGAATATTTTCGAACAAAGAGGCAGCAGGTCGTCATCCCACGTTTTATTCATGGCGATGAGTACATCGTTAATTTCTTTGATGGTGGCAATATCTGCCGGGGTGATATCGCGCTCAGGCTGCCTTTCAGCGGCGAAGTTAATACCTTCCTCTCCCTCGGTATTAACATAGTCAATTGCTGCATCGAGTCGCTCACGGCGCGGCCAGTATTTGGCAGCCTGCTTCACTACAGTCTTGAGCATCATCTGCTCTTCATCGGTTACCCACGGGCATTTTTTGCTGTTGTCAGTTTTGTACTTCTTCCATGCTTCAGACCGGTCACGTATTGAATAAATGTCTTCAATGCGCATGGTGTGCGTCAGATAGTCGCCATCGTCCGTTTTCACAACAACATAAGCGCCGACAACCTCTCCGCGCTGCTCTTTGGTGTCAAACTCGCTATAGATGTGAACCGGCGGCTTATCGAGACCCTCCCGGCGGAACTGGTCATTTTTACGGACGATTGCTGACTGGCACCACTTAATTGCCCCTGACTGCTGGGCAATATGCATTAGCCCCATGTAGCTTATGTCGAGGCAAATGGCTCCTTTCCGTGGAACCAGATAGGCCAGCTTCTGCGCCGGGTTAAGCGTGATGCCAATCGCCGCAACGTTCATGATCGCGCTGCGGGTACTGGTCGTGTTATTCATTGCAGTCTTGGCGAGATAGTCGTTATTGGCGAATATCTGCATCGCGAACTCTGACTCACGCTTGAAGTTTATTGAAGGTTCAGCACATACCTGTTCGAACTCAACCTTCAGTGGATTTATAAGCTCGTATACCTGATTAACAACCGGGCTTGCCATTACGCTGCCTCCCTGTGTGAATGCCGCTGCTTAAAGATGCCGATCGCGTACTCGGCGGTAACGCGCTCGGTCAGCGCATCAATCCACCAACCCTCAGAGGCGTCCTGAAACGCGATGCTATGGCCTTCGAGGTAGTTGATGGCGTCAGTTGTATGCTCATCTGCATCCGTCGCCGCCAGAGCCGAAATAAACGGGTTGGCTTTCTTAGCCAGACGCTCAACTTCATCGCTGATGCGTTCGTTATCCGTCGCGTCCAGCGCGGCGATAATTTGCTCAACTTCTTTAACATCTGTCAGGCTCAGTCTCATTGCTTCTGCTCCTGTGGTTTCGGTTGCGGTTTCATCAAATCTTTCATGAGGCGGATAAAGGCATCATCCGACCATTCGCGAACTGGAGTTGTCATTGCGGCCTCCGGTACCAGGGCATGCTCACTGCCTGCTTCATCTGCTTATTGGCCTGCAGCCACATCCCGGCATCACCCAGGAATCGGGCGATAACCGCCTTGCTCTGCGCGGCCATAAGGGCCTGATGGTTTACTGTTTGATTGCCGTACATGTCAGCTCCTTAAGCGTTTTGCAGATACCGCGCATGCGGCGGGTGATGAGGTCGAGTAGCGATTCAGAGCAGCCCACAACAGGCCACCCTGCAAAAGCGAACTGTTGCATGGTGTTATCCTTGGTTAATTGGCATAGCGAAAAGGCCGCGCTAATAAGCAGCCTTGTTGATATGCAGGCGAAAAAAAGCCCTCCGGAGAGGGCGAACAACTTCAGGGGATAATGAGGGTTTCTCCAATAACCAGAACAGGTCTTCGTCTCCTGTCTTGGTTATGATGCGGATTGCATCAGATAACCGACTCCATGAATCGGCTATCGGCTGCTAGATTTCTTCAAAGCCCCAATCCATGCGCTCCCATGCAATTTCCTTCATAACCTCATTCTTTCCTTCATCATCCGTTTTCTCCCACTCTTCATCGCTAATCCCTAAGTCATCCTCAAGGTCGACAACTTGCTCATATTTCGAATGGATGTTTGCACCGGAATCCAGCCAAACTTTAAATTTACGTCCCATTTAATTCTCCTATTCAGATGTCGGCTATCGGCTGCTATTCAGCTGGCGGGGCAGGGAGTGGCATCCAGTGGGTGACGGTCTTGAGATTCAAACCTAAACCGTCGCCGTCATCCCATGATGGCTCGTTGTTTTTGAACCAATCTCCGAAACACGCTATCTGATAGTTAGGCTCGCAAGATGTGTAATGCCCTTTAAAATCTGCAGCCAAAACGTAATCATCATTTTCCGGCATCCGCTCGCTACATTTAATCCACTCCATTCACTCCTCCTCGCCGATGGCTTTAGCTTGCGAGCATTCATCATCAATGTCGTAAATATCGTGATAGCATTCGTGGCAAAGCTCTTCATTGCCATCGCCGCTGTAAACGGCCACCGCAGCAATCCCTTTGCCGCATACGTCGCATTTGACTTCATCATCCATATCTCACCTCAGATAAGTGGCTTGCTGCCAAAACAATGAACCATCCGGAAATTCCAGATAGTTCATAATTCACTCTTCAATACTTCCAACTTGCTAATCGCCGATAGATATCCGCGCTGATAGGGCATCATCATTCCTTCGAGCTTGCCACTTCTTAACTCCTTCCTGAGCAATTGTATTGCTTGATCAATAATCTCTGCCTTAGCGTCCTTTATGGCTTGCTTGCGGGGCTTTGCTTTCTGCTTTGGCAGATTTCTCAAGCATGATGGAATGTATGTCTGATTCATCACTTACCTCGCTGTCAGTTGTTTTGATTTCCGGTAGCCTGCCGCGTAAAGAGCTACGTTTGGCAGGCAAATACTTCCACTGCGTTCATCTTCTTCCTTGCAGCGAAGGCTTCCGAGTGATGCTGCTTTATCTGCTCTGACGCAACCAGAGAGCTTCTGTTCGATTCGGCGAGCAAGAGAAGCGTCTTGCTGCGCCTGTTCAATCTTGGCGGCCCGGCGCGCTTTATAGCGGCTCTTGGCAGTGCCTTTTGCTTCTTTCCAGATGATGGTTGCCATGCTGACCTCCGGTTAAGTGGTTTAGGTACATGGCGCGCCAGATGCTTATCTTCTGGTTGCTTCTGCGAGCTGCAATTCGCGCCATCTCCAAAACCACCTGGGTTCTGGTCTCAACGGTTAGGTTGAGAGTTCATCGATGTTAAAGAGCCAGCCACTCAGTTCCTTGTTGCGTCTCAGCGTCCTGCTGATGGAAATGATAGTCACATATTGTGATTTAATGGTCAATCACAAAATGTGTAAAAATTTAAAGAGACACGATATGTGTATGATTTTTTTGTGTAAATAGTTTAGAGGGTTGGATTTCATTCCATAATCCCGCGCATGGTGTAGTGTGATATGCTGGATCGATTGAAAAGTAAGCGGTGGAGGTTATATGGATGACGAAAAGGCGGGTTTAATTCTGAATGCGATAGGACTTGCCGTGGTTGATTTGGTCGCTGCTCAGGTGCCTATAACCAAAGATAACCTTGTGGAAAGGTTGGAGCACAACAGGAGGGTTACGGGGAATGTTATAGGAAAGGGAGCTAACAGGGATGCGGCGGAACTAGTGCGGAAGGGGCAATAAAAAAGCCCGCACGGGCGGGCAGGTAGTGTTGCGATAGTTATTATTATCAGTTTCAGGCTGGATAGTTATCGGCAGAATGGCGGATAGCTTTATGGGTGGGCAATAAAAAACCCGGCGCGGTGGCCGGGTTGTATTATGCTGCAAGTCTCTTAACCCAAGTCTCTCTTTTGGAGAATGGTAGAACTTGGCTTGATTCATGGAAGAGTAAGGAGAGTTGTTGCATTTGGTCACCAATTGCTTCGCTGTCTATAACAACAAATCTGTTGTTATACTCCTCACTTGATGCTTTAAGATCAATTAGTTTCCCAAGCAATGAGTAAGCACTATTCCAGCTTCCTCCGTGTTTCACGCTTGATGTAAAAACGTATTTAGGTATGTCGGTTTTTATTGTTACAGGGACGGTAATTTGATGTCCACTCAAGCCATATACGTTTTCACGAAGAGAAAGTGCGTCTCTAAGCTCTGTGTGATATAGATAATCAATAACCATACTTTCAAACTTTTCAGCTTGAACTGGCTGATACCAGTCTAACGACAAAGTTGATGCGAGTATACCAGCTCTAATTATGTTCGATGTAATCGCACCGACATCCTTTTCTGTTGCCCAAGCAATGATTTCTCCTCGATCATTGAGCTCTGCGCCTTCTTTAAGCAGTAATTGTCGTATCTCATCAAGTCGTTTTTTGGTAAGCGAGATCCCTCTTGCCTCCATATTCATTAAGGCATCGCATCTATCACTAACTAAATACCTACCATTGACTTCACGGATAAAGGCACCGACATGCTCTCCATCATCACAGTAAGTGAATGGACTGATAATTCTCAAGGTCTTGCCTATTGGATGGCATTCGAAACCTAGTTGTGAGATCACTGTTGAGCACATCATATTCCAAACCCCATTTGCCCCGACTCATCTTCAAGTGGTAAAGGTATTCTCCCAGAGTAAGTTATGTTCAGATGTTTACAGAAGTAATTCCAATACCCTACCAGGTCATCTGGGTTTATGTCATCTTCGATTGGAAACGCTATTCTATCACTATAGCATCCAGCTTCTTCATAGTATACATGGTAGTGAGCACCGTAAATGATATCTTGGTACTTCGGATGATCGACCTTGTAACTATTCGTGTGTTTGTCAAAGTGATAGGTATCTACCGCGAAAACCCTCTTGTTATGATAGAAAGCAATAATATTTATTTTAGGGTAAGAAATCGGGTCATCAGGTTCTGAATCCTGATCTGGTTTCCATTTCAGTTCAAACTTTAGCCCTTGTATAGGTATACAATCCTCATCCAAGGGGATGATATGAGCTTGTAGCCACATATCAGAGCGACTTGGTTTCTGTTTCCATTTAACGCCAGAAAAGTTAACTATTTTTTTACAATAAAGTACTTTATCAACTTCTACTTGGCTTGGCTGATAATCATCTATTTTTGCCAATGTTTACCGCCCTGTAAATTGTAGATAAAAGTAGTTTCATCACCCAAACGTCTCTTCAGGCCACTGCGCCTTAACTACCTTGCCTATGATGCGGCAGCTATGGTCGCAATCCAGGGTTCTGTATGCCGGGTTTAAAGGCACCAGGTAACTAACCCCTGCATCCTTCTCATACTTCTTGAACGTTGCCTCTGAATCACCATTTGCAGAGGCAACGCAGAAATCCCCAGACTCTACCGGCTCGGCCGGATCAACGAGTATCAGCATACCCTCAGGAAAGCTCGGCCTTACGCCCTGCGGGGCAGTCATAGAATGGCCTTTCACCTCAAGCCAGAAAGCTTTTTCGCTGGCTTTTGTGGTTGTTGGCACCCATGCCTTTGCATCGCTGGCTGTGTAGCTTCCAACCTCCGAAAACGGCCCGGCTTGCACTGAAGAAAATAACGGGTACTCATATTGGCGAAATACAGCGTCGGAATCCTCGCCAAACATTATTTTTGCCGGAGATACGCCGAGTGCAGCCCCAAGAACCAGCGCATCATCTGCACTAACCTTTCTTGTTCCTAACTCATAGTTTCCCAGGCGTGAAGGCGCAGCCCAGCCGCAAAGCTTGGCCAATTGAGCCTGGCTAAGTCCTTTAGCTTCTCTAAGGGACTTAATCCTTTCCCCGATAATTTCATGCATCGTTTTCATCCCTTAAATGTAACACGCAACGTGATTGAACTCTGTACACGAATTGAGGTTGACTGTTAATCACAAATTGTGTGTAATGGGTGTGTGATTAATGCTAGGGAGACCGCAATGAACAAAATTGCCCAGCAGCGAAAAAAAATCGGAGTTTCGCAAGCTGTACTAGCTTCGGCAATTGGTTGGGGGCAATCCCGCATCGCCAACTATGAGCTGAATATCCGTACTCCTGGGCTTAACGATTGCCGAATGATCGTAGAAGGCCTCAGGAAGTTAGGGTGCCAATGTTCTTTGGATGATGTTTTCCCTCCATCCAGTAACAAAGCCGCCTAAGCAGTACCCGCTCTTTAACAGTTCTGGCCGCTCACCTCTAACCGGGTAAGCAAAAACCAAGTGGCAGACCCCACGGTCTGCGCACGTATCTATCTAAACAACAAAGGAAGATTAATTGATGGAACACGCAAATAAACGCAACGAGGCGTTACGCATTGAGAGCGCCTTGCTTAACAAGATCGCAATGATTGGCACAGAGAAAACAGCCGCAGCTGTCGGTGTCGATAAAGCGCAAATCAGTCGATGGAAACGCGACTGGATACCGAAGTTTTCGATGTTACTTGCCGTGCTGGAATGGGGTGTCGTGGATGACGAGATGGCCCGGCTTGCTGAGCAGGTAGCGAAGATACTGACAAATGAAAAGCCCCAAACGAGCGGCAACTCGTTCAGGGCCTAAGCAAACTGTGTTACGCCAACACAATCAACAGGAGACATTTTAATGCGAAAACGCAGGAAGTACCAGGAAAAAGAAGAGATTCGGCACCCTGAATCACCTGACGGGTTGGTTGTAGCGGCAGCCAATAACAGATCGTTCGCTGAACGGTTCATTGGTGTTTATCGACTGGCTAAGGCAGGAGTGAAGAATGGGCGTCGTTAAATTAGCAGACTACCGGCAGCAAGAACGCCGCGTAAACCAGCAGGAGGCAGCCGGTATGGGGTTTGTCTCTATACACCGCCAGTTTATGGATAGCCGACTCTACAAGGACTCTCAGGCCGTGCATCTTTGGGTGCATCTCATCCTCAAGGCAAACCATGAGGATACCGTCGTAAACACCGATGTTGGACCGGTCACCGTTGAGCGTGGGCAGATGATTACAGGTCGCCCGACACTGGTCAGCGAAACGTTCATTCCCGACAACAAAGTTAAGAGCCTCCTGCGAAGCTTTGAGGCTAAAGGGATGATTACCGTCACGTCGATGCAGAAGAAATTCAGCCTCATCACCATCGTAAAATATGACGATTTTCAGGCTCAAAATTGTCCAACGAATGTCCAAGACTTGTCCAACGCAAACACCAGTAAAAATGCGGCTCTCAGGGCTGTTTGTCCAAGCGATGTCCAACGTTTGTCCATAAACAATAATATAAATAATAACTCATTACCTAAAGGTAATGAGTATGTCGCAAACGAGCCTGAAGAACAGAATCAAAAGCCCGTCGTGCAGAAGCCAAAAATTTCCTGCGAAGAAGTCTGGCAATGCCTGAAAGATGAATTGCCAGAAGCCAGGGGGTGGAGATGCCTCACTGATGAGCGTCGTAACCTCATCCGCACCTTCTGGGGCAAGGCGAACAAGATCGCCCGCAATCTGGATGGCAAGCCTCTCGACATGGAAGGCTTCAGGGGATACCTGAAATACATCAGCGAAAACTGCCGCTGGATGCTGGAAGACCGGCCTGACCAGAAGACCGGCAGGACATGGCGTCGCATGAAATTTGACAGCTTCCTGAACTCGAAGCTCTACATCGAAGTGCGTGAGGGTGATCGCGATGACCGATGACATCAAAACCCCGCCATGTAACTACGAAGCTGAACAGGCCGTTCTCGGCTCAGTGATGGTCGCCCCGGACAGCGACAACGTCCAGAAGGTGCTCGGCTTCCTGAATGCGGACATGTTCTACAGCAGGCAGCACGGCAGAATCTTCGCAGCGTTGCAGGGACTGAACGCCAAAGGCAAGGCGCTGGATATGCTGACGCTGTCTGACGCACTGGAAATGCAGGGTGAGCTTGAACAGGTAGGCGGCTTTGCTTATCTGGCAGACATTTCCCGCAACACGCCAAGCGCCGCTAACGTCATGCACTACGCCAATGTCGTGAAGGATAAATCGACAGAGCGCATGGCAATCGAGCAGGCAACGCAGATGCTTGAGGTGCTCTACTCGCGTTCAGGGATGACGACCGCGCAGAAGCTGGAAGCCGTTCAGGCGCTGGCGATGAAGGTCGATGACAAAGCCAAAACCGGCAATCATCGCGGCCTGATGACGTTCAGGGACGCGTTCAACAAATGGACTTATCAGGTTGGTGAGCGACTTGAAGGTAACCCGTCATCGGTAGGCCTGACGTCCGGAATTGAAGCGCTGGACGAAATGCTGGAGCCCAAGCGAATCGTGCGCGGCTCTCTTTTCGTTGTCGGTGCGCGCCCAAAGATGGGAAAGACCACCGTCTACCAGAAAATGGCTATTCACTGCGCACTGGTAGAAAACCTGCCAACCCTCGCATTCAGCCTCGAAATGCCGACCGAGCAGCTGGTAGAGCGAATCATCTCGCAGCACTCCCGCGTGAAGTCGGATGTGTTTTACCAGAACGGCTACAACGAAAACCAGTTCGCCCAGGCACTCGCCATGGGTACGCAGATTGCCGACAGCAACAATCTGTACATCGATGACACGCCGGGCCTGTCTCTGGCTCACATCGTCTCCGAGTCGCGCCGCATTAAGCGCGAGCGTGGCGAGGTGGGGATGGTTCTTGTCGACTACCTGACGCTCATGGCTGCCGAGAAGGCGGATACCGAGTCTCAGGCGTACGGAATCATCACCAAAGGTCTCAAGGTACTGGCTAAAGAGCTTAACTGCGTTGTCGTGCTTCTGACGCAGCTTAACCGCGGTTCCGAGGCTCGCGCCAATAAGCGACCGCAGCCGAGCGACTCACGCTCTACCGGCCAGATTGAGCAGGACTGTGACTACTGGCTCGGTATCTATCGTGAGAATGAGGATGACGACACGGTTAATCCGGCAGAAACAGAGCTGCTTTTGCGTCTCAACCGCCACGGCAACACAGGCACCGTTTACGTTGAGCAGCGTAACGGGATTATTTACGACATCGACCAGCAAGAGGCGCGTTTCCGCAGGGAAGAGCGCGAACGCAAACCGAATAAGAAAGGGGGATTCTGATGATTCACTATCACGGAGGTCCTATAACTCCGGATACGTGCGCGCTGAAGGCGTGGAAAGGGCGGCATGCCTTCATCTCTTTCGCGCACTCCGGACAAATTAATCTTGCAGCCGAATACTGCCAGTCATTCGCTTTGGATAACGGAGCGTTCACCGCATGGAAGGCTGCTGGCAAAAACAAAATCGACTGGAGCGACTATTACGAGTTCGTGTCGCGCTGGAAGAATCACCCTGGCTTTGACTTCGCCATTATCCCTGACGTTATCGACGGCGGTGAGTCAGAGAACGAAGCGCTATTAGATGAGTGGCCGCATGGCGATTTCTTCGGCGTACCTGTCTGGCACATGAACGAAAGTGACGATCGGTTCATTCGTCTCTGCAATGAGTATCCACGGGTTGCGATCGGCAGTTGTGGTGAGTATGACGTTAAGCGACCAAATGTCGCCGTGGCGCGGATGAAAGACCTGATTCGTCATGTCACAGATGATTACGGGCAGCCTATTGCTAAGCTCCATGGCCTGCGCATGCTTAACCCGAGCATCTTCACCAAGTTGCCGCTGGCCAGCGCAGACAGCACTAACGTTGCCAGAAACATTGGCATCGATAAGGCCTGGTCTGGTGCATACGCCCCGGCATCGAAAGAGACTCGCGCCGCACTGATGGTCGAGCGCATTGAGTCACACAACAGCCCCGGATCGCTCGATTACTGTGAGCAGAGAGACCGGTTCAACATGCAGTTGCAGCTTGCTGTATAGCCGACCCAACCGAACATCACAAGGATTAACCATGAGCACTATTAGCAATGAGCGTTTAGAAGAGCTGCGGGCGATGTTGGTTCTTGTTAAGCAAGCTATCAGTGACGCCGGTCTCAAAGTTAAGGGGGAGTGATGAGGATATGGATTCCCGTCAATGGCGCACAAAATATGCCCGTAGGGAAATGGCTGGTTCAGCTTTCCGATGGGGATTTTGCAGTGGCAAAAATTCACGAAGAAGTCCAGGTAGTGGGAGGGCGTTTCCATTTTGATGCGCCGCCTGTAGTGGCTTACATGCCGCTTCCAGTACCGTATGCAGGAGTGAAAAATGAGGAAACAAACGTTTGAAATCCGCACCCCGCTAGTCCAGCAGAACGCCATCCGAGCTATCCAGCAGCTTTACCCCGACCCAGAAAGACCTCTCATCGTGACCATTCAGGAAAGGACCAGAAGCCTCGACCAAAATCGTCGGCTTTGGGCGACCCTGCGCGATGTGTCTTAACAGGTCGTCTGGCATGGCGCGAAGCTGGATAGCGAAGACTGGAAACACATCTTCACCGCAGCGCTTAAAGGTCAGCGCTCAGCGCCAGGCATCAACGGAGGCTTTGTCGTGCTCGGCCAGTCGACCTCAAAGATGCGCGTTAGCGAATTCAGCGAGCTTCTGGAGTTGATTTACGCGTTTGGTGCAGAGAGAGGCGTCAGGTGGAGCGAGGACGCTCAGGAAGCGATTGAGTGGGCTAAGCGAACAGGAAGGAAGGTGGCAGCATGACAGACAAATCAAACACGCCAGTTGAGATAAAAGACCTCTGGCAAACCCCGCCGGAAATCTACCGGGCGTTACGGAGCGAGTTCCCGTTTTTCCTTGATGCAGCTGCAAGCCAAAGTAATGCGCTTTGCACCAGGTTCATTGATGAAATGGAAAACACGCTCGAAGCGAATTGGCTTGCCAAGATGCCGATCGGAGTTGGGCGGGCTTACGCGTGGCTGAACCCGCCATACAGCGCGCCAATGCCTTTTGTTAAGAAAGCTGCGCAGGAGAATGCAGATCACAGCGTTGGCTGCGTGATGCTTTTGCCTGCTGATACCTCTGTCCAGTGGTTCAAAGAGGCTATCAGGACAGCGCATGAAGTCAGGTTTATAACTGGCGGGCGGCTCTCATTTCTGAACGCAAGCACAGGCAAGCCGGTCAATGGCAACAACAAAGGCTCAATGCTCATCATCTGGCACCCATGGCCGCGCGCTGGCGAATGCCGAATGACGACCGTTGAGCGTGATGAGCTTATGGCGTATGGCCGGAAACGCCTGGAGGCGCTGAAATGCGAAAACGAAAAAGCAGCATAGTCGCTGTAATGGAAAACTGCATATTCATCGTCCGACCCCGCCGCAAGAAGAAACCTGAATTACCTCCCTCTCAAATCCCAACGTACGCGTATACAGCCCACCTTGCTGATGTCCGGTGGTTGCGTAGCCGCGCCAGGAGGAAACATGCTTAACCCCATCCAAACCCAAACCTACGAGCAGCAGAGCATAGCCAGAGCTCTCTGCGCAGGATGCAGCAAGCAGCTGGATGCCGATGAGGTATATGCCTGCGGCGAGTGCATCAACGAATGGCTTGTGTATAGAGACCCGAATCATTTTGTGTCGGAGGGTAATGATGACGTGGCTTTATGACATTTTACTAAAACTTTCCATGTTTGCGGCAGAAAGGCTCTACAAGGAAAAGGTTGAACAAGTTGATGTTTGGCTGAAGAGCGGGCGACAGGTGTGCTTGATGACAAGGGATAGCGCCGACCAGCTAAAGCGGGTTGCCGAAAACCTCCGCGACGCCTGGACGCCACAGCAAGTTGACGAGCTGAAGGCTGCGATTAAAAAAATCAGAGAGGAGGAAGCTAATGGCTAAATCACCTCGCAGGCGCTGTAAAAACGAAGAGTGCAGAGAGTGGTTCCACCCGGCATTCGCTAACCAGTGGTGGTGTGGGCCCGAGTGTGGCGCAAAGATAGCGCTTGAGCGACGAAACAGGGAGCGAGACAAAGCACTCAAAGCAGCAGAGAAGAAACGACGAAGAGAAGAACAGCAGCAGAAAGACAGACTCAAGATTCGAAAGCTCGCCTTAAAGCCCCGCAGTTACTGGATTAAACAAGCCCAACAAGCCGTAAACGCCTTCATCAGAGAAAGAGACCGCGACCTTCCCTGCGTTTCGTGTGGAACGATGAGCGCTGCTCAATGGGACGCTGGCCATTATCGAACAACGGCCTCCGCACCACAGCTAAGGTTCGACCCTCGACAAATCTGGAAGCAATGCCAGGTATGCAATCAGCACAAGAGCGGGAATATCGTCCCATATCGTGCTGAGCTGATCCGACGCATTGGCATTGAGCAAGTCGAAGACATTGAGTCCAACCACAACCGCCACCGCTGGACTATCGAAGAGTGCAAAGCGATTAAGGCGGAGTATCAGCAGAAGCTAAAAGACCTGCGCAATTCGCGCGAGGAGGCCGCATGAGCGAAATAAGCAGAGAGGTCTGCGAGGAATATCTCGATGCGTTAGTGACGGTTGAGTTAGCCGCAAAGCTCGCGCAGAAAGACGGACGCAAAATCAACGCGGCCATACGCGCAACGGTTAGCGCTTTAATGCCACGGATTAGAGACCGGAAGGTGAAGGGAATATTCACTGGACTGGCGCGTCAGCCATTCCCAGACGGTGCACTGAAGATGTTAAGGCGACAACTCGATTCAATGGTAGGGGAGCCAGCATGACGACGGTAACAAACATCGCATTAGCTCAGCAGCGCCAGAAGGATAAGGAGATGCTTGAGGCTATCGAGTGGCAGCTCAACAACGTTCACGAGACGGAGAAGCGTCTGATGGAAATGCGTCGGGAGCTGGTAAACCGACTCGGCATCAACAAGCCAGAGGGAGGCGATGCAGCATGAGTCTATTCCAGTGTGAGAATTGCGGATGCGTTGAAAACACAGCGCTATCTTCGCAGGGGTTTGTAGGGATTTTCGAAAAATATTACGACTGGTCATATGCTCCAGAGCGAAAGGGATTGAAGCTTTGCAGCGCGTGCGGACCGGTGAAATACAGCGACGGTGAAAATACTGAGTATGGGAAATGGCATAAGGTATTCCCTCGTCAATATCTCCCGCTAGGAATGTTCGAGACCAACGAGGTAGGTAATCTCGCACATAAGGAAACAAAGAGCGATGACTATAAGCCATACATCATCAAGCAAGAAGGTAGCTGGCCTAAAGGAGAACTATTGTGAAACACACTCCGATATTCGGCATGGTCAACTTCATCGACGATGCTCACTTCCGCCGCGTATGGAAGCATCCGAAGAAAACTATAAACTCCCGTCAGAAAGCTTGGGTGCATTACATGCTTCAGGTATGGGGAAAAGTAAACGCAGGTGACGATTCGCCGGCCGGGGCTATCAACGTTATCGGACGCCTGATGATTCGCAGTCAGTGGAGCGATGATAAGGCCAAGCAAATAGAAAACGTTGTCATGCGGCTATACGAGGAAGAAGGCTTGCGGGGCGATGCTCTGTATCAGAAAGCTCGCGAGATGGTCATCCCGCAATCTTCATTCAGCAACATCATCGCTCTCGCCAAAGAATCAGATGATGCTGCGTTTGTTGAGCGCGTAATGGTTAAAACCTTTCACCGTGAAAGCCCCGTCCGCGATGTAGCTATTAAGCGATATTGCCACCGCAATTGCACGCAAGATATCGCTAAGCTGATGAGCCATGTCACCGGAATGGATGTGCAGTCATGTCGGCGTCGTGTTGTCTGGTGCGAGAACGTGCTCGATTCGGAAATATTTTTCGCAATGAGGCGTGAAATTGAGAATGAATTTCCTCAATTGGCGGCTTAAGTAATAAATATTTTCCGAAAGCATTGCAATCGCGAAATCGAAGTAGTACATTTTGTGTATGCTCGGAGCAAAAGCGAACTGAGCAGCCCAAATTGAAGTCCAGGCCACCCGGCCGCAGATAATATTTAGAGTCTGCATGCTGGCTTGGTATGGCAAAAGCCCTGAGTTAATAGCTCGGGGCTTTTTTATTGGCGAAATCCGGTAAGGGCATTAGGCAGACGGCAATCCGCGCCCCCCGAATAGCACAGATGCGAAAGGTTGATGTGGAATTGTGACGACGCTCGTCAGTGCTCTTTCCAGTTTTCGTCACGTTAGCGACTTTGCGGCATTTTAGAAACTGACCACAAAGATAAATGCAAACGATGAGCAATTCCTGGCAGTAGCCTAACGGCCAAACACCAGTGAGGTCTTCCGATTCCTCATCAAAGAATTCGGCGCATTGTTATCCCGTGATGTGATTAATAAAACGGGGTCACGAATTTCGGAGGGTGTGTGGATAAAAAGACTGCATACGACATAGCCAAAGATTTGGTAATCAATTGGTCTATTGATAAAGACGGTTACCGCTGCGCAACAGTAACCAAGAATGGTGATAGCCGCACAGTTCGCAGGCACATTCTGAATTTCTATTTAGAATATGGCTGGATTCCTGATTATGTTGATCATAAAGACAACATACCTGGTAATGATGATCCAAGTAATTTGCGGGCCGCAACAGCTTCACAAAATAGCTGTAACTCAAAAAGGCGGTCAGATAATACCAGTGGAGTTAAAGGTGTTTCTTGGGATTCATCACGGAGAAAATGGCGAGTCAGAATAGAGCTTAATGGCAAAACAAAGCTAATTGGTAGATTCAATGATATTCATGAAGCTGAGTTAGCTATTCGTGAAGCCCGCAATGAGGTTCACGGTGAGTTTGCGAGAATGTAACGCACTGGCCCGGTGTGATTAATAATGGGCGCCCACCAATGAGAGCATTACAGAACAGGTAGCGTAACCGCGTGGCGGAACAGGCAGCGTAACTGATAGTGCTTTCATTAGTGGGTAACAACGGGTATATCGCCTTAGTAAATCCCATATCGGTGCTGGGTTGATCTCCAGCCGTCAGCTCCACGAAACGGAGTCCGTAACAGGTAAGGGAGCTGAACTTTTTAAGCCAGGTAAGCGCTGGCGTCGGTGCGATTCCGGGCAGTTTCCTTTCCGTTGTGGTGAATGCGCAGGCAGAACAATTGCTAGATTGGTTTAACCACTCGTCGGGATAAGCACCGGCCACCACACATATTCAGATGGCAGAAAAGAAAATCCCCGCCGAAGCGGGGAGCATCTTAACCTGGTGAGTCAGGGGACATCTCTTCGCGGACTGTACATCTTCCCGTTGAGCACTATGCACCCCATGCTAATCCACTTAGTAACCTGTTGAGGTAGCACTCCACACGCTAAGGCGAAATCAGCCTGGCTCGGGAAGTTCTTCTCAATGTACTCTTTGATCGGCATAGTCGCAGATCAAAACTCAGCGAAACATTTTTCGACGAAGCGTTCGCTTTCTTCGTCAACTGAAATTGCTTCATCAAACGCCACGTCATAACCGAGAGACTCGGCCTTGCGTTGAACGAAAGCGAAAAACTCTTTTGCTTCTTCTTTGCTCATGTCGAAACGTGAATCCGGTGCGTAGGTGTTAATGGTGATAGTAGTCATGATGTTCCCTCTTGTTAAGATGAACTCATGATAAACCATTTTGGTTTATAAGGCGTGATTTGAATCATGACTTCACACAAATTTTAAGGCTCGCTTCGGCGGGCTTTTTTCGTATTAGGCCACAGGCAATCAATCACAGATGAACCCTCGCATCCGATGCCTCGCTGGCCTTTCCTAACTACACCACAGCACTTCCTATCGGAGGTGTGAGATGTCACATATGAGCAAATTAGCTTCTGGCGCAGCTTATGGCGCATCTGCCGGGACGGTGGCTAATGGGTTGTTGACCCGGCTAAGTCCTGACGAGTGGAGCGCAGTAGGCGTTATCGCCGGTATTGTCGTGGCGCTACTGACGTTCGGTATCAACTGGTATTACAAACGCAAAACCACGCTGGCGCAGATTCAGGCGTACGAGCGATGGCCTTCCGCAGCCGGGCAGTTATCAAAGGAGGACTAACGATGGCTATCCCGTCCTCACTGAGAAACAAACTGATTGCCGCAGCGGGTGCAGGCTCGATGGTCATCGCCACGATATTCATTGGTGGCAAGGATGGCGTAGAGGGTCGGAAGTATCAGGCCTACAAAGATGTCGCTGGCGTCTGGACTGTCTGCGATGGTCACACTGGCAACGACATCATTCGCGGCAAGACCTACACCGACAAAGAATGTGACCGGCTTTTGTGGAAAGACCTGCAGCCGGCTAAAGCGACAGTAGACAAGCTGGTCAAGGTTCCGCTGAACGAATACCAGCGCGCCTCCCTCTACAGCTTCGTGTTCAACGTAGGCAGCGATGCCTTCGCAAAGTCGACTCTTCTTCGCAAGCTGAACAAAGGCGACCAGGAAGGGGCGTGTGAAGAAATGCGCCGCTGGGTCTACGCCGGTGGAATGAAGTGGAAAGGATTGCAGAACCGACGAGAGATGGAGCGCTCCATGTGCCTGGCGGAAAGTGAAAATGACCTTTAACTGGAAACTCATTCTCTTCGCCGTAATGGCTCTGCTACTGGCTATCTCCATAGTCATCGCCAGTCATTACCGGTCAGCGCTCACAGAATCCCAGGCATCTTTAACCAAAGTTAATCGTGAATTAAATCTGGCTAAAGACACCATCAGCGACATGCAGACTCGCCAGCGCGATGTGGCCGCGCTCGACGCAAAATACACACAGGAGCTTGCAGATGCTCAGGCGACTATCGATCAGCTGCATGATGACGTTGCTTCTGGCAAGCGTCGGTTGCAGCTCCACGCCACCTGCACAGCGAACGGAACGACCGGCGCCGGCAGCCTGGGCGATGCTTCCACCGCCAGACTTACAGACTCCGCTCAACGGGATTATTTCACCCTCAGAGAGCGAATCGAAACAGTGACCAAGCAGGTTAGCTATCTGCAGGACTACATCCGGCAGCAGTGCCTGAAGTAACCGAGCCTCGCAATAGCGGGGCTTTTTTATGCGCTTCGCACGCGCAAACATCAATCCCTAAGCCTACAGAAAAGCAAGCCTGAGATTATCCGTAAATGGTGCGTCTTAGGGTACGGCTTAATCTGTGCGACAGGCTTGTTTCTCTATAGGAGCACCAACCTATGCAATATCCAGTAAATGACCATCCGTTAGTAATGACCAGCATTGAAATCGCTGAGCTGGTAGAAAAGCGGCACGATAACGTTAAGCGTACGATAGAAAGCCTTATTGAGCGGGGCACGATTGCTTCTCCTCAAATTGAGGAAAAGCCCACGGCAGGCCGCCCCGTGAGTGTTTATGTGTTTGAAGGTGAGCAGGGGAAGCGCGACAGTATTATTGTCGTTGCTCAGCTTTCGCCTGAATTTACCGCCCGCCTGGTTGATCGCTGGCAGGAGCTTGAAGCCCAACTTAGCCAGCCCGTGAGAATACCGCAGAGCCTGCCGGAAGCGTTGCGCCTGGCTGCAGACCTAGCAGAGCAGAAAGCGGAGCTGGAAAACAAGCTCGCTATTGCCGCGCCTAAAGTCGAGTTCGTTGATAACTACGTCGAGGCAACCGGCGCGATGGGCTTCCGTGAAGCAGCAAAACTGCTGAAGGTGAAAGAAACGGACTTCCGGTTGTTCCTTATTGAGCAGGGCATCATGTATCGCCTTGCTGGTAAGTTGACACCCTATGCTCAGCATCTCGATGCCGGCCGCTTCACCATGAAAACCGGAGAGAACCAGAACAACGGACATGCCTTCACTCAGGCCAAGTTCACTGCGCGTGGTATCCAGTGGATCGCCTCATTACTGGCAGGCCACAAGCTTGATGACCAGGCAGCCTAAGAAGAGGTGAGAGCCTCTTTCACAACGGCTCTCCATTACAAAAAATACCAGCTGCCAGTGGGCTAGATAATGGTATAATTATTCAAATGGCGCTGGATTAGGATACTGCGATGAGATTCGAAGATAATCAGATAATTTACGAAAGCGACCTGAATAATTTTGACCTGCACGACCGAGTCATTGACTTCTCTGTAGACCCGCACATTAAAGAACCAGATAAAACTATTGGCATCTATCGAGCCTTTTATAAAGATGGAATCGAAATAGCTCATTGGATACAGCCAATCGAATGACCCATAACCGCCCCCACCGGGCGGTTTTTTATTGGAGCAAACATGGCTGAAACCTACCGTATCACCGTCAAAACCAAAACCGGCGAGACGCATGAAGGCCTGATGAAGCGATCTCAGCCAGAGATTATCAACGGCTTCATCGGCATCGCTCGCGAGGACGGCTCATGGGTATACCTGGCACCTGATAACGTGCAGGAGATGGAATACGTGCCCGAGCCGGATAAAGACGAACAAACATCGTAAGGAATGACTATGGCAGGTCTGACAATTAAGCAAGAGGCTTTCTGTCAGGCATACATCGAAACGGGTAATGCTTCAGAGGCTTATCGGACGGCGTATGCTGCTGACAAGATGAAGCCGGAAGCAGTACATGTTCAAGCCAGCAATTTAAAGGATAACCCTAAGATCGCCCTAAGACTCAAGGAGCTCCAGGGAGAGATTAGGCAGCGCCATAACGTAACTATTGATTCTCTGTTGGCTGAGCTGGAAGAGGCCAGGCAGAAAGCATTAAGCGCCGAAACGCCTCAATCATCAGCCGCTGTAGCTGCAACAATGGGCAAGGCTAAGCTCACCGGGCTTGATAAGCAGGTTGTGGAACTAACAGGTCAGGGCGGTGGCCCGGTTCGGGTAGTCACTATGTCGCCTGACGATATTAAGCGGGTGATGGAGAATGACGACTGCTGACGATTCTATCCGTGCCAGCATGTGCGAAGCTGACGGGCTTTACTTTGCCCGCTACTTCTTCAAGCAACGCACGGGCGGCAAGATGATTGTCGCGCCACACCATAAGGTGATACAGCAAACGCTGGACAGAGTGATAGACGGCGAGATTAACCGGCTCATCATCAACGTTCCGCCCGGCTACACCAAAACAGAGCTGGCAACCATCAACATGATGGGGCGCGGTTTGGCACTGAATAAACGCGCCCGTTTTATGCACCTGTCCTACTCTCACAACCTCGCGCTTCTGAACTCATCCACTGCCCGCAGCATGATTAAGTCGCAAGCCTATCAGGCGATGTGGCCTATGGAGCTGCGCGACGATGCCGACAGTAAGGCGATGTGGTGGACTGAGTATGGCGGCGGGGTTTATGCCAGTTCGGCAGCAGGTCAGGTAACGGGCTTCCGTGCCGGGCATATGGAGCCAGGCTGGCAGGGCGCGCTGATTATCGATGACCCGGTTAAGCCAGATGACGCCTATTCCGAAACGGTTCGTGACGGTGTAAACAGCCGCTTCAACGAGACGATTAAATCGCGTCTGGCTATCGAAACGACGCCGATGATAGTGATCATGCAGCGCATCCACTATCACGACCTGAGCGGATACCTGCTGCGCGGCGGCTCGGGCGAGAAATGGCATCACCTGAATCTGCCGGTGATTATCGACAACAGCCAGGCGTATTCGGCGCAGTATCCGGAAAACACTCACGCTATTCCTATTGAGCATGGCTTGCCTGATGGCTGGCTCTGGCCGTTCAAGCACAACGAAAGCCATCGCACAGCGCTGTTTTCTCATCGCCGGACGGCAGAAGCGCAGTACATGCAGAACCCTCGCAGGTTCAACGCAGAAGGCGCGCTGTGGACAGAGCAGATGATTGCGGCAGCACGAGCCCTGAACATCACCGAGCAGCTATCCAGAACGGTTATTGCTATCGACCCGCAGGCAACAAACAGCGAAGAGAGCGATGAAACGGGGATTGTGGCCGCAAGCTCATACGGCGCAGGAGATAAGCGACAGTACTCCGCCGACGGCGACTACAGTGGCAAATACTCCCCTAATGGTTGGGCGACGCGAGCAATGGACGCTTACAAACAGCATGATGCCGATGCGATCGTGATTGAAACCAACCAGGGCGGTGACATGGCAGAGGACACGCTCCGCAATGCCGGGTTCAAAGACCGAATCATCCGCGTCCATGCGAGCAAGGGTAAGTTCGCGCGAGCAGAGCCAATATCAGCGCTGTATGCGCAGGGTCGCGTAGCCCACCGCGGTAATCTCTATCAACTGGAAAACCAGCAGATGGAGTACGTGCCAACCACATCCAAAAAATCCCCCGACCGCCTTGATGCGCTGGTATGGGCGATGACCGAATTAAGCGGCCAGTCTAAAGGCGCAATCTTCTTCTAAGGAGCTCATCAGTGAGTGAACAACAAGGCGAGGTTTCATTCCTCGTGAACGCCCTTGCTGATGCGATAGGGCGGCAACGAATGCTGTACGCCAATGGACAGAACGGAAACACCAAGCGCACAAAGCTGTGGGATGAGTTCGGATATCCGAGCGAGGTTGGATTCGACCAGTACTATCGTGCTTATGAGCGTAATGCCGTTGCTCATGCGGCGGTGCATAAGCTGCTGGAATCCTGCTGGGTCGATAATCCCACCATCATTGACGGAGAAGAGAAGGATGAGTCTGGCGAGACCACCGAATGGGAGCGCACCGTTCAAAAGCTTCTCAAACGCCATTGGTCGAAGCTGAAAGACGCAGACCGCCGCAACCTCGTGGGTCGCTATTCGGCCCTGTTAATTCAGGTTAAGGATGGCCGCGAATGGAAAGACCCGATCAACGCTGACTACATCAGGTCTCTCGGCACAGAGCGCCTGAAGGCAGTGGTTAAGCTAATCCCCGCATGGGAAGCGCAGATTAAACCAGGCAATTTCGACACAGATACAATGTCGGAAACGTACGGCCAGCCTGTGATGTACAACTTCAACGAGCAGCCAGTCGGCGATGACGGAACATATGGGCCTGTGCGCAGTGTTCAGGTTCACCCTAGCCGCGTCATCATCCTGTGCGAAGGCGCAGAAGACGAGAATATGCTCTCCGGCATCCCGCTGTTGCGCGCCGGTTACAACAAGCTTCTCGACATCGAGAAAACGTCCGGTGGTAGCGCTGAAGGCTTCCTGAAGAACGCCAGTCGTCAGCTTGGTATCGCGTTCGACAAAGAAACAGACATCGCGACAATCCAGGCTCAGGCCAAAGAGGCAGGCTTTAAAGATTTGGGGGAAGCCCTAAATGACAAAATGTCTCGCTTCAACAAAGGGACTGACGCAGCACTGGCGATGCAGGCTGGGCAGTTGTCGGTACTATCAGTCGCAGCAGCCGACCCGACTCCTACATGGACAGTAGCAGCTAACGAGTTTGCCGCGACGATTCAGTGTCCGTTCACCATTCTCTTTGGTCAGCAGACCGGGCGTCTTGCTTCAGATGAGGACAAAACTGATTGGGCCAAGCGCTGCAATGGTCGTCGCTGGGGCTTCATGTCCGACTTCATCACCAGCGTCATTGAGCGCTTCTGGGAGATTGGCGTCATCGACCCGCCGGCATCTGGCGAGGTCACGCTCGCATGGTCTGATTTACTCGCGCCGAGTGAAAAAGAGAAGATCGCAAATATGCAGGCGATGGCAGCCGTGGCTAAAGACACTCAGCAGGCATACGGCACTCCAGCGATTACTGAGAATGAAATCCGTGCTGTCGGTGAGCTTGAGCCAATCAGTGAACCAGAGGAGCCTGCCGGCACCGCGACTACAGACCCGCTGACAGGTGACCCAATTGAACAACCGACAACGACCGGGCAGCCCGATAATTCCGCGCAATAAAGCCGACCCCACGCAGTCATACCGACCGGTTAACCGGATGTTCCGGGATATCGAGAATCGCTATTACCAGATAAAACTGGCGCTGAAGCAGTTGCTCGATGCGTATCTGGTCGGCAGGGAGCGCAGTGGCAATTCTCTCTACGGTTACATCCTGGCGAGAGACGGCAGCAAGCCTGACACGCTCTACCAGGTGAACGCTGGCACATTCATCTATGATATGTCGCCACAGCAACTGTCTGACCTGCTGCTGCGCATAGAAAAGATTCTGGACGATTATCTCCTTGAAGGTGGGAGTAACAACCTTTGGGCGCTCCAGTACGTTTCTGATGAGTATCAGCGCGGCACATTGCAGGCATTCACCAATCTGTCAGCGCAGTCAGCAATCTATGAGCAGTCAACGACGCTTCAGCAGTTGCTAAGCAGTCCGGCGTATCAAAACCAGGTGGCAGCGGCTTACATCTCTACCTACAGCGAATGGCGGGGAATAACTGATGCTGCTCGCGCTGACCTGGCGAACATAGTTTCTGATGCAATAGGGCGCGGTGTTAACCCAAGAGAGACGGCCAGCCTGATTAGCAAGCGTCTCGATGTGTCGATGAGCCGAGCCAAAACGATAGCGCAGACGGAGCAGGTGGGCGCGTTACGGCAGGCTCAATGGTCGGAGGCTGAATGGTCGAAGGAAAGGCTGGGGCTCAACACTGCGCTGTTGTGGATATCGGCTCTGAAATCGACGACACGCCCTTGGCACGCTGCGCGACACGGTAAGACTTTCACCACGGAAGAAGTGGAGGCCTTCTACGCGCAAAATGGCAACCGGTACAACTGCTATTGCAGCCAGATCCCCGTATTACTTAATGAAGATGGTGGCCTGTTTAATCAGGGGTTGGAGGAAAAGCTGGCGCAGGAACGCCAGCGATGGGGGTGATTATTTTACTTCGGTAACCATCGTAATTCTTAAGCCCTGAACGCTAGTTACTCCTGGTTCTGGTCGATAGTGGTGGGCGGAGTCGCGCATCGCCGCTTCAATAACCTCCGGATCAGAATCAGATAAAGGGTGATCACTCTCAATATTCACATCGCGGAATCCAGCGTCACCGCTGACTTGGTAAGTAATTTTATAAATAGCCATCATTTAATCTCCATTTTTTACAAGCCTTGAGAATTTAATCGCCAATTAAAAAGCACTCAACTCGCATGAGGAATAATCGTGAAGCTATCCAGCATCCACGTTAAATCCCTCGCCATCAACTCTTCAAACATCTCAACTGAAACCATCGACGGTGACGAGCATATCGTCATTCGTGGCGTCGTGCCTGTCGTGGATGACGTTGTCATGAATGGCGGGTTGTATCCGGCTGAGGAGATTAACAAGAGCTTTAAAACGCTCGAAGGCAACCCGATGCCTTTCGGGCATCCGAAGATTGGCAACGAGCACGTCAGCGCCACTAACCCGCGAGCGGTTAATCAGTTCCACGTCGGCGCATGGGCTGAAAACGTCCGCAAAGACGGCGACCGTGTCGTCATGGACATGAAGGTCAACAAGCGCATCGCGCAGTCGAGCGAGAAGGGTAAGCGCCTTATCGAGCGGCTTGATGAGCTTCAGGCTAACTCAAACGCTGAGCCGATTCACGTATCTACCGGGCTCCTGCTGCGCCGCGAGCAGAACAGCGGCAAGTCGAAGGGTAAAAGCTACTCATGGGTCGCTCGCAATATGCAGTTTGACCACGTAGCCATTCTTCTCGATGAGCCGGGAGCCGCAACCCCTGAAGAAGGCGTCGGCATCTTCGTTAACGCAGACAACTCCCAACAGGAAGTAAGCGTAGAAAACGCAGACCTCGCGCAGGCATCGAACTGCACCAGGGAAGGTCTGCTTAACAAGACCAAATTCTTCTTTACCAATGCATCCAATTTCTCATTCGACGATATCCAGCGGGCTATTAGCGACAAGCTCCGTGAGGGTCGTGACAACGACGATTGGGTATGGCCGGAAAGCGTATGGCCGGACTCCTTCGTTTATCGGGATGCAGATAAATATTTCAAACAGAAGTACCTCATCGACGATGACGGCAAGGCTCAATTCGTCGGAGAACCTGTAGAAGTCGTGCGCAAACCACCTGAGTACGAAATTAAAACCAACGGAGAGAGAGATCCGATGAAAGACATGATTATCAATGCGCTGAAAGCCGCTGGTAAGCCGACAGAAGGCAAATCAGAAGCTGAGCTGCTGGATGCGTTCAACCAGATGGCTGTTGAGAAAGCAGCTTCTAAAGGTGAGACGCCGGAAGAAAAGGCCGCTCGCGAGAAGAAAGAGGCCGAAGAAAAGGCAGCTAAAGACAAAGCCACCAATAGCGAAGAAGCACCGGCATGGTTTAAGCCGTTTGCCGACAAGCTGAGCTCTATCGAATCCGGCCTGACCGCTAACGCCGACCAGGAAAAAGCGACCAAGCGCGAAGCGGTTAAAGCCAAGTTCAAGCTCGACGACATGGCAGTTAACGCCCTTGACGGCGCGGCTCTGGATGGCCTGTACGCGCAGTGCGCTACCACTCGCAGCCTGTCCGGCGCATTCAACCATTCCACCGATAAACCCTTCTCTGAGATGCCGGAGTAATAAAAATGGCTAAAGACGGTAAACACGTAATTCACGCGGGTGGCGTATTCCCGAACCCGCTTCTGAACCGCGAAGGCGGGGCGGCGGCAGCTACTCAGCCGGGCACCATCGGCGTATTCACTAACGGCAAATTCACTGCATCCACCAACGGCGGCGAAAGCGCTGTGCTGTATGTGGCGAACTATGACTATCTGCGCTGCATGGGCGTCGATGACGTCATTCCTGCTAACGAGCTGGTCGTCGGCATTCAGTTACTGCCAGGCATGTTCCTGAACGTCCGCGCTGCTGCTGGCACTTATAACAAAGGCCAGGCACTGGCTATCTCTAATGGTCGCGTCACTTCCGGCGGCACTGCATCCGCAGTCCTTTTCGTGGAAGAAGACAAAGCGACAACTGTTGCTGCAGGCGATCTGCTGCGCGTAGTGGTCAAGTAAGGAGACCGATTAATGTTTGTATATTCCAAATCACTTGGCGAGAAGACTGGCAACCTGGAAGTAAACCAGGCTCAGTTTCGCGCGCTGCAGGCCGAACGTAACGCTACCGCCCAGGCGGTTGCTGATTTTCTGTCTCGCACCCAATGGCGTGGCGCTGCTGAAGATACTCCGACGCTGAACGCCGTTAACGCGGTTGATGATATCCGTCGCCTGTACCGTGCGTACGATACCACCGTGACACAGCAGTTCGAACCCAACACGCAGTTCACTCTGCTGAACGACCTGATGCCGCTTTCCCGCTCTGTACGTATCGAGCAATCCCGTTACGACTACGCCCGCACCGGCGGTCGTGGTTGGGCACACACATCAATGTCCGGCCAGATTGGCGCAGCGCTTGACGCTCGCGTCTACACCTTCGACGGCACGATGGTTCCGATCCACGATTCAGGCTTCAAGTTCAACTGGCGTGACCCAATCTTCAACAGCCCCTCAGCGCTTCAGTCTCAGGCTGACGCACAGCGCGGCTCCGTGGAAGATGTTCAGCGTCAGTACGTCGATTACATGTGGGACGGCTACCGCGACGCGGCTGGCAACTACGCAGTATTCGACGGCCTGACCTGGAAGGGCTTCCGCGCCGATGAGCGTGTCGCTCAGGTGACGCTGAACGTAAACATGGCGACAAGCACCGATCCGAAAGCAATTCGCGCCGAAGCAATCCGTCTGCGCGATGTGTTGAAGCTTGGCAATTATCAGTACGGCCAGCAGACCTGGTACGTTTCCTCTGAAATCGTCTCCAACCTGGAGCAGTATTTCAGCGACAACTTCCAGTCTCGCACCGTGCTACAGGAACTCCTGACCCTGACCGGCATCGCAGCTATCAAAGAAGATGCGAAACTTCAGGGTAACGAAATCCTGATTGTTCCGCTGCAGGCTGGCGTAGTTGCTCCGATTGTAGGCCAGGCCATCGGCACCGTTGCCGACCCGCGTCCGTTCTACAACAGCGATTACATCTGGCGCACCTGGGGCGCAATGGGCCTGATGGTCAAAACCGACATCAACGGTCACTACTCCGTGGTTCACGCCACCGGCGAAGCGACCAGCTAAGGAAGCGACATGGCACTGGTAAAAGTAATTTCATCAAACCTTTTTGCCGGTGCCAATTTCCAGAAGCTGGAGATTGGCTCTGAGGTAGAGGTTGCCGATTCAATCGCCGAACGCTGGGTTAATGCCGGGCTGGCTGAGTACCTGGAAGAGCGCCAGCTGGAAATCGCTACACCCAAGCGCGGACGGAAACCCAAAGATAAGGAGTGACCATGGCTATCACGCCAATCACAGCAGCGCAGGTTAAACAGCAGCTGTCGTCCCTCGGTTACTCCATCCCTGATTTCATCATCGACGCATATCTCTGCAAGCTCAGCAGCATTGAGCAGTGCCTGGAGGCGTCTGGCTACGACGAATGTGACGTCGTGCTGATTCAGGTCTATGCCGTCTCTCTCATGGCCTTAACGGCATACAGTCAGCGCATTAAATCGCAGTCAGCGCCTTCAGGGGCGTCGCGGTCTTTCGACTATACCGGCGATGTGCTTTCGATGCGTGACGCGCTCCTGTCACTGGATAAGAGCGGATGCACTGCATCGCTTCCGATTGATGTGGGTAGCCGCGTCGGCTTCTTTGATGTCGTTGGAGGTTGCTGATGTGTGAGAAAGAGCAGAAACCTAAAAATCCCGACGAGGAGCCGTGGGAGTATGAGGATTACCACCTATGAGCTCAGTAGCTAACTGGTCATACACAGCAACAGCGACAATCTGGCGAAAGCTGGATGGTCAGGACGACTACGGAGACCCGCTGGGATATGCAGCTCCTGAGCGGATTCTCTGCGACTACGAAGGCGGACTGAGTAAACGAATTGGTAGCCTCGGCTCTGAAATCGTAGTCAAGAACACAATCTGGACTGAGTTTGCGCTTGCTGATGCCGGTGATTACATCCTGATTGGTGAGTCTACCGAGGTCGACCCGATTCTGGCGGGTGCTGATGAAGTGCGGCAGGTTATCCGTTATGCCGACACATTCGAGCGGATCGCCGACGACTGCGCCATCATAACGGGAGTCTGATATGGCCGGTAAAGTTCGCGGCATTGCCCAGGCTAAAGCAAATCTGGACGCGCTGATTAATGATGTGCAGGGGCGCAAGGTCGTCAGGGCCGTGCAGTCAGCGCTGCTAATCGGCGGGGCTCAGGCGGCGCTATACACACCAATCGACACATCAACGCTTCTCAACAGCCAGTTCCGTGAGATTGACGCCAACGGCACTAAGGTAACCGGCAGGGTGGGCTACTCGGCCAACTATGCGGTTTATGTTCACGATCCGAATGTTCCGCAAACCTTCCGCCGCGCCACTGCCCGCAAAGAGTTCCTTACCAGAGGCTTTGAGGACACCCGAGAGCAAATCGACCGGGTTATGAAGCAGGAGCTGTCACTATGAATCCGCCAATGCATACGCGCGTGCGTAACTACTTCATCAATGCTGGCCTGACAGATGGCTTTAAGGTTCAGCTGCTGATGTGGACTGACTCAGGCACTGAATCTGACCGGTTCATGGTGTTTCGTCCAAATGGCGGCAGCAATATCCGCAACGGCCTCGGCAATGAGCAGTACATCCTGGTCGACGTTATCGGCGCAAAAGGTGGCAACGCATTTGTCGATGAGCGCGTGCAGCAGATAGTCGATTACGTCCAGCAAAACCCCATGACAGATGATTGCGTCGGTTATCTCCAGAATGTGGGCGCTATGCCCGCACCAGTTCCTACAACCGAGGGACGCCTTGTCTATCGGCTTCAATTCGTCGCCACCTACGGCGAGTAATTAAACGTCAAAGAGGAAGTAAAATGGCTAATTGCCCAACCAGCAACGAACGTTTGTTCGGTGGCGCTATTGTGCTTGAAGTTGCCGACGGCTGCCCGGACACCGTGCCGCTTGAGTCGGAATGGAAAGCGCTGGCCGCCGGTACGTCAAAAGGGTTCGACTTCAGCCCGAACACCGTGACCAGTGATGCTGACGATGGCGGCGGCTTTGTCGAGAGCATCACCACAAACTCCGACTTCACCATCAGTTTTGAAGGTGAGGTGCGTAAAAACGACAAGCTTGACCAGTACGGCATCGGTCGTTTCATCAAGTACTTCGCTAGCGAGCTTAAGGCCAAGCGCCAGCCTGGCATCTGGGTTCGCATGGAATACGGCCCGGTGACCTTCCAAGGTTACATGGTTATCACTGCCCTCAGCTCTGACGGCGGCACTAACGACATCGTGACCTTCTCCACTGAGTTCAAAGTGGGTGACTCCAGCACCGTGCAGGTTACTGACACCTCCGAACCTTCCAGCTAAAACACTGCGGGGCGCAAGCCCCCTTTCTGAGACAGAGATATGCAGGTTCTGATAAACGGAATTCCCTACGAGCCAGCGTCGGCGCGCTCATCAGGCATCGGTATTGCCATCACCACTCATAACCGACCAGACGTACTGGCTCGTGCTCTTGAGCAGCACCAGAAGCATCTACCACCCGGCGCGGTGATTGTAATTGTCGATGATGGCTCGGTGCCTGCTGCCGTAACGCCAGAATCTGCACGGCTCATCCGTCATGAACAATCTCAGGGCATCGTGGCATCTAAAAACGCCAGCATTGAAGCCCTGATGGATGCCGGTTGTGAGCATCTGTTCCTGTGGGACGATGATGCATGGCCGATTGCTGATGGCTGGCATATTCCGTATATCGAGTCTCCTGAGCCTCATCTGGCATATCAGTTTCTCGACCTGGCAGGACCGCGCAAACTGAATGACCTTTCAGTCCTGTACCGGGATGAAAAACACATCGCCTATACCGGGCAGCGCGGCGTGATGCTCTATTACCACCGCAGCGCGATTGAAAAGGTTGGCGGGTTCGACCCGGTTTACGGGCGCGGGATGTACGAGCATTCAGACCTCGCTCTGCGCATTCATAATGCAGGGCTTACCTCATGGGCATATGCAGACGTTATCGGCTCTGAGAAGCTGATTTACTCGCTGGATGAGCATGAGTCGGTAGAGCGCTCAGTACCCAAGCCTGAGCGAGAGCGTCAGGTCAGCAACAACGTAAAAATTCACAACGAGCGCCGAGACACGGGCTACACAGGATGGGCACCGTACCGCAGACAGCGCAATGCCGTCATCACAACCTTCCTGACCAGTCATCCTGACCCGCAACGAGGAACCAGGATGAATCCAGAGCAGTCGCTTATCGCCAGATGGTCAGAATCGATTAAAGGTGCCGATGCGGTCATTCTCGCTGACGAGTTTGAATACTCACAGCCAGGCCAGACGACGGTTCGCGTGCCCGTTGTCGATATGAACGTTTATTTCCGGCGCTGGCTGCATGTATGGCAGCACCTGCGAGAGCATCCAGAATATCGTTTCGTCTGGTGTACCGATGGAACCGATGTCGAAATGCTTCGCGCGCCATGGGAAGAAATGCAGCCCGGCGTGATTTATGTCGGTTCTGAGCCAAAGACATATTCCGATGAATGGGCCATCAAAAACCATCCCGAGCGGGTGTATCAGTCATTCCTGAAGCAGTATGCCAGTGACACTATGCTGAACGCCGGATTGCTTGGAGGGTTACGCCAAGATGTCATGGAGTTTGCTCACCGCATCGTGCGGCTTTACTACCGCATTGAGTCAGACCGCTTCTGGAATAAAGAAGGGGCAGCAAGGGCGGTAGGTGACATGATCGCATTCGGTATCGTGGCGAAATCGTTCGGTGACCGAGTGATTACCGGCCCGAAAGTGCACACGGTGTTTAAGACCAACGGCATCGGCAAGGAAACAGCATGGTGGCAGCACAAGTAACATTCGCGGTGGTAGGTCATCACCGACGCGCCGAGCAGGCTCACAGGCTTGCTGAGAGCCTTAATGCGCGGCTTTTTATCGATGATGCCGACCACGGAGCCAACTGGAATCACCTGAGAGCAATCAAGTGGGCTGCCGGTCAGTCAGCGCGAGTGGTCGTGCTGGAAGATGATGCCCATCCCGTGGATGGCTTTGCAGGTCTTTCGGCTGAATGGTGCGCCAGATTCCCTGATGAGCTAATCAGTTTTTACCTCGGCACCGGTCGCCCGCCGCAGTATCAGCAACAGATTGCTGAAAGACTTATCGCCGCTGATAAGTTCCGTGCTGATTACATCACCCTGAACCGACTGATTCATGGCGTCTGCTATGCGCTGCCAGCCAGTGGAATTAACCGCATCCTGATGAACTGGAGCCAGCGAAAGCCGGCAGATTATGCCCTCGGCGACGCATGGGGAAGGGATGTTATTTACCCTTGCTATTCCCTTGTAGACCATGCCGACGAGATGCCCGTGGAAAAGGCTTTCGACGGCCTGCCGAGAACCGAGCGAAGAAAAGCGTGGAGGCTTTACCGGTGAATACCCCGCTTAAAGAGATTGGCGAGTGCCTCATCAGCGTTGACGGTGAGGATTATTTCTTCCGGCCGTCATTTGTGAACATGTCACGCATTGGTGATCCAGACGAAATCGTGCAGGTGTTTTACGACCTGCACAACGATGAAGTAACCAGCCTTGTGAGTCGAGCCGTTGAGGCTTACGGATACGTTCCGCAATGGCTGATAAGCCACATTAAAAGCACCAGTTACGGTCGCAAAGCGTTTCTCGCTTCAGTGGTTGTTCTGAATGCCTGTTGTGAAAAAGACGCTGGCCCATTGACCGGCGTATTCCATCCCTCGAAAGGCAACGGACGCACATTCAAAATTCGCAAAGGTGCGCTACCTGAATCTGACATGCTTCTGATTGCTCAGTCACTGATGACTCATGGTGTTATCGGGAAGGCTAAGGTTCGCAGGCTCCAAAGGCATGAAAACGGGGAGACCAGCACTGAGTTCCGCGCCGTCGATTACATCGTGGCCGCGCAGGCACATTTCGGCATGACCGAGCAGGAGGCTGGCAATCTGACAATGACCAAGTTTCAGATGCTACTGGCAACCAAATACCCTGAGCAGAAAGGTTTTACTCGCGAAGAGTATGATCAAGTAGCAGATGATTATCTTGCCAGGAAGGCCAGGCGTTTGTCGCAAGCGGCGTAGCCAACTCAGGCTGGTTTTTTGCTACCAATAATGGCGGGTAAGTCATGCGGTCTTATGGTGTTAAGATGTTTCTGATTGCAATCAATGGAAACATAAAAAATGAAAAAGGCATTGGCTTTAGCCGCAGTAGTAATGTTGTTAGCAGGGTGTAGCTCACGCGTGGCCGATTTGACCGTGGCGAGTACCAAAAACTACAACCTCAATTCAAACAATTTCGTTAAAGGTGCTCGCGTTCAGGGAGAAGACTCGGCTCCCGTGGTAATTTTCCCTCTCGGCATTCCCAATGTGAAGACTGCTATCGACAGAGCTATTGAGAAGAATCGTTGCTCAGTTGCGCTTTCTGATGTCGTTGTGACTCAGTTCAACCACTCTTTCCTGTTCGGCAAGTTTGGCTTCATTGTTGAAGGAACTGAGGTGATTGACCGTCGCCAGCCCGGTTGCGAGAACGCGAACTAAAACAGAGCCACCTACGGGTGGCTTTTTTGTATCAGTTGGTATGCAATCCCCCGCAAGTTTCCCTCCCGTTGGTTGATAAGTGATCTTTTGCTGTTATGATCTCGAGTAAAAATAGTGAGACCTTGAAAGTTATCATGAGCAAAAAAGGGATATTAATTGGCATTGCGATGATATCTGCATGTTTGGTTGGTTCAGTCTTTCTAGTTTCCTCTGAGGACGCGCAGGGTGCCGCAATGGTTAGCGCTTGCGATGCCCTGACCAAAAGTCAAATGAAGTCACCATCAACATATAAAATGTTGGACTCTTTATTTGAAATAAAGAAAGTTGATAAAGAGCATATCTCTGCCAAATTAAAGCAGATAGATAACGACGCCATAAGCCAAGGTGTTACCAAAGGCTATTTTAGCCTGAGTGAAGGAAAGGCTTTTGTTGATTTTGAAGCACAAAACTCCTTTGGAGTGCCATTAAAAGACACCACGCAGTGTAACTTCAACATCTATGCTGACTCTTGGGCATCTCTTGAATCGGCAACGGTGGGTGATAGGGATGTGAGCATGGCTGATATAATTATCACATCATCTGAACACAAGGTTGATTCAGGATTTTCATCAAAGCTTAAATATCTTAAATTAAAGATTCTTCAAAAAATCTGATTTATACACAGCCAAAACCCGCCAATGTGCGGGTTTTTTGTTTTCTGGAGACCACCGATGGCCGGAGATAAGCAGTTAGGTAACATCGTCTACCAAGTGGAAATGGATGTTGCTAAGCTCATTGCAGCGCAGCAAAAGGTTAATCAGCGTCTTGACCAGATGGATGGTAGTTTTAATAAGTCATCTCAATCCGCTGGTCGTTTCGAGGGCGCATTAAACAAGGTTGGGCTTGCTATTGCTGGCGCTTTCACAATAGAAACGGCCAGGCGGTTAATCGAAATTGGCGATCAGATGAATACCCTGCAAGCCAGGGTTGCGCGCCTGAGTCCAAGCGTTGATGCTGCCAAAGAGTCAATGAAGGCTTTGTCAGCTATTGCCTCTCAAACCGGGAATAGCCTTTCAGATACTGAGCGACTTTGGGAGACTCTCACCTCAGCCCTGAAAGAAACAGGCGCAACAAATTCACAGATTCTTTCCCTGACTGACACACTTCAAAAAATAGGCACTATCGGCGGGTCGTCTGCTGAGGAAATGTCTAATGCCCTGCGGCAGTTCGGGCAGTCAATTGCAGGCGGCGTTGTTCGTGCTGAGGAGTTCAACTCCATTCTTGAGCAAATGCCGGAACTGGCAAGGCAGATAGCGGCCGGGTTAGGCATTTCGATTGGTCAGTTAAGACAGCGAATGCTTGAAGGCAAGCTAACTGCTCAGGACGCGCTAAACGCTATCCAGAAACAGTCGGAGAGTGTTAACGCTGAATTCGACAAAATGCCAGTTAGCATCGACAGAGCTAAAAACAGTCTCGATGTTGCCTTTAAAAACGCAATAAGCGATCTGAACCAGGCAATAGGTCTGACATCCACACTTGCCGGATTAATGCAAAGCGTTGCTGATAACCTTAATTATTACAATAACAACGCAGGCGATGCCGGAAGGATGCCAAAACTTATTAAGTTGCAGCAAGAGCTTAATAAGGAAGTTCAGGAAGGGCAGCGCTGGTATGAAAGCGATGCTGTTTTTCAGCAAAGAAGAGGACAAGCTGCTTTTGAGCTTAAGCGCATAGAGCAGGAAATATCCAGCATTAGAGCCAAAGCTGCAAACGAAGCCAAAAATAACCAAGGTTTCAAAAGTGCATCAACCAATGGCGATGATGCTGCTACAGCCAAACTTGTCAAAAACTCTGAACGCAGATTAGCACTAGCCAAGCTTGAAGGAGAGGCTAGAGCAAGGCTGCAAGCTCAATATGATGCTGCCGATGCTGGGATTACTGACCAGAAACGCGTGAAGGCCCTGCAGGACGAGTATGCCGAGACATACCGGGTAACTGAAGCAAGAAAGCAAAGCAACAAAGAGGGCAAGCAGTCAGCCAGCCAGGCGGAGAGAAACGCAAAAGTTCTGGAGGAGTATCGGCAAAAGGCAAGCCTCTCAGCTGACTCGACTGCGGATCTTTCTCGAGAGCAGGCAATTCTTGCCGCCAGGCAGAAATTAACCAATCCAACACCTCAACAAATTGCTCAGGTTGAGCGTGATGCGGCGGCGGCCTGGGATAAGGCGGCGGCTCTAAAAGCACAGAATGCAGTGCCAATTCTAAAGGAAAACGCTAATTACGAAGAGCAGAAGAAAGCACTTGAGAGCTTGAAGGGACAGAAGGATGCTAACGGTCAGCTAATCCTATCTCAGGAGCAATACAATCAGGCATCTGAAAAGCTTGAGCAAGACCACCAAGTGGCGCTTGCCAAAATCAGAGCGCAACAGGTTGTAACTCCACAGCAGTCAGCTATAGGTGAGGTTGATCCTGTCCAGAGACTTGCAAACCAGCACGCTCAGGAGTTGGCGTTAATCCAGCAGTTTGAGCAGGAAGGTTTGTTAGCTCACCAAAATGCACTGGCCCTCAAAAATGCGGCCGATACGCAGTATGAGCAGCAAAGAACCGCTGCACAGTGGGAGCTTCTTAGCCAGCAGAGCCTTGGCTACAACATGTTAACGAGTGCCGTTGATGCATTCGCTGGCAACGCCTCAAACGCTCTTACTGGGCTCCTTACCGGTACGATGAGCGCTCAGGACGCGCTTCGATCACTGGGTAACACCATTCTGAACAGCGTTATTAACAGTATGGTTCAGGTTGGTGTTGAAGCACTGAAGAACATGATTATTGGTCAAACTATAGGTGCAGCTTCATCTGCTGCATCAATAGCTCAGGCCGCTCTGGTTGCCTCTGCATGGGCACCGGCAGCCGCAATGGCTTCATTGGCAACTCTTGGCGGTAATGCCGCTCCTGCTGCTGCAGGCATTACTTCAACGGTCGGGTTGGCATCAGGGCTGGCCTTAGCTGGTATGCGCTACAACGGCGGGCCGGTGAGTGCCGGTGGACTTTACCAGGTAGGCGAGAAAGGGAAGCCAGAGATTTACCAGGCCAGCACCGGGAAGCAGTACATGATACCGGGCGACAACGGCAGGGTTATCAGCAATAAGGATATGCAGGCAGGTGGAGGCATCAACGTCGTTGTAAATGTTCAGAACTATAACGGTTCATCAGTAGATGCGCAGGCCACTTCTGACGGTAATGGAGGACTTACTGTCGACGTTATCGTCGCCGACCTGAACAATGGCGGTCCAATCAGCAACGCCATAACCAGCAATATGAACGTTAAACGCACGCCAAGAGGACAGGGCTGATGGCGATTATCGACTATCCTGACTGGCTGCCGCTGGCGCAGAAAGCCAGTAAAAATATGACATTCGACACCGGGTTTCAGACTGACCAGCCAGCGGTCGGCCCGGCTATTTTCCAGAACCTTACTGACGACCTCAAAACCACATGGTCACTGACGTGGATTTTCACACTTGATGAAGAGCGCGCTTTCCAGCAGTGGTTGCGCAGCCCGAACTACCTGAATCGCGGTGTTAACTGGTTTCGTATGCCCATCAACATCGGCGGCAGTGGCTTGCAGGTTCAGGAGTTGCATTTCACACAGATGCCGGTGCAAACCAGCATCGACGGCGGAGTGGTTACGTGGACAGGCACTGTTATCGCCAACCATCTCTATAACCCTGACGACGAGTTCGACGACATCATTGTTGAGCTTCCTCCACCGTGGGATTCATGGTTGGATATCGTTGTCACTGGCTATCCGGACGGGCGCGATCCGGAGTCACTACCGAGGGTGCCGTAATGCCGAGCCTAAGGGAGTACAAGCAACAGCGCCCGACGCGCGGCCTATACGACACCATTACTTTCTATCACCCGTCATTCGGATACGTTCGCCTGGTAGATAAGCAGTTCTTCGACAAAACGCTTGGCGGCCAGGTGTACAAGCCTGCGCGTTTCGAAATTGAAGAGAGCCAGCAGAGCGGAACGCCGGTGATCGACGCCACTGTGAAACTTGGCCGCCTTTCATCGGACATCAAAGCGCTGATGAAGAAGTGGAAGGGTGCATCGCGTCTGACGGCAATCACAGCCACGCGGCAGATATTTGATAGTGGAGACGTGTCTGCGCCGATTAAATCTTGGCAACTGTACGTCAAAACGGTAGATATCGACGCAGATGCTGCATCAGTAACTCTCTCAGTAACCAACCCGCTAAACAACAACATAGGCCGCCTTTATGATCCACAGGAATACACAGGTCTTCAGTACCTCTGAGTTCGTCAGGCGGGTCATTGGCGTGCCGTGGGCGAACCGTGCCTGCTCGTTCGAGAAAGTAGACTGTTGGGGCTTGGTTATTCTTTATTACCGCCACGTGCTCGGTATTGAGCTACACCAGACACCGGACTACGAAGCCGGCTCTGACTTCTTCACCTGTTATCAGGGCGACGTCGTATTCTGGCGTCAGGTCGATAATCCGGAAGAGGGCGGGATATTCGTGGGGTACCGCGGCGCACAACCGGCGCATGTCGGCTTAGTGCTTAACAGGCAAGCGTTGCACTCTCGCGGCGAGAACGGAAGCGTGCGCATGGACTCGTTGCTTGTTATTCAGCGTGCATTCACTAAGGTGGAGTTTTTCGAATATGGCGTTGATTGAATTAAGTCGTTTCCCGGGAACGCCAAAAGAACGCTACAGGGTGCCAAATGGCACCCTTTTTTATGACTGGCTGGCGGCCAATGACGCCACCTTTCACCGTGATCTGCTTATCGTCCGCAACGGCGTGAAGCTTGGCGACGATGACGAACTGGCGTTTGAGTTGAGCGAGTTGGACAAAATCCAGATATTCGACCAGCCAAAGGGCATCGTAGAAGATATTCTTAGCCCTATCTTTAAAGTGGTTGGGCAGGTTTTTTCCTTTCTTGCGCCAAAGCCAGCTATCGCAAACACTGGCGGGAATACAGTAGATTCTCCAAATAATAGCCTTACAGGACAGACTAATACCGCGCGCGTCTATAAAGCCAAGCCGGATATTTATGGTCAGGTGAGGTCATTTCCTGACCTTATTCAGGAATCTGTTTTCGAATATGTGCGTCAGAATGATAAAGATGGCGGACTGAAGTACGTGACAGAATGGATGTGCATCGGAATCGGTAAGTACGATTATGAGTCTGTGCGCTACTCTGAATCGAGTCTGGGCTCACTGGCTGGGGCTGAATATCAGTTTTATCAGCCCGGTGAAGTCATCCCCCAAATCGTCGAGGGATATGGCTTCGATGACGTAGATGGACAGGAGGTGCCTGGGCAGAACGAAGCGGGAGATTTCCCGATAGAAACGGCGACGGCAAACACAGTCGTCAGCGGGACATATTCCGGCGGCCAGATAGCCATGAAAATCGTGAAGCAATCCGACTTCGATTATTTCATGGGGTTAGTGCTGCCGCATGCCGTAACATTCACCATTAACGTTACGTACAGCACGGCTTCTGGCAATGTCACTACTGATGCTACTTTCTCTGGCACACTTATCTCCGCTGTTGAGACAAACGATGGGGCGGTTACTAATCCTGTTCGCTGGTACACTTTCACGATGAGCGACCTGCAGGGCCCTCAGGACATCCCGGCAAATGCCACCATCAACACTACGAAATTCATTCTCAACGACAACGAAGCGCTTGTTGTGGGGCCATTCTTCTCGCCAGTTGAATCTTCTCAGCTCTGGCTACACACGCAGTCGAGCCTGGGTGGTAAAAAACAGACGAACTGGAAAGTTGTTATCTGGAAAATCGACGATGATTACAACCAGATCCCCGGCACTACGCAGACATTTACTTATTACCAGGGAACGCCGCACGACCATACGAGCGAAGTGTTTTATCGCACAGATAAGATAACCCCGTCAGGTGGCTTTGGTAAGTATGCGATCAGCTTCCAACGCACTGATAACTCCAGCGATGCCTCGGTGCTAAAAGTTGAAGAAATCCACGCCATTAATATCAGAACGAACGTTGTTCATCCTACTGATACGCTGGTACGTGTCAAAGTTCGGGCGACAGAAAACGCGCTGGGAAGTCGCGAACGCAAATATAACGCTCTCGTAACGCGCCATACCATCACTTACAACCTGAACACGCAGGCTGTGGATTACACGCTGCGACCGTCTCGCTCGTTCGCTGATGCGGTGGCGCATACCTGGCTCATCATGGGTGAGCAGTCGGTCAGCAGCATTGACCTGTACGGTCTGTACTCTATTGCTGAGAGTCTGCCAGATGAGCGCCTGGGCTACTTCGACTACACCTTTGACGACGAAAACGACTCGCTCGGTGACCGCGTGCAGGCAATCTGTAATGCGGCATCGGTGGTTGCTTATTGGGACGACGGTGTACTTACATTCACACGTGACCAGAAAGTCGATTATCCGGCGGCAGTATTCAACCGGGCCAACATGAAGACGGACGAGTACAAAATGACGTACGAAGCCACGCTACCGGGTGGCTATGACGGTGTGCAGGTGTCCTATGTCCACCCGACCACCAACAATAAGACGTACATCAACTACCGCGTGCTGAACGGCGCTATCGTCGAGCAGGAAGCAGAGAATCCGAACAAGCTGGAGATAGTCGGCTTTCGTAACGAGTACCAGGCACGGGAGCGCGCGCTGCGCGAAACTAAGCGTCTCATCTACTCGCGTGTGAAGATGAACGCCAAAGTGTTCGAAGACGGTATTATCCAGGTGGGTAGCGTCATTCAGATGCCAGACATCTACGACAGCAACCAGCAGCAGGGTTATGTCACCGGGCGCGCCGGAAATAACTTTGATACCAGCGAGCCGATCACGTTCTCTGGTTCGATGTATGTACTGGTGACCGACAGCCTGGGCAACCCGAGTCTGCGTTACCCGGCTACGGCCCGCACCGATACGAAATACGGTTTCACTGCGGCAATACCCGACATCCAGCTCAATATCTGGAACGGCGACACTGTGCAACTCCCGTCGCGCTATTTAATAGCGACTGTGGAAGAACTGGACAGTCAGCTATGGAAAGTCAGCAGCATTAAGCCTAATACCGACAATACCGTATCACTGACGGTCGCAGAGTATAGCGACGCCATCTACCAATAAAACAATCCCGACCACCTCAACAACCCGGCCACAGTGCCGGGTTTTTTTATGGAAAAAATATGACTACGCAACCGACGCAAGATGCAGTACCAAGTGAATCTCCGCGAGACCTCAAATTCAATGCGGGGAAAATTGACGAGTTTGTCACGTCGATGGGCTGGACTTATACCGATAGATTCGGTGTGAAGCATTACACAATTGAAGGTCTTCGCTGGCTTGCTCAGCAAGCTATTGCGCAGTACGGCTATATCACTCTGGACAGCTTCGAAGACGGGAATACGCTGACTCTGCCAAATCAGGTTCTACGCCTTGAGGCTACTGGTGAGTATTACCGCTGGGATGGTGCGTTTCCAAAGACTGTTCCCGCCAATTCAACTCCAGAAACCACGGGTGGCATTGGCGCCGGTAAGTGGCTAAGTGTGGGCGATGCCACGCTGAGAAGAGACCTGGCGACCGGACAGCAGGCGGCACTGATTGGATATGAAGACGGGACGGTAAAGTCAGCTCTGGACGAGTTTAGCGCAAAAACAGGCTTCAACGCGGTAGGCCGCTTCCTCAATTTATCAGAATTGCGCGCGCAGGCACCATCATCAGCCGGCCAGATTGTCTATGTTGCATCGGCTGCCAGCGCTACTGCTACAGAAAAACATTATGGTGGCGGCTACTTCCAATCATTCGATAATAGCACATCACAGATTGCCGATGATGGGGGCATCGTTATTGTTCCATCAACTGGAACGTTGGCATGGCGTCGCATTAATTTCACGGCCTACGATATGCAGTTTTGGGGGGTGAAACCTGACGGAGTCACAGATAACGCTGAGGCTATTACTAAAGCGTGTGGTTATGCAAAGAACAATCATGTAGAACTAGTATTTCCTTCTGGAAACGTCAAGTCATCAGAAGCATTTCCATTCCATTCTAAAATGTCAGTTCGTGGTGCAGGGCGTGAGAGTTCATTTTTTAGTAAAACTACCAACAACAAGTATTTTGTTGATGCTTCATTACAAGTTGATGCTCTTTTAGTGATGCTGCCGGATGTTTACAATCCAGCAGGCCATGAGATGGATACCTTTTGTTTTAAACCAAAGATTGAGGGTATTACATTTCAACGAGATTCTCTTACGGTAGATAATCTTTGTAACTATGGGATGTGGGGGCAAAAACTTGCAGCACCTATAATTAGAGATGCCAATTTCTATGGTGCTTATATAGGGCTCTATGGAGAGGTATGGTTTCTTTTCGAGGCTAAATCAGTGCAATGTTTTGGTGTTCCAGGTCGTTCCTATGCAGGTGTCAGTATTGCCAAATCTGTGAATGGGAAATATGTTTCATCTGGTACGTCACTTAATTTTGATTTAGTTAACGTTGCAGGTTTTGCAAATGCTTTCATTATAGCGAATATGAGCTATTCCTCATTAAGGAATTGTACTGGAGAGAATATATCAAGGCTAAATAGTGAGCCTGGTGCATGTGTTTTCAGTTTTATTAATCCATATGGTATCAATATGACTGCATGCTCTTCTGAAGGTGCGGATGCAATTATTATACGGGTCATTGTAGCGGATAATATCAGCGGATCTGCAACGCTAGTTGTTGATAGTTATCAAATGGTTAACGATACTAATCCAGCTGTACCAACTAGACCATTTTATGTTGATTCCGGAAATGCAGGTGTAGTGAATGTTACATTTGTTGGTGGGGATATAAGAACTGGAGGTAGCAATTATTTACCACCTTTGGCGTCAGGAACAAACTGCAATATAAAGGTTGTTGGTGCGTCAACTAATGCGTGGGATATTTTGTCTGATGCAACGTATAGAGAGCTTTGACCCATCTCCCGCCCTAAGGCGGGAGTATTATTTGCGGTTGAAGAATGTATTGTATCCTACCTATTTGAGCAATCCCTAAATGAGAATGAAACCACAAGATCTCCATTGCTGAAATATGTTTTGTATAACCCTGCATCAGTTATAAGTTGCATGTTACATAATTGTGATATTATTTCAACTTGTCTGGATGGTATTGGTTGTTCTCTGCCTGAATAGATTTCAGTCATCTTTACAATACCCCAAGCAAGATAGCCATCAAAATATGATGGTATCATTTGTCTGTATAATGGAGACTTTTGAATAGCTTTATCCGCTATAGGCGTATAGAGAGCTTTCCCATCTATAGTGATCGTTTTTACGTCCTTAAATCCAATCTTTACGATATCATTTGTTACACCAATAATTATTCTTTCTGCCAACCTATCTTGAGATTTCATTGCATTAGCAAATGTTCCTATATAAGAAAAAGATGAAATAAGAACAACGCAGTAAATAATATTTAATTTAGCTTGATGCTTTGTTGATATAAATGAAATCAATGCAAATGTAGATGACATAAAAAAACCGAATCCTATGAATACACGAGGTCCTATAGGCATCGATTTAAGCGCTAGACCAGGGCCAGGGATGCAAAATATAAGAATTAGCAGGCACGATGGGATAAGTATGTAACTAATAGACGTTTTAAAATTAATTTTTCTGTACTGATATACACGCAGTATTAGTGAAATCAAGCCTAATGATGCTAATAAAAATACTACATTGTAAATTTTAGCAATATTTCCTGTGTAAAAAGTACTTAATACATCAGAAGTAATCTTGACGTTTTTTTGCAATTCACCAAAACTATCTATAATTTGATTATAGCCATTAGCATAGTCACTGGTCACAAATAAAGGGACAATTATCTTTGCATATGCTAAGTAACCTACAACCATTCCAAAAGATGCAATCGCGACTTTCACCACTAAAGAGTATGGCTCTTCATTGTTTCTGATCGCAAAGAGTACATATAAGCATATCACTGATATAAAGACACTTAGTGACGCTTGGTACAAAGAAAGTGAAATGAAAACACATAAAAAGGATGCAAAGAAAATTTTTCCTCTTCCTGTCCTCATATAAAAAAGTGGAACTGCTGCTATTGCGGCAGATAGCGCCATGGTTAGAGAGTCGAAACGAAACGATAAGTTTTGTATAAAGAATGGACTAAGAAATATTGGTGTGAAAACTAACCATCCATATTTATGTGATGGGTTAAGATAGATGTGCATTAAATAACACAAGCTACTCATAATTAAAATTGAAATAATTTGCGGGAAAGGTGATATATCTGTAGCAGGAGAGCCAAGGTCTAGCGTCTTAAATATAAAATCAGAAAGTGGCCTGCCATCGATACCCCATGAAAAATACCCATATACAGATCTACCTATATCATCATAATACGGGCTGTTATTAATAAGCAATGGAAGAATGTAAAAAATGCCAATTACCCATAGTGGTATTAGTGATCTATAATTTATTTTATTAAACATCTTTTGTTTCCTTTAATATATATTTTGGTCTTTGCTTTGTTTCAATATAAATTCGTCCAATGTACTCACCAAGAACACCAATACCAATGAGTTGGATACCACCAAGGAAAAGTATAGATACTAGCAGGGATGGATAACCTCTAACCGGGTTTCCAAACGCCAGAGTGTCCAGAATCATCCATGCGCCATATGTAAATGCTAAGCCAGCGACGAGAAGGCCGATGTAAGTCCACATACGTAGCGGAAAAGTCGAGAAGCTCGTAATTCCCTCAAGAGCAAGATTCCACAACTTCCATCCGTTGAACTTGGTACTGCCAGCAACACGTTCTGCGCGGGCATAATCAACGATATCAGTGCGACCACCAACCCAACTCAAAACACCCTTCATGAAAAGGTTGCGTTCTGGCATGAGCTTAATGTTCTCTACGACTTCACGAGACATCAGACGGAAATCACCAACATTTTCCTCGATCTGCGGATTGCTGATTTTATTGTGAAGCTTATAGAACATTTCGGCGCTCTTGCGCTTCAGTCGCCCATCTGTCGATCTGTCAGTGCGTTTAGCTAAAACGACATCTGCGCCAGCCCGCCAGCGTTCTATCAGCTGCGGGATGACCTCAATCGGGTCCTGCAAATCTACATCAATTGGAATAACCGCGTCGCCGGTTGCGTGGTCTAGGCCTGCGAAAAGGGCTGGTTCTTTCCCGAAGTTGCGAGTAAAGGACAAAGGCACGACTAACGGATCTGACACAGCCAGCGCGTTGATAATTGACTCTGTAGCGTCCTTACTTCCGTCATTGATGAATACGATTTCCACCTCAAACGATTTAAGAAGCTCATATTCCCTGACGGTTTTATAGAAAATAGGGATAGTGTCTTCTTCATTGAAGACAGGAACCACAAGTGAAATCTTCATTTCGCTTCCCTGAAGACGATGTATTTCGAATAGATAAACCCGCACACCAGGCTGATTGCGGAGAATACGACCAGAGTCACTAATGGTGGAAGAGAGCATTCATCTGCCGCCCATCCCACAGCCGCGCTCAGAGACCCCATAAACCCAACATAAAGCACATAGCGCGTCGTTGTTGTAGAGCTGTTGAACGTAAAACGAGCGTTTGCAAAAAAGCTAAAGCTTACCGCAACAACGAATCCGCTGAAGTTCGCCAGTGCCTGGCTGGTTCCCAGCGCATAGAAGCACGCGGCAAATACCACCCAATGGATTAGCGTATTGAGCACGCCCACAGAAGCGTACTTTGTAAAGAGCTTGAGCATATCTAAGTCCGTTAGATTTGAAGGGGAAGAGTCTATCATCGGACGCGGCATCGATCGACGGTGATGTAGGTGGGACAGAAGTGAGACACGCAAGGCTTTGCACCGGTTTGCAGAGCTTTGCGTTCTCTGTGCCATATTTGTGACATGCACACAGAAACAAGATTCATCATCTCCCCTCTTGTGCCACTGACTTGATGGCTGTGAATGCGGTCAATGCCAGTAAAAACAGTTGGTTAAATGAGGTGCTTCACATTCGTAATGCGAAGGTCGTAGGTTCGACTCCTATTATCGGCACTCACACAACAAAATCCTTTAAAAATAATAGTTTAAGACAATTTTCGTTCTCAAGGTACAATCTTTTTTTAAGGGATTATATGACCAACAGTTGCCGCTATGGTTAACAGTGGCTACTCAGGGATGTTAGCACGTAGCGGCCTCTAGTTGTAAAGCTCGAACAGGTACAAAGCGTGAACAGTCCACACGAACCGCTATCAACTCGAAGCTGATGACGCTGCCAACGTCTCTAAATCCTCCCGAAACAGATTGATCACACGCATTTAAGCCCGATGTGTGGCCCTATGAGCCACGTAAACAGGTGAATAGTGGTAAACGTACCTGCACACGACATGCAGGCTCTGCCAGCGCTTCGCTCACGCTCCGAAAGGTACACGAGCACCCTGATAAGGTGTGATCTCTCTGACAATCTGATTTGGTCACTGGTGACTTTCGCAAAGCGAAACCGACTAGGTTGGCCTGATGCAGTCGCTACGCTCCGCTTGTTGCTTGTACCACTAACGGAGCTTTATGGCCGCTATTGTCTAAAATTGCTAATAAAGACCTTAATACGGCTTATAGCTATCAACTTGAAAGACATCTCTTTTTTCGGTCTTTGGATCAACCTCAATGATTGCCCTCATTCCTGTATCAATCCAGAGCTTAGTCACAACATATAAATCTTTCGTGCAACTAAAACCGTCTGCATTGTAGGCATTCCCTTCCTGATCAATGCCTTTGGATGAACTTTTAAAGGTACATTTTATTTGCTTGTCGAGCCGAGAGTAAGTCACTTGACCTGCATAGTATGTCAAAGACCTGCCACCATCTTTCGTTACGACTTTATATCCGTTAGCAAAAGCGAGACTAGGGAGAAGGCACAGTACAGCCAATACTATATTTTTCATTCTCTGACTTACCTCATTTCTTCTCACAGTTGCGCATCTTATAGAAGAACCCTGTATTTGCATCTTCCACGATGAACCTATCGCCAAAGGTTGGACGGCGAATGAAGGTCACGCCACCTTTTTCGGCTTTTTGTTTTAATCCATCATCAGTGTTTTCCAGTTCAGGGGAATACAACTGATCACCATTGGGCATTTGGACGATGAAGTTATTTTCATTATCAAGAACAGTCGAGGCTCTCGACAGAATTTTGGTAGCTGTGTCTTGGCTGGATATGCGAATGTCACAAATATATTTTCCAGGCCCCTGATCTTCTTCTGCGAGTACAGGTAAGGAGAAAAACGAAAGCGCAATTATGAGAGCTGTTTTCATGGGAGGCCTTAGGATGTTAACAAAAGTAACATTTTACAGAGGGAATGGATAAGAGCAAATAAGGCGTTATGAATGGGGGAGCTCTAAAACCGAAAAAGTCAATCTTACAAAAACTTGGGGCGGTCTATTCCGTAAAAAGGAAGGGGCATGAAGCCCCTTCCTTCAACATTAGCCAGCGTGACGGTAGGATTCACGCACACCATCACGGTAGCCATCAGCAAACGCTGCCTGAGGACTTTTGTGGCGAACGGTTCCCGCCTGACTATCAGGTAAGGCGGCTAAGTCCACCCAAACTTGTCCTGTGCGAGCCAAGCCGGCACGGTAGCCCTGATCGTAAGCGCATCCGCAACACTTATGGCGGCCTTCACCACCTTGATCGTGAGGTAAGCTGATAAAAAGAGTGTTGTAACGGTGCGACTGTTTACAAATGGTCATGCAATGCTCCTTGTGAGCGTCATTTTAAGGTTTACATGATCCTCTTCGCCTGGCACAATCAAGCCGTGAGAAATGAAGGCAAGGCTAAGATTCATACGAGTTTGACGACTCCTATTGGTCATGCTTTGTAAGCCGGGTTCGTGAAAATGAATCCGGTTTTTTTACGCCTATAAATCAGGCATGGCACTACATGTAGGGTACATCAATCAATGTTTACCCTACATAGTCGATATTGTAGAAATGATTCTTTTGTGCACAAGGGGTGATTTTGTCGTTAAGTTAAGGCTGCCAAAGGGTAAAAAGGCATAACCCCATATCCCGTAAGGCCTGAGCGGCATGTCAATAATTAAGAAAAAAAATTCAAAATTTAATCGAGCGCTGATTTCTTCGACATGATTTTGGGTAGGCGGATTGATGTTACTGGTAACTATGATAAAAATACATGATTGAGTATTCGTCTCTGGTGCTGAAAATAATCAGTCTAGGTTACAGTTGTTGCTCTGATAGACCGTAAGCCTAGGCCCTCCGCAAAAAAACAGAATGTTCACCAAATATCCCAAGGCCGACAGACCCCGCAATTTACTTCACCATTCCGCCCCCTAGAGCATCGAAACAGGGGAAACTTGCCACAACAGGTTATTTTAATGTTCGTTAATGTTCTTTTTTTTTGGCCTATTTAACATAGTGTACTTTGTCCGTATTTGCTCATATTGGTCTGGTATTATCTTTAAAAATTTAATATGAAGCAGAGCAACCAACCGGTACACCATTAACCATATAGAGCTAATACACAGCTTTGAAGGAGTTAATACTGTTAAAAAATTTAGTTGCGGTTTACAGCAAAATAAAAAAATTATAGTCTGGGCTGTTAATTTTTTACTGCGCCTGACCTACTAAAAATGCATTCACCTGTTTGCCTATAGATACAGTCCATTTTTAATGGTGCTATGAGCCAGTCTGTAGTTCCCAACTATCAATCCAGGATCGTTAATGTTTATTTTTAATCAAATTCATACTATTAAATAAATAGTAAGCACGATAATAAGTAATTAAGTTTAATGATTTTGTATTTTTGTGACATAACCTTTAAAATCAATTCGCTCTATTTTATTGCTTTTGATTTTAATTGCTTAATGAATTTAAAGAAAATAGTTCGAAATGTTTATTAATTATTTCTCTGTTAAAGGAGTGAGCGCGCTGTTTATATGCGGAACAAATAACTCTTCCTAACGATCTTTTCCTTTCTAAACTTTCTCTGATTTATCCATCCCGTCTTTAATAACACACTCTTTTTTATTGGGTGCCCTGACCCAATAGCGTATTCTGTTTGTCATTGAGCCCACCGGCTCAATAAGCGAGACCCGAAAGTGCGCCAACACTTCCGGGCCTCTGACCACAAACGTTATTGGAGCTAACGCTATGGCTAACGTCAATAGTAACACACCCGCACGCCCTGAAAATGAGGGCCATAATCTCAATCTGAACGCTCCCGCCACCCCGATTCCGCCGTCGGCGCATTCCAGAATGTTGAGCCTGCATACGCTGTGCGAAGGGCCGATCACGGCGGAAATGGATTTCTTCACGCTCGCCACGCTGTGTGAAGAGACGGTCAGCGAACTGATTGAGTGTAAGGACGCGACGCTGTTTCTGGCGCTGGCCGGGAGACTGGCGCTGATGCTGGAATCCCTCGCCGCCGCGCTCGACAGACCGGTGCCGGCGCATCTGTTTGCCTCGCTGACGGCCGACTCGCTCCCTTCAGAGGTGCCGTTCTGCATCGGCAGCGACGCGCAGATGCTGAGCCGCTACTGTAAAGCGCTGAACATGGCGTTGATAAGCCGCGCGCACCCGCCGGAAATGGCGGAAACGCTCATGGGGCTGCTGTTTGATCTCGTGAATCATCTGGTGGAATTTGTGAGAGCGCCCTGTTTTGTGCGCACTGAGGAGGGCTATGAAGACTGGGCCGGGCAGCACGTCATGTCGCTGAACTGACAAAGAGGCCGGGAACTCCCGGCCTTTCTTTATCTGGCGCGCCAGTACAAGGCAATAATCAGAATGGGATTAAACACCTTTTATTCCAGGCTCGTTATGTGAAGCATCTGTATTTCTTTTATACGCTGACTGTTCATATTGATATTACAGGCCGTGGCGGCATTCCCCAGGTAATGCGTGCTCGCTGCTTCTGCCACTGCAACGCCGCAATAATCATCGCGATATTTAAGCCATTCGGCCTGGCTTCTTTTGAATAATTCAATCATCCGTTTTTTGCGGTCTTCATCGCCCATCCACCATTTAGTGTAATCAAAGTTCTCCATCTCTTTAAGCTTGTCCGCATAAGCCTTATTGAGCGCCCCGGTGGATTTATCATCAATGTCGCCTAAGCATTCGCTGTTCTCGTCGCCATATTGATCTTCGCAGGCTTTTACTTCATCGTTTCGCGTTACGTTTGCTGTCTCAGCCGCCAGCGAAGCGTGGCTGACCAGCAACACAGAAATAATAAAAACGATTTTTTTCATTGCAGTAAATCCCTTACTTTTCGTCTTGAGCCTGAATCCTGAATACCGCCATTCTACTGCGCGTAGCTGTCTTTAACCGGCGTCTCTTTATAATAAAAATCTATAACCCTGCCAGACGCGTTAGCAAGGGTAGCCAGGGTTCTTCACCGTGTCGTCTCAACAACAGTTAACTGTATTTCTTTGATGCGCCGCTTGTTCATATTGATGGTACAGCCTGTCCACGCTGCGCCAATAAAATGCGTTTCCTGCTCGCCGATAGTCGCTACCTCGCAGTAACCGTCCCGGTAGGTCAACCAGTCACGCTGGCTTTTGCGAAAGGCCTCAATCATCCTTTTTTTACGATCTTCATCGCCCATCCACCATTTGGTGTAATCAACACGCTCCAGCGATTTAAGCTTCGTCTCATACGCCTTTTTGAGTTCTGCTTCGGTTTTATCGTTGAGATCTTCCAGACACTCGCTGCTGAACTCGTAATACTTATCTAAGCACTGGTCGACGGCGTTATCAGAAGTAATGTCTTTTTCATCTGCCGCCAGCGAAGCGGTAGCTATCATTAACAACGGGATTATTGCCATGATCCTCTTCATTTTTGCAGATTCCTTATTCTGATCGCTGTTCTTCTTGGGCTAATACGGGCGCTGTTGCTGTTACGCAGATAATTTTACCTCTGCCGCCACTCGTAGCCATACTACTCATTCTCTCCCTGCCTGCCTGACAATCCGTTATTCCCGGGATGGTAGGCAGCGGGAGTGAACAGAAATATGATTCCTGTCATTCTTTAAAAGGGTATTATACCGTTCAGCATTCAATGCTAATGCTATTAATCAATGCTGTTAGTGGAATCGTTCATATATTTTATGAATGCTTTTTATATTTTCAGTTGGCTGGGGCATATTGATTTAATAAATATTATGAAGCCTCTGCTTCCTGCCTCAATGCGCGTAAAGCGCGTTGCGCCAGCGCCATTAACGCTGCGTATGCTTGCTGAATCCGCAAAGGCGGGCCACTGGCTTTATGAGTAATCAACGGGCTGCAACTGATAAGGCCGGAGTCTTCCGGCCTTTGTATGTGGCGCAGGTCAGAAGCAATCATTTACGGAAGAAAGCGCTCATGACCCGAAGAGACCTGTGTATATCGGTATTGTTCTTTATGCTGGCAGGCTGTGTCACGTTGCCGCCGAGGCATAAGGCCAGCGTGACAGCGGTCAGTGGAAATATCTGCATCCGCTTGCCGGCACAACAGGGCGAAAGGCTCGACTGGATGGAAATCATGGAAAGCGCTAAGCCCTCCAGCACTATTATTCATTATGACGTTGCTCACCCGGTTTGGATTGCCGCCGGGGAGTGTTTACCCGTTAAAGGTTTTCACTTTGTTGCAGGAAAATCTTATACAGTGCTGATTGCAACCGTTATCAACGCGAAAGACGCGCGTCAGTACGAATCAAGATTTACAACGCGGCAAGGGCTAACTGTCATTCAGGAATAATCGAACATGCAGGCGCTATATGACACGTTGAAACAACGTGACGGCAAACCGCAGCGGCCTGGCATAGTATAAAACCCATTAAGTTTTGGATGGCCTGCAACAGTGATCAGTAAATACGAAGCCCTGCGCATCGCAAAAGCCTGCGCGAAACAGTATCGCTTAAACTGGAACGAGAAAAACCTGGCGGTAACGAAAGGCCGTCTTGATGAATCGCCCTGTTTTATCGTTTCGACGCTCGACGACGGTATGGCAGAAACCGGCTCGTGGATGGATTTTGTCTTTTCTACGCCGGTACGGTTTTATATCGATGCGTTAAATGGCACGTTTTTGGGGTATGAAGCAGGCAACCGCGGCGTGAACCGGGTCAGGCCTGCGTCATCTTAATTATTTGAAGTTACCCCGCCGCCAGTAAACAGATCTTCAGCGCCACGTTATACGACGCCTCAAACGATTTCACCGGCAGAAACTCAAAGCGTGAATGGAAGTTATGCGCGCCGGTAAAGAAGTTCGGCGTTAACAGGCCTTTGGCGGAGAGCGCCGCGCCGTCGGTGCCGCCGCGCATCGGAATGGTTTTTGGGGCAATGTCGAGCGCCTCCAGCGCCTGGTAAATCAGGTCAATCGGGCGGCGGTCGTCGCCAATCGCGTTGCTGATATTGCTGTAAACGTCGCTGATGGTGATTTCCACTTTCGCGGTCGGGTGCGCGGCGGCGATTTTTTCCGCCACGTCATGCAACTGCTGTTTACGACGCTCAAAAGCCTGAAGGTCGAAATCGCGGATGCTGGCGTTCAGCGTCGCGCTGTTCTGGCTCGCCTGCATGCCGTTAAACCACACATAGCCTTCTCGCCCGGCGGTGTGCTCCGGCGTTTCCTGGCGGTCGAAGTAGCTGATAAAATCGGTCGCCATCAGCAGCGGGTTCACCAGAACGCCTTTCGAGGCCATCGGATGCGCCGTCACGCCGGTAAAACGAATCTCCGCCTGCGCCGCGTTGAAGTTCTCATACACCACTTCGCCCAGCTCGCAGCAGTCAATGGTATAAGCGAAATCCACGTCAAAACGCGCGAGATCCAGCGCCTTCGCGCCGCGCAGGCCAATCTCTTCATCCGGCACAAACGCCACCACGATATCGCCGTGGCGCATCTCAGGCGTCAGGTTCTCCAGCAGCGTCATCACCACCGTCACCGCCGCTTTGTTATCCGCGCCGAGCACGCTGGTGCCGTCGCTGAAAATAATCTCTTCGTTCGGGTAAGCGGTTATCTCCGGGTGTTCCGCCACCCGCAGCCAGATATCTTCTCTGGCGTTCAGACAGAGATCTTCACCGGTAAACGTCAGGATCTGTGGATGAATCTCCGGTGACAATCCGACGTCCACGGTGTCGATATGCGTGATAAAACCGATGCGCGGCGCGCCCGGCACCGTGCCCTTTTTCACGGCGGTGACGGTCGCGTGTTCATCAATAACAACTTGCGTGAGGCCCAGTGTTTGCAGCTCATCGGCGAGGGCGCGAGCCATCTCGTGCTGGCCCGGCGTGCTGGGCAGCGTGGTGGCGGACGCATCACTCTGGCTGGTGATTGCCAGGTAGCGAAAAAAGCGGCGGGTTAATTGACTGCCGAGCGGTGATGGCATGGTGGATCCTTCTTTATTTGTGTTATCAGGTGTTTGCGTTGTGATTTTAATGTTATTGATGAAGTGACGAAGAATCAGGCTCCTTTGGCACGAAATAAAAAACATAAAGGAATTACGATGATTAGCAAGCACACGATTCACGCGCTGGCGCTCGCCGCCCTCACTACCAGCGCCGCGGCAGGCGCGAGCACGCTGGTGTATTGCTCTGAGGGCTCGCCGGAGAACTTCAACCCGCAGTTGTATACCTCCGGCACCAGCGTCGATGCCAGCGCCGTGCCGGTCTACAACCGTCTGGTGGATTTTAAAACCGGCACTACCGAACTCGTGCCGAGCCTGGCGGAGCGCTGGGAGGTCAGCGACGACGGTAAAACGTACACCTTTTATCTGCGCAAGGGCGTGAAATTCCAGAGCAACAAATATTTCAAACCGACGCGCGATTTCAACGCCGACGACGTCATCTTCTCGTTTATGCGCCAGAAGGATCCGAAACACCCGTATCACAACGTCTCGAACGGCAACTACTCCAACTTTGAAAGCCTGGAGTTCGGCAAGCTCATCACGGCTATCGATAAAGTGGATGACCACACCGTGCGCTTTACGCTGGCCCACCCGGAGGCACCGTTCGTGGCGGATCTCGGCTGGTATTTCGCCTCAATTCTGTCGGCGGAATATGCCGACGCGATGCTGAAAGCCGGCACGCCGGAGCGCGTGGACATGGATCCGATCGGCACCGGGCCGTTTAAGCTCGCGCAGTATCAGAAAGATTCACGCATCCTGTTTACGGCGTTTGACCAGTACTGGCAGGGTAAAGCGAAGCTCGACCGGCTGGTGTTCAGCATCACCCCGGACGCCTCGGTGCGCTACGCCAAACTTGAGAAAAACGAGTGCCAGGTGATGCCGTTCCCCAACCCGGCGGATCTGCCGCGCATGAAGCAAAACCCGGATCTCACGCTGATGAGCAAATCGGGGCTGAATACCGGCTTCCTCGCGTTCAACACCCAGAAACCGCCGCTCGATAACGTCAAAGTGCGCCAGGCGCTGGCGATGGCCATCAACAAGCCCGCGATTATCGACGCCGTTTTCCAGGGCACCGGGACGGCCGCGAAAAACCTTCTGCCGCCGGGAGTCTGGAGCGCGGATCAGGGGCTTAAAGATTATGACTACGCGCCGGAGCAGGCCAAAGCGCTGCTGAAAGCGGCGGGGATGCCGGATGGCTTCAGTATCGATCTCTGGGCGATGCCGGTGCAGCGGCCCTATAACCCGAACGCCAAACGCATGGCGGAGATGATCCAGGCCGACTGGGCGAAAATCGGCGTGAAGGCGCACATCGTCACCTATGAGTGGGGCGAATATTTAAAACGCGTGAAAGGCGGCGAGCACCAGGCGGCGCTGATGGGCTGGACGACCGCGACCGGCGATCCGGATAACTTCTTCGGCCCGCTCTTTACCTGCCAGTCCGCCAATGGCGGCTCGAACTCCGCGAAGTGGTGCTATGCGCCGTTCGATAAGCTTATCAGCGAGGCGAAAGCCACCAGCGATCGGCCGAAGCGTGAAGCGCTCTATCGGGAGGCGCAGCAGATGATGCACGATCAAATGCCCGCCGTGATGATCGCCCACTCGACGATCTTCGAGCCGGTACGCAAAAACGTCACCGGTTATGAAGTCGATCCGTTCGGCAAACATATTTTTTATCAGGTGGATCTTAAGAAATAAGCCTGCGAAACCGCCTCTGCGGAGGCGGTTTTATCACGGCGACGGGCGGGGGAGATTACGCGAAAACGCCACATTCGCCACCGACTGCACTTTCCAGGCATTCCCTTCTTTGACCATGCAATCAATCACCATGTGATCCTGTTTTTCGCCAAACGCGATATAGACCTGCTCGCAGGCCGCATCGACATCGCTGGCGACGGCGGTTATCTGCTGCCAGTCATCGCCCACGCCCTGCGCCTTAATAAACATATCCACGTCCGGGACGTCATATTCATTCGGATCCAGGGCCGCCTGCGCTTTAAGTTTTTGAAGGGTGCCGGACGTGACATAACGGCTCAGCCCGGCGTAGTCGCTCAGCGGCGCTTTGCCCTGGCTTAACGCCGCAACGTACCACTGGTTAAACTGCACCGCGGCCCGCACGGGCGCGGGCAACTCGTCTGGCGCGGCCTGCGAAACCAGCGGCCAGAGGAAGGCGATGAAGAGGCGTTTATTCATATTAGTCGTGCCTGTAAATAACATACGCTGGTTTTACTGAGCGGTATTCGGGGCCGGGGTACATAGTGCGCTGGACAAAATCCGAATACCAGACGCCACTCCCGTCATATATACAAGCGTGTCCCCATGGATGATGAGGCGTAGGTTGTATTACAGCTACATCACCGGCAACAGGCTCTCCATAAACCTGATGAAACCCAGCTTGAGTGAGGTTCCCGCCCATATCTTTTGCATAATGGGTGTTTATAATATCAACCCCGCCTGCACGAATGGCTTTCGAAACAAATTCCGCACATCTTTTCTGGCTTTGCTGGCCTGCATGCTGGCGTGCATAAGAGACCGCTTCATATTTATTCCATGACATAACGCTTCCTTTTTTACGGGAGTGATAACCGCCAACGTTACGCCGAAAAACTATTTAATGTTGTAAGACAGGGATAAGTGTTATTAACCATAATTTGGGAAGGAGATAATTGGGTTTTATTTATAAATTCAATAAATAGCAGTTTTTACCGTTTATCACTCCCCGCCTTCCCCCGTCACACAGCCCACCCACGCTTTTTGCGTAAGGGCGCGCCACGCCTCACCCTGGCGTTCAAAAAACGCGGTGGTTTCATTTAACAGCGCATCCGGGGAAAGATGCGGCGACTGCAACAGCGCCAGCAGCCCTTCGTAGCCTGCGCAGGTGTGCCACTGGCACTGCGCCACGTAACCGATATTATTCTCCACCCGCATATGCTGGAAAAACGGCGCCTGGAGCGCAGTGACGGCCTCGCGCTGCGAGGCCACAAGCGGCACGAAAAGGAGCAGGGCGCTGTCGGCACCGTTCGCGGGCAGGGTAAAACGGTGTGGCGCGGGCAGCGGGCGCGGCGGCTTCGGGGTGACGAGCGGAAAGGGGAAATCGGTTAAGCGGCGCGCGAGCGCGTCGCGCAGCAGCGGGCCGCCGCCCTCAAGCGTGGCCTGCCACGCCTGCGCGCTGGTGTCGCCTGCTGCCTTCAGCAGCTCGCGGGGAAGCTGCGCCAGCAACCGGCGTACCGCAATGGCCTGAGCTTCCTGCGTCTGCGCGCGCGCCGCCAGCCGTTCGGCTTCCGCGCCGTAGCGGTCATCCGGCTCCCACAGGTACGTCATCATCTCGGTCGCCAGCATCATCAGCAGCGCCTCATCGCCACAAAGCGTGATGCGCCAGCGCCCCTCAACAAGGCCTGTGCGCAGCGCGCCGCCGTTCAGGCGCGCCCGGTCGCACAGCGGACGCAGGCGCGCGATCAGCTCCATGCCGCGACGATCGCTGACCCGCGTGCCCGGCGCGGGTTCAAGCGTCAGCGTGATGCGCTCCGCTTCCGGCCGCCATGCCAGCGGCGCGCTGTCGCCCGGCAGCGCCACGGAAAGCGGTGGTGGAAAATGCGGCGCGGGCGTAAACGCCGTCACAGGCGGCGCGTCACCCGGCGCATCCGGGAAATCGCCTGTGATGAGCGTCAGCCCCTGGGTCGCTACCGGTGTACCGTTCACATTGGGGGAAAGCCACAGGCGCGTCGGGCGTTGGGCCTCAAGCGTTGCCAGCAGCGGGCGCAGCGCGTTGCCTTCCACCGGCGGCAGGCCGAACGCGCGGGCGCGCAGATGGTCCATCGGCGCGAGCGCATTAACGTCTTCTTCGGCGAGGCGCAGCAGCGGCGACAGCGCGTCCTCCGGCAGTGCGGTAAGCGCCGCTATCCACTGGCGTAACTGCGCCTCCACGTGCGCCGGGTTCACGGCGTCACTGGCGAGCGCGAAAGAAAACCGCAGCCAGAGCGTTTCGTCATCCAGCGCATCGGCCTCAAGTGCGGCGTCATCGGCGAGCGTCTGCGCGCGCAGCGCGGCCATCAGCCCGCCGGGCGCTTCGCTGTGCAGGCACTGCTCCAGCAGGCGCAGCGCCGGACGCAGGTCAGCAGGCAGCAAAAAGCTCAGTTCCAGTTGCGCAAAGCCCGGCTGCGCCAGCGCGCCCGATGCGCCCGTATGGGCGTTTATAGAGAGCGGCGCGGTAACCCCCGGCCGGATACGCGCGGCGGCCTCGCAGGCAAGCTTCTCCAGCGTCTCCAGCGGTTGCGGGCCGCAGAGCCACAGGTGCAGGTTCCCGGCGTGATAGTGCCGTTCGTGAAAGGCTGTCAGTGCCGCGCGCAGCCGCGCGGGATCTTCGCCGAAGGCCGCCTGATGGCCGATGCGCAACCGCGTGAGACGTGCATCGCCCGCCATTAACGCCAGTAGCGCCGCCTCGCGCCGGGTGGCGGCGTCCTGCGCCAGCAGCCGGTATTCGGCGTCGATCACCTGCGCCTCCTGCATCAGCGCCGCTGGCGTAAAGCGGGGCGGGGCGAGTATGTCGGTCAGGCGCGAAAGCCCGGGCGCAAGCGCCTGCGCAGGCACTTCAAAGAAAAACGCGGTCTGGCACAGCCGGGTGGAGGCGTTAAGCCGCCCGCCCTGGTCCGGCACCCAGCGCATCAGGCGCTCGTCATCGCGGTAGCCCTCGCTTTCGCGAAACAGCATATGCTCCAGCAGATGCGCCAGCCCCGGCCAGTCGTCCGGCTCGTGCAGGCTGCCCGCGTTGACGCGCCACAGCGCCGCGGCCTGCGTGGCCTGCGGCTGGTGGATAAGCGTGATCGGGATACCGCTCTCAAGCCTGCGCGTTCGGATCATTGCGGCGTTTTGAAAATCAGCTGTGAGTTGGCGCGGTTGCGAAACCGCAGATCGCCGATGCCCATCTGCGTGCGGTTGGCGGCTTCGCGCGCGGCGAGGATCGTGCCGTGGTGCGGCGATTTACTGCACACCGGGTCGGCGTTGGCCGCATCGCCGGTCAGCATAAACGCCTGGCAGCGGCAGCCGCCGAAATCCTGCTCTTTTTCCGGGCAGGAGCGACACGGCTCTGGCATCCAGTCGTTGCCGCGGTAACGGTTAAAACCGAACGATTCATACCAGATATGCGACAGCGACTGCTCCAGCACCGACGGGAATTTCACCGGCAACTGGCGCGCGCTGTGGCACGGCAGCGCGGTGCCCTCCGGCGTGACGGAGAGGAAAATCGCGCCCCAGCCGCCCATGCAGCCTTTCGGGCGCTCTTCGTAATAGTCCGGCGTCACAAACAGCAGGTTAGCGAGATTGCCGGTGTCGGCCATTTTCTCGCGGTAGTGTTTCACCACCTCCTCGGCGCGCGCGATCTGCTCGCGGGTCGGCAGCAGCCCTTCGCGGTTCAGGTGCGCCCAGCCGTAAAACTGGCAGGTGGCGAGTTCCACGTCGTCCGCGTCAAGCTGAATGGCGAGCTCGATAATGCGGTCGATCTGGTCGATGTTGTGGCGGTGCAGCACGAAGTTCAGCACCATCGGGTAGCCGAGCGCTTTTACGGCTTTCGCCATCGCGAGCTTCTGGTGGAACGCTTTCTCATTGCCCGCCAGCGCCGCGTTCAGCGTCTCGTCGCTCGCCTGGAAGCTTATCTGGATATGATCCAGCCCGGCGTCGGCGAAGGTCTGGAGCTTTTTCTCAGTAAGCCCGATGCCGGACGTGATCAGATTGGTGTAAAAGCCCATGCCGCGCGCGGCGGCGATAAGCTCCGGCAGATCTTTACGCACCAGCGGCTCGCCGCCGGAAAACCCGAGCTGCACCGCGCCCATGGCGCGCGCCTGGCGAAACACATCAATCCACTGCTCTGTCGTCAGCTCATTCTCCTGGGCGGCGAAATCGAGCGGGTTTGAGCAATACGGGCATTGCAGCGGGCAGCGGTAGGTCAGCTCCGCCAGTAGCCACAGCGGCGGGTTTACGGGTTTCGCGTCACTCACGGAAAATCACCCATTTTTGTTGATACGCGAGGCCCAGAAAGCCCAGCACGTCATCGGTCAGCGGGGCGGCTTCCGGGAAGCGCGCTTCCAGCGTGTCGATTATCGCGCCCGCGGTCTGCTGGCCGTCCACCAGTTGCAGAATGGCGGCGGCGCTCTCGTTCAGCTTCGCCATGCCTTCCGGGTAGAGGATCACATGCGTGTTCTGCGCCTCTTCCCACTGCAGGCGGTAGCCGCGGCGAAATTGCGGAATATGATGGCGTTCAGGCTGCATCAGACCAGTCTCCGTTTATGCCACACCGCCTCGCGGGTGACGGTGTGATAAGGCGCTCTGTCCAGCGTATAGGCCATGGTCATGGCGTCGAGCATGCTCCAGAGGATGTCGAGCTTAAACTGCAAAATCTCCAGCATTCGCTGCTGGCGCTCCATCGTGTTGCAGTATTCGAGTGCGAGCGAAAGCCCGTGTTCGACGTCGCGGCGTGCCTGGCTTAAGCGGCTGCGGAAGTAGTCATAGCCTTCCGCTTCAATCCAGGTGTAGTGCTGCGGCCAGCTGTCGAGGCGCGCCTGGTGGATTTGCGGGGCGAAGAGCTCAGTCAGCGAACTGCACGCGGCCTCTTCCCAGCAGGCGCGGCGGGCGAAGTTGACATAGGCGTCCACCGCGAAGCGCACGCCCGGCAGCACGCGCTCTTCAGAGAGCAGCGACTCGCGCGACAGCCCGACCGCCTCGCCAAGACGCAGCCAGGCTTCAATGCCGCCTTCGCTGCCGTCATAGCCGTCGTGATCGAGAATGCGCTGCACCCACTGGCGGCGCACTTCCGGGTGCGGACAGTTCGCCATAATGGCGGCGTCCTTGATGGGAATGCTGGTCTGGTAATAGAACCGGTTCGCCACCCAGCCCTGGATCTGCTCGCGGGTCGCCTCGCCGTTATGCATGGCGATGTGATAAGGGTGGTGAATGTGATAGAACGCGCCTTTCGCGCGCAGCGCCGCTTCGAATTCGTCGGGCGTCAGCAGTCGTTGCTCGGTCATAAAGCCTCTTATAGCGCGATTACCATCCCGTCGTGGCTCACCTCAATGCCCATCTGGTGCAGGGACTGGCGCTCCGGGGACGCCTCGTTGAGGATCGGGTTGGTATTGTTGATATGAATAAGAATTTTGCGCTCCGCGGGCAGGCGCGCCAGTAAGGCCGCCAGACCCTGTTCTTCCGACAGCGCCAGATGGCCCATCGCTTTGCCGGTGTTATGGCCAACGCCGGTGGCGGCAAGCTCGTTGTCGCGCCACAGCGTGCCGTCAATCAGCAACACGTCGGCGCGCTCAAGCCACGGCAGAATGGCGTCGTCCGGCTCACCGAGGCCCGGCGCGTAGAGCAGGCTTTTGCCGCCTTCTTCTTCGATAAACAGCGCGACATTATGGCCCGGCAGCGGGCGATCGCGGTACGGCGAGTAGGGCGGCGCGTTGCTCAGCAGCGGAATGGCGGTGAAATGCACGCCAGGGCAGACCCGCACCTGAAAGCGCGACAGCGGCGCAATCGGGTGATGAATCAGCCCGCCGTTCCAGTGGGAGAGCATCGGGAAGACCGGAAAACCGGTGCAGAGATCGTCATGCACTTCCGGCGTGCACCAGACGTGGTGCGGGCAGCCTTCACGTAAATTGAGTAATCCCGCGCTGTGATCTATCTGGCTGTCGGTGAGAATAATCGCGCCGATGCCGGTGCCGCGCAGCACTTCGGGATTATGCAATTCGGGTGAGGCGAGAAGCTGGTGGCAAATGTCGGGCGAGACGTTGCACAGCACCCAGTTTTTCCCGTCATCGCTGACGGCGATGGAAGACTGGGTACGCGCGGACGTTTTCATCGTGCCGTTACGCACGCCCTGGCAATTGGCGCAGTTGCAGTTCCACTGGGGGAAACCGCCGCCCGCCGCCGAGCCGAGAACTTTGATTTGCATGTGCAGAACCGGAAAGGAAAAGAGAAAAGGTGCCCGCGAAGCCGCGGGCACAGGCGATTAACGGTTGGAAATGTACAGGGTCACTTCCAGACCCAGGCGCAGGTCAACAAACGCAGGTTTAGTCCACTTGGTCATAGTCTTACTCCTCATCTAACGGGTGATTTTTTACCACCCTGGTGAAACCGATTACCGGCGCGCTTATGTTGCGTAAATGTGATCGAGATCGCAACTTAAATGCTTATCCATTTATTGCGATTCTCCCCAGGCGAGCCTGAGCACGCGCAACCAGTTGCGCCAGGCGAGCTTTTCCAGCAGCGGCGCGTCGAACCCTGCCGCTGCCAGCGCCTGCATCAGACGCGGTAAACCGGTGACGTCGCCCATCGCATCCGGCAGGCTGATGCCGTCGAAATCCGATCCGAACGCCACGCGGTCTTCACCCAGTTTAGTAATCAGATACTCAACGTGCGTAACAATTTCGGATAAGGGCGTATCACCGTTGCGCTGCCCGTCGGCGCGCAGAAAGGCGGTGCCGAAGTTCACGCCGACCAGCCCGTCGCTGGCCTTAATGGCCGCGAGTTGCTCATCGGTAAGGTTGCGCGGCTGCGCGGAGAGCGCGTGCGCGTTGGAGTGGGTCGCCACCAGCGGCCCGCCGCCGATGGCCGCGGTATCGAAAAACGCCTTCTGATTCATATGCGAAACATCCACCAGCACATGGCGTTCGCGACAGGCGCGGATGAGCGCTTTACCCGCAGGCGTTAACCCGGCGCCGGTATCGGGCGAGCCAGGAAACGGCCCGCAGACCCCTTCGCCAAAAATGTTCGGCGTGTTCCAGAACGGCCCAATGCTGCGCACGCCCTGCGCGAGCAGGGTGTCGAGCGGCTCCAGTTGCGCGTCGATCGCCTGCGCGCCTTCGAGATGCAGCACCAGCGCCACCACGTCATCCGCCATGCACTGCTCGATATCCGCCACCGTCCGGCAGACGCGCATTTTCCCGCCGGAGGCCTGCGCCATCGCGTGAAACAGCCCAATCTGCGCCTGCGTAATGGCGAGCGGATCGTGCATCGTTTCGGCATCCGCCAGCGGCAGATTGCGCATCTGCGCGACATACTCCGGCGGCGGCACAAACACCGCGAACAGCCCGCCGGCAAAGCCGCCCTGGCGCATCCGCGGATAATCCAGATGGCCGCCTTCCAGGCCGCTGAACACCGCCCCGACAGGCTCGGCCTCCGCGCGCAGCCACAGGCGCAGCAGCAGATCGTTATGGCCGTCAAACACGGGTGGGAAAGAAGAGTGAAGGGCGTGCATCGGCGCTCCGAAGTAAAAAAATGGTTAACTTATTGTGGCATGGGCGAGGGGCGACTGCTTAAACGTGGGTGCGGTTTGAGGAGAGGGGGGGTTGGGATTGTTTTTATTTCAACATCTGTAAGCGACGTAGGCCTTTCGCGGATATGCTGTATCTTTCCGTCTGAGGTTTGTAAGTAAATATCATCATCTATGCGGTATTCAGTGTTGCCGCTTGGGGTTGTCCTGAGAGGTTAATATATTAATTGCCAATGATAATTAACGCCTTATGACCTAAATGAACAGTCGTAATATTGGTAATGCAAATGATCCCACTATCTTTATTGGTTTTCTTTTGTTTTATGGCGGAAGGGAGGAACAATGCATGGCTTTATACTGAGGCGAGTTGAAGGCATTCATAACGGCAGTCTATTATAAAAAAGAAATATATTATTGGGGATTTTGCAGAAGATAATTTTTTTGCGGTTCGTCATGTTTCAACGAAAATGGTTTGAGCCGCTTAATAAAAGCGTATAATGATATTTCACCCAATGGATATATAAGGATGTGATTCAATGAGTGGACTCGCGCAGCCGTTAACTGTTTTTACAAGTCAAAAACCTTTTAACGATCGCAACGCTGATGATATGAAGTGCGGCGATCTGGATGAGAAAACGCTTAAGGAGCGTTTTAAACTGTATCAGGTGTCACCCTTTATTGATTATTGTACCTATCGTTCTCCCTATGATCACCCGGCGCTGCGCCGCCTTGCGCCTTATACGAAAGAGAGAGTGATTGAAATGCTTTTTAATGATATGAAAACGCAGTCCAAGGCTTTCTCTTTTGTCGGCACATATAAAGGCCTTATCGCCAGATTAATTGACCATATGCATTACAAAGATGGTGCGGATTATTATGATTTACAGATGAATGAAGCGTATAGAAAAGTTATAACCCAGGATAAAAGTAATACAAGTGCAGTAGGTACTATCAAATATATTCTTGACAGACATAATTTTGATAAGTATGTATTAACAAAAGATCATTTTACAAAGCCTTTTACGAGTGTGCACTTGCCTAAATTTGTTGGTTGGCATTCATGCATTAACGGTTTGGGAATTTCCATACATGATGTCAATAGTACAGAAATATCTATTGACTCGCTGGTTCTGAATAATAAAAAATACATTGCTGTTATTCGTTTTAAAGGTCAGGATCATTTTGGGCTTGATACTGATGATATCAGTAAAGTACAATTTAATGCCTTTACTTTCTTTAGAATCTGGTTTGTCTTGCAGAGGTTCAATAAATTCGGCTTTAAACCATTTTTTACAAATTTTGAAGCTAAAATAACCATTGCAGGTGAATATAATGCTTAAGAAAATTCTTTTGGCTTTGTTGTTAATATGTGTTGCATGGTTTTGCTGGGATTTTTTTGCGCCAACAGAAATAATTAGGGTGGTTGATGGTAAAGTATATATTAATCATCCGCCGTTCACAGATCGGGGTAAGATTGACTGGTGGAATAAAAACAAAGATAACCTGCAAGAAAAATATCATTTAATCGATAACCCTGAAGACTTTACAATCACCATCATGTATTTCGGAGGGTATGTCGCGGCACCGACAGGCAGTAACGATGGCACTATAGACGATTATAATTGTTTCGATGATATTAAAAGTGATGAAAATTGTATTTATAATGATGTCGTGATGAGGGTTGGAGGGGATTATAGTAGTAAAGTGTTTTTTGGTCTAAATGGTAAACTCTACAGACAAACCCCCGACGGTAAACTCACGCTGCTTAAAACTCATTAAATGTTGAGCCTCTGCGCATTAGTGGCGCAGAGGCATTATCTGTGTGCGTCTTATTATTTAAACCTGATATAAGAGGGCACATATTTCACAAACCAGTACAGCACATGCACCAGCCACATAAACGTTAATGCGCCCGCGTGCTCGGGAACAACATAATGAAAAATAACACCGCCGAGCACAATGAAGAAAAGGGCGACGTAAGGTAAATACGGCTCAATGAAAAAGAAAATAGCTTTTTTCAGCATGACGATTTTCCTTATTTATCTCCCGTCCCGCGCTTCGGTTATTCTACACGGCTCCGGCACATTCCGCTTCCCTGTACTACCCTTTATTTTTAATCTGTTGAAGGAGGCACGATGGCACAGCCGCATCTGATCGATACCCTGGAATTTGGGCCGGAAAACGCGCCTGAGTGTAAATATGAAATCTACGGCGAGGATGACAAACAGCCGCAATATGCCACGCGGTTAGTGCGTGACGATAACGGTGAATGGCAGCCGCAGCAGGATGAGATCCGTTTTGCCGCGCAGCAGGAGCAGCAGGCCGCCAGCAGCACGATGGATTACGGCTACAGCGACGGCGCGCCGGAGCTGCGCGATCTCCTGGCCGAAGCGAAAGAGCACTGCGAGCGCGACTGGCAATCGCGGCAGTAACGTCAACCCCGCTGCGCCAGCGGCGGGAATTTCCTTAAGTAAAACGCGGCCTCGCGATAACATCAGCGCGCTCTGTTTCCCCTCTCACTAAAACCCGCATTCCTTTTATTCCCTGCGATTCTACTTATCCCACAAAGCGTTATCTGCGCTCAATGCCAGGGAGACCACGCCATCACACACTCTGTAACCGCCATACGGTTAAGCGCCTGTGTTGACTTAATTTGTATAAAGCGTATTTTTCAGGACATGAAAACTATTCTGATTATCGCCCCGGAAGGGGGCATGTTGCTGGAAGCCACCGGCATCGCCGATATCTTTACCCGGGCCAACCAGTTGCGGCCTGCGGATGCCCCTGAGCCGCATTATCAGGTGACGCTTGCCACCACCCAGCCGCACCACGTTATACACGGTGCCTCCGGCTTTAAGCTGCTGGCGGAGCACCGCCTGTGCGATCTCGCGCCGCACACGCCTTTTGACACCATCATGGTGACGGGCCGCGGGCTGACGGAAGAAGAGGGCGACCAGGTGGCGCAGTGGCTGTCACAGGCGGCACCGTATGCCCGGCGCGTGGTCTCGGTGTGCGGCGGGGCGCTGCTGCTCGCGCAGGCCGGTCTGCTGGACGGGCGGCGCGCCACCACCCACTGGCGGCTGCTTGATACGCTCGCCGCGCGCTTCCCGGCGGTGACGGTGGAGCGCGGGCCGATTTACGTGCAGGACGGCGATATCTGGACGTCGGCAGGCGTAACCTCCGGGTTTGATCTGACGCTGGCGCTGCTGGAAGAAGACGGCGGTTTTGAGCTGGCGCGCAACGTCGCGCAGGAGTTGGTGATGTATCTGCGCCGCCCCGGCGGCCAGTCACAGTTCAGCCGCTATCTGCTGACTCAGGCGAAAACGCCAGGCCCGATCCGCGATCTCCAGGGCTGGATCCTTGAGAACCTGGCGCAGGATCTCAGCGTTGAGCGGCTGGCAGAGCATGTGGCGATGAGCCCGCGCAATTTCACCCGTGTCTTTACGCGCGAAACCGGCGTGTCGCCCGCCCGCTATGTGGAGGAGGCGCGCCTTGACGCCGCCCGCCAGCGCCTGGAGCAGGGGAGCGAAAGTATTGAGCAGGTCGCGACGCAGTGCGGTTTCGGCAACGCTATCAACCTGCGCCGCGTCTTTGAGCGCAATCTGCATCTCACGCCGTCCGACTACCGCGAACGCTTCTGCGCACGCATGATGGCGTAAAGTGATCTAATCTCGTCATTTACGCCATTCGCCCTCTGTTACACACTCTCTTCAGAACGTTAACAGAGGAGCTTCATCATGGTTAAAGTAGGCATTAACGGATTTGGCCGTATCGGCCGCAACGTACTACGCGCCGCGCTGGGCAATGAGGCGTTTCAGGTGGTGGCGATTAACGATCTCACCGACAGCAAAACCCTGGCGCATCTGCTGAAACATGACTCCCTGCTCGGCACGCTGCCGGCGACCGTAGAAGCGGGCGAGGGCGAGCTGAAGCTCGACGGGCGCGCCATCCGCGTCTTCTCCGAGCGCGACCCCGGCAATATTCCGTGGAGCAGCGTGGGCGTGGAAATTGTTATCGAAGCCACCGGCTTCTTTACCGATAAAGTCCAGGCCGAAGCGCATATCACCAAAGGCGGCGCGAAACGCGTCATTATTTCGGCCCCGGCGAAAAACGACGACCTGACCATCGTGATGGGCGTTAACCATGAGCAGTACGATCCGGCGCTGCACCGCGTGGTCAGCAACGGTAGCTGCACCACCAACGGTCTTGCGCCCGCAGCCCAGGTGCTGCATCAGCAATTCGGCATTCAGCACGGCCTGATGAACACTACCCATGCCTACACCAACAGCCAGGCGCTCCACGACCAGCCGGAGAAAGATCTGCGCGGCGCGCGTGCGGCGGCGCTCTCCATCGTGCCGTATTCCAGCGGGGCGGCGAAGGCGATTGGTAAAGTGATCCCTGAACTCGATGGCCGCATGACCGGCTACTCGCTGCGCGTACCGGTGCCGGTGGTGTCGATTGTCGATCTCACCGTCACGCTCGCCCGCGATGTCACCGTGGAAGAGGTCAACGCCGCGTTTCTGAAGGCGTCCCAGGAAGGACCGCTGAAAGGCATTCTCGGCTACAGCGATGAACCGCTGGTCTCCAGCGACTACCGCGGCGACCCGCGCTCATCCATTATCGACGGCCTCTCAACGCTGGTGATTGGCGGCAACATGGTCAAAATCCTCGCCTGGTATGATAACGAATGGGGCTTCTCAAACCGGCTGGTGGATCTGGCGCTGTTAATGGCGCGCCGCGGCCTGTAACGTACAGTGGCTGATAAAAAGGATGGCCCTGAGCCATCCTTTTTTTTACGCGCGCGGCCCGTCCGGGATACGGGCAATCACCTTGATTTCAAAATCAAAGCCCGCCAGCCAGTTCACGCCGACCGCGGTCCAGTTCGGGTACGGCGATGCCGGGAAAATAGCCTGTTTAACCGCCATAATGGCCGGGAACTGGCGCTCAGGATCGGTATGAAACGTGGTGACATCCACCAAATCGTCAAAGGTACAACCGGCGGCGGCGAGCGTTGCGCGCAGGTTCTCAAACGCGAGGCGTACCTGCGCGTCGAAATCGGGCTCCGGCGTGCCGTCGGCACGGCTGCCCACCTGGCCTGAAACAAACAGCAGATCGCCGCTACGGATGGCGGCGGAATAACCGTGTTCTTCATACAACGCATGACGGTTAGCGGGGAAGATAGGTTCGCGAGAAGTCATAGAGTGTCCTGTTAATGTTGGGCAAGAAGCCGGGTGCGCCTTGCCGGGAATTCATTTAATATACGCCGCGTATGTGAATAATCATTACACATACGCCGCGTATGTCAATTGAAATACGTCGCGTATGTGAAAAGGAGATCCTATGGCCGCAAAACGGCGCATCGACACCATGGAAGAAAACCGCGCGAAACTCATCGCGGCGGCGCGAAAGGCGTTTGCTGAGAAAGGGTTTGCGGCGGCTTCAATGGATGAGCTCACCGCCAGCGTCGGGCTGACGCGCGGCGCGCTGTATCATAATTTCGGCGATAAAAAAGGGCTGCTCGCCGCCGTGGTCGCCCAGGTGGATGGCGAGATGGCGCAGCGCGCGAAAGCGGCCGCGGCAGGCGTCGAAGACCCGTGGGAAACGCTCATCGCCGAAGGCGTGGCGTATATTCAGATGGCGCTGGATGAAGAGGTGCGGCGCATTGTGCTGCTGGATGGCCCGGCGTTTCTCGGCGATCCGGCGCAGTGGCCGAGCCAGAATAGCTGCCTCGACGCCACGCGCGAGACGGTTATCAGCATGATGGCGCGCGGGATAATCAAACCGGTGGACGCCGACGCCGCCGCGCGGCTGCTGAACGGCGCGGCGCTCAATGCCGCGCTCTGGGTGGCCGCAAGCCCGGAACCCGAAGAAGCGCTGCCGAAAATGATCGAGGTGTTTACGCTGCTGGCGGGCGGTCTGCGCGCCTGAGGCCTGAGTGGTCGGCGTTTTCCCTGAAAGAAAAAGGATGGCCTGGCGCCATCCTTTTTTGTCAGCGAAACCGAAAGAATGGATGTATCGCAAGAGGTTTCTTTCAGGCCACACGTCACGGCTAAGCCAGCCATCATTGATTAACCGCGTGAAACAGTCTCACTAAGACAGGTGCGAAAGTGATGACGCCCATTTGGTATGAGGCGCTTTTAGCATGACCGGGCTTTAAGCGATACTGAGCCATTTACAGGTCTTTCCAGTCAGGCAAATTATTGGCCTTTTTACGCCAGCTATGAAACGCTGCCATGATTATGCCAAACAGAAGCCCACCTGCGAGACTCCTTAATATCGCCGAGGAAGGTTGGACGCCCATTGCTTGCCATGTGAAAAACCACATAACGAGCCCCCATACAAGGCTAAACCCGAATCCCATAATTAATGTTACTTGCCAGAACGGCGCGAAAGGTAAGGGAGGGATTTTTAATCCTGACTTCCATAACAGACGCAACAGAGGAGGGGCATAGTTGCTGCGCCACATGTTTTTACTTTCCATCATGGTAAGTGCACGTTCCTTTTTTCGCTCAAAACTCATCTTTGTTCTCCCTGAATGACGCTTTATCTGTTTGTACAATTTGTATTGTGATTGCTTGCATTCACATCTGGGCTGAACCGCGCTGACTTCACCTGGTATCATAACTCAAAAGATACTGTTTAATTCCACCCCACGCCCATACCAAATCCCTAATACCCGTCTCCCCTCAAACGAACCGGTTTTAATTTCAGGTTCAGCTGGCGAATAACAAGCCCATCTTTTTGCGTTCTGCGCATCCCGGTCCAGACTGAAAGCTGGGCCGCGCCGCCCTTCGGGCCTGAAGCGGCGCGGCAATCTGCTGATAAAAAGAGGGGCCGCTATGTCTGAAAAACGAATGATCAACACCACTATCGTTATCACCGGGGCGTCGAGCGGTTTTGGCCGCGGGGCTGCGCTGGCGCTCGCAAAACGCGGCGCGAACGTCGTGCTGGCGGCGCGTCGGGGCGAGGCGCTGGAAGTGCTGGCGCAGGAGATTAACGCTGACAACGGCCACGCGCTGGCGGTGGAAACAGACGTCAGCCAGCCGGATCAGGTGGAGCGCCTGGCGCAGGCGGCGATCGCGCGCTTCGGGCCGATTAACGTCTGGATCAATAACGTCGGTATCGGGGCGCTCGGCTGGTTCTGGGAGATCCCGATAGCCGATCATGAGCGGCTGGTGGATGTGAACCTGAAAGGCGTGATTTACGGCGCGCACGTGGCGATGAAACATTTTATCGCCCAGGGCTTCGGCGTGCTGATTAACACCGGCTCGGTGGACAGCGAAGTGCCGCTGGCGTTTCAGTCGAGCTACGCCGCCACCAAAGCCGCCGTGCTGAGCCTCGGTCGCACCATTAACGAAGAGCTGCGGCTTAACGATTACCACGACATCAAAGTAGCGACCATCATGCCGTGGGCGGTGGATACGCCGTGGTGGACCCACGCCGCCAACTATACCGGCCACGCGCCGCGCATGGCCGCGATGGATTCGCCGGAGAAAGTCATCGACGCGATGGTCAAAGCCTGCTTCAAACCGCAAGAGGAGATCCCGGTGGGCTGGAAGGCGCGCTCGTCGAATTTATCGCACCATCTGTTCCCGGATATGACGGAAAAACTCTCCGCGAAAGTGATTAACCGCTCGGTGGAAAAAGCGCAGCCGCTGGCCCCGACGACCGGCGCTATCTATACGCCGATGGCGGACACTACGACCATTGACGGCGGCATCCGCGCGCGAATGAAGCAGGAAGATAAAGCGCGCTGAGGCTCAGCACTCGCGCAGGGCTTTCACCAGGCGCGCCATCTCATCGAGCAGCCGTTCGCGAGAGGCGTTGCGGTCGCCCAGCGGCGCGGTGGAGCGGCGCTCGATAAAGCGGGTCGGCAGCAGGGCAGATCCGCTCTCGCCGTGTCCCGTGAGGCGCGCCACCATGCGGCTCACCGCCTGCGCGCCCAGCCGGTTGAAATCCTGCTCGACGGTGGTAAGCGGCGGAATGAAATAGGCGCTGTCCGGCGTGTCGTCATAGCCAATCACCGAGACATCCTGCGGCACGCGCAGGCCCAGCTCATCCAGCGCGCTCATGGCGCCGAACGCCATCTGATCGTTCGCCACCACCAGCGCCGTGATATCGCGCCGGGTGCGGAACAGGCTCAGCGTCTGCTGCCAGGCGTCTTTCGAGCTCCAGTCGCCGTGTAAAACCGCGCAGGGGGCCAGACCATGCGCGCTAAGCACGTCCTGCCAGCAGGCGAGACGCATGCCGGACGCCACCGAATGTTCGGGCCCCGCGAGCAGCGCGATGCGCTGATGCCCGCCGTTCAGCAGAAACTCCACGCTCTGGCGCGAGCCGTCGCGCGGGTCAAAGCTTACGTGAAAGACGTCGCTGTCGGCGGGCACGTCGAGAAACAGGCACAGCAGATCGCTGTTGTCGTTAACGAGGCTTGCGGCCGCTTCCGCCCCGAGCGGCAGGTTGATAATGACGCCATCCACTTTCTGCGCGCGCATTTCATTGAGCGAGCGCTGCAACTCCGCCAGCGTGCCGGTTTCCAGCGTGGCGATCACCACGCTGTAGTCCGCCCGCGCGGCGTGGCTTTTAATGGCGGCGGCAATCTGCGAGGGCGCATGCAGCGCCAGAGAAACGGTGATAAACCCGAGCGTGCGGGTGGCTTTCCCGGCCAGCAGTTGCGCGCTGCGGTTTGGCACAAACTGTAAGGCGTCCATCGCCTCCAGCACCCGCTGGCGCGTCGCGGGCGAAACCATCTGCGGCTTATTAAGCACGCGCGACACCGTCTGGTGCGACACCCCGGCTTTCTGCGCCACGTCATCCAGCGTGCTGAGTCGTTTTTTCATCGCCATTCCTCTGCCTGTGTAGCCTGAATCATCGGCGATGGCGCGCGATAAAGTCAATTTCTGGCGCGTAATGTCGTGCGCTAACATCATCGCTGTGACGCAGATCGCAATTCACGATCCCGCATGCGCTGTGATGTGATCCAGGACAGCATTCTGCAACGCCGCTATTCGCGATCTGTCCGGTTTCCCGCCATGCTGATCCTTTATGTTAGCGCACGACATTTTTATTGTTTCCAGGGAACCATCATGACAGAAAACCCCACCACGACCGCTTTTAACGAACTTCAGACGCGCCCGCTGGCGACGATCCTTGCCCGCAACGACTGGCAGAACCCGGCGATCACCAGCGTCAACCGTCTGCCGTCCCATACGCCGCTGCACGGCTGGCGCGACGCCGATCGGGCGCGCCGGGGAGAGCCGTCCGACGCCGTGCTGTCGCTCGACGGCGAATGGCAGTTCAGCTTTTTCGCCAGCCCTCACCAGGTGCCTGAAGTCTGGCTGGCGGCGGATCTCAGCGACGCCCGCGCCACGCCGGTGCCGTCAAACTGGCAGATGGAAGGCTACGACACGCCGATCTACACCAATGTGCGCTACCCGATCCCGGTAAATCCGCCGTTTGTGCCGGACGACAACCCGACCGGCTGCTATTCGCGCGATATCGAGGTGCCGCAGGCGTGGCTGGAGACGGGCCGCACGCGCATTATCTTTGGCGGCGTGAATTCGGCGTTTTATCTCTGGTGTAACGGTCAGTGGGTGGGCTATTCGCAGGACAGCCGCCTGCCGGCGGAATTCGATCTTACCGGCGTGCTGCACGCGGGCCGCAACCGCCTGTGCGTGCTGGTGCTGCGCTGGTCGGACGGCACTTATCTGGAAGATCAGGATATGTGGCGCATGAGCGGCATTTTCCGCCCGGTCAGCCTGCTGCATCTCCCGGAGCAGGCGCTGGCCGATGTGCGCGTGCATACTGAGCTTGCGCCGTCGCTGCGTCACGCCACGCTGTTCAGCGAGGTGGAAGTGACGCCCGCCGCGCGTGGGCTTAGCGTCACTCTCGCGCTGTGGCGCGGTGAAAACGAAGTGGCGAGCCAGACGCTGCCGCTCGGCTCCGCCCCGATTGATGAGCGCGGCAACTACCCGGAGCGCGTCACGCTCTCGCTTGACGTTGACAACCCGCTGCTGTGGAGCGCCGAAGCGCCGCATCTGTATCGCGCGGTGGTGACGCTGCTGGACGCCGACGGCATGCCGCTGGTCTCTGAGGCGCACGACGTCGGCTTTCGTCGCGTGGAAATCAACAACGGCCTGCTGACGCTTAACGGCCAGCCGCTGCTGATCCGCGGCGTTAACCGTCACGAGCATCACCCGGAAAAAGGCCAGGCGGTGGACGAGGCGGCGATGGTGCAGGACATCCTGCTGATGAAGCAGAACAACTTCAACGCCGTGCGCTGTTCGCACTACCCCAACCAGCCGCGCTGGTATGAGCTGTGCAGCCGCTACGGGCTGTACGTGGTGGACGAAGCCAATATCGAAACCCACGGCATGGAGCCGATGAGCCGTCTTTCGGACGATCCGGTGTGGCTTGGCGCGTACAGCGAGCGCGTCACGCGCATGGTGAAATGCAACCGTAACCACCCGAGCATTATTATCTGGTCGCTCGGCAATGAGTCGGGCAACGGCGCGAACCACACCGCGCTCTATAACTGGATCAAGCATCAGGACCCGACGCGCCCGGTGCAGTATGAAGGCGGCGGGGCGGATACCCGCGCGACCGACATCATCTGCCCGATGTACGCGCGCGTGGAGACCGACCAGCTGATTCCTGCGGTGCCGAAATGGTCGATCAAAAAGTGGATTTCAATGCCTGGCGAAACCCGCCCGCTGATCCTCTGTGAATACGCGCACGCGATGGGCAACAGCCTCGGGAATTTTGCCGATTACTGGGCCGCGTTCCGCCAGTATCCGCGCCTGCAGGGCGGCTTTATCTGGGACTGGGCCGACCAGGCCATTACGCGCGTCGAGCCTGACGGCAGCCGCTGGTGGGCCTACGGCGGCGATTTCGGCGACACGCCGAACGACCGTCAGTTCTGCATGAACGGCCTGGTCTTCCCGGACCGCACGCCGCACCCGGCGCTCTTTGAGGCGAAGCATCAGCAGCAGTTCTTCCAGTTCCGTCTGGTGAGCGAAAACCCGCTGCAAATCGAGGTGACCAGCGAATACCTGTTCCGCGAGAGCGACAACGAGCGCCTGCTGTGGAGCATCGAGGCGCGCGGCGAGACGCGCCTGAGCGGGGAACTGACGCTGGAGCTCGGCCCGCAGGCGTCCCGCGTGCTGACGCTCAGCGACACAGGCTTTAGCGCCCGCGCGGGCGACGAGGAAATCTGGCTGCATGTGCGCGTTGAACAGCCGCAGGCGACGCCGTGGTCGCCGGAAGGGCATCTCAGCGCCTGGGCGCAATGGCCGCTCGCCGCACCGCTCGCGCTGCCGGAGCCGGTTGCGGCAGGCGACGCGCCGCAGCTTGAGATCACCGACGCGGAATTTGTCATTCGCCACGGGTGTCAGACCTGGCGCGTGAGCCGCGCCAGCGGTCAACTGATACAGTGGAGCGACGACGGCGTGGATCAGATGCTGACGCCGCTTGCCGATCAGTTCATCCGCGCGCCGATCGATAACGATATCGGCGTCAGCGAAGTGGAACGCATCGATCCGAACGCCTGGGTGGAGCGCTGGAAAGCCGCCGGGCTGTATAACACCGAACACCGCTGCCTGGCCTGCGACGCGCAGACCACCCGCGACGGCGTGGAGATCGTCGCGCAGCACGCGTACTTCGTAAAAGGCGTGGCGGACGGCCCGGCTATTCTCAGCCGCTGGCGCATGGTGGTGGATAACCAGGGCGCGCTGCACTGCGATATCGACATCGCGCGCAGCACCGCACTGCCGCCGCTGCCGCGCGTGGGTGTCGTCTGCCAGTTGCGCGGCGGCGAAGAGACGGCAAGCTGGCTCGGCCTCGGCCCGCATGAAAATTACCCGGACCGCCTGAGCAGCGCGTGCTTCTCGCGCTGGACGCTGCCGCTTTCAGAGCTCACCACGCCGTATATCTTCCCTGGCGAAAACGGCCTGCGTTGCAACACCCGCGAGCTTAACTGGAACGGCTGGCAGGCCGAAGGCGAGTTTCATTTCTCGCTAAGCCCTTACGGCACGCGTCAGCTGATGGAAACCAGCCACTGGCATAAATTGCAGCCGGAGGCGGGTATCTGGCTGACCATTGATGGCTTCCATATGGGCGTTGGCGGCGATGACTCCTGGACACCGAGCGTGCACCCGGAATATCTGCTGACCGCGCGGGAATACCGCTACCGCTTTACCCTGCGCAGACGGCAAGGCTGACAGGGCGCGACCGCCGGGGCGCGCCCCGGCGTTAACAACAAAAACAACCTCCACACAGAAGGTGAAAGATGAATAAGCCTGCCCTGACCCCGGTTGAAAAACAGAACTTCATATTCTTTTTGCTGTTCTTCTTTTTCTACTACTTCATTATGTCGGCCTACTTTCCGTTTTTCCCGGTGTGGCTGGCGGATGTCGCGCATCTCAGTAAAACGGATACCGGCATTGTCTTCTCGTGTATTTCGCTGTTCGCGATTATCTTCCAGCCGGTGTTTGGCCTGGTGTCTGACAAACTCGGGCTGCGCAAACACCTGCTGTGGACGATAACCGGCCTGCTGGTGCTGTTTGCGCCGTTTTTTATCTTTGTGCTCAAGCCGCTGCTGGCGTTTAACATCTGGGTTGGGGCGTTTGTCGGCGGCTGCTATCTGGGGATTGTCTTCTCAAGCGGCTCCGGCGCGGTGGAGGCGTACATTGAGCGCGTCAGCCGCGCCAATAATTTTGAATATGGCAAAGTGCGCGTCTCCGGCTGCGTGGGCTGGGCGCTGTGCGCCTCGATGACCGGTATGCTGTTTGGCGTGAACCCCAATATCATCTTCTGGGTGGCGTCGGCGTGCGCGCTGATCCTGGCGGGTGTACTGTGGTTTTCGCGCCCGGCGGGGGAGAGCGGCAACCTGATCTCCGGCACGAAGGAGACCAGCCAGGCGTTCTCGATGAAGCTCGTCAGCGAGCTGTTCAGAATGCGCAGCTTCTGGGCGTTTATCATCTATGTGGTGGGCGTGGCGAGCGTGTATGACGTCTTTGACCAGCAGTTCGCCAACTTCTTTAAAGGCTTTTTCTCAAGCCCCGAGCGCGGCACCCAGATTTTCGGCTTCGTTACCACCGGCGGCGAGCTGCTTAACGCCACCGTGATGTTCTTCACGCCGTTTATCATCAACCGCATTGGCAGCAAAAACGCGCTGCTTATCGCGGGCGCGATTATGTCGATGCGCATTATCGGCTCGTCATTCGCCACCGCCGACTGGCAGGTGATCATCCTCAAAACGCTGCATATGTTTGAGCTGCCGTTCCTGCTGGTGGGCACGTTTAAATACATTTCCGCCGTTTTTGATCCGCGCCTTTCCGCCACGCTGTTTCTGGTGGGCTTTAATCTCTCCAAACAGCTCTCCGGCGTCGTGCTCTCCACCTGGGCGGGCCGGATGTATGACACCGTGGGCTTCCAGCAGACCTATCTGGTGCTTGGGTTGATTACGCTTGGCTTTACCGTTATCTCGTTCTTCACGCTCCAGGGCCGCCCGCGCCCGGCGCTTGAAAAATCGCCCGATTCTTCGCTGGCCTGACGGCCACACCGCTCACGGGGGAGCGCGGCTCCCCCAAATTCTTCATGATGAATAAATTGCATGGTATTGATGCGACAAATCTGTCCATTAAGGGAAGAGTGCCGGGCCGCTTTCTTATACACTATGTGCCGCTATGGTAATCCGCCCGTTCCGACGCGGCTCCCAGAAAGCCAATGGTGAGGCTTCTGCCGCGCAAAAAAGAGTGAGACAGATGGAAATCAAACACAAAAAAAACCGTTCGCTTTACATTCCCTACGCAGGCCCCGTTCTGCTGGAGTTCCCGCTGCTGAATAAAGGCAGCGCCTTCAGCATGGAGGAGCGCAGCAACTTCAACCTGCTGGGGCTGTTGCCGGAAGTGGTGGAAACCATTGAAGAGCAGGCGGAGCGCGCGTGGCGACAGTTTGAAGATTTCAAAACGGATATTGATAAACACATTTACCTGCGCAACATCCAGGACACCAACGAAACCCTGTTTTATCGCCTGCTGGAAAACCATCTTGAGGTGATGATGCCCATCATTTACACCCCGACGGTGGGCTCGGCCTGCGAACGTTTTTCCGAAATTTACCGCCGCGCCCGTGGGGTGTTCATCTCCTGGCCGAACCGGCACAACATGGATGACATCCTGCAGAACGTGCCTATCCATAACATCAAAGTGATCGTGGTGACGGACGGCGAGCGTATTCTCGGCCTCGGCGACCAGGGCATCGGCGGCATGGGCATTCCTATCGGCAAGCTCTCGCTCTACACCGCCTGCGGCGGCATCAGCCCGGCGTATACGCTGCCTATCGTGCTGGATGTCGGCACCAACAATCAGCAGTTGCTGAACGATCCGCTCTATATGGGCTGGCGTCACCCGCGTATCACCGATGACGAGTATTACGCGTTCGTTGATGACTTTATCCAGGCGGTGAAACAGCGCTGGCCGAACGTGCTGTTGCAGTTTGAAGATTTCGCGCAGAAAAACGCGATGCCGCTGCTTGAGCGCTATCGCGACGAGATCTGCTGCTTTAACGATGATATTCAGGGCACCGCGGCGGTGACGCTCGGCACGCTGATTGCCGCGAGCCGCGCGGCGGGCAGCCAGCTCAGCGAGCAGAAAATCGTCTTCCTCGGCGCAGGCTCCGCCGGGTGCGGCATCGCCGAGCAGATCATCGCGTGGATGCGCACCGAAGGCGGCTTAAGCGACGAACAGGCGCGCGCCCGTGTCTTTATGGTCGACCGTTTCGGCCTGCTGACCGACAACATGCCAAACCTGCTGTCGTTCCAGTCGAAGCTGGTGCAAAAACGCGACAGCCTGCAGGGCTGGGATACGCAGAGCGATTCGATCTCGCTGCTGGATGTGGTGCGCAACGCCAAACCGGACATTCTCATCGGCGTCTCTGGCCAGACCGGGCTCTTCACCGAAGAGATCATCCGCGAGATGCACAAGCACTGCGCCCGCCCGATTGTTATGCCGCTCTCTAACCCGACCTCACGCGTCGAGGCGACGCCGCACGACATCCTGAACTGGACCGACGGCGCGGCGCTGGTGGCGACGGGCAGCCCGTTCCAGCCGGTGACGGTGAAAGAGAAAACCTACCCGATTGCGCAGTGCAACAACGCCTATATCTTCCCCGGCATCGGGCTTGGGATTATTTCGTCCGGCGCGCTGCGCGTGACCGATGAAATGATGATGGCGGCAAGTGAAGCGCTGGCCTCGCATTCGCCGCTGGTCAATACCGGCAGCGGTCTGGTGCTGCCGCCGCTGACGGATATTCAGCAGGTGTCGAAGGATATCGCGTTCGCGGTAGGCAAAATGGCGCAGCAGCAGGGTGTGGCGGTGAAAACCTCCGCCGAGGCGCTGTTACAGGCCATTGAGGAAAACTTCTGGCTGCCGGAATACCGCAGCTACCGCCGCACCTCTATCTGATGCGGCTTCACGCTGGCGCGCCTGCGCCAGCGTCTCTTCCCGTTGTTTGTTTCATCTGCCCCAGCGCGCCCACAGCGCTCTGCCCGCCACGGTCGTTATCAGCGAACAGATAACTGACACCACCGCCAGCTCAATAAAATAGGCATTAAAGTCATCCAGGAATGGCACCACGTTCACCACGGCGGCGACGTCGCGTAGCTCGGCGGTATGCAGCAGCGCGAAAAGCACCGGCGGGATATTCATAAAGAAAAAAATAAACAGCAGGCAAAAGATAATGGATTCAAGGGTGTTGGCCGGGGTGACTCTCATTGACGCGCTCGGTTCTGAATAAAGGACAACCCCGACGACGCCTGTCGCCGCGGGGTCTGGCCTCGCATCATACCTGAAACCGCGCCCCGACCACAGGTGATTTTATCGCCGGTTTTTTATGACAATTGTTATATTTCTGTAACAAACTTTCCGTAGCCTCACGTGCATAAAAATGATTCCCCTTGAAATCGATTTTTCGAAAGGAAACCGCAATGGGCAGACCGTTAAAAACCTTATTCAAACGTGAGCATAGTGAAGAGATCAGCAACCCGAGCGATAACCGCGCGTTCTCGCAGGTCGCGGAAGTCTATTTGTCGCGCCGCCGCCTGTTACAGGCCGGCGCGGTCGCCGGTGCTGCGGCAGCGTTCCCGTTTCTGCTGAAACCGGAAAACGCGCTGGCGAAAGCGGTCTCGAACGCGAGCGGCAATCTCGGCAAAGCCACGGCGCTCGGTTTCACCAGTCTGCCGGTTTCCACGGAAGATACCGTTATCGTGCCGGAAGGCTACATCGCGAAGCCCTTCTACAAATGGGGCGACGCCACCGGGCTTGCCGGGAATCTGCCGGTTTTTAAAACCGACGGCAGCAACACCACGGAAGAGCAGGCGGCGCAGGCCGGGATGCATCACGACGGCATGGCGTGGTTTAGCCTGCCGCAGGGCGGGCACAGCGCCGATCACGGCCTGCTCGCCATGAACCATGAATACATCGACAACGGTCTGCTGTTTAAAGATGGCGATGCCAACTGGAGCGCCGATAAAGCGCTGAAAGGCCAGAACGCGATGGGCGTGTCGGTCATTGAAGTGAAAAAAGCGGCCCAGGGCTGGGAAGTGGTGCGTCCGTCCTCTTTCGCGCGCCGCATCACCGTTAACACGCCGATGAAAATCACCGGTCCGGCGCTGCACAACCCGCTGATGCAAACGGCTGACGATCCGAAAGGCGAAACTATTCTCGGCACCATGCAGAACTGCGCCAACGGCTTTACGCCGTGGGGCACCTACCTGACCTGCGAAGAGAACTGGTCCGATATTTTCGTGAAGAAAGCGGAGATGAACCCGCTGGAAAAACGCTACGGCATCAGCGACAGCGACGACTCCTACCGCTGGAACGAAGTGGATAAGCGCTTTAGCGTTGACGCCACACCGAACGAGCCGAACCGCTTCGGCTGGGTGGTGGAAATCGATCCGTACGATCCGCATTCGGTGCCGCGCAAGCACACCGCGCTTGGCCGCATCAAGCACGAAGGGGCGGCGGTGACGCTCGCGCCGGATAACCGCGTTGTGGTCTATATGGGCGACGACCAGAAATTCGAATACATCTATAAATTTGTCTCGGAAGGCAAATTCAACCCGCAGGATCGCAAAGCCAATATGCACCTGCTGGAGAAAGGCACGCTGTATGTGGCGAAATTTAACGACGACGGCAAAGGCGAGTGGCTGCCGCTGGTGTTCGGCCAGAACGGGCTCGACACCAGCAAAGGCTTTGAAAACCAGGGCGACCTGCTGATCAAAACCCGTCTGGCGGCAGACGCCGTGGGCGCCACCAAAATGGACCGCCCGGAGTGGATTGCGGTCGATCCGTACCACACCGGCAGCGTTTACTGCACGCTCACCAACAACAGCGATCGCGGCAAGGAAGGCAAAGCGCCGGTGGATGCGGCCAACCCGCGCGCCAAAAACGTTTACGGCCACATCATGCACTGGCTGGAGGAGAACGGCGATCCGACCGCGCTGGCGTTTGCCTGGGATATTCTGGTGATGGGCGGTCGCACCGATACCGACAAACCGGAAGCCAAAGGCAGCATGAAAGGCGCGGAATTCGGCAGCGCCGACGGCCTGAGCTTCGATCATCGCGGCGTGCTGTGGATCCAGACCGATGTGTCGTCATCGACCATCAACCGCAAAGATTACGAAGGCATGGGCAACAACCAGATGGTGGCGACGATCCCCGGCACCAACGAGTTTCGCCGTTTCCTGACCGGCCCGCGCGGCTGCGAAATCACCGGCATCGCGTTCACGCCGGATAACCGGACGCTGTTTATTAACATCCAGCACCCTGGCGAGCCGGGCGAAGGGCTGAGCGATCCGCAGCATCCGACGGCAGTATCAAGCTGGCCCGACGGCGATAAAGCCGGCCGTCCGCGCTCCTCGACCGTCGTTATCGTGAAAGCCGATGGCGGCATGATCGGCACCTGATTTCTGCTTCATCCGTCATTAAAAACGCAGGCGCGGTTAGCCTGCGTTTTTTTATTAGAAAGCCCCGTCAGGCCGCGCGCTGGCTTCCTTCACCGCTTTCTGGTGCGGTTTAGAATCATCTGTTATATAACATTCTCTTTTATTCATGTTTACATTCAGGCCTTTCGGTATATTCCTCCAGGATAAGCCTGAAAGTCAGAAAGCCTGCGCCTCGCGCGCCGCTGAAGGAAAGTAAAACCTTATGATAGTTTTAAGGAACATCTCGAAGCTGTTTCATCAGGGTAAGGACACCATTACGGCGGTAGATGAGGTCAACCTGGAAGTCGAGCGGGGACAAATCTACGGCATTATCGGCTATAGCGGCGCGGGGAAAAGCACCCTGATTCGCCTGTTAAATGGCCTCGAAAAACCGACGTCCGGCAGCGTGACCGTGGCGGGTAAAGAGATTTCCGCCGCGCGCGGCGAATCGCTGCGTCAGGCGCGCCTGAAAATCAGCATGGTGTTCCAGCACTTTAATCTGCTCTGGTCGCGTACCGTCAGCGAAAACATCGCCTTTTCGATGCAAATCGCGGGCGTGCCGAAAGCGGAAATCAAAACCCGCGTGGCGGAGCTTATCGATCTGGTCGGGCTGAAAGGCCGTGAAAACGCCTATCCGTCGCGCCTGTCCGGCGGGCAGAAACAGCGCGTCGGCATCGCCCGCGCGCTCGCCAACCGCCCGGATGTGTTGCTGTGCGACGAGGCCACCTCGGCGCTCGACCCGCAAACCACCGATCAAATTCTCGATCTGCTCCAGGACATTAACCGCCGCTTCGGGCTCACCATTGTGCTGATCACCCATGAGATGCATGTGGTGCGCAAGATTTGCGATCGCGTGGCGGTGATGGAAAACGGCCGCGTGGTGGAAGAGGGCGACGTGTTGCAGGTCTTCACCCATCCGCAGCAGCCCATTACACGCCAGTTTGTGCGCCAGATTAGCCAGGAAGGGGCCGACGACGCGTTCGATCCGACGCTTGCGGGCGAGCTTAACGGCGCGGTGATCAAACTGACGTTTGTCGGGCACAGCACCCACCAGCCGGTCGTTGGCGAGCTGACGCTGCGCTACGGTCTGCCTTTTAATATTCTGCACGGCAAAATGACCCAGACCGCCCACGGCGTGTTTGGTCAGCTCTGGCTGCATGTGGTGGCGACGCCGGAACAGCTTGAGAATATCCTCGCCGATTTACGCCTGCATGAGATCCACTGCGAGGTTATCAAACATGCTTGAGTCCCTGTTTCCCCATCTGAAGATTGACCAGCTCCTGGCCGCCACCCAGGAGACGCTCTACATGACCGCGCTCTCGGGCGTCGCCACCTTTGTGCTCGGTATTGTGCTGGGGCTGGCGCTGTTCTTAACGGCGCGCGGCGGGCTGTTTGAAAATCGCCTGGTCTATGGCGTTATCTCCATCGTGGTGAACGTGTTCCGTTCCATCCCGTTCATCATTTTGATAGTGCTGCTGATCCCGTTTACCAAAACGATTATCGGCACCATTCTTGGCGCGAACGCCGCGCTGCCGGCGCTGATTGTCGGGGCCGCGCCGTTCTACGCGCGTCTGGTGGAGATTGGCCTGCGCGAAGTCGATAAAGGCGTAATTGAAGCCACCCGCTCGATGGGCGCGCGCATGAGCACGCTGATTTTCCGCGTGCTGCTGCCGGAATCGTCCCCGGCGCTGGTCTCGGGAATTACCGTCACCCTGATTGCGCTGGTGAGCTACAGCGCGATGGCCGGGGTGATTGGCGCAGGCGGGCTCGGGAATCTCGCTTATCTGGAAGGATTCCAGCGTAACCATAACGACGTCACGCTGGTGGCGACGGTCGCTATACTGGTGATCGTCTTCATCATTCAGTTCATCGGTGACGCCTTAACCTCTTATTTAGATAAACGCTAACAACAACAGAGAACACACATCATGAAAAGAGTACTGACGCTGATTGCCGCCGCCACCCTGAGCGTTTCCGCCTGGGCCGACACCCTGACCGTGGGCGCGTCCAACGTGCCGCACGCGGAAATTCTGGAGCAGGCGAAGCCGATTCTGGCTAAGCAGGGCATCGATCTGGAAATCCGCCCGTTCCAGGATTACATCCTGCCGAACACGGCGCTGGCGAGCCGCGACATCGACGCGAACTACTTCCAGCACATCCCGTATCTGAACAGCGTGCTGAAAGATCACGCTGACGATAAAACCTATGATTTCGTGAGCGCGGGCGCGATTCACATCGAGCCTATCGGCATCTACTCCAAAAAATACAAATCCCTGAAAGATCTGCCGGAAGGCGGCAAAGTCATCATGCGTGACGCCGTGGCGGAAGAGGGCCGCATCCTCTCTATTTTCGAGCGTGAAGGCGTCATCAAGCTGAAGCCGGGCGTGAACAAAGTGGACGCGCGCATCAGCGATATCGTTGAGAACCCGAAAAAGCTCAACTTCCTGCCGAACGTGGAAGGCTCCCTGCTGCCGCAGATGTATAACAACGACGAAGGCGACGCGGTGGTGATTAACGCCAACTACGCCATCGACGCGGGCCTCGACCCGGTGAAAGATCCGATCGCGGTGGAAAGCGGCGAGAACAACCCGTACGCCAACATCATCACCGTGCATAAAGGTGACGAGAAGAAAAAAGATATCGTGGCGCTGGTCAACGTGCTGCACTCCAAACAGATTCAGGACTGGATCCGCACCAAATATAAAGGCGCGGTTATTCCGGTGAATAACTGATTGGGTATAAATAAAAAAGGGAGCTTCGGCTCCCTTTTTTATTATTGATGGGCTTAAATCCTGTGCCCCGGATTGTCGCAGGCCAGCGCGTTGGCGGCGCAGATAAGCGACAGATGGCTTAAGCCGAGCGGCATGTTGCCGCGCCAGCCGCCGGTGCGGGTGTCGTACATCTCATTAAAGATCTGCACGTTGCCGCTCTGACACAGCGTGTCGAGAATCTCTTTCATCTCCTCCTGCGCCTGGTCGCGCTTTTTCAGCTCCGCCAGCGCCTCGACGCGCCAGAAGGCGCAGGCCACAAAGGTGCTCTCTTCCACCTCGACGCCCGAATAGCGGTAGAGCATCGGGCTGTTATGGCCGAGCTCCTGATAAATCGCCTCAAGTGTGGATAGCATCCGCTTGCGGTTAATTTTGCTGCCGTAATAGTGGGTGAGGCTGATGGCGGCGTCGAGCGTCTCGCTGCCCGCGTAGAAGGTGTACGCCTGGCGGCTCTCGCTCCAGCAGTGGGTTTCAATCCACTCGCTGATGCGGTCGCGCTCGCGCGCCCAGCGGCCTTTCCATGTCGGCTCGATATGACCAATCTCCGCCAGCGCCACGGCCTGATCGAGCGCCAGCCAGCAGGCCATTTTCGAGTGCGTATAGTGACGCTCCTCGGGCAACTCCCAGATGCCGGAATCGGGCAGCCGCCAGCGATCGGCGCAGTGGTTCGCCAGATGGCCGAGCAGGCGCGAGGTGGCGAGATCGAGCACATGCCCCATCTCAACGAACAGCCGCGCGGTGCCGAGCAGATCGCCATACATGCTCGGCTGAAACTGATCGCGCGCGTTATTGCCAACCCGCACCGGCTGCGTGCCCTGGTAACCTTCGAGCTGCGGGTAGCGCTCCTCCGGCACCAGGCCGCCTTCCAGCGTATAGCAGGCGCGCAGGTGGCCGTCGTGGCGGATAATCGTCGAGGTAAGCCAGGAAAACGCCGCCTTACAATCTTCAAGCGACCCCAGATAGACAAACGATTTGATAATCAGGCAGGCGTCGCGCACCCACGCGTAGCGGTAGTCATAATTTTTCTCCTTGCCGATGCCCTCCGGCAGTGACGTGGTGGCGGATGCCGCCAGCGCCCCGGTCGGCGCGTACCAGAGGAATTTGAGCGCCAGCGCCGAGCGCTTCACGTGATGCTCAAACGGGCCGTTCCAGCAGAGGTTTTCTGCCCAGTCGCGCCAGGCGTGGTCGCTGGTTTCGATGCGCTGGTCGATTTTTTCAAGCGGCGGCACCGCCAGCGGCTCCTTTTCGGTCGCCACCAGCGCTATCAGCGAGCGCGAGCCGGGCGAGGTGGTGAGCGTGCCGCGCATGCCTGTATCGTCGCAGTAGTCGGTTTGCACATCATCCGTACAGCGCACCGCGACCATTAAATCGTCCAGGTGGAAAATCGTTTTCTCCTGCACGTGATCCAGCCACGGCGAACAGGTGCGGGCGCGCGTGCCGGGCTTAAAAACCAGATTCAGACGCACATGGCCCTTAATGCCTTCAACGCGGCGCGCCATCTCGCTCCAGGGCAGGCGGCCTGCGAACGTACTGTTGATGGATTCGGTAATCAGCACTTCGCCGGAGGCGGTTTTATAGCGCGTCTCCAGCACGTTGCTGTTCTCGCGGTAGCTGCGCGACATCTCCCACGCTTCCTCCGGCGTCAGCGCGAAATAGCCGCCCAGGGGCGCGTCGAGAATGCGGTCAAACAGCGGCGGCGAATCGAGATTCGGCACGCACCACCAGTCGATTGCGCCGTCCGGCGCGATAAGCGCCACCGAGCGGCCTTCGCCGATAACGGCGTAATCGCCGAGGCCCGCGTAGCCGTTCGCGCGCGCGGGGGAGCGGTAGGTCTTATTTTTCACAGGCGGGATAATCCTTTCTCTGAACAGGCGCGGGCACCTGCGACGAAACGGTAGTGCCTTAAGCGTAGACCATGAGAGCGCGGTCACAGTTTGACCAGAGAAGGGCGGTGAAAAAACGGCCCGCCGGGTGGCAGGCCGTAAGGGGCAGGATTAACGCAGGTTGTTCGGGAAATCCGCGGGCAGTTCGCTTGCCGGGCAGGCGATGACGCTTTCGTCATTGGCACCGCAGTCGCGCACAAATGTGATGGTGGCGAATTCGTCGATCACTTCGGTCGGGTAAGCCGGGCCGGCTTCGCGGTAGGCTTCCATCTGTTCGATATGCTCGTTCTGGAAGCAGACGGTTTTCTTCGGATCGTTCATCACCCAGCGCGGGAAGAAAATCGTGCCGTGGAACAGACGGTCGCCGAGGTTAGCAATCAGGCTCACGTCGGTGCCGGTCGGTTCGGTCCAGGAGACTTTATAGATGTTTTCGCCCACGCGGACGATATAAACGCGCTGATCTTTCACCCAGCGGTTGCCGACGATGCCGCTGTGGATGCGGTAGTCGATGGTGTTGTCGTTTTTAATGTACAGCTCGTAGTTCCAGCCGTTGTCGTAGGTGTAGACCAGATGTTTACCCACAAAACCGCTTAAATCGTGTTTGTCGAAGTGACTCATTGTTGGCCTCCTTTGTTTCGTTGAGGTAAGCATAGGCCTTTATTTTTTTAATGAATAACGCTAATTTTGCATAAAACTGATTCAAAATTTCGATGAGTTATGCATAAAACAACGCTGGAACAATGGGCTTTACTGGACAAAGTGGTCGAGGAAGGCAGCTTCGCCCGGGCGGCGGAAAGCACGCACCGCAGCCAGTCGTCGGTGAGTTACAACCTGGCGCTGCTACAGGAGCGGATCGGCGTGGCGCTGCTCGAAACCCAGGGCCGCCGCGCGGTGCTGACGCCCGCAGGCGAACTGCTGCTGGCGCAGGTGCGCCCGCTGCTCAGCGCCTTTAGCTGGGTGGAGGCGCATGCCGCGACGCTTCGCGACGGCGTGCGCACCCGCATCGATCTGGTGGTGGACAACATTTTTCCGCGCGAGACGCTGTTTGCTATCCTGCGCGAGTTTCAGCGCCAGCATCCGTCCACGCAGGTGCAACTGACCGAGGTGCTGGAGAGCCAGAGCGACGTTATCGCCGCGCATTCCAGCGCCGATCTGCTGGTGCTCTCGCGCCGTGAAGACAGCCTCGGGCGCGGCGAATGGCTGATGAACGTGAATTTTGTGGCGGTGGCGCACCGCGATCATCCGCTGGCGCAGATGCCGGGGCCGATTGGCGATGAAGCGCTCGGGCGCTTCGCCCGCATCCGGCTTGCGGGCGGGCAAACCCAAAGCCCCGGCGGCGCGCCGGAGCAGTGGGTTTTCTCAACGGTGGATGCGGCTATCGAAGCGGTGATGCATCAGGTGGGGTACGGCTGGCTGCCGGAGGCGCGGATCGCCGGGCCGCTCTCGCAGGGGCTGCTGCGCGCGCTGCCGCTCGCTCACGGCGTGCGGCGCGCAACCCCTCTGCATCTGATGGTGAAGAAAGATTTACAGGTGCCGGATGCCGCCGTCAGCACGCTGATAGCCCTGTTCAGCCGTCTGTGCGAGGCGTAGCGGTGCGCCGGTTGCCAAGATAAATCAGCGCCAGCGCGACGGCGAGACAGAGCACCGCGCCAAGACGGCTTAGCGAGAACGGGATAGCCGCGTTGCCGAGCCAGCCGAAATTATCGATAAGCATACTCATGGCGAGCTGGCCGAAAATCACCGCCACCGTCGCGACCGCGGTGCCGATGCGCTGCACCGCCAGCACCATAATCACGATATACGGCACGCCGCACAGCGCGCCGGTGAGCTGCCACTTCGGCACGTCCAGCAGCGATGTCGCATGCGACGGCTCAAAGAAGAAAATCAGCAACGCGCAGACCAGCGCCCCCACCGAGAATGTCAGAAAGGCGCAGCGGAACACGCCGACTTTGCCGCCGAGCTGACCGTTAATCGCCGCCTGAATACTCAGCAGCGCGCCGCCAAGAATCGCGAGAATAATCATGATTGTCGTCATTGTGGTTCCTTAGCTTTGCGCGACCAGCGCCAGGGCGGCGAGAATAAACACCAGCGCCAGCAGGCGCAGTTTATCTATCGGGCGGCGCTCAACGCCGAACAGCCCGAAATGGTCGATAATCAGACTTTTGAAAACCTGCCCCGCCAGAATGCCAATCATGGTCATGGCGATGCCGATAACCGGCGTGGCGACGGTAAGAATGACCACATACCCCGCGCCGAGCAGGCCGCCGGTAAGCTGCCAGCCGGGCTGGGCGAAAAACGACGGGCTGTTGCGCGGGCTGTAAAACAGCATCAGCAGAAAGGTAAGCGCCGCGCCAACGCCGAAAATGCTGAACGCCGCCCAGAAATCGCCGACTTCACCGCCAAGCGGCCCAAGCAGGCCCGCCTCAACCGAAAGCCCCATCCCGCCCGCAATCACGAGCGCTATTAATAAAAGCTGCATGATAATCCTTAAAAAAATGCCAGGCGGCGCAGTGTAGTGGAGCGCGGTGCGTTAAAAAACGCTACGATCGACGAAACACCTTTGCAGGAATCGCACAGATGAACGAGAGCGGGGCGGTGAATATCCGCGCACTTCAGCTTTTTATCAGCGTCTTTGACGGGCAGAGTTTTTCGGCGGTGGCGCGCCGGGAGGGCGTATCGGCGTCGATGATTTCGCGCACCGTCCGCCAGCTTGAAGAGGCGCTCGGCCAGCAGCTTTTCTACCGCAACACCCGCGCGGTGATCCCGACCGAAGCAGGGCGGCTGTTCGCGCAGTACGCGCGCGGCATTACCGAACAGTTCAGCGAGGCGCGGCGCGAGCTTCAGGACCGTTCGCTTGAGCCGTCCGGGCTGCTGCGCATCAACGCGCCGGTGTTCTTCGGGCAGCGGCATATCGCGCCCTGGCTGACCGGGCTTGCGGAGCGTTACCCGCGCCTGCAACTGGCCTTAACCCAGACGGACGATTACGTCGACCCGCACCGCGACGCCACCGATCTTATCGTGCGTATCGGCACGCTCACCGATTCGAGCTTTCACGCCCGCGTGTTCTGCGAGCAGCGCTACTACTTCGCCGCCGCGCCGCGCTATCTGGCGCGTTACGGCGCGCCCGCCTCGCCCGAAGCGTTTCACACGCACCAGTGTCTGGTGTACAGCGGCTCCTCGGGGCCGAACCGCTGGCTGGCGCGCAAACCCGGCGAGCCGTGGGTGCATTACCCGGTGAACGCGCGGCTGATGTCAAACAACGCCCATTCGCTGCTGACCGCCGCGCTCGACGGCATGGGGCTGGTGCTGTTCCCGGACTGGATGACAGGCGAGTGGCTGGCGCAGGGGAAACTGGTGAAAGTGCTGCCGGAGTATGAGGCGGCGATCAACACCGAGGCGCAGCATATCGCGGCCATCTACCCGAACGCGCGTCACCCGCCGCTCAACGTGCGCGCGGCGATCGACTATTTTGTGGAGGTCTTCGGCTCGCCGGTCTACTGGCAACGCGACTGACTCGCGCCCATAAAAAAGGCCGCGCGGGGCGGCCTTTTGATGTTTACGCGCGGTTACGGCAGCGCGTAGGCAATCACGTAATCCCCGCGATCCGGCGACTGGCGAGCGCCGCCTGCGGAGATAAGCACATACTGTTTGCCGGTTTTCGGCGAAACGTAGCTCATCGGGCCGCCCTGGCTGCCGACCGGCAGACGCGCTTTCCACACCTCTTTACCGGTCGAGGAATCAAAGGCGCGCAGGTAGTAATCCTGAGTACCGGCGATAAACACCAGTCCGCCCTGCGTCGCCAGCGTACCGCCAAGCGTCGGCATGCCCACCGGCATCGGCGCGCGCATTTTGATCCCGAACGGGCCGGTATCCTGCACGGTGCCGACCGGCACCTGCCAGACGATTTTCTGCGTTTTCAGGTCGATGGCCGAGAGCGTGCCAAACGGCGGTGCCTGGCATGGGATGCCGAGCGGCGACATAAAGCGGTTTTTATTTACCGCGTACGGGGTGCCTTTGAGCGGTACCGCGCCCATGCCGGTATTGATCGCCTCGCCGCCGTTGCTGCCGCGATCGATGGCATCGGTATTCGCCGGGATCATCTGCACCCACAGGCCAAGACGCATGTCGTTGACGAAGAGGTAATGATTATTCGGGTCGGTGGAGAGGCTGCCCCAGTTCATCCCGCCGAGCGATCCGGGGAAGCTCAGGGATTTATCGGTGCCAGGCACGGTAAACAGGCCGTCGTAACGCATACCTTTGAAGGCGATGCGGCAGGCGAGCTGATCGAACGGCGTCGCACCCCACATATCTGATTCCGTCAGGGTCTGCGCGCCAATCTGCGGCATACCGACCGAATGCGGCTGCGTTTTGGTGTACTGCTCATTCGGGATATCGCCAGGCTTCATGGGCAGCTCTTTGACTTCTGTCAGCGGCTTGCCGGTCAGGCGATCGAGAACGAAAATCTGCCCCGCTTTGGTGCCGAACACCACGGCAGGCGTGGTTTTACCGTCTTTTTGCGGGAAATCCACCAGGCTCGGTTGCATCGGGATGTCGAAATCCCACAGATCGTTATGGACGGTCTGATACACCCATTTCTCTTTGCCGGAGGTCGCGTCCAGCGCCAGCACCGACGCGCCATATTTGTGATCGAGCGGCGTGCGGTTCGCGCCCCACAGATCCACCGAGGAGCTGCCCATCGGGATAAACACGGTGTTCATCGCCGGATCGTATGACATCGGCGCCCACGAGTTCGGCGTGCTGCGCGCATAGTGCTGGCCCGGTTGCAGGCGGGCGTTCGGATCCTCGTTACCCGGATCGAACGCCCAGCGCATCTCGCCTGTGATCACATCAAAACCGCGCAGTACGCCGCCTGGCATATCAGTCTGCACGTTATCCGCCACGCGGCCGCCGACAACCACCGTTGTCCCGGCCATCGTCGGAGCGGAGGTGAGCTGATATTTCGGGTCCTGCGCCTCGCCAAGCCCCGCTTTCAGATCCACCACGCCGTGGTTGCCGAAGCCTTCGCAGAATTCGCCGTTATCGGCATTAAGCGCAATCAGGCGCGCGTCGATGGTATTCATCAGAATGCGACGCTGGCAGGCGGCACCCGCGGCAAGCGAAGGCGCTGGCACCGGTGTGGCACCTGGCAGGGTGGGTTGCACGACAGGTTTAGTCGCGTCGAAATACGCAAGGCCGCGGCAGCGGTTCCAGACTTCCGCTTTGGCGTTGATTTCACGCTTCCAGATCTGCTTACCGCTGTCTGCCTCTACCGCAATGACGTTGTTGTGCGGCGTGCAGAGATAAAGCGTATTGCCGATTTGCAGCGGCGTCTGCTGATCTTCCGCGCCGTTGCCGGTCGGGCTGTCGGGAATGTCGCCGGTGTGGAACGTCCAGGCGACTTTCAAATCTTTAACGTTATCGCGGTTAATCTGATCCAGCGCGACGAAGCGGCTGCCGCCCGGCGTATTGCCATAATTCGCCCAGTCTTTTTGCGCGTTGTCTTTATCGACCGGTTTTAGCGGCAGCGGATCGCCTTTAAAAGCGACCGTGGGGTGCGGCTGGAACATCTGGATAAGCGTCACCACCATGCCAAGGGCAATAACGGCGCTGAACGCGTAAGAAAGTTTTGCCAGCGGCGCTTTGCCTTCGCGACGGCGCAGAGAAGGCCAGGTGAGAAACGCCAGCAGCATCATGCCCGCAGGCACCATCAGGCGCGACACCAGCCCCCAGAACGACAGGCCCGTGTCATACAGCGCCCAGATAAGCGTGCCGACAAACACCAGAATAAACAGCGGCACGGCGGAGGCGCGACGGCGCAAAAACTGAATGGCCGACAGCAGTGTGACTATCCCGGCAATCAGAAAGTAGACGCTGCCGCCAAGCGACACCAGCTTGCCGCCGCCGATAACAAAAAAGAGGCCGATAGCAAGCAGCACCAGCCCCAGTAATACAGACCAGATGGTCAGCCCCTTCGAGCTGCCGGTCTTGTTTTCCGTCATACCATTACTCTCCCGAAAAGATGCAAACCCGCGCGTGGCGGGTACTAAAACGCATCATACAGAATATATGATGCGTAAAATTCGCACAAAAAAGCCTTTCGAGTGTAACATTAGACAGTTTTGAATGGGGGCGTTAATGCCGCCCCGGTGTTCTAAACCGCACTTTTTTCAAACTGTTCAGGCGGTTTCATCCTCACTTTTTTCGGGCAACGCGCGTGTGCGTCCTGGCCCTGCGGAGAACGTATTCCAGCAGGTAACAAAGAGCGCGGCGATAAGCGGGCCGACCACAAAGCCGTTAATGCCGTAGACTTCCAGCCCGCCGAGTGTCGAGAGCAGAATCAGCCAGTCGGGCATACGGATATCTTTACCCACCAGCAGCGGGCGTAGCAGGTTATCAGCAAGCCCCACCACCACCACGAAAAAGGCGGTCAGCAGAACGGCTTTAATAATCGCCCCGGTGGTGAAAAGATAAATCACCGCGGGCACCCAGATAAGCGCGGCGCCGACCGCAGGTACCAGCGACAGAAACGCCATCAGCGAGCCCCAGAGAATGCTCGCGCCAATCCCCGCGAAGTAAAACGCCACGCCGCCCAGAATGCCCTGGACCACCGCCACCACGACGGTGCCTTTCACGGTGGCGCGCGCCACGGCGGCAAAGCGGCGGAACAGCCGCTGTTTGACTTTATCCGAGAGCGGCACCGCGCTCAGCACCACCGACACCAGCCGCGAGCCATCCTTCAGCAGGAAAAACAGCAGGTAAAGCATGATGCCGAAGCCTATCACCACGCTGAACGTGTTGCGGCTGATAAGGAAAATACTGCCCGCCACATACTGGCTGCCCTTGAGCGCCACGCCGGAGATTTTCTCCTGAATGGCGGTCGCGTTATCGAGCTGGTTTTCCGCCAGCATCCGTTGCGCCCAGTCCGGCAGGATATGCACCACATCGGCCAGCAGCGTGGGAAGCGTGGTGTTATTGGCCTGCAAATCGCTGTAAACGGCGTTGAACTCGCTCACCAGAGACGACGCCACCACCGCCAGCGGCACGAAGACCAACAGGCAGATAAGCACCACGGTTAAAAGCGAGGCGATGTTGTTGCGCCCGTTCATCATGTGGCAAAGCCTGCGCTTTATCGGGTAGAAGATGACGGCCAGGATCACCGCCCACAGCACGGCGGAGAGATACGGTTTTACGAGGTTAAAAAAGAGGATCGAAACGATAAACAGGATCAGGATAAAAAAGGCCCTGGACATCTCTTTCGAGTTCATGATGCGTCCTTATTGTCATTAAAAGCAGCCGGATACTACAGCGTCGCGGCATCGGCTTCATCCCGGAGAGTCTTATAAACGTAGCTGAAGGGCGCAAAAAGTGGCGAAGAGAAAGGGCGGGGGCCGGCAAAAAGGCCCCCGGCAGGGTCAGGTCACCGGCCACTGCGTGAGACGGATGCCGCGCTGCGGCGCATTCTGCGCAAAGTCGCTCAGGACGGCTTTCACATCCGGGTCGAAATAGTCGGCGTTATCATGCTCGGCAATCACCACGCTCTTCTCCGGGATTTTATCCAGCAGCGCCTGTAAGCGCGGGTTATGCATAAACGTCAGATTCTGGTGGATGCGCAGCACATAGTGATCGTCATAGCGCGCCAGTTGCAGCGCGTTGCGATGGCTGTGCCACAGGCTCAGCGCTATCTGGGCCACCAGCCCGATGCCGATCCCGGCGAGCATGCCGAACGCGATAATCCCGATAATGGTGGCGAGAAACGGCACGTATTGCTGCGCGCCTGCGCGGAACTGCTCGACGAACAGGCGCGGCGTGGCGAGTTTATAGCCGGTATAAAGCAGCACCGCCGCGAGGCTCGCCAGTGGGATCGTCATCAGCACCTCGCGAAACCACAGCACGCAGATAAGCAGCAGCGCGCCGTGAATGAAAATCGACAGTTTAGTCTGCGCGCCGGTACTGACGTTCACGGAACTCCTGACAATCACCGCCGTGATGGGCATCGCGCCCACGAGACCGGCCAGCAGATTGCCCGCGCCCTGCGCCAGCATTTCACGGTTCGGCGACGGCGGCGGGTTTTGCGGGCGCAGTTTTTTCAGCGCCTCCTGGCTTAGCAGCGTTTCCAGGCTCGCCACCAGCGCCAGCGTGACGGCGACGATATAGACCGAGGGATTGGTAAACGCCTGCCAGGCGGGCGATTCCAGCTCAGAGACCAGCGCGCTCAGGCTTGCGAACTCCGGCAGCGTGATAAGCGGCAGGCGTTCAAGCTGTGCGGGCGACATGCGGCTTAGCACAAGCGTCGTGACGCAACCCACCAGCACCGCCACCAGCGGGCCGGGGATCCACGCGAGGCTTTTCACGCGCCGGATGGCGGGCGAGCCCCAGAGCGCCATCAGCAGCAGCCCGGCGGCGGCCACCGCGATGGAGACCGGCGAGAACGTGAAGCCATCACGAAAGACCGCCAGCAGGCTGTTTTCATCGGCCGAGCCCAGCGCCACCGGGATCTGCTGCATAATCAGCAACAGGCCGATCGCCGCCAGCATCCCTTTAATGACGCTGCCCGGTACCAGCGAAATAAACCGTCCGGCGCGGATAAGCCCGAGCACGATTTGCAGAACGCCCGCCAGCACCAGCGCCAGCAGAAACGCGGAAAACGAGCCGAGCGTTTCAATCGAGGCCACCACAATGGTCACGAGACCCGCGGCGGGGCCGCTGACCGCGAAGCGCGACGGGCTTAACGCCGTGACCAGAAGCCCGCCGATAATACCCGTCAGCAGGCCGACAAAGGGCGGCAGGCCGCTCGCCTGGGCGATGCCGAGGCAGAGCGGCAGCGCCACGAGAAAGACAACCACCCCCGCCAGGCTATCCTGGCGCAGCGTATTCATATTCATACGGCTTCCTCCCCGGTTTGCTCCGTCAGCATTTCAAGATGGCCGGACGCCAGGTCATAGACGCAGCCGTAAACATTCAGCTCCTGGCCGCTGCGCCAGATATTGCGCACCGTGCGGGTCTGCACCAGGCGGTTAAACTGCGCGATGACGTTGGCCTCCACCAGTTGATTAAGGGTTTGCGCATCCGGCGGCGACGCGTCGCGCCCGGCGATGTGCTCTGAGAGCGCCTCGCGCAGGTGGCTGATGCGCCGCGCGAGCGACGAGGATTCCTGCGCGAGCGACATCTGCGGCAGCGTCAGCGCCGCCTGCACGCCGCCGCAGCCGTAATGGCCGCACACCACGATGCGTTTCACCTTCAGGTAATGAAGCGCGTATTGCAGCACGCTCATAAAATTGTCGTCGTCGGGGTCAATTATATTGGCGATATTGCGATGCACGAACAGCTCGCCGGGGTGGGAGCCGGTCAGCACTTCCGCCGGAACGCGGCTGTCGGAGCAGCCAATCCAGAGCGAGTGCGGCTGCTGCTGGTCAAGGTGTTTGCCAAAGTAATCCGGGTCCCGTTGAAGACGCTGTTGCGCCCAGCTACGGTTTTTGGCCAGAAGAGGTTTTAAGGTGGTCAAAATGCTGTCTCCATGAGGGATCCAACGAGCCAAATATTGACTGCCGGTAAAGGCGTTTTCCGTGGACTCGTTACGACGAAATTAATAAGTATCACTGTTCAGTGATATTTATGCCTCAGGAAAATCCTATAAGATAAATTAAAGTTTAAAGGTTTATCAGCTTTGTAAAGTTTTAAAAATTATGGGTAAGTAAATGCGAGTGGCTATAACAGAAACAGAAAGGTAATAAAGCGAGAAATGATGAGCGAGATGATAATTGTCACTGGTAACACATTGTTTTAAATCGGATAGCAATAAAGAGGCGTAATGATCTTCTCATAAACGTTATGGCGCACGCTGACGATGACCCGCTCTTTTTTATCCCGGCAGAGTGAGCACTCCGAATAATCACATTTGCTTATATTTAAACGGCCGAAAACATTTTTTCTCATGAGTCGCCGTGGAGTGACTGGTCTTAGGCTTCCATGACATCACGCGGTGAATATGCGAAGGTAGACAGATAAATTACGGTGAAACAGGGACAATACCGATGGCAGGGAATCTCCTCCTCTGGCTGATATCATCCGCAATGCTGCTGGCCTATTTCTGGTTTGTGACGCTCAGAAAACCGTTTAAAACGGTGAGTAGGCACTTTCTTATTCTGCTCGGCGTCCATGTGGCGCTCAGTATCGCCGCCATTCAGTTAAAAAAATCAGGTCATTTTTTGCCGGATGAATATCGCACCGCGGGGCTGTGGTTTATCAAAGGCTATATGGCGGTGATTGTGGTGTTAATGGTTAATTTTTTCGCGGCGCTGGTGGAGCGAGGTGTCGCGAAAATGGCCGGATTTCATGAAAAATATAATGCGGCGAATCTGCACCGCCAGCCGCTGCGCGCGTTTATGCGCCATCAGTCCGCTGTCGTCTGGGGCTACCGGGTGCTCCTTCTCACGGGCGGTATTTACATGCTCTGGGCGATGTGCTTTCGGATGGGACTGTAGGCCGGGAGCGAACCCGCTTAAATTTCGCGGGTTCTCAGCGCATTTTTTTAAGAAATAAAAATAAAAGTTTATTACCACTAAAAAAGATCGTAGCGAAAGTAACCGATTATTTTGGCAAATTGAATGAAAAAGCGGCGATATCTGCCGCTCACTGCGCTGACCAGAATCTCTGAATAAGATAAAACTTAACCATCATCATAATTTTTCATAAAATCCGCGCTAAAAATGTCTGCGTGCCGTGAGGTTCAGCGTAAACTGCGTTTTCGCCAGGGATGCTACGTAAATACCAGACTGGAGGTGAATATGTATTCCTTTATCGCCAGGCAGCCCATCTTTGACGCCGCGCTAAATACTGTCGCGTATGAGCTGCTTTATCGCAATGGACTGACTAATACGTTTCCGCTGGTGACGGAAGAATACGCCACCAACCATCTGCTGGCGGAGCAGTTCCTTGTCACCCCGCTGCAGCGCCTGGTGGGGCAACATACGTCGTATATTAATTTTCCTCATGAGATGATCGTCAATGGCCTGGCGCAAACGCTGCCGGCGGAAAAAGTCGTCATCGAAATTCACCAGAATGCGGCCCCGGAACCTGAGCTGTTAAAAATGGTGCGGGAGATGTACTACAAAGGGTTTCGTTTCGCGCTGGATAACTTTCGCCTTAGCGACGCGTGGGCCAATTTCCTGCCCTATGTGACGGTCATTAAGTTCGATATTCAGGCGTCAACACCACAGGAAATTGCCGCCTTTATCCGCGCGAATAATATCAGCCAGCGGAAATTACTGGCGGAAAAAGTCGAAACTCGCGAGCAGTTTACGCTCTACAAAGAGATGGGGTTCCAGCGTTTTCAGGGCTATTTTTATGGCGAGCCGGAAATGATTAAAACCCGAAAACTGCCGGAGCAGCAGATGTTTATTCTGCAACTGCTCAATGAAGTGGTCTCGGCTGACCCGGATATGCGCAAAATAGAAGAGTTGATCAGCCGTGATGTGGCGATTACGTATAAGTTGATGCGCTATGTTAATAACATCAAATATAAGATAAATCACCACGCCAACGCGGATGTACTGCCGTTTCGCAATATTCTCTATTTCTTAGGCTTAAGCGAGCTGCGCCGGTTTATCGCGATACTGGCGGTCACTCACAGCAGCGAACCGGCCGTGACGGAGCTGTTTAACTACAGCCTCGCCTGTGGGCGCTTCTGCGAAAAAGCCGTGGCGCACACGGGGGCCGATATTAATGAAAACGATGCCTTTATTGCCGGGCTGTTTTCGCGGCTGGATATTATCCTCGGCGTACCGATGGCGGTACTGATTGAGCAAATCACCGTGCCTGCGGTGGTGCGCGAGGCGCTCTTAAACCGCAGTGGCACGCTCGGCGCGCTGCTGAATCTTTATGAAGGCTATGAGCAGAACCACTGGCAGGGGGTTTCGCAGGGCATGAAGCAGCTTAATTTGAGCGAAGCGCAGGTGACGAAACTCTTCCTCGATGCGGTGGAGTGGGGCGATCGGATAATCTAACGCTGGCACCGCTGCCGGTTTTTGCCCGGTTGTGGTGCCAGATGTGCAATATCGTGCATTATCCCTGCGGCACGTCCGCCAGCGAAAAGTAAACCTCAAGCCCGTGCTCGCGGGCGATTTCCACATCACGGTCAGCCCCCGAGGACGCGCCCGGCAGACGCAGCACCGCGTCGCATTTCGCCACCAGACGGTGCGCCACCGGGTATAAAAACCGCTCGCTTATCGCATCGCCCGGCTTTTCGCTGCCCGCGGCCTGGGCGAGCGGCAGCGCAAGCCATTCGCCAATCACCGGCACGTGGCCGCGCTCAAACAGGGCGAGCGCCGCCTGCTCAAGCCGCGCCAGGTTCTGGCGCATCAGGGTTTCATCGCCGTTGGTGCCGCTGCGCCACGGGCCCGCCACCAGGATCATCTTGCTCATGGTTTTCTCCTTACACTATCGCGTTCAGCGCCGCGTACTGCAGCAGCATGATGGTTTTGGCATCGACAATCTCACCCTCACGCACCGCGCGCAGGGCGTCATCGATGGGCATTTTGACCACTTCGATATCTTCGCCTTCTTGCGCGACGCCGCCGCCCGCGCCGCGCCGCCGCGCCGGATCGTATTCGCCGATGAAGAAATAGAGTTTTTCGGTGACGGAGCCGGGGCTCATATAGGCTTCAAACACTTTCTCGACGTTATCCACCAGATAACCGGTCTCTTCTTCGGCTTCGGCCCGAATACGCACTTCCGGTTCCGCTTCATCCAGCAGGCCCGCCGCCGTTTCGGTCAGTACGTTGTCGTAGCCGTTAAGAAAGACCGGCAGGCGAAACTGGCGGGTAAGAATGACGCAGCGCTCGGCGCGGTTATAGAGCAGAATCGTCGCGCCGTTGCCGCGGTCGTAGGCTTCGCGGCTCTGGCGCTGCCACTGGCCGTCACGGCGCTGGTAATCAAAGGTATATTTTTTCAGCACATACCAGTCGTCAGACAGGGTTTGCGTTTCGACAATGCGTACTTTTTCACGAACAGATGGCATGATGACGTCTCCACAGGTAGAATTGGCAACATAGCGTGCATATTCGTGCATGGTCAAGAAAATTCGTGCAACAGGAAACCGGTATGCTGACGTCACAACGTAAGAAGCTCATTCTGGAAAAGCTGGCGGCGGAAGGGCAGGTGCAGTCCCGCGCGCTCAGCGAGTGGTTTAACGTCTCCGAAGATACGATCCGCCGCGATCTGCGCGAGCTTTCTGCCGAAGGCCGCCTGCAGCGCGTCCACGGCGGGGCGTTGCCCGCTTCGGCGGCGGTGGTGGATTACGCCGGGCGCAGCCAGCTTTCGATAGACTCCAAGCGGGCGGTCGCGCGCCGCGCCGCCGCGCTGATTGAACCGGGGCAGATCGTGATGCTCGATGGCGGCACCACGACGGGCGAGCTGGTGAAATGCCTGCCGCCGGACCTTGCCATTACGGTGATCACCCACAGCCCCGGCATCGCGCTGCAACTGGTGGAGCATCCGCGCATTGAGGTGATCCTCATCGGTGGGCGGCTGTTTAAACATTCCATAGTCTCGGTGGGCGCAGCGGCCATTGAAGCGATGAGCCATCTGCGCGCCGACCTGTTCTTTTTGGGTGTCACCGGCGTACACGCCGAAGCGGGTCTTAGCACCGGCGATTACGAAGAGGCGTGCGTGAAGCGCGCGCTGGCTTCCCGCGCCGCAGAAACGGTCGTGATGGCGTCGCGTGAAAAGCTCAATGCCGCCTCGGCGTTCTGCATTGGCGATATGTCGCTGGTAAACACGCTGGTTGTCGAGGGCGATACTGCTGACAGCCTGCTCGCGCCTTTTGAAAACCAGGGCGTGACGGTTGTCAGGGCGTAGCCCGCCGGCGTCACCAGAACGAACCCGACGGAAACTGCGCATGATCGGCCAAAGCTGTCTATCCTGAGAATATGCGCGTATGAAAACGGTTATGCGGATAATTTCAGGAGGGGCAGTATGAAGTTTTTCTATTTCATTTCACTTATCGCTGCGGCCAGTTATCTTTTTGCCTTTTTACCAAGGGCAAAAAGTGACCGCGAGCCGCTCGCGTACTGGGGGTGCTGGATTTATCTGGGCGCCTCTGCGATTTACTGGGCGATTTATGGTTTAAAGCACTACTTTTAATCACTCTCAACGCGCGCCGGGAAATAATACCCGGCGGTAAGGAATATTTCGTTTAAAAAGTAAATAGCGACAGTAATAATCCTAAAAAGTTTCTTTTTACCTTACCTCCATAATTCCATCGCATTCTTTACAAAATTACGCTATCTTTCCGCGCGCAAAAGCCTCACTCTGATGCTTAGCCTCATTACTGTGGTTAAAACTACCCGGATCAACGCCGTGTTGTGTGAATAATTGCTTTAAACACAAGGTAATGCAGGATTCTGGTTGCAGACTCATCTGATGGCCGGAACGAATTTTCGTTAATGAAGGTTGTTATTATTAGTGGGATAATCTTTTTAATGACAGCGTCATGGCGCTGTTGTTGTCAGGAAATGTCGAATAATACGACGGAATGTTTCAGCGTTTATGGAAAGACCACTTTTTATTCACATCCTGAAACGGCTGTAATTAAAACCGAAAGCCTCATCGGCACGGGTTTATTTTTTTCCTCCATATTATTAGGTAGCAGGAAGGCTGTATCCCTGCTGAATGATTGTCTGTCTGGTTTGTACCGCTTACGGAACGGCTTCTTTATGCGATACATCTCTGTGCATAAAGGGGCTTTATGAATCACGTCACGCCTTTTTCCCGTGCGCTGCTGCATCCGCGCTACTGGTTTACCTGGTTTGGTCTTGGCCTGCTGTGGCTGCTGGTGCAAATGCCGCACCCGCTGCTGATGCGCCTTGGCGCATTCCTTGGCCGCAACTCGCGCCGCTTTCTGAAGCGTCGTGAGAAAATCCTGCGCCGCAATCTCGAACTCTGTTTCCCGAATTTCAGCGAGGCGCAAAAAGAGCAGCTGATTCAGGAAAACTTCCTGTCGCTCGGCATGGCTTTGCTGGAAACCGGCATGGCCTGGTTCTGGTCGGACGCGCGCATCAAAAAATGGTTTAACGTCGAAGGGCTGCATCACCTGCATCAGGCGAGCGCGCAGGGGCGCGGCGTTATCGTGATTGGTGTGCACTTTATGTCGCTGGAGCTTGGCGGGCGCGTGATGGGCCTGTGCAAGCCGATGATGGCGATGTACCGACCGCACAACAATAAAGCGATGGAGTGGGCGCAGACCAAAGGGCGTATGCGCTCTAACAAAGCGATGATCGACCGTAAAGATCTCAAAGGCATGGTCAACGCGCTGAAGCAGGGCGAAGCGGTCTGGTTTGCGCCGGACCAGGATTACGGCCCGCGCGGCAGCACCTTCGCGCCGCTGTTTGCGGTAAACGACGCCGCCACCACGCGCGGGACGTATGTGCTCTCGCGCCTGAGCAACGCGGCGATGCTGACCATTGTGATGATCCGCAACCCCGACGCCAGCGGCTATAAACTGATTATTCAGCCGGAGCTTCAGGGCTACCCGCGTGAAGATGAAGCCGCCGCGGCGTGCTACATGAACAAAGTGATTGAGCGCGAAATCCTGCGCGCGCCGGAGCAGTATCTCTGGATCCACCGCCGATTCAAAACCCGCCCGGCGGGCGAAGCGTCGCTCTATACCTGATACGCGTTTCTACAGAAAGCCCCGCGCCGTGCGGGGCTTTTTTTTGCGTATCTTTATGAGATTGTGCGGCGTTTTTTGAAAAAACACGCGGAGTGTGGGTTAATAACATTTTGTTTACATATGGAGCTGCCGCGATGGCCCGGATTGCCGCCCCCTTTTCGTTTCGCGAAACCATGCATATGCTGGCGCAGCGAAAAGCGCTGCGCCTTGATGGCGACCAGACGCGGCTTATCAGCGAGCTCGATAGCCTCGCCGCGCCGCTGCTGGCGGGCCACGCGCGGTTTGCCGGGTTGTATGTCTGGGGCAGGCCGGGGCGCGGCAAAAGCTTTATTGTCGATAACTTCTTTGCCTCGCTGCCGCTCGCGGCGAAAAAACGCGCCCACTTCCATGATTTCTTTCGCGAACTCCATCAGCGCATGGTGGATAAATCGCTGGAGCAGGCGCTGCGCGCGCAGTTAGGCGACGCGCGGTTGCTCTGCTTTGACGAATTCCACCTGCACGATCCGGGCGATGCGATGCTCGCGAAAAAGCTGTTAGAAGTGGCGCAGGCGATGAAAATTACACTGATCCTGACCTCCAACTATTCGCCGCGAGAGTTGCTTTCACACCCGCTCTACCATGAGCTGTTTGTGCCTTCCATCGCGCTTATTGAGCGAGAGATGACGATTTTCGCCCTTAACGGCGAGCGCGATTACCGCCTTGAGGCGGGCAGCGACGCCGGGCTGTTCAGCGAAGGCGCGTGGCTGCAGCCAGGCACGCCTGACCAGCGTGCGGCGCACGGGCTTGCGGTGGCGCACGGTGAATTTGCGGTCACGGCCGGTTATCACACCTTTTATGCCGCATCACCGCCGGGCCATCTGCTGCATTTCACCTTTGCGGGAATATGTGAAGCGCCGACGGCGGTCATGGATTATTTAACGCTGTGTGAAACGTATTCCTGCTGGTTTATCGATAATGTGCCGCGGCTTTCCCGCGTCAGCCCGGCGGCGGCGCAGCGGTTTATTAATCTTATTGATGTGCTTTATGATAAGCAGCGGCAGTTATTTATTTCAAGCGCGTATTCGGTCGCTGAAATTACTGATGCCGTTGCGCTTGACGATATTGGACGCACCGCCAGTCGTCTGGCGCAATTACGGGTAATACAAGATCCTGTTACCGGCTAATAGAATTAATACGCGTCAGTAAATAATAAATAAGGGTGCCTGAAGGCATAAATCCGCCAGTCAAATCGCGGGGATGGCTCCCCGCGTCAGACGCTTACTCTCTGGGTTTACAAGCCAGTGAAGCGACAATCTCCATCCCCGCGCCCCGCAAGCGCAGCTCGCAAAGCGTTTCCCGTGAAAGGGTGGTGAACATTAATACCGTCACACAAACAATAATAATGCACCAGATAAAAGTATTGTCCTTCATAGCCATTCTCCTTGCCGAAAGGCGAGTAAGAGGCTAACATATGAACTGTTCGGGTTCATGTGTCGGCCTCGGGTTAAGGTAATTAACTCGGGGCCTTCATCTTTCCAGAACCTGCATAATGCCTGAAACCAGAAAGCCTCAGGCACCCGCCGCGAATAATACGCTTCTTTTAAATTCGTAAAATCTTTTCTTTTTCGCTGTTTATTAAAATCAGCCAGAGTGAATATTCACTTCTTTTGTGCGCCGCGACTATTCCCGTTACCGCTTCCTGTTATTCTTTTTCTTATTTATGGCCGTGCAGAAGTGGCCCCCGCATCATGCGTCAGGGGCGCTCGTCTTCCCGCACGGCGTGGATCTTGCCGCGAAACACCCAGAACCCCCAGCTGTTATAGATAAGCGTAACGGGCACAAAAATGCCGAACGCGATAAGCATCAGCTTCTGCGTGGCGGGCGGCGCGGCAGCCTGAATAAGCAACAGATTCGGCGGCAGAATAAACGGAAAAACGGCCAGCAGCATCCCACCGAACGCCGCGATAAACAGCAAAAGCGTCATCGCGAGCGGCAGGAAATCGCGCCGCTGGCGCAGCGTCAGCATCACACCCAAAAACGCCAGCAAACCCACCGCCGCCAGCGGTCCGCTCCAGCGCCACAGTTGCAGATGCAGCCGGTAGGTCTCATTGAGCTGCACCGTCCAGACCAGCAGGCCTGCCAGCAGCGCGGCGGTGAGAAGGGCAAGCCACATGGCCTGACGCCGCGCCCACGCGTTGAGTTCCCCTTCGCAGCGCCAGATAAGCCAGCATGCGCCGAGCAGCGCATAGCCGACGCTGAGCGCCATCGCGCAGAAGACCGAAAAGGGCGACAGCCAGTCCATCGGGCCGCCGGTAAATGTCGCGCCGTTATGGGTAATGCCTTCAACCCACGCGCCCATCGTCGCGCCCTGGCTTAACGACGTCAGCCAGGAGCCTGTGATAAACAGCGCGTCGAACAGCCGCGGGCGCAGGTGGCGGTACTCAATCGCCACGCCGCGCACAATCATCGCCAGCAGCATGATATAGACCGGCAGGTAGAGCGCGCTGTAGAGAATGCTGAAGGCGACGGGGAACATCGCCAGCAGCGCGCCGGCGGTCAGCACCAGCCAGGTTTCGTTGCCGTCCCAGACCGGCAGCAGCGAAATGTTCATCTGCTGGCGCGCCTGCGGCGACTGAAACGGCGCGAGCAGCCCCACGCCGAGATCCGCGCCGTCGAGCAACACGTAAATCAGCACGCCCGCGGCGAGCGCGCCGGCGCAAAGCAGCGTTAATAGCGGCAGTGAAAGCAGCAGTTCAGTCATCTGAATGCCCCCGCAGGCTGTGCGGCGTTACGCCGCTGCCGGTTTGCGCCGCCACGGACGGGTTGGCATCCGGCGTGTCGTCGCCCGGTGGTTTCGCGAGCAGGCGCAGCATAAAGCCCATGCCGAGTGCGAAAATCAGCAGATAGACCACCACAATCGCGACAAACGAGCCGAGCACCAGCGAGGGCGCGATGGGCGAGGCGCTCTCGCGGGTCAGCAACTGCCCGTAGACGGTCCACGGCTGGCGGCCCGTCTCGGTGACGACCCAGCCCGCGAGCATCGCGATAACGCCCGCCGGTGCCATCGCCACCATGCCGCGCTGCAGCCAGCGTGCCTCCCACAACCGGCCACGCAGCCGCACCACCAGCCCGGCGACGCCAACGAAAATCATCAGAAAGCCGAGCCCGACCATAGCGCGAAACGCGAAGAAGACGCCGGGCACCCAGGGCAGCTCGTCCGGCGGATACTGATTCAGGCTATGAATGGTGCCGGTGAGATTATGGCGCAGATAGAGCGAGCCGATGGACGGGATCGCCACTTCAACGTGGTTGCGCCGCGCCTCCATATCCGGGATCGCGAACAGCCGTAGCGGCTCGCCTTCGCCGGGCGGCGGCGGGTTCCAGCTGCCTTCCATCGCCGCCAGTTTGACCGGCTGGTGATCGAGGGTGTTTTCGCCATGCAGATCGCCCACTACGGCCTGAAGGGGCGCAAGCGCGAGCAATACCCACAGCCCCCAGGAGAACATTCGCCGCGCGCCCGGCTGTTGCGGATGCTTGAGCAGGTGCCACGCGCCGACCGCCGCCACCAGGCATGCGGTGGCGAGCAGCGCAGCGATGGACATATGTATCAGCCGGTACGGAAAGGACGGGTTGAAAATCACCGCCCACCAGTCAACGGGCTGAAAGCGGCCATCGGGCCCGATGATGAAACCCGCGGGCGTCTGCATCCAGGAGTTCGCCGACAATATCCAGAAGGCGCTGAACAGCGAGCCTGCCGCCACCACGCAGGTGGCGAGAAAATGCACCCACGGGCGCACTTTGCCCATGCCGAACAGCACCACGCCCATAAAGCCCGCTTCGAGGAAAAACGCCACCAGCACTTCCATGTACATCAGCGGCCCCATCACGGCCCCGGCGCGGCTGGAAAGCTCGCCCCAGTTGGCACCGAACTGAAATTCCATCAGCACGCCGGTGACGACGCCGACTGCGACGTTCAGGGCAAAGATCTTGCTCCAGTATTTATAGAGATCGAGATAAATGCGCTGCCTGCGCCACAGCCACAAGCCCTCCAGCAGCATCAACCACTGCGCGAGGCCTATCGTCAGCGCCGCCAGCACGATGTGAAACCCGATGGTGAAGGCGAACTGGCTGCGCGCCAAAAGCAGCGCGGTTTCCGGGCTAATCATTGTCAGGCGTCGCTCGGCTTGCCGGTAAACGAGGAGATGGGTTTGTCCACCTCCTCTTCCATGCGGCGGGAGAACGCTTTCAGACCATTGAGCAGCGGCGTCAAAGAACGCCACAGCTCATCGTCATGCAGCATTTTCCATGCTCCGCGCGCGCCTGGCGCGTCGGCCTGTTCGCTTTCCGGGCGCGCTTCTTCGCGGCTCAGTTCCGCGGCGAAATCGCGCACGCCGAAGGCGAGCTTATACATCCGCTCCGGCGGAATGGTGGAGAGCGCCATCAGCAGCACAGAGATGTTCTGGATAACGTTCAGCGAACCTTTGCGGCTCAGGCCGTCGATGATGACCTTGAGCCACTCGTTGTTGGACGCCACCAGATCGTTGGTCAGGCGCAGCACGCCATGTTCATGCAGCGTCTGGAGCAGGCGTTGCAGCTCTTCGTCCGCCGTCGGGCCGATGCGTGGCGGCTCGGGCTGATAGTCAATCGCTTTGGCCATTAAAATTTCTCCGGGTGAGGTTCCTGTTCGGGCGGCAGCCGGTAATCGTCACGCTGCCATTTCTCTTCGACCGGCACGCCCGCCATCGGCGTGCGGGCACCATAGCGGAAGTTGTGCCGCGGCAGCGGGGACGGGTGCGGCGCGCGGGAGAGTTTCTCCAGTTTTACTGCGAGCTCTTTATACGCTGGCGTGTTGACGTCGGGGTCGTGGTGCTCGCCGGTGAGCGCGTTAATGCCGGGTTTGCCCTGATGAATAGAGATAAAGAGCGACTGGCCCGCCACGCGATCGGTGATGACCACCGGCACCTCCAGCGAGCTGCGTCGCGAGGTGAGTTTCACCCAGTCGCCCTCTAAAAGCCCACGCTCAGCGGCAAGCTGCGGGCTGATTTCCACAAACCAGTCGGGCGACAGCGACATTGTGCGCCCGCCGCGTCCGCTCTGGTTGGTTGACTGGAAATGCTCCAGCATGCGCCCGTTATTGAGCGCCAGATCGTATTCGTCATCCGGCGCTTCGGCGGGCGGTTGCCACTTCAGCGGGTAGAGCACGGCGCGGCCATCCGGGAAGTTAAACCCGTCGGTGTAGAGCAGCGGCGTGCTTTCGCCGTCAGGCTTCACCGGCCAGAGCTGGGAGTTCCAGCCTTCAAGACGCTCATAGCTGACGCCTGCAAACAGCGTGGCGATACTCGCCGCCTCCGCCATGATTTGCGACGGGTGCGTGTAGCCCCAGTCGTGGCCCATGCGTGCGGCAAGCTCGGTCAGAATGCGCCAGTCCGGGCGGCTATCGCCGAGCGGCGGCATGGCTTCATAGAAGCGCTGAATGCGTCGCTCGGTATTCACATAGGTGCCGTCTTTTTCAATGCTCGGGCAGGCAGGCAGCACCACATCGGCGAACTGCGCGGTGCGGCTTAAGAAGAGATCCTGCACCACCAGGAAATCGAGATCGGTAAAACCCTCGTGCACGTTAGTGCTGTCTGCGTCGGAAAACGCTGTCTCTTCGCCAATGACATACATGGCGCGAATCTGTTTCGTGCGCGCGTGCTCCACCATCTCGAAGTTATCCGAGCCTGCCTCCAGCGACAGTTTTTCCGGCGCCACGCCCCAGGCTTTCGCCCATTTGGCGCGCACGGTTTCATCGCTCACCGATTCATAGCCCGGGTAGTAGTTTTTCAGGCAGCCGAAATCGCTCGCGCCCTGCACGTTATTATGCCCGCGCATCGGGTAGCCGCCTGTGCCGGGGCGACCGTAGTTGCCCGTGACCAGTAGCAGGTTGGAGAGCGCGGTGCTGGTGTCCGCGCCGTGGCTGTGCTGGGTCACGCCCATCGCCCAGACGATGCAGACGGACGGCGCGTTGCCGATAAGCTCGGCGGCGGCGGTCAGCTCCTCCACCGTAAGCCCGGTCATGTCGGCGGCGAAGTCCAGCGTGAACGGCGCGAGCGACTGGCGGTATTCGTCCACCTGGTTGACGTGCGCGGCGAGAAACGCCTCGTCGGCGTAGCCGTGGTCAAACATATAGCGCGCCATCGCCGAGGCCCAGACCATATCGGTGCCGGGGCGAATGCGCAGGTAACGGTCGGCGCGCTCGGCCATTTCGTGACGGCGCGGGTCGACTACCAGAAGCTGCTGCCCGTGATGTTTTTTCGCGGCTTTCATGCGCGCGGCGATCACCGGATGGTTCTCCGCGGTGTTGCTGCCGACAATCACAATCAGCGACGCCTTATGCAGATCCTCAATGGTGCCCGCGTCGCCGCCATAACCGACGGTGCGGAACAGTCCTTTGGTGGCCGGGTTCTGGCAGTAGCGCGACGAGTTATCGACGCTGTTGGTGCCAATAATGAGGCGCGCGATTTTCTGCGTCAGGTAGGCCTCTTCGTTGCTGCCCTTGCTGGAGCCGATAAAACCGATGGCCTGCGGCCCGTATTGATCGCGGATCGCCAGCAGACGGCGCGCCACCAGTTCCAGCGCCTCGTCCCAGCTCGCCTCGCGGAAGCGGTCATTTTCGCGGATAAGCGGTGTGGTGAGGCGTGCTTTATCGTTAAGAAAATCCCAGGCGAATTTGCCCTTCACGCAGGTGGAGATGCCGTTGGCAGGCGCGTCGGCGACGGGCTGCACTTTCAGCACGTGGCGGTCGCGCGTCCAGATCTCGAAGCTGCACCCGACGCCGCAGTAGGTGCAGACCGTTTTGGTACGTTTGATTTCCGGCTGCCGCCAGTGCATGTCCATCACCGAAATACCGGTAATGATCTCAGCGCCCGTGGTGTTTTCGATGGCTTTCACCAGATCTATCATCGGGCGCTTGAGCGTCTGCTTCATGCTGGTAAACGGCCCGGCGTCTGGCTGCATGGTTTTCTCAAGCAGCGCGTTGCAGGGACAGACGGTGACGCAATGCCCGCAGCTCACACAGCTGGAGCCGGCGATAGTCTCGCCGCCGTCCCACAGCACACGCGGGTGGGCCATGGTGTAATCGATGCTCAGCGTTTCGTTGACCTCGACGTTCTGGCACGCCTCCACGCAGCGCCCGCACAGAATGCACTGGTCCGGATCGTAGGTGTAAAACGGGTTGGAGTGATCTTTCACGTAGGGTTTGCGCTGGTATTCGTAGCGCTGAATCGGAATATGCATATCCGCCACGGCATTATGCAGCGTGCAGTCGCCGGTGTTGTGTTCGCAGACGGTACAGTAGAGTTCATGTTTGGCGAGCAGCCTGTCCATACCTTCGTGCTGCGCCGCCTGCGCCTCAGGCTTGCGGCTGGCAATTTCCATGCCCTGCGTGCTTTTCAGCGTACAGCCGCGCACCAGCTCGCCCTGATACTCCACCCAGCAGACATCGCAGGTTTGCATCGGCTCAAGCGCGGGGTGGTAACAGACGTGCGGGAGCTTGACATCGCAGGCCGTCAGAAAATCGATAAGCGGGATATTCGCCGGGCCAGTCAGCGGCCTCCCGTCATAAAACAGGGTACAGAGCGACTCTTGCATAGTGCTTCCTCAAACGTGCCTTGCCAGTGCCGCGAACGTGCGCCGCAGCGAAGAAGAGCGGCTTCTCCGCGGGGAGGCGCTCTCGTTATAGTGACTTAAAGGTAGTAACCGACCCCTGGCTTCGCCAGCGAAGGGTGTTGCGAAGTATGTATGCGGTGAATAATCAGGCGGCAGCAGTTGCGGATAAGTGGCTGAGCGCACGACGGCTTTTGCATTTCGCACCGCTTCCCGGTATAACGTTCAGTTATGGATGTTTAGACGTCTGAACGTATAGAAGGGTTTATGCAGGAATCGCAGCAGCTACAACGCACCATGAAGGCCCGTCATCTGGTGATGCTCTCGCTGGGGGGCGTTATCGGCACCGGGCTGTTCTTTAATACCGGCTATATTATTTCCACGACCGGGGCGGCGGGCACGCTGCTGGCGTATCTTATCGGCGCGCTGGTGGTCTGGCTGGTGATGCAATGCCTCGGCGAGCTGGCCGTCGCCATGCCGGAAACCGGCGCGTTTCACGTTTACGCGGCGCGCTATTTAGGCCCGGCGACCGGCTATACCGTCGCCTGGCTCTACTGGCTCACCTGGACCGTGGCGCTCGGCTCAAGCTTTACCGCCGCCGGGTTCTGTATGCAGTACTGGTTTCCGCAGGTGCCGGTGTGGGTCTGGTGTCTGGTCTTCTGCGTGGTGATTTTCGGGCTGAATGTTTTCTCCACGCGGCTGTTCGCCGAGGGCGAATTCTGGTTTTCGCTTATTAAAGTTATCACTATCGTGGCGTTTATCGTGCTCGGCGGGGCGGCGATGTTTGGCATTCTGCCGATGAAAGATGGCTCGCCCGCGCCGCTGTTCCATAACCTGACCGCCGCGGGCTGGTTCCCTGCCGGAACGCTGCCGATCCTGATGACGATGGTGGCGGTGAATTTCGCTTTTTCCGGCACTGAGCTTATCGGCATCGCGGCCGGTGAAACCGAAAACCCGCAGCAGGTGGTGCCGGTTGCGATTCGCACGACCATCGTGCGGCTGGTGATTTTCTTCCTCGGCACCGTGCTGGTGCTGGCGGCGCTGATCCCGATGGATCAGGCGGGTGTGGTGAAAAGCCCGTTCGTGCTGGTGTTTGAGAAAATCGGCATTCCGTACGCCGCCGATATCATTAACTTCGTGATCCTCACCGCGATTTTGTCCGCGGCGAATTCGGGGCTTTACGCCTCCGGACGGATGCTCTGGTCGCTCGCCAACGAGCGCACGCTGCCGCGCGGTTTTTCGCGCCTCACGCGTCGCGGCGTGCCGCTGACGGCGCTGTCGGTGAGTATGCTGGGCGGCGTGCTGGCGCTGTTTTCCAGCATCGTGGCGCCGGATACCGTCTTTGTGGCGCTCTCGGCGATTTCCGGTTTCGCGGTGGTGGCGGTGTGGCTCAGCATTTGCGCCGCGCATTTTATGTTTCGTCGCCGTCATCTGGCCGAGGGCCGGGCGCTCAACGAATTACATTACCGCGCGCCCTGGTACCCGCTGACGCCGGTGCTGGGCTTCGCGCTCTGTTTTATCGCCTGCGTCGGGCTGGCGTTCGATCCGGGCCAGCGCATCGCGCTCTGGTGCGGGCTGCCGTTTGTGGCGTTCTGCTACGGCGCGTATTATCTGACGCAATTTTTCCGCACGCGCCGCACCGAGGAGCCTCGCCATGTCGCTGAATAACCCGTTAACCCCGCTCTTAAGCCAGCAGCCGTTTGTGGTGCTGGACGGCGCGCTCGCAACCGAACTGGAAGCGCGCGGCTGTAATCTCGCCGACAGTTTATGGTCGGCGAAAGTCCTGATGGAGCAGCCGGAGCTGATTTACGCGGTGCATCTTGATTACTTCCGTGCCGGGGCGCAGTGCGCCATTACCGCCAGCTACCAGGCGACGCCAGCCGGTTTTGCCGCGCGCGGGCTGGATGAGGCGCAGTCACGGGCGCTGATTGCGCGAAGCGTCGAACTGGCGCGTCAGGCGCGTGACGATTATTACCACGAACAGCCGGATGCCGGGCCGCTGCTGGTGGCAGGCTCCGTCGGGCCGTATGGCGCATACCTGGCGGACGGTTCGGAATACCGCGGCGACTATGCGCTTTCGGCGGCGGAGTTTGCGGATTTCCATCGTCCGCGCGTGGAGGCGCTCCTGGTGGCGGGTGTGGATCTGCTCGCCTGCGAAACGCTCCCGTCGCTGCCGGAGGCGCTGGCGCTCGCCGCGCTGCTGGAAAGCTACCCGCAGGCGCGCGCGTGGTTTACCTTTACGCTTCGCGACAGCGATCACATCAGCGACGGCACGCCGCTTGGTGATGTGGCGGCCGCGCTCGCGCCGTATCCGCAGATTGTGGCGCTCGGCATTAACTGCGTGGCGCTGGAGAAAACCACTGCCGCGCTGGCGCGTCTGCATGACGCCACCCGGCTGCCGCTGGTGGTGTACCCGAACTCCGGCGAGCAGTATGACGCGGTGAGCAAAACCTGGCGTCACGACGGGCACGCCTGCCAGACGCTGGCGCATTATCTGGATGCGTGGCGCGCGGCGGGCGCGGCGCTGATTGGCGGCTGTTGCCGCACCACGCCTGCGGATATCGCGGCGCTGCGCGCGCAGCGTTAAGCGAAGCGCACCCGCCAGTTAGGAAGTGGATGCAGGCGAAGGGAGCGGGGCGCATAGGGAAGGCCGGTGAAATCGTTCCGTTCGCCATCACGTCATTTCCCTCTGTGCCGTTCTCTCACGCGAACGTGCAAAGGGGGCTCGCCGCCGACCCCTTTGCAATCCCGGCTCCCGGCGGAAATCGGCCCTGAGGGGCCGATTTTTTTAGCCGGAGCAAAACCATCCACCTTGCCGTCCGTGTTGTGTCCGGGCGGAAAAACGGTGGGTGCGCTTCGCTTACTCACCCTACGATGAAATGGGAGAGCACCGCATACCCGGCATCCCAATCCTCACTCCTGCACCTCTTCCCAGCGCAAAAAATTAACTAACCTTTGCCGGTTTTTTTCTAAAAACGATTCGGCATTAGCGATGCTTTTTTATTCCTTCAACTGATGTCCCGCAGCGGAAATACTGCCCGTATAACAAGAGACTACAGGGGCAGACAGTATGGCAATCACATCGCGTATTACGCTCATCGGCGCGCTGGCGCTGTGGGCATTTCAGGCGCAGGCGGTAGATGTCACCGTCGCGTATCAGACCTCCGCCGAACCCGCCAAAGTGGCGCAGGCGGATAACACCTTCGCCAAAGAGAGCGGCGCGACGGTCGAGTGGCGTAAATTCGACAGCGGGGCCAGCGTGGTGCGCGCGCTCGCCTCGGGCGACGTGCAGATAGGCAATATCGGCTCCAGCCCGCTCGCTGTCGCGGCAAGCCAGAATGTCCCCATCGAAGTGTTTCTGCTCGCCTCACAGCTTGGTAACTCCGAGGCGCTGGTGGTGAAAAAATCGATTCGCACGCCGCAGGATCTCATCGGCAAACGCATCGCGGTGCCGTTTATCTCCACCACCCACTACAGCCTGCTGGCGGCGCTGAAACACTGGGGCATTCGACCGGATCAACTGAGCATCGTTAACCTTCAGCCGCCGGCGATCATCGCCGCCTGGCAGCGGGGCGATATCGACGGCGCTTACGTCTGGGCACCGGCCGTTAACGCGCTGGAAAAAGAGGGTACGGTGCTGACCGACTCCTCGCAGGTGGGGAAGTGGGGCTCGCCGACGCTGGATGTCTGGGTGGTGCGTAAAGACTTCGCCGAAAAACACCCGGAAGTGGTCACCGCCTTTGCCCGCAGCGCGCTGGCGGCCCAGCGCGGGTATCTCGACAACCCCGACGGCTGGCTTACGCAGCCAGAGCATCTGGAGAAGCTCGCGCGCTTAAGCGGCGTGCCGCAGAGCGATGTGCCGGGGCTGGTGAAGGGCAATACCTATCTTCCCGCCAGCCAGCAGGTCAAACAGCTTAACGGGCCGGTGAATCAGGCGATTGTCGACACCGCCGCGTTTTTGAAAGCGCAGGGCAAAGTGCCGCAGGCTGGCCAGGATTACCGCGCGTTCGTCACCGACCGCTTTGTGAAGCCGCTGGCTCAGCCGTAAGGGGGCGCGATGCTACAGGTCTCTCATCTTCACGCCCGTTTCGACGGCAAGCCCGCGCTTGCCGATATCAGCCTGACGCTCAATGATGGCGAGCTGCTAGTGGTGCTCGGCCCGTCCGGCTGCGGCAAAACCACGCTGCTGAATCTCATCGCCGGTTTTTTACCGGTGGAAACGGGCAGCATTACGCTCGACGGCCAGGCCGTCACCGGGCCGGGCGCTGACCGCGGCGTGGTGTTTCAGCATGAGGGGCTGCTGCCGTGGCGCAGCGTGCTCGATAACGTCGCGTTCGGGTTGCAGCTCCAGGGCGTCGGGCGTGAAGAACGCCGCGCGCTGGCGCGTCAGATGCTTGCCAAAGTCGGGCTTGAGGGCGCGGAAAACCGCTTTATCTGGCAGCTTTCCGGCGGTCAGCGGCAGCGTGTTGGCATCGCCCGCGCGCTGGCGGCCGACCCGCAACTGCTGCTGCTGGATGAACCCTTCGGCGCGCTGGACGCCTTTACCCGCGAGCAGATGCAGACGCTGCTGCTGCGCCTGTGGGCGACAAGCGGCAAAAAAGTCTTGCTGATCACGCATGACATCGAAGAAGCCGTCTTTATGGCGACCGATCTCGTGCTGCTGTCGCCGGGGCCAGGGCGCGTGCAGGAGCGGCTGAGCCTTGATTTTGCGAGGCGGTTTGTGGCGGGCGAGCCGGCGCGCGCCATTAAATCCGATCCGGCGTTTATCGCCCGTCGCGAATATGTCCTGAGCCGGGTCTTTGAATTACGGGAGAGCGCCCATGAGCGTACTGATTAACGATAACGCGGCGCGTACGCCGGTGCGCCGCCGCCGTGTGGCCGTGCGCCCGGTGACGATAAGCCTCGCCACGCTCGGCGCGCTGCTGGCGCTCTGGTGGGCGGCGACGGCGCTGCAACTGGTGAGCCCGCTGTTTCTGCCCGCGCCGCAACAGGTGCTGCGCCAGCTCATCACCATCGCCGGGCCGCAGGGCTTTATGGACGCCACGCTCTGGGCGCATCTTGGCGCGAGCCTGGGCCGCATGCTGACCGCGCTGCTGGCCGCGGCGCTTATCGGCATTCCTGTGGGTATCGCCATGGGGCTGAATCCGACGCTGCGCGCCATTCTAGACCCGCTGATTGAGCTGTACCGGCCTATTCCGCCGCTCGCCTATCTGCCGCTGATGGTTATCTGGTTCGGTATCGGCGAGACCTCCAAAGTGCTGCTGATCTACCTGGCGATTTTCGCTCCGGTGGCGATGTCGGCGCTGGCGGGCGTAAAAAGCGCGCAGCAGGTGCGTATCCGCGCGGCGCAATCCTTAGGCGCGAGCCGCTGGCAACTGCTGTGGCATGTGATTCTGCCCGGCGCGCTACCGGAGATTTTAACCGGCCTGCGCATCGGGCTTGGGGTCGGCTGGTCAACGCTGGTCGCCGCCGAGCTTATCGCCGCCACGCGCGGGCTTGGGTTTATGGTGCAGTCCGCCGGTGAGTTCCTGGCGACAGACGTCGTGCTGGCGGGCATCGCGGTGATTGCCCTGGTGGCTTTTATTTTAGAACTGGGGCTGCGCGCGCTGACGCGCCGTCTGACGCCCTGGCATGGAGAAACACAATGAGCGAACGCATAACCATCACGCCGCTGGGGCCGTATATCGGTGCCCTGGTCTCCGATATCAACCTGGCGCGACCGCTGAGCGACAGCCAGTTCGAGCAGCTGTATCACGCGCTGATACGCCATCAGGTGCTGTTCGTGCGCGATCAGCCCATCACGCCGCCGCAGCAGCGGGCGCTGGCGATGCGTTTTGGCGATCTGCACATTCACCCGGTCTACCCGCATGCGGAAGGCGTGGAGGAGATTATCGTGCTGGATACCCATAACGATAACCCGCCGGATAACGATAACTGGCACACCGACGTGACCTTTATCGACACGCCGCCTGCGGGCGCGATCCTGGCGGCGAAAGCGCTGCCGCCCACCGGCGGCGATACGCTCTGGACGAGCGGTATCGCGGCGTTCGAAGCGCTCTCCGCCCCGTTTCAGCAGTTGTTAAGCGGCCTGCGCGCCGAGCACGATTTCCGTAAGTCGTTCCCGGAGTGGAAGCACACGAAAACGGAGGAAGAGCATCAACGCTGGCTCACGGCCGTGGAGAAAAACCCGCCGCTGCTGCACCCGGTGGTGCGCACGCATCCGGTGAGCGGCAAGCAGGCGCTGTTTGTGAACGAAGGCTTTACGACGCGCATTGTCGATGTGTCGCCCAAAGAGAGCGACGCGCTGCTGAATTTTCTTTTCGCACATATTACAAAACCGGAGTTCCAGGTGCGCTGGCGCTGGCAGGAAAATGACGTGGCGCTGTGGGATAACCGCGTGACGCAGCACTACGCCAACGCCGATTATCTCCCTGCCCGGCGCGTGATGCACCGCGCGACGATCCTTGGCGATAAGCCCTTTTACCGGGCCGGTTAAACAGAGGGCGCTGCGGCGCCCTTTCTTTTGCGCAGCGCTTGTACATTCGGTTACACGCCGATACCAATCACTCACTGAAGCGGCGGCACGGGTTCTCTATAGTGATTTCCAGAGCCCCGACGCGGGGTAACTAAAAGCCAATTCGAGGGTATAGAGATGAAAAAAGTATTAGCGCTGGTTGTTGCCGCCACTATGGGTCTGTCCGCTGCTGCGTTCGCGGCTGATAACACTGCTGCACCGGCTCCGGCGGCTGCTGCAACCACTACCACCACTGCTGCACCGGCTAAAGCGCCTGCTGCAAAAACGCATCACAAAAAATCGCATAAAAAAGCGGTAGAGCAGAAAGCTCAGGCTGCGAAAAAGCACCACAAGAAAGCCGCCGCGCAGAAACCGGCTGCTGAGCAGAAAGCCCAGGCTGCTAAAAAGCACCACAAAAAAGCCGCCGCTCAGAAACCGGCTGTCGAGCAGAAAGCTCAGGCTGCTAAAAAGCACCACAAAAAAGCAGTGAAACACGATGCTGCTAAACCGGCTGCCCAGCCTGCTGCATAAGTTTTACGATTCCCCCAGTAAATCAAACCCCCGGCTTGCCGGGGGTTTTTTTATGGGCGGCGTGCGGGCTGAATGGTGGATGCGGCTTCGCTTACCCACCCTACGGGCGCAACGATGATGACTGGTGGGTGCGCTTCGCTTACCCACCCTACGATTAGCGTAACGTAACGTGATTTGTAGGGCGGGTAAGCGAAGCGCACCCGCCGTTCGGGGTTTCTCGATCTCGTTCAGAAAGAGCGTCGGTATGAGGGAATATATACCAGGGCGGTGAATAGGTTCCGTTCGCCATAAAGTCGCCTTCATATGGGCGCTTTGCTCACGCGAACGTGCAAAGGGGGCTCGCCGCCGCCCCCTTTGCAATCCCGGCTCCCGGCGGAAATCAGCCCTGAGGGGCCGATTTTTTTAGCCGGAGCAAAACCACCCACCTTACCAACCGATTAACGCCCGGGCGGAAAAAACGGTGGGTGCGCTTCGCTTACCCACCCTACGGGGCGTAACGATTATGACTAGTGGATAACGTAACGTGATTTGTAGGGCGGGTAAGCGAAGCGCACCCGCCAACAACACCGATTAGGGTGATTCAACCGCCGGCGCGGGCGTGCCGATATACCGCTCACGACGTGACGTTTTAAGGCGCATTAAATCCACTAACACCAGTCCGTCCACACAATCATTAAACGCCGGATCGCTGCCAAAATCGATAAACTGCACGCCGCCCGGCTCGCACAACTCTGAATATTGCTTGTAAAGCGGCGGAATGCCGCAGCCCAGATTCCCCAGCAGCGACTTCAGACGCGTTAAATCTTCCTGATAATTTTCGCCGCCAAACTGCGCCAGCGCCTCCGGCAACGACACCGGGTAAGGGCGACGCGAGGCGGCGAGCGGGTGCTGTGCCGGGAACCAGAGCCGGTAAAACGCGACCAGCAGATCCCGCGCGGCAGGCGGCAGGCCGCCGGATATCGACACCGGGCCGAAAAGATAACGGTATTGCGGATAGCGCGCCAGATACGCGCCGATGCCCGACCACAAATAATCGAGCCCGCGGCGTCCCCAGTATTGCGGCTGGATAAAGCTGCGGCCAAGCTCAATCCCCTGGCTTAAAATATCTTCCATCCGCTCGTCGTAATGAAACAGACTGTAGCTGTAAAGCCCCTGCGGGCCACGCTGCGCCACCTGTTGCGCCGTCGGGATAAACCGGTACGCGCCGACAATCTCCAGCGCCGCGTCGTCCCATAACACCAGATGCCAGTAGTCGTCGTCGTAGGCGTCAGTATCGCGCCGCTTGCCGCTGCCTTCGCCCACGGCGCGAAAGGCGATTTCACGCAGCCGCCCCAGCTCGCGCAGCACCGGCGCTTCTTCCATACCGTTGCGTCGCCACAGATAAATGGTTTTGCCGTCCGGCGTCTCGCCAAGCGTCTCCGCCTGGGCCAGCGCCCGGCGCAGCACGGCCCGGTCTTCCGGGCGCGCGATGCCGCATTCGGTTTTAAAGCAGCCCGGCTGTCCTTTGCCCAGCCGTGAAACATGCTGGCGAAAACGCGCTGCCGCGTCACGCGGATGTGCGTTTGCATCATGCCAGGCGCTCCACGGGATACGCTCGCCAATATTGACTGGCAGCGTCGTGCCGCGCTTGCGAAACATTTCGCGAATAAGCATCAGCATGGCGAGCGGCGGGGCGACCAGCGCCGCGCCGTAAAACGCGAGACTGTTGCGCCCGGCGATATGTACCGGCAGCACCGGCGCGCGGTAGCGGCTTGCGAGCTTCACAAAACCGGCGTTCCAGACGCCGTCCTGAATGCCGTCGAGGCCCGGGCGCGATACTTCGCCTGCGGGAAAGAAAATCAGCGCGCCGCCGCGTTCAAGATGCGCCTCCATCTCTTTAATGGCGGTTTTGCGGGTGCGGTTGCCGATGTTATCCACGGCGATAAAGAGCGACGACAGCGGCTCCAGATGGCTCAGCATCCGGTTCGCCACCACGCGCACGTCGCGCCGCACGCGGGAGATGGCGTAGAGCAGCGCCAGTCCGTCGGCGGTGCCGGTCGGGTGGTTGGCGACGACAACCAGCGGCCCGTTATCCGGGATCTGCTCAAGCGAGCGGGCCGGCAGATCGCAGCGAATATCGAGATGCTCCAGCACCTGCTCGACCATATCGAGCCCTTTGAGATGGCGATGGCGGGCGGCGAACTCCTGAAACTCTTGTTCATAAAGCAGGCGTTTGAGCGTTTTTTTCAGCCACGGGGCGGGGGTTTTCTGGGGGTAAAGATCGTCAAGAACGTTGTCGATGCTGAACACGGTTGTGTCTCCTCGGGAACCGTCTGCGAACAGTGATAGACCCGGAAGATGACGGCCGCATGTCAGGGGCGTGAAGGAACAGTCACAGCGTAGGGGGGAGGAGAAAACGCGGCGGACAGAACGCCCGCCGCGACAGGTCAGAGAATGTTTTTCTCGGCCAGATCGAGCGCGAAGTAGCTGAAGATAAGATCCGCGCCCGCGCGCTTGATAGCGCCGAGGCTTTCCAGGATCACTTTCTCTTCGTCAATCGCGCCCGCCTGGGCGGCGAATTTGATCATCGCGTATTCGCCGCTCACCTGATAAGCGCCAAGCGGCAGGCTGGTGCGCTCGCGCACGTCGCGCAGGATGTCGAGATAAGCGCCCGCCGGTTTGACCATCAGCGCGTCCGCGCCTTCGGCTTCATCCAGCAGCGATTCGCGGATCGCTTCGCGGCGGTTCATCGGGCTCATCTGATAAGTTTTACGATCGCCTTTCAGCGCGGTGCCCGCCGCTTCGCGGAACGGGCCGTAGAACGACGACGCGAATTTTGTGGAGTAGGAGAAGATAGCCGTATCCGTGAAGCCCGCGGCGTCGAGCGCCTGACGGATGGCTTTCACCTGGCCGTCCATCGCGGCGGAAGGTGCGATAAAATCGGCACCCGCAGCGGCAGCAACCACAGCCTGACGGCCCAGGTTTACCAGGGTCGCGTCGTTATCCACGCCGTGTTCACACAGCACGCCGCAGTGGCCGTGGCTGGTGTATTCGCAAAAGCAGGTGTCAGACATCACGACCATTTCCGGCACGGCGTCTTTGGCGATACGCGACATGCGCGCCACCAGACCGTTTTCATTCCAGGTGTCGCTACCGCACTCATCGGTGTGGTGCGAAATCCCGAAGGTCATCACGGAGCGGATGCCCGCTTTCGCAATACGCTCAATTTCACGGGCGAGATATCTCTCCGGGATACGCATCACGCCCGGCATGGCGGCGATCGGTTTGTAGTCGTCCAGCTCTTCCTCAACGAAAATCGGCAGTACCAGATCGTTGCGGCTTAACGAGGTTTCTTCAAACATGGCGCGCAGCGAGGCGTTCTGACGCAGGCGGCGCGGGCGGGAACTCAATGAAAAATCGGCCATAATTGCTTCTTATCAGAGAAATGGGACAGGCTTTATTTTAACCCGAAACAGGAAGGGATGTTTGACGATTGTGGGCGCTAAATCACGCGCGCCCGCAACGGACAAGGCCTGCCGGGGCGTTTTCACGGCAGACCCTGACGCGCGCATTATGAAACGCGTTCTTTAAGCAGTTCAATAAGGCGCTCCAGCGCAAAGACCGCCGCCTGATCGATAACGGTTTTCGGATCGCCATTGAAATGACGCTTTTCCGCTACAGTTTCCTCGCCCGGCATGCCCCACCCAAACCACACGGTGCCTGGCGGCGTGCCGTCTTCACCGCCGGATGGCCCGGCATAACCACTCACCGCGAGGCTGACATCCTCGCCCGAACGCTCGCGGGCGCCCGCCGCCATCTCATGCACCGTCTGCTCGCTCACGGCGGTATAGAGGCGCAGCGTCTCTTCTTTCACGCCCAGCATGCGCTGTTTGGCGTCATTGGTGTAAGTGATAAAACCGCTCGAATAAAAGGCGGTGGTGTCTTCGGTGGCGCACAGGGTGTACGTAATAAGCCCACCGGTACAGGATTCGGCCGTCGCCAGTCGTAGCCCGTGTTGATTCAGCCAGATACCGGCCTGTTTTGCGGCGTGCTGAAGTTTTTCATTCATTAGATTCACTTTCTCCATGCCATTAAGATATTCATATTATAGATGAGTATCGTCAGGGGAAGGGTAAAAGCCCGGGCAACGAAACGGCAGGGAAGTGTTATAACTGAGGGCTATTTTATTTTTAAAGCCAATATTCCAGGAGTGGATATTTAAATAAGCAATATTTTGGCGGTAATCAAAATGAAGGATTTTTCGTCTGGTAAGGTATAAAGGGATAACGAGAGAGAAACCGGTTTTATTCCTAAATAATAAAAGAGTGCGGATTCGTACAATTGGTAAAGAAGAATTGAACCTTTAATTTTTCAGCGTGCATAATTTTATCGTTAATACATCACGCTTGTATTACGGCAAACCATTTGATGGACCAACTTTGTGACGTCCCTGAGGAGGGATGATAAATGCACTCCTGGAAAAAGAAACTTGTAGTCTCACAATTAGCCGTGGCCTGCACGATGGCTATCGCTTCTCAGGCCTCCGCTGCCACGGATATTTCAGGCAAAAGCTACGACACGTTTTATTATGACGGCGGTATTATGTATCAGGGCTATGTCGGTTACGATTACGGCTCTGATTATTATAATGGCAATATTTATCCGCAAATTTCCGGCGCGCATGTCGATGGTGTTATTTCCACCTGGTATCTTGATGAGGGCACCAGTAATAATACCAACCCTAACGCGCTGACCATTAAAGACAGCACTATCCACGGGATGATTACCTCACAATGCATGACGGAAAACTGTGATAACCGCACCGGGGATTATCTCTATAACCGTCTCGCATTAACCGTCGATAATTCCACTATCGACGATGACTTCGAGCACTATACCTATTATAACGCCGATGATAAAACGACGGCATCTCAGGATATTTTTGATCTCGGCACGGCAATTACGCTCGACCAGGAAACCGATCTGGTTATTCAAAATAATTCTCATGTTGCGGGTATTACGCTGACGCAGGGATATGAATGGGAAGATAATCAGGATGTGACATCGCCGACTGGCTCAAATAGCGGTGAAATTTTTAATAACAGCATTGTGGTAAAAGATTCTGTGCTGAGCTCCGGCTCATGGACGGATGAAGGCACCAGTGGTTTTTATGGCCACACGGGTAAAGCCAGCGATTACGATAACGCCATTACTGCGGATGATATCGCGCTTGCGGTGATTGCTAATCCGGCTTCTGATAACTCAATGCAGACGACGGCCTCTTTCGACAGATCAACCATTAACGGCGACATCTATTTCGAAAGCTCCTTTGATGAAAACTTTGGCGGGTATGACCGCGTTACGCTGGATCAAGGCGGCAACCCGGTCATCACGCACGTTGATGCCTATGACGTGAACGGCGACGGTACGCTGGATTCTAACGGCTGGGATAATACCGACCGCCTGGACGTGACGCTCACCAACGGCAGCAAATGGGTGGGTGCGGCGATTTCTAATGTCGAAGCGACCGCCGAGCTGTATGACTATCAGCCGAACAGCATCTGGCCTGGCTCCACGTATGGCATCGAAAACAGCGATACCGCGTTTAACGAAGCGGGCCACGTGACGGGCAATGAAGTCTATCAGAGCGGTATTTTCAACGTGACGCTGACAAACGGCTCCGAATGGGATACCCGTAAAGTGTCTAATATCGACGCGCTGGTGGTGGATAATCATTCACAGGTTAACGTTGAAAGCTCATCGCTGCTGGCGGATTCCATCACCCTGACCAATGCTTCGACGCTGAACATCGGCGATGATGGCGCGGTGGCGACCGATTCCCTGACGCTGGACAGCGGCAGTCAGGCGACGCTCACGGAAGAAACCGCGTCGCTGTACGCCAACACGCTCACCGTTGCTAACGGCGCGCAGCTCAACCTGGGCCTCGGTCAGGTAGATGTGGATAACGTCGTGCTGACCGACGACGGCGTGCTTAACGTCGCAAGCCGTGACTATGTGCTGGATGCCTCACTGAATAACGCGCGTTACGTCACCAACGATCCGCATCAGAAAGACTATGACGAGGGCGTGATTGCGCTCAACTCAGACGGTCATCTGGCGGTGAACGGCGATGTGGCGGGCAACTATCGCGTGCGTATCGATAACGCCACCGGCGCGGGTTCCGTCGCCGATTACAAAGGCAATGAAGTGGTGCGCGTGTATGACGACAACGACGCCACCTCCGCGCGCTTTACCGCCGCCAACAAAGCGGATCTGGGTGCCTACACCTACGAGGCGCAGCAGCAGGGCGACACCGTGGTGCTGAAACAGCGTGAGCTGACCGACTACGCCAACATGGCGCTGAGCATTCCTTCCGCCAATACCAACATCTGGAATCTGGAACAGGATGTGCTGAGCACGCGTCTCGCGCAGGGCCGTCATACGCCAGGGGATAACGGTGGCGCATGGGTGACCTACTTCGGCGGTAACTTCAACGGCGATAACGGCGAGCTGAGCTACAACCAGGATGTCAACGGCCTGATGGTTGGTCTCGATAAACTGGTGGAAGGCAACTACGCCAAATGGATGATCGGCGCGGCAGCGGGCTTTGCGAAAGGGGATATGGACGATCACAGCGGCAGCGTTGATCAGGACAGCCAGTCCGCGCGTCTCTATTCTTCCGCGCAGTTCGCCAACAATGTCTTCCTGGATACCACCCTGAGCTACAGCCATTACAGCAACGATTTGAGCGCAGTGATGAGCAACGGCCAGGCGGTCTCCGGTGATGCGTCCTCCGATGCCTGGGGCTTTGGCCTGAAACTGGGCTATGACTGGCAGTTCAATACGCAGGGTTATCTGACCCCGTACGCCAGCATCTCTGGCCTGTTCCAGGATGGCGACGGCTATCAGCTGAGCAACGATATGCGCGTCAACAGCCAGTCTTACGACAGCCTGCGTTATGAACTGGGCGCAGATCTGGGTTACACCTTCAACTACGGCAACGATCAGTCCTTCACGCCGTATGCCAAACTGGCCTATGTCTATGACGATGCCAGCGGTAACGACGCCGATGTCAACGGCGACAATATCGATAACGGCATGGAAGGCTCCGCAGTACGCGCAGGGCTTGGCGGTAAGTTCAGCTTCACCAAAAACTTCAGCGCCTATGCCGATGCGAACTACCTCGGCGGTGGCGATGTGGACCAGGACTGGGCCGCGAACGTTGGCGTCAAATACACCTGGTAATTTCTGCAGTTAGCGTCAAAAGCTGCCTGTCCCATGTGGACAGGCAGTTCCTCCCCAACACACCTGAAATGGATATCTCGCGTGTTAGATCTGGTAAAACCCCTACATCATCTCGACGCTCTTCAGCGTCATCTGGCCCCATCAGGAACGCCGTTTGATATTGACGCCCATTGCGAACTCTCGTTTATCAACGAGCAGGGCGAGCAACAGTGCTGGTTTTTTAAGGAAGGGAGCCTCAATGTCTGGCGTGAAGAGAACCATATTCACGTCGATTTAATGACTTCGCCGCTCTATTTAAGCTTTTCTGATGCGGTGATCCCGGAGCCGCTTCGCTATACCCTGATAACGGAAACCCCCTGTCGCGGCTTTCGAATGCCGGTTCGCCGGGCAATTGAAATCATCGAACACCGCCAGCTGTGGAAGTCATTCTGTCACTGGCAGACCTGGCTGATGCGCTGGTTTGAGTGGCGCGACGCGCACTTTATCGGCACGACGACTTATTCGCAGATCCGTTCCACGCTGTTAACGATGGCGGCCTGGAGCCCCGAAGTGCGCGCGCAGGTGGGCGTTATACACCATATTCAGAACCATACTCATATTTCCCGTTCGGTCATCGCTGAGATACTCGCGGAGTTGCGAAAAGGTAAATACATTGAAATGCAGAAGGGCAAGCTGGTGGCGGTCAACAAACTGCCGCTCAACTACTGAAACATAACGGCGCCGCACAGGCGCCGTTATTGCTTTACAGGGCAGGCGTCTGGAGCGGTTTGTTGCCGCTCAGTTCCGTCACCAGATCGTTTATCCCATCGCTCATATTAGTAAAGCGCGTCAGCGGCGAGCGGGTCACTACCACGAAAGCGCCAATATTGCTCTGCGGGATCATCGCCATGTAGGTGATAAAGCCGCCGCCGCCCCCGGTTTTCTGAATGATGCCAGGACGCCCGTCTTTCGGTGCCATGTACACCCAGCCGAGCCCCAGCGCGTCCGCTTTACCCGGCACGTCCATGCCGACGACGCGGGTTAACTGCGTACGTTGATAAATCAGCGTCTGCATCCGGTCCGCCTGCGGGCTGCGGCGATGGAAATCGGATGCCAGGAACTGCTGCATCCAACGCATCATGTCGTCCGGCGTGGAGTAAACGCCGCCGCTGCCGATGGCCGCCAGCGTGTTGTTGCACGGGCTCGCGCCTTTTTCCGCGATCATCAGGCGCTTGCACTGATCCGGCGATGGCGTGAAGGTGGTGTCTTTCATGCCAAGCGGGCGGGTTATCTGCTCTTCAAAAAGCTGGGTATAAGGCTTGCCCGCGGCGTTGGCCAGCGCATCGGCCAGCAGATCGAACGCGAGGTTGGAATAAGACGCCGTGGCGCCAGGTGCCGCTTTTAACGATGCGGTGGAGAGCCACTGCCAGCGCTGCTCGCGCGTGGGCCAGACAAACACCGGGCGTTTCGCCGCGCCGCCGGGCTGCTCGCGAGGCAGGCCGCTCGTATGCGTGGCGAGATTCACCAGTCGAATTGGCTCGCCCTGATAGGTCGGCACGCGCGCACCGGGCGGCGCGTAGCGGCTCAGCGGATCGTTAAGCTTCACCACGCCCTGATCGAGCATTTTCACCAGCATTTCGCTGGTCATCAGTTTGGTGAGCGAGGCGATGCGGATAACCGAGTCGAGCTGCGGGCGCACGTTATTGCCGGGGCGCGTTTCGCCGAAGCTTCGGAATACGCGCTGATTGCCATCAATCACGACAATCGCCATGCCGGTAGCGCCGCTGCCGTAGAAAATATGGTTGGCGTAACGGTCGACAATATCTGACGCGAAGACCGGGTCGGGCGAGGTTTGCGCGGCCTGGGCCGCAGAAAAAGCTGCGCTTATCAGCAGGGCGCAGGAGAGCAGACAACGTTTCAACGAAGCAATCCATTCAGTGAGCGGGAATAGAGGGTATTTATACTACTGCGCGCGGATCTGCAAAGGCCCGAAAAGCATGCCAGCCCCTGAAAAAACGTAACGATGCGTAACAGCTCGTTTTTTTGCGCAAAATTTTTCCGGCGGTGCCGCGTGCGTTGCCTGTGATAATCTCCTGCTTTCCCTGAGAAGGAGTGCGTGATGGCTGTACCACGGGTTGTGATGGTAATCGATATGCAGAACGGCGTTTTCGCCACGCCGCGTTTTGACCGCGACGGGCGCGTCGCCCGCATTAACCAACTGATGGCGGGCGCAGAGCAGGTCATCATTATTCAGCACACGGAGCCGGGCGGGCTGGAAGAAGACTCACCAGGGTTTGCGTTTCTGCCGGAGCTCAACGTGCCGCAAAACGCCCTGCGCGTGACCAAAACCGCCTGCGACGCCTTTTACCGCACGCCGCTTGAGGCGCTGCTGCGCGAGCATCACATTGACGCGTTCGTGGTATGCGGCTGCGCCAGCGACTACTGCGTGGACACCACGATTAAACAGGCGGCGAGCCGCGGGTTTCAGGTGACGGTCGCAGGCGACGCCCATACCACCGCCGATCGCCGCGCGGCTGCCGCCCCGGTGCTTATCGATCACTACAACGACGTGTGGAGCACCCTGACCATACCCGGCAACCCGCTGCGCGTCATGAAAACAGACGCGATTCTGGACGCCTGGCAGGCGAACTAAACGGCGCGGGGTTTGTCTCATGACGGCGCGAACAGACAGCGCGCCGTTACACTTTTGGAAACACGCCGGGCGGCGTAGCCGTTGCCTGCCGCGTTACACTCAGTACCCCCTGCCGCACGCGCAGGGCACAGGCTATACAGCAACAGCAAAAACAAAAATATTTGCAGGAGCGATTGATGTTTAAATCCTTTTTCCCTCGTCCCGGCGCTTTTTTTCTTTCGGCGCTGATCTGGGCGATGCTGGCCTTCGTCGTCTGGCAAATGAGCGGCGGCTGGCTTGCCGAACGGTTCGGCGTGGCGGGCGAGCTGCCCATCAGCGCGGCCCGTTTCTGGTCGGGCAACTTTATTCTTTTCTATGCCTACTACGCGCTTTGCGTGGGGCTGTTCGCCGCCTTCTGGCGCGTCTATTGCCCGCACCGCTGGCAGCGCTGGTCGGTGCTGGGTTCGGCGCTGCTGATTTTCGTCACCTGGTTTATGGTGGAACTTACGGTCACCATTAACGCCTGGTATGCGCCGTTCTTTGACCTGATCCAGACCGCGCTGGGCGCGCCCAATAAAGTCAAAATCGGCCAGTTTTACAGCGGGCTCATGGTGTTCCTTGGCATTGCGCTTATCTACGTCACCGTGGGCGTGTTGAACTATTTTTTCATCAGCCACTACATCTTCCGCTGGCGTACCGCCATGAACGAATATTACATGGAACACTGGCCGCGGCTGCGCCATATCGAAGGTGCCGCGCAGCGTGTGCAGGAAGACACCATGCGTTTCGCCTCCACGGTTGAAGATATGGGCGTGTCGCTGTTGAAAGCCGTGATGACGCTGATTGCCTTTCTGCCGGTGCTGGTGGCGCTCTCGCCGCACGTGAAAGAACTGCCGGTAGTGGGCGAGGTGCCTTACGGGCTGGTTATCGCCGCGATCGTCTGGGCGCTGATGGGCACCGGTCTGCTGGCGCTGGTCGGCATTAAGCTGCCGGGCCTGGAGTTTCGCAATCAGCGCGTTGAGGCGGCCTATCGTAAAGAGCTGGTTTATGGCGAAGACGATCCGACGCGCGCCGATCCGCAAACGGTGCAGGCGCTGTTCAGCAACGTGCGCTTTAACTATTTCCGGCTCTATTTCCACTACACCTATTTCAACATCGTCCGCATTCTCTACCTCCAGGTGGATGCGATTTTCGGTCTGTTCCTGATGTTCCCGTCCATTGCGGCAGGGTCAATTACGCTTGGGCTGATGACGCAGATAAGCAACGTGTTTGGCGAAGTGCGCGGCGCGTTCCAGTATCTGATTAGCTCCTGGACCACGCTTGTTGAGCTGATGTCTATCTACAAACGTCTGCGCAGCTTTGAGCGTACGCTGAACGATAAACCCGACCTTGAACCTGAAGCGCAGGAAGCACTGTAAAGACGGTTTGCCGCTGCGTCTTCGGAGCGATCCGCTTTTCGCGGCGGCAAAAACGTGGCAGGGTAAACGCCCTGAACCCAGCCAGACAGGATTATCATGGCCGCCACGTTTGCCTTGCCCACCCGTTTTCGTCTTCTGACGCTTACCGCGCTGCTCACGCTTGCGGGGTGTACCAGCCAGACCACGACCACTGAAAAGGGCGCGAAACCGCTCGACGTGCGCGCCGTGGTGAAGCAAAAAATGCCGGCGAGCGTGAAAGACCGCGACGGCTGGGCGCGCGATATCGCCCGCGCGTTTGAGACGCAGAAAATCCCGGCAACCGAAGAGAACATCTGTTCGGTGCTGGCGGTGGCGGAGCAGGAGTCGAATTATCAGGCTGACCCGCAGGTGCCGGGGCTTGGCAAGATAGCCTGGAAGGAGATCGAGCGCCGCGCCGGTAAACTGCATATTCCCGCCTTTGTGGTGCACACCGCGCTGCTTATCAAATCCCCCAATGGTAAAAGCTACAGCGAGCGGCTCGACAACGTGAAATCCGAGCGCGAACTGAGCGCGATTTTCGATGATTTCATCGGTATGGTGCCGCTCGGACAGACGCTGTTTGGCAACTTAAACCCGGTGCACACCGGCGGGCCGATGCAGGTCAGCATTGCGTTCGCCGAACAGCACGCGCGCGGCTATCCGTATGACATCGACGGCACGCTGCGCCAGGAGGTCTTTACCCGTCGCGGCGGGCTGTGGTTTGGTATTTATCATCTGCTGAACTATCCGGTGGACTATTCACGTCCGCTCTATCGCTTCGCGGATTTCAACGCGGGCTGGTATGCGAGCCGCAATGCGGCGTTCCAGAATGCCGTCAGTAAGGCGAGTGGTGTGAAACTGGCGCTGGATGGCGATCTTATTCGCTATGACAGCAGTGAGCCGGGTGCGACCGAAAACGCGGTGCGTAAACTGGCCGGCCAGCTTGATATGAGCGACAGCGAGATCCATCGGGCGCTGGCGAAAGGGGATAGCGAGGATTTCAGCGACAGCGAAATTTATAACAAGGTTTTCGCACTCGCGGATAAACGCGCGGGCCGAACGCTGCCACGCGAATTATTGCCTGGCATTCAACTGGAAAGCCCGAAGATCACGCGTCAGCTCACCACGGCGTGGTTTGCGAAGCGTGTGGACGACCGTCGGGCACGCTGTATGAGTAAAGGTTAAAAGCGACGACGTCGCAGGCGGAAGAAAAACGCCATGACCATCGCAAAGACGCAGCCTGCGAGAAACGGCACCAGCGCAAAGATGGTGCCGACAGCCAGCCCCATTTTGATTTGCGGACGGCCGCTCTCCTGCATCTGCATGAGATTATCCAGAACGCCCGGTGCATGTACCACGACATTCAGGAGTTGCGCGCCAACCCAGAAAGAGAACAGCACAAACAGTGCGTAAGCAATGTTGCCAAGCGCGGTGGATCTTCCTGGTTTCCCGGCGATTATGGGTTTGGGTAACGATATCTCAGCCATACAGACCTCCGGGGTTTTACCTTCGTACTGACGTAACGCCAGGGTGCTACAGGGGGAAGTTTGGCAGGAGATTTTATTTGTCAATATCGGATTCGTGGTAATTTGGCGGGCAGATTACTCCTGAATGTCAAAATTATGTCGATTCTCACATTTCTGTAACTGCGTTAATAACTGGTTAACATTCAGACTTTTCTTGCTTCATAACACGCTATGACCGCTGCGCTTGCGAAAGTTTACTGGCGCTTTTAAACGTCTTTACGCGTAACCGTAACACGCGTCACACCGCGCGACGCGGGCCACAGACAGCCATGACGGGATATGCGAAGATGTTTTTTTTGACGCTTTCGGAGCAACCATGCAACTCTCTGCCAAAATTCGCCGTGACTGGCACTATTATGCGGTCGCACTGGGCCTGATTTTTATTATGAACGGCGTGATTGGCCTGCTGGGATTTGAGGCGAAAGGGTGGCAAACCTATGCGGTGGGGCTGGTGACGTGGATTATCTGTTTCTGGATTGCGGGTTTTATCATCCGCCGTCGCCCGGAAGAACCGAGCGCGGCGGAAGAGTAATGCTTACGCCTTAGCCGGTGATGGAGCTTTTCAGCGCCGCATCGGCCTGATGGCGCTCCAGCGCCAGTTCAATCAGGCGGGTAATCAATTCCTGGTAACCCATGCCGCTCGCCTGCCACAGCTTCGGATACATGCTGATATTGGTAAAGCCTGGCAGGGTGTTGATCTCATTGATGATCACTTCGTTGTCCGGCGTCAGGAACACGTCAACACGCGCGAGCCCGGCGCACTCCAGCGCCTGAAACGCGCGAATCGCGATAGCGCGGATCTTCTCATTAACGTCAGGCGCGATATCCGCAGGCACCACCACGCGGGCGGCCTGCTCGTCGATGTATTTGGTGTCGTAAGAGTAAAACTCGCTGCTCACCACGATTTCGCCGCAGGTGCTCGCCTGCGGTGAATCGTTGCCGAGCACCGCGCACTCGATCTCACGGCCTTTGATGCCGGTTTCCACCACCACTTTATGGTCGAATTCAAATGCCAGCGCGACGGCGGCGTGATACTGCGCCTCGTCGTTGACTTTACTGACGCCGACGGAAGATCCCTGGTTCGCGGGCTTCACGAACAGCGGCAGGCCGAGCTGCGCTTTCACGTCTTCAAAAGTGATGCGCTGGCGGTTGGCGCGGGTCAGCGTGATAAACGGCGCGACCGCAAGACCGGCATCGCGCAGCAGGCGTTTGGCGACGTCTTTATCCATGCTGACCGCCGAGCCGAGCACGCCGGAGCCGACAAACGGAATGTTCGCCATGCGCAGCATGCCCTGCAGCGAGCCGTCTTCGCCGAGCGTGCCGTGAACAATCGGGAAAATCACATCCAGCTGCGGCAGCGCCTGGCGGTTGTCTGATTCGATGAGTTGCTGCTCGCTGAGCCCTGGGATCAGCGCGACATTTTTCTCGGAGCGGTGCAGGGCGATGCGCGCCGGATCTTCCGCGTTCAGCAGATAACGGGACGCGTCGTTCACATGCCACTGGCCCTGTTTATCAATGCCCAGCAGCACGACGTCGAATTTTTCTTTATCAATCGCATCGACGATATTCTTCGCCGACTGAAGCGACACCTCGTGCTCCGCTGATTTTCCGCCAAACACAATGCCCACGCGCAGTTTTGCCATTTTTACAACCCATCCTTAAAGCAGACGAAAGCCCACAACATAGCACGCCCGGCAGGCGGATTCATGTGGTTCGTGGCGGGCAACGGCGTCGTGCGGCGCACAGCGGTTATACTTTGATTTTGTGTCTGGTTTTCTGGCGGTGGCATGGCGAAAAAAGGGATAGCGATGGTGATAACCTTGGCGTTAACGGCGCTCGCAGGCGTCTGGCTTTATGACTCTCTGCCGGCCTGGTATAACCCGTTCGCGCCGCTCTCGCCGCTTGACCCGCCGACGATGGTGACGCGCTACAAACTGCGCCAGATGGCGAATAACCCGCAGGCGTGCCTGGCGCTGCTCGATGAAGCCCGTAAGCGGGACATGATCCAGTACCGCGTCCAGACATCCACCCAGGGCGACTGCCCGCTGGCGGCCCCCGTGCGGGTGCTACGCTTCGGCGAGGTCAAACTCAGCAGTTCGTTTCTCGCCAGCTGCCCGCTGGCGCTCAGCAGCGCCATGTATGTGCAGCAGCAGGCGAAACCGATTAGCGCCTCGATGATGGGCAGCCCGCTGGTGCGCATCGATCACTATGGCAGTTACGCCTGCCGCAATATTTATCACCGCGCCAATGCGCGCTTAAGCGAACACGCGACGGCGGACGCGCTGGACGTCAGCGCGTTTCGCTTCGCCAACGGCCAGCAGATAAGCGTGCTGAAAGGCTGGAAGGAGAGCGGCACGCGCGGCGAGACGCTGCGCGCGCTGTTTGGTCAGAGCTGTCTTTACTTTGGTAATGCGCTCGGGCCGGACTACAACGCCGCTCACGCCAACCATTTTCACTTAGGGATGCGCGGTTTTGGCATTTGCCGCTAAGGAGAATCGTCGGCGCAGGACGCGCTTTGGTGTGATAAATGTCACAAATGATTTTATATTAATAATAAGCGTCCAAAATATTACAGGCCGCACGCTTATGCACTAACACCGCGGCATATCCTGATACCCTGAGACATCATTGACTTAGACATAGCGCGCGTATGGAATCCTGGAAGGTTAATCTTATCTCCGTCTGGTTTGGCTGCTTTTTCACGGGCCTGGCTATCAGCCAAATCCTTCCGTTTCTGCCGCTTTATGTCGCTGAACTCGGCGTGCAGTCGCACGAGGCGCTGTCGCTCTGGTCGGGCCTTACCTTCAGCGTCACTTTCCTGGTTTCCGCTATCGTCTCGCCGCTCTGGGGCAGCCTTGCCGACCGCAAAGGCCGCAAGCTGATGCTGCTGCGTGCCTCACTCGGTATGGCGGTGGCGATTTTATTGCAGGCGTTTGCCACCAGCGTCTGGCAGCTTTTCGCGCTGCGCGCGCTGATGGGGCTGACCTCCGGCTATATTCCCAACGCGATGGCGCTGGTCGCCTCGCAGGTGCCGCGCGATCGCAGCGGCTGGGCGCTCAGCACGCTCTCTACCGCGCAGATAAGCGGCGTGATCCTGGGGCCGCTGATGGGCGGTTTTCTCGCCGACAGCGTCGGGCTGCGCCCGGTATTTTTGATTACCGCGCTGCTGCTGATGATAAGTTTCGCGGTCACGCTGTTTCTGATTAAAGAGGGCGTGCGGCCCGCGCTTGCCAGAGGTGAACAATTGAGCGGCAAAGCGGTGTTCGCAAGCCTGCCAGCGCCGTGGCTGGTGCTGAGCCTGTTTATCACGACGATGGTTATCCAGCTCTCTAACGGTTCCATCAGCCCGATTCTGGCGCTGTTTATTAAGGAACTGACGCCCGACAGCAGCAATATCGCGTTTTTAAGCGGCATGATCGCGGCGGTGCCGGGCGTGTCGGCATTGCTGAGTGCGCCACGCCTCGGGCGCCTGGGCGATCGCATTGGCACCGCGCGGGTGTTGATGGCAACGCTCATTCTGGCGGTGGTGCTGTTTTTCGCGATGTCGTTTGTCACCTCGCCGATGCAGCTCGCGGTGCTGCGTTTTCTGCTCGGTTTCGCCGATGGCGCAATGTTCCCGGCGGTGCAGACGCTGCTGGTGAAATACTCCTCGGATAACGTGACCGGGCGTATCTTTGGCTATAACCAGTCGTTTATGTATCTCGGTAACGTGCTGGGGCCGCTGATGGGGGCCGGGATCTCCGCCGCGGCGGGCTATCGCTGGGTATTTATCGCCACGGCGCTGGTACTGTTAATTAACGTCTGGCAATTCGGTACGGCATTAAGGAAAAACGCACGCCGTTAATAATAACGTGGCTGTTATCAGCGTCATTAATTCCTGTTATCGCGGCGGCCAGAGATTATTCTCTGTGCCGCCGCCTTATTTTGCTGGTAAAACGTTTCGCTGGCGGCGATTTTTTGTCGCGCCGCACAAATCCGCGATGACAGAAAAAAAAGCGCGGGCGAGCACTAGGCAACCTCAAAAGGGAATGATAACGTCGTGGCAACAACTTCACGGGAAGACAGTTATGAAAAATCTTATAGCTGAACTACTGGTCAAGCTTGCTGAAAAGGAAGAAGAATCCAAAGAGTTAGTGGCCCAGGTCGAGGCGCTGGAAATCGTCGTGACCGCGTTACTGCGTCATCTGGATCCCAATACCCAGCAGACGCTGATTGCCAGTGTGGAAGGGGCGCTCGAAGGTGTTCAGCCTGAAAGCAACGTGCCGCAACGTGACACCGAATTGCTTCAGCAATACGTAAAGAAGCTGCTGCGGCACCCCAGAACCTGAGCGTATAACGGGCGCGCCGCGTTATTATTCTGTTATCTGATTTCTTAACACTGACGCTCTGTCTTATCCGCAGGCACTTTTTTCGGCACCGCTGACGTTTTAGTGCCGGAATAAACGCAATGCCTGCGGATATTCCTGTTTTTATTCTTCCGTCGCTACACCAGCCCGCAGATAATACGTTTTGCCTGGCCTCATTCGAGCGTAATACTTTTTCCTTATTTCATCGTTACGTTATTCCCGCCTTTTTTAACGCAGAGTACGAATATATTCTCCTGAGTACGCTAAGCGTATTTTGGGGCCAGTTCCGCGCTGCCTGAAATAACGCGCTACGCTTTTTCCTCACCCGCGCCCTGAGCCTGCACGATTTACCTGCCTGACACCGGTGACACAGACAGAAAGCTCTCTGATTGTCCATGAGATAAACGGTGGACAAAACGCCTGCTGTTCAAATTTTATCGTGTTACGTCACATTAATTCCCGTCATGCGGGGTTATCGCGCGAGGCGAAGCGATTTTTCGGTTTTATAACCTGCATCACAAAACGGACTTCCACAGCAAATTTATCCATATCTTCGCCGTTTCCCGCCTGACGGTTTACCGGCGTTACCACTACCGTTATGGCAATGGCCGATTGCCTTTAACGGGAGAGAAAAGATGTCCTCGGTAAGTGAAGTCACGCCTGCTGTCAGCGCTCAGGAACGCAAAGCGCGTCGCATGAATCTGTTTGTTTCGGTTTCCGCCGCCGTCGCGGGTTTACTCTTTGGTCTCGATATCGGCGTCATCGCCGGGGCGCTGCCCTTTATCACCGATCACTTCAGCTTAAGCAGTCGCGCCCAGGAGTGGGTGGTGAGCAGCATGATGCTCGGTGCCGCGCTGGGTGCGCTGTTTAACGGCTGGCTCTCGTCGCGGCTTGGGCGTAAATACAGCCTGCTGGCGGGCGCGGCGCTGTTTATTATCGGGTCACTCGGATCGGCGTTCGCCCATTCGCTGGAAATATTGCTGGCCGCCCGCGTGATCTTAGGCGTGGCGGTCGGGATCGCCTCCTACACCGCGCCGCTCTATCTCTCGGAGATGGCTTCTGAGAAAGTGCGCGGCAAAATGATAAGCCTTTATCAATTGATGGTGACGCTCGGCATTCTGCTGGCGTTTCTTTCCGATACCGCGCTGAGCTACAGCGGCAACTGGCGCGCCATGCTCGGCGTGCTGGCGCTGCCCGCCGTCATTCTGCTGGTGATGGTGGTGTTTTTGCCTAACAGCCCGCGCTGGCTTGCGGCCAAAGGCATGAACATCGAGGCGGAACGCGTGCTGCGTATGCTGCGCGATACTTCGGAAAAAGCGCGTGAGGAGCTCAATGAAATCCGTGAAAGCCTGAAGGTGAAGCAGGGCGGCTGGGCGCTTTTTACCGCCAACCGCAACGTGCGCCGCGCCGTGTTTCTCGGCATGCTGCTTCAGGCGATGCAGCAGTTCACCGGCATGAACATCATCATGTATTACGCGCCGAAAATCTTCCAGATGGCGGGGTTCGCCAGCACCGAAGAGCAGATGATCGCAACGGTCGTGGTGGGGCTGACCTTTATGCTCGCCACCTTTATCGCGGTATTTACGGTGGATAAAGCGGGCCGCAAACCGGCGCTGAAAATCGGCTTTAGCGTCATGGCGCTTGGCACGCTGGTGCTCGGCTACTGCCTGATGAAAGTCGATCACGGCCAGATCTCCACCGGCATCTCCTGGCTTTCCGTCGGCATGACCATGATGTGTATCGCGGGTTACGCCATGAGCGCCGCGCCGGTGGTCTGGATCCTGTGCTCGGAAATCCAGCCGCTGAAATGCCGCGATTTCGGCGTCACCTGTTCGACCACCACCAACTGGGTGTCGAATATGATTATCGGCGCGACATTCCTGACGCTTATCGACCATATCGGCGCGGCGGGCACCTTCTGGCTCTATACCGCGCTGAATCTGGTGTTTGTCGGCGTGACGTTCTGGCTTATCCCGGAGACCAAAAACGTGACGCTGGAGCATATCGAAAAGAACCTGATGGCGGGCAAAAAGCTGCGCGATATCGGGCAGTGAAGCAAATAAAAAGGGCTACCGACGTAGCCCTTTCTTTTTAGCCCTTGCTGAGCTTTTCCGATTTGGCCATACACTGGGCCATCGCTTCAATCACCGCCGCGCGCATGCCGCGCTCCTCCAGCACCCGCACCGCTTCGATGGTGGTGCCGCCCGGCGAGCAGACCATATCTTTCAGCTCGCCCGGGTGTTTGCCGGTTTCCAGCACCATTTTGGCCGAGCCCATCACCGCCTGAGCGGCGAATTTATACGCCTGCGCGCGCGGCATACCGCCGAGCACGGCGGCATCGGCCATCGCTTCGATAAACATAAAGACATACGCAGGGGCCGAGCCGCTGACGCCCACCACCGGGTGAATCAGATATTCTGCCACCACTTCCGCCTCGCCGAAGCTTCGGAACATCGCGAGCACATCCCGGATATCTTCCTCGCTAACCAGCGCGTTCGGCGTGATGGAGGTCATCCCGGCCTGCACCAGCGACGGTGTGTTCGGCATGGTGCGGATAATTTTACGATCGTGCCCCAGCACGGTTGCCAGCTGATCCAGCGTGATCCCGGCGGCGATGGAAACCACCAGCGAGTCTTTATTCAGGCTGGAGGCGATATCGCTCATGACTTTCAGCATGATGTTAGGCTTCACCGCGCCAAAGACGATATCCGTCGCCTGGGCCACTTCCTGCGCGCTGGAGGCGGTATTCACGCCAAACTCCTGCTTCAGCGCCTGTTGGCTCTCTTCTGATGGCGTATAGACCCAGACGTTTTCCGCCCGCGCCTGGCCGCTGGTCAGCAGGCCGCTGAGAATGGCCTTGCCCATATTGCCGCAACCGATAAAGCCTGTTTTCTTTTCCACAGCATCTCTCCGTTTTATCGCGTCCAGATTCACATGGGCTATAGCTTAACGCGCTTTCCGGCAATCCGTTAAGGCTTCGGCTACGCTTATCCTGAAACCGGGAGGTGGGGAATGGACAAAATCGTTTCTGACGAAAGCGCCAGCCGCGACGTGCCGGTGCGTGAGCATATGCATGCCCAGCGCATTGAGTGGCGTATTCAGCAAGGCGGCAACTGGCTGCTGTTTGCAATCGTGTTGATTGCGCTACTGGGCGGTTTTTCCGATGGCTGGCTGAGCGAAACCTCAGCGACCAATCCGGAAAAAAGCCTGACGGTGGAGTATCAGCGTTTTCTGCGCGCCGAGAGCGATGAGCCTTTCGCGCTGCGCATTCAGGGGCCGAAAAATCAGCCGGTGACAGTCGCGTTCGGTGGCGATTTCCCCGATCGCTTCGTGCTGCAAACGCTCCAGCCACAGCCGGTAGTGACCCATACCGGACAGCATTCACTGACGCTCACTTTTGCGCCGACGCCGGATGGCGCTCACGCCGTCTGGATAGTGACGCAGCCGCAGTCGGCAGGGCGCGTTACCTCTACCGTGACGCTTGAAGGCGCATCGCCGGTCCATCTGAATCAGTGGGTTTATCCGTAGGAGAACATCATGGATAGCGTATTGCGCGCCGCAGGCATGTATTTTTTGTTGCTGGTAGTGCTGAAAATCGCCGGTCGCCGCACGTTGCTGGAGATGAACTCGTTTGATTTCGTGCTGCTGTTAATCATCAGTGAAGCCACCCAGCAGGCGCTGCTCGGTAACGACTTCTCGTTTACCGGTGCGGCGATCACCATCATTACGCTGATTGTGCTCGATATTCTGCTGAGCTATGTGAAAAACGCGTTTCCGCGACTCGATCTGCTGCTCGACGGCTCGCCGCTCATCCTGGTGGAAAATGGCCGCCTGCTGACGGCGCGCATGAAAAAAGCGGGGATCTCGCGGGAGGATATTTTAAGCTCGGCCCGCACCAGCCAGGGGATCGAGCGGCTGGAAGAGATAAAATTCGCCATCCTTGAGAAAAATGGCAAAATCTCCATTATTCCCGCCGACAATCAGGAGTCGTAATGCCAGTCTGGGTGGATGCCGATGCGTGTCCGAAAGTGATTAAAGAAGTGCTGTTCCGCGCCGCCGAGCGTACCGAGACGCCGGTGATTCTGGTGGCGAACCAGCCGCTGCGCGTGCCGCCGTCAAAGTTCATCCGCGCCCGCCAGGTGCCCGCCGGTTTTGACGTGGCGGATAACGAAATTGTGCGCTGCTGCGAGCCAGGCGATCTGGTGGTGACGGCGGATATTCCGCTGGCAGCGGAAGTGATAGCCAAAGGCGCGGTGGCGCTGAACCCACGCGGCGAGCGCTACAGCGAGGCCACCATTCGTGAGCGCCTGACGATGCGCGATTTTATGGATACGCTGCGCGCCAGCGGCATCCAGACCGGCGGCCCGGATGCCTTAAGCCAGCGCGACCGTCAGCAATTCGCCGCTGAACTCGATAAGTGGCTCAGCGGCAAAAAGCGTCAGTCTTAAACCCAGTTATCGTCATCACCACCGAAATCGTCGCCGCCAAAGTCATCGCCCGCGAAATCGTTATTCCAGTCTTCATCGCTGCTGGCAGGCACGTAGTCGTTGCCGTTGTCCTGCTGCAGCCCGGCGTCCTGGTTCAGGAACTGGCTGTCATCCGCCTGGTTGTAATCTTCAACGGCGTTGACCGGGCTGTTATCCGCCGGTTGCGCGGGTTCGTTAATGATATTGACGATCTCCTCCGGCTGATGGTGGCTGAACATGCTGGTCAGCATATTGCCGAGCACCACGCCGCCCGCCACGCCAGCGGCGGTCTGCAAGGCACCCGCCATAAAGCCGCCGCCGCGTGGGGCGTTATTGTAATACTGGGGGGCGGCCTGCTGCGGGGCGTAGCCTGCCTGCGGTGCGCTCTGGTACTGCTGCGCGCCGGGGATGGGATCGGAGCCGCGCGGCGTGGCCTGCGGGCGCGGGGCTTCCGGCTCGCTCTTGTTGCCGCCAAAGAGGCCAGCCAGGAAACCGCCGCTGCTCTGCTGGCGGCTCGCCGACTGCTTAAGCTGCGCCACTTCCGCTTCGAGCGCCTGAATACGGCCATTGAGCTGTTTCATGGCCGCTTCCTGGATAAGAATGGTTTGCGCCATGTAATAGGCGGCACCCGGCTGGTTGCGCATATGCTGCTCAATCCAGCGCTCAGCGTCCGCGTCGCGCGGCGCGCTGTTTTCACCGGCGGCTTTGAGTCGGTCAAAAAGCCCGTCAATCAGACGTTGCTCTTCAGATTGCATGATTCATCCCTCTGTCATTGAACGCGTCAATAGTTAAGTCTGGAGAAAAATCGGCGCTTGTAAATATCCGGCGCGTAAAGGAAATAAGAAATATGTAACCGGGTGCGGCGGATAGCGGGGTTGTGTTCAGTGGGCGCTTTCAAGTATGGTGGGCGCGCCTGACGAACGCCCGTCAGTGGTATCGTGGCTTTACACCCTTAAAACGGAAGAAGGGTTGTCCTGCGCGGAATGTTGCTGTGTCCGGACTCTTTTGTAAGTTTAAATTTACGCCTGTCTTATGTACTAGTTTGTTGTTAAACTCACGGCTTACGGCCTGCTGTCTAACCCTTTCGCCGCAGGCGGAAGGCGAGGTAATCCATCCATGAATCAACCCATTTATTTAATCGGCGCGCGCGGCTGCGGAAAAACCACCACCGGCGAGGCGCTGGCACGCGCGCTGGCGTACGGCTTTACCGATACCGATCGCTGGCTGCGGGAACATACGCAGATGACAGTCGCTGAAGTGGTGGAGAAAGAGGGCTGGCCGGGTTTTCGCGCCCGTGAAAGCGAAGCGTTACAGGCGGTCACCGCGCCCGCGACGGTCGTGGCGACCGGAGGCGGCATGGTGCTGCGTGATGAGAACCGCGAGTTTATGCGCGCGCATGGCGTGGTGATTTATCTCAACGTACCGGTTGAGGTACTGGCGCAGCGGCTTGAAGCCTTCCCGGAAGCGGGGCAGCGCCCGACGCTTACCGGCAAGCCGGTGACGGAAGAGATCGCTGACGTGCTGGCGGTGCGCGATGCGCTCTATCGCGAGTGCGCCCATCATGTGATTGACGCCGCCGATGCGCCCGCGGTCATTGTTGCCCGTATTATTGACGCGCTGCAGGTTGCCCACGCCAGCTAACTGACGGGATTGTCTATACTTAACGCTTCTGACCGATAAACAAGGAAGCGCTATGCCGACCAGACCCCCTTATCCGCGCGAAGCGCGCGTGGTTCCCGTTGAAAAAGGCGTGCCGGGCAAAACCGTCACCAGTTATCAGCTCCGTGCCGATCACCCCGAGCCTGATTCGCTTATTAGTGAACACCCTACCGAGCAGGAAGCGCTGGACGCCAAGCGCCGTTACGAAGACCCGGACAAATCCTGACCCCGACCAGCGGAAAGCGCGCGCGTTACGCTGCGCTTTCCGCCACTCCGAAAATGAGTCGTTACCGCTTTGCATCACACCTTTCATCCAAACCTAATGTTAACGATACGTTATGATTATTGTTAAGCGGCAGAGGGCTTTTTTCTCCGGATAAGGCCCGGAAGCTGCTACGCTTTGTGATCCATCTTTCGCTTGCGCTCAAGTTCCGGGCGAAAGGTGTCGTTAACTGTTTGAGAAGCTGTAAACCAAGGCGATAAAAATGCGTGCGACTCTGGCCATACTTACCATCGGCGTAGTGCCCGTCAGTGAGATTCTCCCGCTGTTAACCGAACATATCGACGAACAGCACATCACCCATATCAGCCTGATGGGGAAACTGTCGCGCGCCGAGGCGATGGACGATTATGGCGCGTCGGGCCATGAAGAGACGATCATCACCATGCTCGCCGACGGTGAAAAAGCGACGGTATCGAAAGCCAAAACCGAAAGGGCGCTGCAAAGCGTGATTGAAGTGCTCGATAACCAGGGTTATGACGTCATTTTACTGATGAGTACGCAGCGTTTTTCGGGGCTTCGCGCGCGCAACGCGATACTGCTGGAGCCCGAACGCATTATTCCGCCGCTGGTCGCTTCCATTGTTGACGGGCACCAGGTGGGCGTGATTGTGCCGATCCCGGAGCTTATGGATATCCAGGCGCAGAAATGGCAGGTGCTGGAAAACCCGCCGCTGTACGCGCTGGCGAACCCGTTTTACGGTACAGAAGGTGAGCTGGTTGGTGCCGGGCGCGATCTGCTCGCGCGTGGCGCGGATGTATTGCTGCTCGACTGCCTCGGCTTTCATCAAAAACACCGCGATCTGCTGCAAAAAGCGCTGGATGTGCCGGTATTACTCAGTAATGTCCTGGTGGCGCGTCTCGCTTCCGAACTGCTTATCTGAGCCGTTGTCACAATTTGCGTGACAGCGCTCCAGCTGGCCCTCTATATTGTTTTTCCAACCATTTTTTCAGTAAGGGCCTGCTTATGCTTCAGAGTAACGAATACTTTTCCGGTAAAGTGAAATCTATCGGCTTCACCAGCAGCAGCACGGGCCGCGCAAGCGTCGGCGTGATGGCGGAAGGGGAGTACACCTTTAGCACGGCCCAGCCGGAAGAGATGACGGTGGTCAGCGGCGCGCTGCATGTGCTGCTGCCGGGCGAAACCGAATGGAAAACGTATGAAGCGGGGCAGGTGTTTCACGTGCCTGGGCACAGCGAGTTTCACCTGCAGGTGGCCGAGCCGACATCCTATCTCTGCCGCTACCTGTAAGCGCGCCGCCCCGGGCGGGGCGACGCGAGCGTCTTAACGCTGGGCTTCGCCGCCCAGCGCTTCCACTAAGTTCTGGATCAGCGCCGCCAGTTCGCCGGTCATCAGCGTGAAATCGGCGTCAAAGCGTTGCGCCACATCTTCACGGGCGATGTCGTCGTTCTGATCGCGAAGCTCATCGGCAAATTTCAGGCGTTTCAGCGAGCCGTCGTCGCACAACATAAACTGCACGCGCTGCTGCCAGTCGAGCGCCAGTTTGGTGACCACTTTCCCTGCTTCGATATGCACCGCGATTTCGTCGCTCACCAGCTCCTGCTTTTTACAGCGGATCACGCCGCCATCTTCCAGAATGGCCTTAAGCTCCGCTTCGTCCAGCAGCTGAAAACCCTGCGGCACGTTATTGGCGCGCACCCACTCGGTGAGCGTCAGCTCAATCGGGTTTTCCAGCGTCAGCGGCACCACCGGCAGCGAGCCGAGGCTTTTACGCAGCAGCGCCAGCGTATCTTCCGCTTTTTTGGCACTGGCGCAGTCCACCACGATAAGTCCGCTGGTGGTATCGATCCACATCATGGTCTGGCTGAAGCGGCTGAAGGCGCGCGGCAGCAGCGAATGCAGCACTTCATCTTTCAGCGAATCTTTTTCCGTCTTTTTAAGCTTGCGGCCCTGATCGGCCTCCAGACGGGCGATTTTCGCCTCCAGCGCCTGTTTGATTACCGGCGCAGGCAGGATTTTCTCTTCTTTGCGCGCGCAAATCACAATCTGGCCGTTGGCGGCGTGGGTAAGCGCGTCGCTGCCGCCGCCCATGGGCGGCACCCAGCCGGTTTTCGCCATATCCTGGCTGCCGCACGGGGTGAAGGTAAACGCAGCTAACTGTTTTTCCATTTCATCCGCACGCAGCGCGGCGTCGCGGTTTAAACGGTAAACCATTAAATTTTTGAACCACAGCATGTTAATTTCCACGGCCTGGTAGTTAAACGCAGCGGGCATGATAACGAATCAGCCGCGGCGTTTCATTGCCTTTCACGGGCAGGTTATCTACTCTCCTGGTAAGTCATTGAATATGAGGAAGCAGACGTGCGTATTGGGATCGATTTAGGCGGCACCAAAACCGAAGTGATTGCGCTTGGCGATGACGGCGAGCAGCGTTTTCGCCACCGCGTGCCGACGCCGCGTGACGACTACCCGCAAACCATCGAGACGATAGCCGGTCTCGTGGAGCTTGCCGAAAAAGAGACCGGCGAGCGCGGCACTGTCGGCGTCGGCATTCCGGGCACGCTCTCGCCGTATACGGGCGTCGTTAAAAACGCCAACTCCACGTGGCTGAACGGTCAGCCGCTGGATAAAGACCTCAGCGCGCGGCTTTCTCGTGAGGTGCGGCTTGCCAACGATGCTAACTGTTTTGCCGTGTCGGAGGCGGTCGATGGCGCGGCGAAGGGCGCGCAGACGGTCTTTGCGGTCATCATCGGCACCGGCTGCGGCTCCGGCATCGCGCTTGGCGGCATGAGCCATATCGGGGCCAACGGCAACGCGGGCGAGTGGGGCCATAATCCGCTGCCGTGGATGGATGAAGACGAACTGCGCTACCGGGAAGACGTGCCGTGCTATTGCGGCAAGCAGGGCTGTATCGAAACCTTTATCTCCGGCACGGGCTTTGCGACCGACTATCATCGCTTAAGCGGTCAGCCGCTTAAGGGCAGCGAAATCATCCGGCTGGTGGAGGCGCAGGACGCGCTGGCGGAGCTTGCGCTCAGCCGCTACGAGATGCGGCTGGCGAAATCGCTGGCGCATATCGTCAATATTCTCGACCCGGATGTGATTGTGCTGGGAGGTGGCATGAGCAACGTCGACCGACTCTATAAAACCGTGCCGCCGCTGATGAAACACTGGGTGTTTGGCGGCGAGTGCGAAACGCCGGTGCGCAAAGCGGTGCATGGCGATTCGAGCGGCGTGCGCGGTGCGGCGTGGCTCTGGCCGGTGGTACGTTAATATAAAAAGAAAGGGGCGCAACGCCCCTTTTTATCGGCCTTAATCGACCTGATACTCGCGCGCCAGGCGGCTCACGCCAAGGCCGTTAATCTTTCTGACCTTGATCTGCACCGGGATACGCTCTTTCATCGCCTCCACATGGCTGATGACGCCGATGGTTTTGCCGCTGGCGTTCAGCGCGTCAAGGGCATCCAGCGCCGTATCAAGCGTCTGGGCGTCCAGCGTGCCGAAGCCCTCATCCAGAAACAGCGAATCGATGCGGGTTTTATGGCTCACCAGATCCGAGAGCGCCAGCGCCAGCGCGAGACTCACCAGGAAGCTTTCGCCGCCGGAGAGCGTGCGGGTGTCGCGCACCGCGTCCGCCTGCCAGGTGTCGACGACTTCCAGCTCCAGATCCTCACTCAGCTTGCGTTTAAGCAGGTAGCGGCCATGCAGGCGCGTCAACTGGTTATTGGCCAGCCAGACCAGATTATCCAGCGTCAGCCCTTGTGCGAACTTACGGAATTTATCGCCTTTCTGCGAGCCGACCAGATGGTTTAGCTGGCCCCATTCGTCGGCCTCGCGCCTGGCCTCGTCAATCTGCCCAAGAAGCGCTGCCAGTTGCGTACGGCTCTCTTCATCCTGGCGTAACTGCTGGCGCAGTTCCCCCTGGCGCGTGGTGTTATCGCGCAGTTGCTCCGTGACCGCCGCGAGCGCGGCTTCGCTCTGCTGAGCATCAGCCTGTTCATCCAACGATTCCGGGCGCGCGCCCAGGTGGCGCTCCAGCGCCTGCTGTGCCTGCGCAAGCAGCGTGTGCTGCGTTTCGCGCTCGCGCTCCAGCCGCTGTTTTTGCGCTTCGAGCTGGCTGCGGGCGGCGTCGTCCAGCAGGGCGGCGAGAAACGCCGCTTTGTCCGCAAACGGGCTTGCGGCGAGCGCCGCCTCAAACGCCTGCACGGCGCTCTGGTAGCGCGCGCGCTCCTGGAGAAGCTGCGCGCCGAGCGTCTGCCACTGCGCTTCCAGCGATAAACAGCGCGTATGGATCTCCTGGCCCGCGCGCGGCAGGTCGTCTGCAGCGAGCGACGCCGCCTGCGCATCACCCTCCTGCGGCAGCAGGGTCAGCAGCGCTTCACAGGCGGCAAGCTGTTCGCGCAGGCGCTGCTGACGCTCGTGATTTTGCTGCCAGCGGCGCGCCTCTTCTTCACGTTCGGCGAACCACGGCGCGGGGTTGTCGTTATCCGGGGCGGGCAGGGCGAAGGCGTCAAGCTGGTCGCGCAGCGCCGCCTGCTGCGTCTGCCAGGCCGCTTCCAGCGATGTGACCTGACGCTGCGTGCCTTCAAGCGTGGCCTCCAGCATCTGACGCTCGCGCAGCAGGTGTAACTGCTGTTCGCGGCGGGTCTGCTCGTCAAGCCAGGGGGTGAGATCGTCGCCCGGTGTCTGGGTGAGCCCTGCCGCCGCGCAGAGCGTCTGCCATTGTGAGGTGAGCGCTTGCTCTTCTTCCAGCAGGCTTGCCGCTTCGCTTTCCTGCTGCTGGCGCTGTTTCATCAGCGCATCGAGCTGGCCGCGCAGCGCCGCGCCCTCGGTGCCGAGCTGCTCTTTCTCCTGCTCCAGTTGCGCAAGACGCAGGCGGCTCGCGTCGGGCTTCAGCGCCTGATACGCCTCCACGGCCGGGTGCTCGGTCGCGCCGCACAGCGGGCAGGGGCTGCCGGGTTGCAGGCGCGCGCGCTCCTCAACGAGGCTTGCGATACGCTGTTCCAGATCGCAGATCGCTTTCGCGCGCTCCACCTCCTGTTGTTTGGTTTTGTAATCCTGACGCTTTTTCGCCAGCTGCTGTTCGGCGTGCTGAATTTGCGTTTGCAGCGCGCTGTTCGTCTCCTGCAGGCGCGTTTTACGGCGCGTCAGGGGCGCAAAGGATGACTGGAGCGTTGCAAGCTTCTGGCGCAGCGGGCGCTGCTCGTTAAGCTGCGCCAGCGCCTGCGCGGCGTCCTCCGGCGAAAGCGTAAGCCCGGCGTCCGGCAGCGCGTCGCGCTTGCGGCGGGTGGCGTCGAGCGTCTCGTTCAGCGCGCGTAGCTGGTCGCGGTCGCGTTTCTGCTGCGCCAGCACCGCGCGCCAGCCCGCGAGCTCGCTGCTCCAGAGGCGAAAGCGGTCATGCTCCGTCAGCCACTGACCGAGTTGCGTGAGTTCTGCCGTCTGCGCCTGCGCCTGTTGCGCGGCGGCCTGGCGGATTTCCCGGCGGCGCTGCTGGCTTTCCTGTAAGCGAACGCTTACTTCTTCATGCTGACGACCGGTGGCGGTAAGGGCGGTTTCCAGCTCCTGACAGCGCAGCCAGGCCGGGCGCAATTTTTCCGCCGGTAGCGCCGCTTCAAGCCGCGCGAGGTCCGGCGCGGCGGCCTGTAGCGCTTGATCTGCCGCCGCTGCGGCATGGCGCGCCGCGTCGAGCGCGCTGGCAAGCGCGGTACGCTGCGTCAGCCACAGGTGTTCTTGCTGTAACTGGCGCTGGCGGGCAAGCAGCGTTTTTTCCTCGTCAGTAAGCGCCTGCAAACCTGTGGTTAAGCTTTCCCGTTGCGCTTCGTCCAGCAGCCGCACACCCTGCGCCTGCGATTCAAGCTTCTCAAGCTGGCTACGGGCTTCTTTATGCTGTTCGAAAATACGCGCCGAGACCTGGCCGTAGATTTCGGTACCGGTCAGCTCTTCCAGCAGTTCGGCGCGCGCTTTGGCTTCGGCATTGAGAAACGCGGCAAACTGCCCCTGCGAGAGCATCATCGAACGGGTGAAACGGTCGTAATCCAGCCCCGTCAGCGCGGCAATTCTGTCGAGTTTGTCTTTGATTTTATCGGCGACGATTTTGCCGTCTTCGCAGCGCGCCAGCTCCACGCGCGGCGCCTGCAAGTTACCGTCCGGCTGGCCGCGCGCGCGGCTCTGGCTCCAGAAGGCGCGCCAGGCGACGCCTTTGACTTCAAACTCCACTTCCGCCAGACACTCGGCGGTGTCGCGCGTCATCAGGTCATTCTGGCTTTGCGACAGCGCGTTCAGGCGCGGCGTGCGGTGGTAGAGCGCAAGGCAGATGGCGTCGAGCAGCGTGGTTTTGCCCGCGCCGGTCGGGCCGGTAATGGCGAAGAGCCCGTTGCTCGCGAACGGTTCGGCGGTAAAGTCGATTTTCCATTCGCCTTTAAGGGAGTTCAGGTTTTTTAGCCGCAGGGTTAAGATTTTCATGCCTCGTCCTCCTCGTGCAGGCTCTCCAGGGTGCGGGCGAAGAGCGTGCGCAGGCGCGCTTTCTCCGGCTCCTCAAGCGCCTCCAGCTCCATGCGGCGTTCAAACACCTCTTCCGGCCCCAGCTCGCTGAGCGTTTCGGTGCTGAGCGTGCCGAGCACTCGCTCGCGCATTTCGCGGCTGCGACGCAGAAGGACGACTTCCACCGGCAGGCTTTCGGTGAGCTGGCTTATCTGACGGTGCATATCATGCAGAAATTCAGCGGTGTCGATTTCGATATCGAGCCAGACTTTCGGCTCATCCGGCGCGTCGCGCCACTGTTCGAGCTGCGCGGTAATGGATTCCAGACTGCCTTTCAGCACCGCCAGCGGCTGGCTGACCGGTACCGGCAGGGCCGTGACGTCGCGCAGTTTGCCGTCTGCAAACTCCACCAGATAAACGCTTTTCTCTTTGCCGGTTTCATCAAAGCTCAGCGCAATCGGCGAGCCGCTGTAGCGGATATGCTCGCAGCCCGCCACTTTCTGGGCGCGGTGAATATGTCCGAGCGCGATATAATCGGCGGGCGGAAAGCGGTCCGCCGGAAAGGCGTCGAGCGTGCCTATATAGATGTCGCGCACCGCGTCACTTTTGGTCACGCCGACGGTGGTCAGATGGCCGGTCGCGATAATCGGCAGGTTACGCTCGCCGCGAAGCGCGCACGCGGCCTCATAGCTCTGCTGGTAGTGCAGGCTGATGGCTTCCAGCAGTTGCTGCTGCTTTTCACGGCCTGACTGCCCGCTGAGGCTTCGCAGTACGTCGCGCGGGCGTAAAAACGGCACCGGGCAGAGCACGGCACCTGGCTCGCCGTCGCGGCGGTACAGGAGCGTGGCCTGCGTTTCTGGCGTAAGCTGCGCGCTCGCGATAACGTGGGTATTGAGGCAGGCCAGCAGTTCGCGGGATTCATTGAGCGTCGCGACCGAATCGTGGTTGCCGCCAAGCACGATAAGCGGGCAGTTCGCCGCCTGGAGTTTGACCACAAAGCGGTTGTAGAGCTCACGCGCATAGCTTGGCGGCGCGCCGGTATCGAAGATGTCGCCCGCGACGATAATCGCATCCACCTGATGCGCTATCGCCGCCTCCAGCAGCCAGTCGAGAAAAGCTTCATGTTCGGCGGCGCGGCTTTTGGCGTAAAAATTTTGTCCAAGATGCCAGTCTGAGGTATGCAGAATACGCATGGAATGCCCTGTGGCGAAAAAGCGAGAAGGGGATTATAAACATCCAGTACGGCGGGTGTCCTGTTTCGTCGCGCCGCCAGGTTTAACCGCCTGCGCTGACAGGTCATCTAACGGTCATCTTTTTCATAAATCTGTCATAAATCTGACGCATAATGGCGCCGCATAACATACTGTTTACTTTATTTAACAGGGCGAATCATGGCGAGACGTATTCTGGTCGTTGAAGATGAAGCACCTATCCGCGAGATGGTGTGTTTCGTACTGGAACAAAACGGCTTCCAGCCGGTGGAAGCGGAAGATTATGACAGTGCGGTGAATCAACTCAATGAGCCCTGGCCCGATCTGATTTTGCTGGACTGGATGCTGCCCGGCGGATCGGGGATCCAGTTTATTAAACATATCAAACGCGAAGCGCTGACCCGTGAAATTCCGGTCGTCATGCTGACCGCGCGCGGCGAAGAAGAAGACCGCGTGCGTGGCCTGGAAACCGGGGCTGACGATTACATTACCAAACCGTTCTCCCCGAAAGAGCTGGTGGCGCGTATTAAAGCGGTCATGCGCCGTATCTCGCCGATGGCCGTTGATGAAGTTATCGAAATGCAGGGCTTAAGCCTCGATCCGTCATCGCACCGCGTGATGACCGGCGAAAATCCCCTTGATATGGGGCCGACCGAATTCAAGCTGTTACACTTCTTTATGACGCACCCGGAGCGCGTTTACAGCCGCGAACAGCTGCTGAATAACGTCTGGGGCACCAATGTGTATGTCGAAGATCGCACCGTGGATGTGCATATCCGCCGCCTGCGTAAGGCGCTGGAGCAGAGTGGTCATGACAGAATGGTTCAGACGGTGCGCGGCACGGGTTATCGGTTCTCAACCCGTTTTTAAACCCAAAACAGGAGTGTGACGCGTGCTGGAACGGCTGTCATGGAAAAGACTGGTGCTGGAGCTGTTGCTCTGCTGTATTCCGGCGCTGGTGCTCGGGGCGATATTCGGCTATCTGGCATGGTTTTTACTGGCGGCAGTGACCGGATTGCTTATCTGGCATTTCTGGAATCTGCTGCGGCTCTCCTGGTGGCTGTGGGTGGATCGCAGCATGACGCCGCCGCCCGGCAGCGGGAGCTGGGAGCCGCTGCTCTACGGCCTGCACCAGATGCAGTTGCGCAATAAAAAACGCCGCCGCGAACTGGGCAATCTTATCAAACGCTTTCGCAGCGGCGCGGAATCCCTGCCGGACGCCGTGGTGCTGACCACGGAAGAGGGCGTCATCTTCTGGTGTAACGGCCTTGCGCAACAGCTTCTCGGCCTGCGCTGGCCCGACGATAACGGCCAGAACATTTTAAACCTGCTGCGCTACCCGGAATTCACCAGTTATCTGCGCGGCAAGGAGTTCAACCGGCCATTGCATCTGGTGCTCAATAACGGGCGTCATCTTGAGTTTCGCGTGATGCCGTACAGCGAAGATCAGCTGTTAATGGTGGCGCGCGACGTCACGCAGATGCATCAGCTCGAAGGCGCGCGGCGCAACTTCTTCGCTAACGTCAGCCATGAGTTGCGCACGCCGCTCACCGTGTTGCAGGGGTATCTGGAGATGATGCACGAGCAGACGCTCGAAGGGCCGCTGCGTGAAAAAGCGCTGCACACCATGCGCGAGCAGACCTTCCGCATGGAAGGGCTGGTGAAACAGCTACTCACGCTCTCGAAAATCGAGGCGGCGCCCGCGATGCAGCTTAACGAAACCATCGACGTGCCGATGATGCTGCGGGTGGTGGAGCGCGAGGCGCAGACGCTGAGCCAGCAGAAGCATACCTTCACGTTTGAGGTCGATCCGCAGCTTAAAGTGCTTGGCAACGACGAGCAGTTGCGCAGCGCGATTTCAAACCTGGTGTATAACGCGGTCAACCATACGCCTGCCGGGACGCACATCACGGTGCGCTGGGAGCACGTGGCGAACGGGGCGCGCTTTAGCGTGGCCGACACCGGGCCGGGGATCGCCGCGGAGCATATCCCGCGCCTCACCGAGCGTTTCTATCGCGTGGATAAGGCGCGTTCGCGCCAGACGGGTGGGAGTGGGTTAGGGCTTGCGATTGTGAAACATGCGCTGACGCACCACGACGCGCGTCTGGAGATTGAAAGTACGCCTGGCAAAGGCACGACGTTTTCCTTCCTCCTGCCGGAGCGATTAATCGTCTCCGCGCCTGCCAAAGCGCTTTCTGACGCTTAATTCGTCAACCTTTCTTTCCAGGGCCAGCCATAAGCTGGCCTTATTCATTTTTTCTCCATCTCTGAACGCTTTTTACAGCGTTTGACGCTTTTTTGCTCGCGCGAATCGCCGGAGGTTTTTTACGATTTTAGATTTTATCACTGCTCTGAAACTTAGATCTGGCATAAAGGTCTGGTTTTACGATCCCGTCTTGCCTTTAAACGTTATAAGCGTTTAAATTGCGCCCCTGCTATTGCCAGACCGACTGTTTTTACCTGGTAAATCGAAAAACAATTCTTCGCCAGCGTAATCGGGAAGCATATCCCGCTGTCAGCTCTGCAAATAGCCGCGTTTTCGTCAGGTGACTGGCGATAAAAAATTAGTCAATTTCAACACCACATCCACAGGCAGTAAATCTTATGACCCATCGTTTAAAATCGCGCGACATTATCGCACTGGGGTTTATGACCTTTGCGTTGTTTGTCGGCGCGGGCAATATCATTTTCCCTCCCATGGTTGGTTTGCAGGCCGGTCCGCATGTCTGGACGGCGGCGATCGGCTTTCTTATTACCGCCGTGGGTCTGCCTGTGCTGACCGTGGTGGCGCTAGCGAAAGTTGGCGGTGGCGTCGACAGCCTGAGCCATCCGATTGGCCGCGTGGCGGGCATTCTGCTGGCGACGGTGTGCTATCTGGCCGTCGGGCCGCTGTTCGCGACGCCGCGCACCGCGACCGTGTCGTTTGAAGTGGGCATTGCGCCGCTCACCGGCGACGGCGCGCTGCCGCTGCTCATCTACAGCCTGGTCTATTTCGCGCTGGTGATTCTGGTGTCGCTCTATCCGGGCAAACTGCTGGATACCGTGGGTAACTTCCTGGCCCCGCTGAAAATCATCGCGCTGGTGGTGCTGTCGGTGGCGGCGATTGTCTGGCCGGCGGGTGATATCAGCGTGGCGACAGATGCCTATCAGAAAGCGGCGTTTTCTAACGGCTTCGTGAACGGGTATCTGACGATGGATACGCTCGGCGCGATGGTGTTCGGGATTGTTATCGTCAACGCGGCGCGTTCGCGCGGCGTGTCTGATTCTCGTCTGCTGACGCGCTACACCATTTTCGCGGGCCTGATGGCGGGCGTCGGCCTGACGCTGCTCTACCTGGCGTTGTTCCGTCTGGGCTCTGACAGCGCGACGCTGGTGGATCAGTCCGCCAACGGCGCGGCGATTCTGCATGCCTATGTTCAGCATACCTTCGGCGGCGCGGGCAGCTTCCTGCTGGCGGCGCTGATCTTCCTCGCATGCATGGTGACGGCGGTCGGCCTGACCTGCGCCTGCGCCGAGTTTTTCGCGCAGTATCTGCCGCTCTCTTACCGCGCGCTGGTGTTTATCCTGGGTCTCTTCTCGATGGTGGTGTCGAACCTTGGCTTAAGCCAGCTTATCCAGTTCTCCATTCCGGTGCTGACGGCCATCTATCCGCCGTGTATCGCACTCGTTGTGCTGAGCTTTACCCGCGGCTGGTGGCATAATTCGGGCCGTGTTATCGCCCCGGCGATGGCGGTCAGTCTGCTGTTTGGTTTGATTGATGGGGTGAAAGCCTCCGCGATAAGCGGTATCCTTCCGGCCTGGACTCAGAAACTGCCGATGGCGGATCAGGGGCTGGCCTGGCTGCTGCCGACCGTCGCGATTACGCTGGCGGCGGCGCTCTGGGATCGTGCGGCCGGACGGAGCGTGACAACCACCGCTCACTGATCGTCGGTTGATTGTTGAACCACGGGGCCTGGCTCCGTGGTTTTTTATTGTATGACGTGGTACTGGAAAGATGGAAAACGAGAACAAGCTCAAGCGCGGATTGAGTACAAGACACATCCGCTTTATGGCGCTGGGTTCAGCGATTGGCACCGGCCTGTTTTACGGCTCGGCGGACGCCATCAAAATGGCGGGTCCGAGCGTACTGCTGGCTTACATTATCGGCGGCGTGGCGGCGTATATCATCATGCGCGCGCTTGGCGAAATGTCGGTGCATAACCCGGCGGCGAGCTCATTTTCTCGCTACGCGCAGGATAACCTCGGCCCGCTTGCAGGCTATATCACCGGCTGGACCTACTGCTTTGAAATTCTGATTGTCGCCATTGCCGACGTCACCGCGTTCGGCATCTATATGGGCGTCTGGTTCCCGACGGTGCCGCACTGGGTCTGGGTGCTGAGCGTGGTGCTTATCATCTGCGCCATTAACCTGATGAGCGTGAAAGTCTTCGGCGAGCTGGAGTTCTGGTTCTCGTTCTTTAAAGTCGCCACCATTATCATCATGATCGCGGCCGGTATCGGCATCATTGTCTGGGGTATCGGCAACGGCGGTCAGCCGACCGGCATCCATAATCTCTGGAGTAACGGCGGCTTCTTCGCGAACGGCTGGATTGGCACCGTCATGGCGCTGCAAATGGTGATGTTCGCCTACGGCGGCATCGAGATTATCGGCATCACCGCCGGTGAAGCGAAAGATCCGGCCAAATCCATTCCGCGCGCCATTAACTCTGTGCCGCTGCGTATTCTGGTGTTTTACGTCGGCACGCTGTTCGTGATTATGTCTATTTACCCGTGGAATGAAGTCGGCACCAACGGCAGCCCGTTTGTGCTCACTTTCCAGCATATGGGGATCACCGTTGCGGCGGGCATTCTGAATTTCGTGGTGCTGACGGCCTCGCTGTCGGCGATTAACAGCGATGTGTTTGGCGTGGGCCGTATGCTGCACGGCATGGCCGAGCAGGGCAGCGCGCCGAAAGTGTTCGCCAAAACCTCGCGGCGCGGCATTCCGTGGGTGACGGTGGTCGTGATGTGCTTTGCGATGCTGCTGGCGGTGTACCTCAACTACATCATGCCGGAAAACGTCTTCCTGGTGATTGCGTCACTCGCGACCTTTGCGACCGTCTGGGTCTGGATAATGATCCTGCTCTCGCAGGTGGCGTTCCGTCGTCGCCTGAGCGCGGATGAAGTCAAGGCGCTGAAATTCAAAGTGCCGGGCGGCGTGGCGACGACTATCGTCGGCCTGATTTTCCTGGCGTTTATCATCGCGCTGATTGGCTATCACCCCGATACCCGCATTTCGCTCTACGTCGGTTTCGCGTGGATTGCGCTGCTGCTGGTGGGCTGGGTGTTTAAACGCCGCCGCGACGCCCGACTTTCCGCATAACGCGCCCTCTCATCCCCGCCGCCTGGCGGGGATGTCATTTTCGCTCTACGATCAACGTCGTTTCTCCGCCTCCCGTCTCCTCCCCCAATAAAATCCAGAATGAGGAAGGCGCGCGGTTGCCCGTATGGAAAGATGCGCCTGTTTTCTGTCGATTAAGGATCAAAGTGTATGTTGAATGCCTGGCATCTCCCCGTTGCGCCCTTTATTCACCGGCAGGGGGAGAAATTACTGATCACCCTCTGGCTTGCGGGCGACGCGCTGCCGGAAAAGGTCGTACTGCGTTACGAGCGCGATAACGAAGAAACGCCATTTGAGATGAAGCGCCTGGCCGCCGCGCCGCATCCTCAGGTCAGCGCGTGGCAGGCGAGCATTCCGCTCGGCGATGGCCAGCCGCGTCGCCGCTACTGCTTTAAGCTATTATGGGGCGATCGCCAGCAGTGGTTCAGCCCGCTGGGGCTGAGCGAGTTTCCGCCCGCCCGGCTGGCGCTCTTCGCCATCGACGCGCCGGATGACGGCCCGCAGTGGGTGCAGGATCAGGTCTTCTACCAGATCTTCCCTGACCGCTTCGCCCGCAGCACGCCGCGCGGGGCGCAGCAGGACAACATCTACTATCACCACGCTCAGGGGCACGACATTATCCTGCGCGACTGGCACGAGCCGGTAAGCGCAGAGGCAGGCGGGTCGACGTTTTATGGCGGCGATCTCGACGGGATCGGTGAAAAAATCCCCTACCTCAAAAAGCTGGGTGTCACGGCGCTCTACCTTAACCCCATCTTTAGCGCGCCGAGCGTGCATAAGTATGACACCGCCGATTATCGCCATGTCGATCCGCAGTTCGGCGGGGATGAAGCGCTGCTGCGCCTGCGTGAAAAAACGCGCGAGGCGAATATGCGCCTGATTCTGGACGGCGTCTTTAACCACACCGGCGATACGCATCCGTGGTTCGATCGCCACAATCACGGCACGGACGGCGCCTGCCACCACCCGGATTCGCCGACGCGCAACTGGTATAGCTTTACCGATGACGGTCACGCGTTCTGCTGGCTCGGTTACGACAGCCTGCCGAAACTCGATTTCGCCGAGCGCGGCGTGGTGGAGGAGATCTATCAGGGCGAAGAGAGCGTGGTGAAGCACTGGCTGAAAGCGCCGTGGAGCATCGACGGCTGGCGGCTTGATGTGGTGCATATGCTCGGTGAAAACGGCGGCGCGAAAGCAAACCTGCGCCACGTTGAGGGGATTACCCGCGCGGCAAAAGCCGTAAACCCGCAGGCGTTCGTCTTCGGTGAGCATTTCGGCGACGCGCGCCAGTGGCTGCAAAACGACGTGGAAGATGCGGCTATGAACTACCGCGGCTTTACGACGCCGGTGTGGAGCTTTCTTGCGGGCGTCGATCACGGCCTTGAGCCACAGCAGCTTGACGCCGCCGACTGCGCGCGGTGGATGGATGAGTATCGCGCCGCGCTCTCGCACGAGCAGCAGTTGCGAATGTTTAACCAGCTCGACAGCCATGACACCGCGCGTTTTAAAACGGTCGCCAAAGGCGACCCGGCGCGCATCAGGGCGGCGGCGGTGTGGCTTTTCTGCTGGCCCGGCGTGCCGTGCGTTTTCTATGGCGATGAAGTGGGCGTGGAAGGCGGTAACGATCCGTTCTGCCGCCAGCCGTTCCCGTGGGATAAAACACAGCAGGACGGCGAGCTGCTGGCGCTCTATCAGCGGCTCGCGCGCCTGCGCCACCGCAGCCGGGCGCTGCGTTCCGGCGCATGCCAGGTGGTGTATGCGAAAGGCGACGTCTTTGTGTTTACGCGTGTCTTCCGGCAGGAGCGGGTGCTGGTGGCGCTGAACCGCGGCGCGGCTTGTGAAATCACACTGCCGTTCTCGCCGCTCCTTGATGACCGGGCCTGGACGCGTGAAGAGGGCGACGCCGCGCTGGAAGGGCAGACGCTGCGGCTCGCCGCAGGCGCGGCGGTGATTCTGCATTCGCGATAAGCGTAACGAAACGCGGTAAAGGAATACCGCTTTTCATTCAGATATGGGAAAGTAGCCGCACTTCTGCCGCAGGGTCTGAAATCAATGGATGAGATTTTTGTATTTGCTGCTCTGATTGCGCTCTTCTGCGTGGTTGTGGTGCCGGTGATAGCCATCATGGCGCTAAAACGCAGCGCGCGTAACGAAACCGAACTTCATCGCCTGCGTAATCGCATAGAGACGCTGGAAGCGCGGCTTGCCGCGGCGTCTGCGCCGCCGGGTGTGGAAACCGCGCCAGTGGCAACGCCTGCGCCGGAGCCTGCGCCCGTGTTTGTCGCGCCAGAACCTGAACCGGTGCCTGAAACCGCGGCAGCGCCGGAGCCTGAACCGCAGCCGCCTGCGGACGCGCCGCCGGTCTGGTCGCAGGCGGTGCGCAACGCGGCGAAAGCGCCTGCATCCGTCGCCACGCCGCGCCGCGAGGAACCCGCGCCGGAACCACGCCATGCCGCGACGTCAGGCGGGCTTATCACCAGCCTGACGCGCTGGTTTATGCAGGGCAACCCGCTCGCCAAAATCGGTGTCATTCTTCTCTTTTTAGGGATTTCCTTCCTGCTGCGCTACAGCGTTGAGCGCGATCTGCTGCCGCTTGAGCTGCGCGTGGCGGGCGCGGGCGTCGCCGCGCTGGTGCTGCTGGCGTTCGGCTGGCGGCTGCGCCACAAAACGCCGGTCTATGCGCTCATCCTTCAGGGCGGCGCGGTGGGCGCGCTCTATATCACGATTTTCGGCGCGTTCCGGCTCTGGCAGATGCTGCCGATGCCGCTCGCCTTCGGCCTGATGCTGGTGGTGTGCGCCGCGAGCGTCGCGCTGGCCGTGCTGCAACGGGCGTTAAGCCTCGCGATGCTGGCGAGTCTCGGCGGCTATCTCGCGCCGCTGCTGCTCTCAACTGGCGGCGGCAATCACATCGCGCTTTTCTCGTTCTATCTGCTGTTGTCGGTGGGCATCGCCGCCGTCAGCGTCTGGCAGCACTGGCGCGAGCTTAATCTGCTTGGCCTGCTGTTTACCTTTGGCGTGGCGGGCCTGTGGGGCATCAACGGCTATCAGCCGGACGAGTGGCTCAGCTGCCAGCTCTTTCTCATCGCCAATGTTCTGCTCTTCGGCGTGGTCTGCGTGGCGCTGTCGCTGCGCGCGCAGGGGCGCAAGAAAATCGTCGACGGCGTGATGCTGTTTGCGCCGCCGCTGGTCGGCTTTGGGATGCAGTATGCGATTACCCGCCACTGGACGTATGGCCCGGCGTTTTCGGCGCTCGGCTTCGGGCTGGTCTATTTGCTGCTCGCGCGCGCCGCGCTGCGTCACTATCCGCAGGAGGGGCGGATACTGGCGCTGGGCGGGCTGGCGCTCGGCGGTACGTTTGTCACGCTCGCTATTCCGCTGGCGCTGTCGGCCCGCTGGACGGCGCTTGCCTGGGCGCTGGAAGGGCTGGGGCTGCTGTGGTTTGGCATGCAGCAGACGCAGCGTCGGATGAGCTACAGCGGCAGCGCGCTGCTGACGCTTGCGGCGGCCAGCGCTGTTTACGCATGGGTTGATGGTATTACGCTGCTTAACGCGGCGTTTATCAGCGCGGTGCTGGCGCTCTGTTGGCTGGCGGGCGGCTGGCTGTGGCGAGAACCGCAGCGGCAGGTGAGCCGGGCGCATCTTGGCGCGGGCATCGCCTTCTGGCTGGTGGCGCTGCTGCAGACTGCCCGCTGGGCGTTTACGGATATCTCCACCGGGCTTGCCCTGGCGCTTGCGCTGCTGACGCTCTCCGCCTTGCTGTGGCGCGCCGCATCGCGCAAAGCGGCGTGGCCGGAGCTCGCTTACGCCGTCTGGCTGCTGTGGCCGGGCATGGCGCTGATGCTGGCTTGTCACATCGTTATTGACGGTGCGCTGGTGCTGGCGGGCTGGCACAGCCTCGTCTGGTGTCTGGCGCTGCCGTGCGCGCTCTGGCTGCTGCGCCGTGATGCCAGCGCGTTGCCGGTTCGCCTTCAGCAGGCGCTGCATCTGTCGCTGTTCTGGATGCTGCTCCTTGCCGCTGGCGCGGAAACCTGGTGGTTTACCGACAGCCTGCCGTGGGGCAGCGAGGCGTGGCAGACCGGCATTATCCTCGCCGTCAGCGCCGCTATTGTGTTGCTGGTGAACGGCGCGATCCGGCGCGGCCTGTGGCCGTGCGCGCAGTGGCCTGCGCTTTACAGCGGGCCGGGGCTGTTGCCGGTCGCGCCCGTACTGGTGTTCTTACTGCTTGCGGGCAACCTGATGAGGGGCGTAACAATCGACTGGCCATACCTGCCGCTGATCAACCCGCTTGAGCTTGGCGCAGGTTTCGCGCTGCTGGCGGTGCTGGGCTGGTGGCGGCGGCTTACGCGCTTCTGGTCGCCGCTGTTACAGCAGGCGCAGCCGTGGGCGCCGCTCGTCTGGTATGCGCTGCTGTTCTGGTGGGGCAATGGGCTGGTGCTGCGTACGCTCGCGTGGATCGGGGATATTCCGTGGCAGTTCGACGCGCTGTGGGATTCTCGTCTGGTCCAGACCACATTTGCGCTGCTCTGGATGCTGCTGGCGCTGCTGGTGATGGTGAGCGCCACGCGTAAAGGCGCGCGTCAGGGCTGGTTCTGCGGCGCGGGCCTGCTCGGCGTGGTGATTGTGAAGCTGATGCTGGTGGACAGCGCAGGCGGCGGTGGTCTTGCGCGCGCCGTGGCGTTTATCGGCGTCGCGGTGCTGGTGCTGATTGTCGGTTATTTCTCACCGCTGCCGCCGAAAGCGGCGCGGCCAGTTAACGCCCGTCAGGGAGAGGCAGAATGAAACAGTTATGGGTGGCCCTTGTCTGGGCGTTTGCCGCAACGTGCGCGGCCAGTGACGACACTTCTCGCGCCGAGCGTCCGCAGGATTATGCGCGCGGTGTGGAACTTGCGGTGGAAGGGCAGTCGCCGTGGTATCGACTGCCGCTGCCGGAGGCCGTCTATTCGCAGAGCGCCTGGCCGGATCTGCGCGATATTCGCGTGTTTAATGCGCAGGGCGCAAGCCTGCCTTTTGCGCTCGACACCACCACGCCGCCCGCGCCTGCGCCGCAACGCGCGCCGCTGACGGTCTACAGGCTTGACGCACAGCCGGTTAAAACCAGCGAAGAAGAGCAGCGCACGGTGCTGTTAACCTCGCCGTCCGGCGTGCAGATCCGCATGGAAAACGCGCCGGTAGAGCAACTGAGCGCCAGCTGGCTGATCCCGCTTGGCGAGAACAACGGCGAGCGCGCACTGACACAGCTGCAACTGGCGTGGCCACAACAGGTTAACGGCTGGCAGGCGCGCGTGGACGTGCTCGCGAGCGAGACGATGCGTGACTGGCAGCCGATCATCGCGGATGCGCCGCTGCTGGATTTAGCCTCCGGCAATCAGCGGCTGTTGCAGAACACGGTGGATTTCAGCGGTGCGCCGTCGCTCTTTGGCGCGAAATACCTGCTGGTAGTGGTGAAAAACGCCAGCGCGCCGATTGATTTTACCTCGGCTACCGGGCTGTGGCAGGCACCGCACGTACAGCCTCGGCGCGTCACGCTTGCCGCGCATGGCGAGAAAGAAAACGATAACACCGCCGTCTATCGCTGGGCGCGGCCACAGCCATTCGATGCCCTGACGCTGCGCCCGCAGCTTGAGAACGCCGTTGTGCCGGTGGAGATTGACTATCGCAGCGCGGATAACATGGCGTGGCAGCCGCTCGCCCGCACGGTTATTTATCGCCTGCCGGAGAGCCCGGCGGTGACGCTGCCGCTGCACGGCGAGCTGATTTCCGCGCTCCGCGTGCGGGCGGTGAACCAGCGCTTTGGCGACACTTTCCCGGAAGTGACCGGCGAGCGCGACGAAAAAACGCTGGTGTTTAATGCCCAGGGCAGCGGTCCGTTCCTGCTCGCCTGGGGCAATGGAGCCGCTAAAACGCAGGCGCTGGAGCTACAAACGCTGGTGCCGGGCTCTCACGATCCGGAGATGCTGCCTTACGCGCAGGCGGTAAAAGCGGTGACGCTCGGCGGCGACGCGCGGCTGACGGCCAAAGATGCCAGCGCGCAGCGCAACGCGTTCTATACCTGGATTATCTGGGCTGTGCTGTTGGCGGGCGCCGCCGGGCTGCTGCTGCTCGCCTGGCGGCTGTGGCGCGAGATTCGCGGCGAAAAAGCGGCGTAATCAGAGCGTTTGCTCGCGCGCCATCGCCATCATGCGCGGATAAAAGCGCCAGAACTGGCGCTCCAGCGCGGCGTAATGGGTATTGAGATCGTCCCAGGAGTCGCGCAGGGCCGCGAGTTTCGGCCGTCGGGTCGCCATGCCGTTAAGCACGCGGGCGATGTAGTCCATTTCGCGGTAGCGCTCCATCCAGCGCTCGCGCCAGAGGTAGTTGTTAAGGTTCACAAAGCGCTCCGGCGCGTCGGGCAGCGTCGGTAAAATCTGGGCGTGCGCGTGCGCGATAAATTCCGCAAGCGGGATCTCCGGTGAGATTTGCGGCCAGTGGCGCGAGAGAAAGTGATCCCACATGACATCCAGCGTGACCGGTGCCACGCGGCGGGTTTCCGGGCGGAACCACTCGCGCGCCTCGCGCACTTCCGGCAGGTTATCGGTCAGCACATCCACGCGCCGGTGCATGTAAATTCCCGCCACGACATCCGCCGGGTAGAGCTCATCCGGTTTGCCGCGCACGAAGTCCGCCATCAGATTGCCGGGCAGCGAACTTTGCGCCAGATGCGCCAGATGCAGATGGGCAAGAAAATTCATAACGATCCTTTCCTTAAAGAGAGATAAAGCGGCTTATCAGTTGCAGGGAGCGCGCCCCGGCACTAGACTAGCCGCCTGTTTTTTAAGTCAGAGTTCCAGCCATGCGTTTGACCGATTTCTCCTTTGAATTACCCGAATCCCTGATAGCTCACTATCCGCAAGCCCAGCGTAGCGCCTGTCGCCTGCTGTCGCTCGACGGGCCGACGGGAGATCTCACGCACGGCACTTTCACTGATTTGCTCGATAAGCTCAACCCCGGCGATCTGCTGGTGTTTAACAATACCCGCGTGATCCCGGCGCGCCTCTTTGGCCGCAAGGCGAGCGGCGGCAAAATTGAAGTTCTGGTAGAGCGTATGCTCGACGATCATCGCGTGCTGGCCCATATCCGCGCCTCTAAAGCGCCGAAGCCGGGCGCGGAACTTCTGCTGGGCGATGATGAAAGCGTAAACGCCACGATGACCGCGCGCCACGACGCGCTGTTCGAAGTGCAGTTTAATGACGCGCGCCCGGTGCTGGATATTCTGAACAGCATCGGCCATATGCCGCTGCCGCCTTACATTGAGCGCCCGGATGAAGAGGCTGACCGCGAGCTTTATCAGACCGTTTACAGCCAGAAACCGGGCGCTGTCGCGGCACCGACCGCAGGCCTGCATTTTGATGAGCCGCTGCTTGAGCGCCTGCGCGCGAAAGGCATTGAGATGGCGTTTGTCACGCTGCACGTCGGCGCGGGGACGTTCCAGCCGGTACGCGTTGAGAGCATCGAAGATCACGTGATGCACTCTGAATACGCCGAAGTGCCGCAGGAGGTGGTCGACGCGGTGCTGGCCGCGAAAGCGCGCGGTAATAAAGTCGTCGCCGTGGGCACGACATCGGTACGATCGCTTGAGAGCGCCGCGCAGGCAGCGCAAGACGCGCTTATCGCGCCGTTTTTCGGCGATACCCAGATCTTTATCTATCCGGGCTATCAGTACAAAGTGATCGACGCGCTGGTGACCAACTTCCACCTGCCGGAATCGACGCTAATCATGCTGGTGTCTGCGTTCGCGGGCTATAAGCACACCATGAACGCCTACCGCAAAGCGGTAAAAGCGGAGTATCGCTTTTTTAGTTACGGTGATGCGATGTATATCACGTACAATCCGCAGGCCATTAACGAGCGTCCGGGCGAATAACCGGGCGCTTGCCGCTTTTTTCTCTCTCCTTAACGGGAGAGGGCCGGGGTGAGGGGCGCCCTCACTCTGTAACATTAATCATCAGACTGTCTCTCTGATGTGGAGAAAAACGTGAAATTCGAACTTGATACGACCGATGGCCGCGCGCGCCGCGGCCGCCTGGTATTTGATCGCGGCGTCGTGGAAACCCCGGCGTTTATGCCCGTGGGCACCTACGGCACCGTCAAAGGCATGACGCCGGAAGAAGTGGAAGCCACCGGCGCGCAGATTATCCTCGGCAATACCTTTCACCTCTGGCTGCGTCCAGGCCAGGAGATCATGAAACTGCACGGCGACCTGCACGATTTTATGCAGTGGAAAGGCCCGATCCTGACCGATTCCGGCGGCTTCCAGGTCTTTAGCCTGGGCGATATTCGCAAAATTACCGAGCAGGGCGTGCATTTCCGCAACCCGATCAACGGCGATCCTATCTTCCTCGACCCGGAAAAATCGATGGAGATCCAGTTCGATCTCGGTTCTGACATCGTGATGATCTTCGATGAGTGCACGCCGTACCCGGCAGACTGGGATTATGCGAAGCGCTCTATGGAGATGTCTCTGCGCTGGGCGAAACGCAGCCGCGACCGCTTTGACAGCCTCGGCAACAAAAACGCGCTGTTCGGCATTATTCAGGGCAGCGTTTACGAAGATTTACGCGATATCTCCGTGAAAGGTCTGGTAGAGATAGGCTTTGATGGCTACGCTGTCGGCGGCCTGGCTGTCGGTGAGCCGAAGGAAGATATGCACCGCATTCTTGAGCATGTCTGCCCGCAGATCCCGGCGGACAAGCCGCGCTACCTGATGGGGGTGGGCAAGCCGGAAGATCTGGTCGAAGGCGTGCGTCGCGGCATCGATATGTTCGACTGTGTCATGCCGACGCGCAACGCGCGTAACGGCCATCTTTTCGTCACCGAAGGCGTAGTGAAAATCCGCAACGCGAAGTACAAAAGCGATACGGGGCCGCTGGATCCTGAGTGTGATTGCTATACCTGTCGCAATTATTCACGCGCCTACTTGCATCATCTTGACCGTTGCAACGAAATACTGGGCGCGCGGCTCAATACCATTCATAACCTTCGCCACTATCAGCGCTTAATGGCTGGTTTACGCAAGGCTATCGAAGAGGGTAAATTAGAGCACTTCGTCGCGGATTTCTACCAACGCCAGGGGCGGCCGGTGCCACCGTTGAACGTTGATTAATTTAATAATGAGGGAATTTGAATGAGCTTTTCTATTTCTGACGCGGTAGCCGCTGGCGGTGCGCCGGCGCAGGGCAGCCCGATGTCTCTGATCCTGATGCTGGTCGTGTTTGGTCTGATTTTCTATTTCATGATCCTGCGTCCGCAGCAGAAGCGTACCAAAGAGCATAAAAACCTGATGAACTCCATCGCTAAAGGGGATGAAGTGCTCACTAACGGTGGTCTGGTGGGTCGCGTGACCAAAGTAGCGGAAAACGGCTACATTGCTATCGCTCTGAACGACACCACCGAAGTGGTTATCAAGCGTGACTTCGTCGCAGCCGTCCTGCCGAAAGGCACCATGAAGGCGCTGTAATTCATTGTTTTCCCAAAGGGAACTGCCGTGTTAAACCGTTATCCTTTGTGGAAGTACCTCATGCTGGTCGCCGTGCTTATCGTCGGCCTGCTTTATGCACTTCCCAACCTGTATGGTGAGGATCCGGCTGTTCAAATCACTGGCGCGCGCGGCGTCGCCGCCAGTGAGCAAACGCTGATCCAGGTCCAGAATACGTTACAAAAAGAAAAAATTTCCGCGAAATCTGTGGCTCTGGAAGAGGGCGCAATTCTTGCGCGCTTTGACTCCACCGATACTCAGCTGCGCGCTCGTGAAGCGCTGATGAGCACGATGGGCGATCAATTCGTCGTCGCGCTTAACCTCGCGCCTGCCACCCCACGCTGGCTTACCGCTATTTCCGCCGAACCAATGAAACTGGGTCTCGACCTGCGCGGCGGCGTTCACTTCCTGATGGAAGTGGATATGGACACCGCGCTTGGCAAGCTCCAGGAACAGAATATGGACAGCCTGCGCAGCGATCTGCGCGAGAAAGGGCTGAGCTGGACGAACGTGCGTAAAGCCGATAACTACGGCGTGACGATTCAGTTCCGTGACAGCGATATCCGTGACGCCGCGGTCTCTTACCTGACGAGCCGCCACCGCGACATGGTTATCTCAAGCCAGGGCGATAACAGCCTGCGCGCGGTGATGTCTGATGAGCGTCTGCGCGAAGCGCGTGAATACGCTGTTCAGCAGAACATTAACATCCTGCGTAACCGCGTGAACCAGCTGGGCGTAGCCGAGCCGCTGGTGCAGCGTCAGGGCGCTGACCGCATCGTGGTTGAGCTGCCGGGTATTCAGGATACCGCTCGCGCGAAAGAAATCCTCGGCGCGACCGCGACGCTGGAATTCCGTCTGGTTAACAGCTCTGTTGACCGTTCTGCCGCCGCGGCAGGCCGTGTTCCAGGCGATTCTGAAGTGAAGATGACCCGTGAAGGCCAGCCGGTTGTGCTGTACAAACGCGTTATCCTGACCGGTGACCATATTACCGATTCCACCTCCGGCGTTGACCAGTACAACATGCCGCAGGTGAATATTTCGCTCGACAGTGCGGGCGGTAATATCATGTCCAATTTCACCAAAGACAACATCCATAAACCGATGGCGACGCTCTTTGTGGAATATAAGGACAGCGGTAAGAAAGACGCCAACGGCCGCAGCATCCTGGTAAAACAGGAAGAAGTGATCAACGTTGCGACGATTCAGGCGCGTCTGGGTCAGAACTTCGTGATTACCGGCATCGACAACCCGAACGAAGCGCGTCAGCTTTCGCTGCTGCTGCGTGCGGGCGCGCTGATTGCGCCGATTCAGATTGTGGAAGAGCGCACCATTGGCCCGACGCTGGGTATGCAGAACATCACTCAGGGTCTGGAAGCATGTCTGGCGGGCCTCGCGGTCTCCATTCTGTTCATGATTCTGTTCTATAAGAAGTTCGGTCTTATCGCCACCACGGCGCTGCTGGCAAACCTGGTGCTGATCGTCGGCATTATGTCGCTGCTGCCGGGCGCGACGCTCACCATGCCGGGTATCGCGGGGATTGTGTTAACCCTTGCGGTCGCGGTGGATGCGAACGTGCTGATAAACGAGCGTATTAAAGAAGAGCTCAGCAACGGCCGTTCGGTGCAGCAGGCGATTGACGAAGGTTACCGTGGGGCGTTCAGCTCGATTTTCGACGCCAACGTCACGACGCTGATTAAGGTCATCATCCTGTACGCAGTGGGGACCGGCGCGATTAAAGGGTTTGCTATCACGACCGGTATCGGCGTGGCGACCTCCATGTTCACCGCTATTGTCGGTACCCGTGCCATTGTGAACCTGTTGTACGGCGGCAAACGCATCAACAAGCTGTCTATCTGAGGAGTGCGTTGTGGCACAGGAATATACTGTTGAACAATTGAACCACGGCCGCAAAGTCTATGACTTTATGCGCTGGGACTACTGGGCCTTCGCCATTTCCGGCCTGCTGCTTGTCGCCTCTATCGTGGTGATGGGCGTACGCGGGTTTAACTGGGGTCTCGATTTTACCGGCGGTACGGTTATCGAGATTGGCCTGGAAAAACCGGCGGATCTGGATGTAATGCGCGAGTCGCTGGTAAAAGCGGGCTTTGAAGAGCCGCTGCTGCAGAACTTCGGCAGCAGCCGCGACATCATGGTTCGTATGCCGCCTGCCCAGGGGGAAACCGGCGGTCAGGCACTCGGCACCAAAGTGGTGAACGTCATTAACCAGGCCACTGGCCAGAACGCGGCGGTGAAGCGTATCGAGTTTGTCGGCCCGAGCGTAGGCGCTGACCTCGCTCAGGCGGGCGCGATGGCGCTGCTGGTCGCGCTGCTCTCCATTCTGGTTTACGTCGGGTTCCGCTTTGAGTGGCGTCTGGCAACTGGTGTGGTTATCGCGCTGGCGCACGACGTCATTATCACCATGGGCGTGCTGTCGCTGTTCCAGATTGAGATTGACCTGACCATCATCGCCTCGCTGATGTCAGTTATTGGTTACTCTCTCAACGACAGCATCGTGGTTTCTGACCGTATTCGTGAGAACTTCCGCAAGATCCGCCGCGGAACGCCTTACGAAATCTTTAACGTGTCGCTGACCCAGACGCTGCAAAGGACGTTAATCACATCCGGTACGACGCTTGTCGTGATCCTGATGCTTTATCTGTTCGGTGGCGCGATGCTGCAGGGCTTCTCGCTGACCATGCTTATCGGTGTCTCTATCGGTACGGCGTCGTCAATTTATGTCGCTTCCGCTCTGGCGCTGAAGCTTGGCATGAAGCGTGAACATCTGTTGCAGCAGAAGGTGGAAAAAGAGGGCGCGGATCAACCGTCTCTTCTGCCGTAATCGCGCAGCAGCGTTACACGTTAATAAAACCGTAGGTTCAGGCCTGCGGTTTTTTTTCGCCTTGATAAGGGATAAAGAGGGCAGAAGAGGCGGTGCGCGTACATCTGTGGCGTAACAGCAGGGCGCGATAATCAACGCCCATAAAAAAAGCCAGCAGAGGCTGGCTTTTTTACACGTTCACCGGGGTAAAGCTTAGAAGTTGTAACCTACCACCAGGTAACCACCCCAGCCCGTAGTGCGGGTGTTGTAGTTGGTGAAGGCTAACTGCGCATCATCGTTCCACTGACCGCCGTTGTGCCAGTAACGCGCGACCACGGAGTAGTGCCAGTGATCGTAATTCAGCGCCAGAATATGGCTGGAGGCGATGGAATCGTTAGTGCGGGATTTCACGCCATTGAGCGCATAACCGCTCTTATCGCCGAGGTCTGAACCCCAGTCAAAGTTGGTGAAACCGATATAGCTCAGGTTGCCGCCCCACAGCTGGGTGATCGGCACGAAGTATTTCACTTTAAAGCGGTAGCCATCCCATTCGTTCTGGTTTTCTGCACCGTAGTTCTGCCACTGGTATTTAGCGTACACGTTCAGGGAGAGGCTCATCGGCAGGCCGGTGTCGATATCGGTACCAAGACCCATATACCAGGTGCTCTGACGGCCAGAAGCGTTGCGGCCCATATCGTAGATATAGTTATTTGCGAAATACCACTCTTTGAACGGGCCAAACGCCAGGCTGGTGCCGGTCAGCTTATCGATAGAGAAGCGCGGTTCGATCTCCACAAACAGCGGGGAACCGTGGTTCCAGATCCCTTTGGCATCGGTGTTACCCCCGAAGAAGACCGGGGCATCAGCGTAGCCGTAGAAATCAAACCAGTCTTTTTTGGCGAACGCTTCATATTCCAGATAGGTATCGTTGCGGATGGTCGGTCCGAAGCGCGTGTGGTAGCTGCCCACCACGTTAACGCTCTGGTGCCACCAGTCGGAAACAAACTCACTATTGCTGGTTTCTGCCGCGCCGGCAGTAAAAGAGGTGGAGAGCGCCAGGGCTGCACCGGCAGCTAAAACAATTTTTTTCATAATAGAGCCACTGTTTTCAGGAAATCCCCATTTCTGGGTGGAGTAATGCTTTCGCGCAACGCGGATAATCCGCCGCCGCATAAATTGTGCTGCCTATTATAAGTATCCAGCCTCACAAAAATATGTGGCGTTTCACATTCTTGTCATGTACGTAATCGATTGCGTTCACGTTTGCGTACATCGGAACGCGGATTCTAGCGGCATAAGGGAACTAAGCCAACTCCTGTTACACCATTTTTGCGAAGCGGCAGGGATGAAATGAAGAATTTACGACGCGAGAAAAGCAAGAAAAGCGAGCGGCGCGAATGTAACAAACCCCGCGCCGCAGATGGTGAGGCTCTCAGGGCGTGACGACGGCGTCACCAGCGATAAGCGGCTGAATATCATGCACGCGGATAAAGCCCAGTTGTTCTGGCGTAATGCCGGTCAGCGTCAGGGGAATGGAAACATCACTCGGTGCCAGCGTGCTGGCGGGTGCGCTGAACGGCTGGTTCTGCACGTTCACTTCCTGATAATTTTCGGTGGTGCCCTGTAACTGGCCCCATTCGACGGTGCCGGTAAAGGCGGGCAGCGCCTCGCTGGATTCGCTCTGGATAAACAGCGTCGCCTGTGTGCCGTTTGCGCCCGCCGTGACGTTACGCAGCGACATTTTCAGCATACCGAGCTGGCTGCTTAAGCGAGCGGGCGTGTTGGAGCCCGGCAGCAGGTAAACGCCGCTTTTCGATTTCACATTCAGCGCGTTCTGTTGCGTGATTTTGACGGTCTCCTGCTTGAGCTTCGTCATCTCCTGATTGAGCGTGCTGACATTCTGGTGCATCTGGCGTACTTCGCTTTGCGGGGCGCAGGCGCTCAAAGCCAGCGCGCTGGCGACGATAGACCATTTCAGATAACGTGTTGTCATTGTTCGCTTTTCCTGAAAGAGTGGCGGTCTTTTTATGGTAGAGCGTAACGGCGCGTCCGGCATAGCGCCTTTGTCTCAAAAAGGTTGCGTCTTTGTAGTCCTGCCAGTTCAGGGTAAACTGTTGTTCAGTTAACTTTTTCAGTCAGGAAGCGCTATGCATTGCCCGTTCTGTTTCGCCGTTGACACTAAAGTGATCGATTCCCGCCTGGTGGGAGAGGGCTCCTCGGTGCGCCGCCGCCGCCAGTGCCTGGTGTGTAATGAACGTTTCACGACCTTTGAAGTCGCGGAACTGGTCATGCCGCGCGTGGTGAAAAGCAACGACGTGCGCGAGCCTTTTAATGAAGACAAACTGCGCAGCGGCATGCAGAAAGCGCTGGAAAAACGCCCGGTCAGCTCCGATGACGTGGAGATGGCCATCAACCATATCAAATCCCATCTGCGCGCGACCGGTGAGCGAGAAGTGCCGAGCAAACTTATCGGCAATCTGGTGATGGAGCAGCTTAAAAAGCTCGATAAAGTCGCCTATATCCGTTTTGCGTCGGTCTACCGCAGCTTTGAAGATATCCGCGAATTCGGCGAAGAGATCGCCCGCTTACAGGATTAACTGATGTCTGACGAATTTTACATGGCGCGCGCGCTTAAGCTCGCGGGCCAGGGACGTTTTACCACGCATCCGAATCCGCGTGTGGGCTGCGTGATTGTTAAAGAGGGCGTAATCGTCGGCGAAGGCTTTCATCTGCGCGCTGGCGGGCCGCACGCCGAAGTGCATGCGCTGCGTATGGCGGGCGACAAGGCGCGCGGTGCTACCGCGTATGTCACGCTTGAACCCTGTAGCCACCACGGACGCACGCCGCCATGCTGCGATGCGCTGATTAACGCGGGCGTCGCGCGCGTTGTCGCGGCGATGCAGGATCCGAACCCACAGGTGGCGGGCCGCGGTTTGTATCGTCTTCAGCAGGCGGGAATTGAGGTCAGCCACGGTTTGATGATGAGCGAGGCCGAAGCGCTCAATAAAGGCTTTCTCAAGCGCATGCGCACCGGTTTTCCGTTTATTCAGCTCAAGCTCGGCGCGTCGCTTGACGGCCGCACGGCGATGGCGAGCGGCGAAAGTCAGTGGATAACCTCGCCGCAGGCCCGCCGCGACGTGCAGCGTCTGCGCGCTGAAAGCCATGCTATCCTCACTACCAGCGCCACGGTGCTGGCCGACGATCCGTCAATGACCGTGCGCTGGGACGAACTCGGCGAAGAAACGCAGGCGGTTTATCCGCGTGAAAACCTGCGCCAGCCGCTGCGGATCGTGCTCGACCGGCAGAATCAGGTCACGCCCGCGCATAAGATTGTCAATCAGCCCGGCGAGACCTGGCTTGCCCGCGCCTGCCCGGACGACACCGTCTGGCCAGAGGGCGTGGAACAACTGCCGACGCCAGTGCACAACGGCAAGCTCGATCTGGTATTGCTGATGATGCAGCTTGGCAAACGCCAGGTGAACAGTCTGTGGGTTGAAGCGGGCCCGCAGCTCGCCGGTGCGCTCCTGCAGGCGGGGCTGGTGGATGAGCTGATTGTTTATATGGCGCCGAAACTGCTCGGCAGCGAGGCCCGCGGGCTATTTGCGCTGCGAGGACTTGAGCGGCTCGCCGACGCGCCGCGTCTGGAATTTCGCGATGCCGTTCAGGTCGGCCCCGATTTGCGCCTGCGCCTGACGCTCGCCTGACTGGCGGGATGTAAAACGTAAGCAGTGCGCGAAAGAGTATGATAAAATCCGCCCCCCTGCGGGGGCTACATAACCCTAAGGTAAGAGTATGAACATTATTGAAGCTACCGTTGCTGCCCCGGACGCTCGCGTCGCCATCGCCATTGCGCGTTTCAACAACTTCATCAACGACAGTCTGCTGGAAGGCGCTATCGACGCCCTGAAACGCATTGGTCAGGTAAAAGATGAAAATATCACCGTCGTGTGGGTGCCGGGCGCTTACGAGCTGCCGCTGGCGGCTCAGGCGCTGGCGAAAACCGCAAAATATGACGCGGTGATTGCGCTCGGTACGGTGATTCGCGGCGGCACCGCGCATTTCGAATATGTTGCCGGCGGTGCCAGCAACGGTCTGGCCCACGTGGCGCAGCACAGCGAAATCCCGGTAGCTTTTGGCGTACTCACCACTGAAAGTATTGAACAAGCCATCGAACGCGCTGGCACTAAAGCCGGGAACAAGGGCGCCGAAGCGGCGCTGACCGCGCTTGAAATGATTAATGTCCTGAAGGCTATCCAGGCCTGATTTTTTTGTAAGGGGAATTCCGTGAAACCTGCTGCTCGTCGCCGCGCCCGTGAGTGTGCCGTCCAGGCGCTTTACTCCTGGCAGTTGTCCCACAATGACATCGCCGATGTTGAATACCAGTTCCTGGCGGAACAGGATGTCAAAGATGTGGACGTGATGTATTTCCGCGAACTGCTCTCCGGGGTGGCGACCAACAGCGGCTATCTCGACGGCCTGATGAAGCCGTACCTGTCCCGTCAGCTCGAAGAGCTGGGCCAGGTGGAGAAAGCGGTGCTGCGCATCGCGCTGTTCGAACTCTCAAAACGTGATGATGTGCCGTACAAAGTGGCCATCAACGAAGCGATTGAGCTGGCGAAAGTCTTCGGTGCTGAAGACAGCCATAAGTTCGTCAACGGCGTGCTCGATAAAGCCGCGCCGCACATCCGCCCTAACAAAAAGTAATTTCCGCCTGCCATCGGCAGGCGAGACCTGACGCTCGTTTTCTTTTACCGTTCTGTGCTTAAGGCAGACGAAAAGCTGGCGATTGTCTACTATGGTCATCAATACGAAGAAACTGCGGTTCTTCTTCTGCTTTCTGAGGCCGGGATCCCGGCCTTTTCTTCTTCTTATCTGTTGAGGCGTAACCTTATGTCATGCGGTGAGTTTTCCCTGATTGCACGTTACTTCGATCGGGTCAGAAGCTCTCGTCTTGATGTCGAGACCGGCATTGGCGACGACTGCGCGCTATTGACCGTGCCGGAGAAGCAAACCCTGGCTATCAGCACCGACACGCTGGTGTCGGGTATTCACTTTTTACCGGATATCGATCCGCGCGATCTCGGCTATAAGGCGCTGGCGGTGAATGTCAGCGATCTGGCGGCGATGGGTGCCGATCCGGCGTGGCTGACGCTGGCGCTGACCCTGCCGGAGGTGAACGAGACCTGGCTTGAAGCGTTCAGCGACAGCCTTTTTGAACAGCTTAACTATTACGATATGCAGCTTATCGGCGGCGATACCACCCGCGGCCCGCTCTCCATGACGCTCGGCATTCACGGCTTTGTTCCCGCCGGACGGGCGCTGAAGCGCTCCGGCGCACGGCCTGGCGACTGGGTGTTTATCACCGGCACGCCGGGCGACAGCGCGGCCGGGCTCGCGATTTTGCAAAAGCGGCTTCACGTCGAAGATACCAGCGACGCAGGCTATCTGGTCAAACGCCATCTGCGCCCGACGCCGCGCGTGCTGCATGGTCAGGCACTGCGCGGGCTCGCCAGCGCCGCTATCGATCTCTCGGACGGGCTGATTTCCGATCTCGGGCATATCCTAAAGGCGAGCGACTGCGGCGCGCGCATTGAGCTTAACGATCTGCCTTACTCCGACGCGCTCTCCCGCCATGTTGATCCGGAGCAGGCGCTGCGCTGGGCGTTGTCGGGCGGTGAGGATTATGAACTCTGCTTTACGGTATCGGAGCTTAATCGCGGCGCGCTGGAGGTGGCGGTGAGCCATCTTGGCGTGCCCGTAACCTGCATCGGCCAGCTGACCACGGCGTCGGAAGGCATGGTATTTTTACGTGATGGCGCGCCGGTAACGCTCGACTGGAAAGGATATGACCACTTCGAAACGCACATTTAATAAGGATGTTGCTAAAAGCCGCTTAAATTTACGCAATCCGTGGCATCTGCTCGCCACCGGCTTTGGCAGCGGTTTAAGCCCGTGGGTACCGGGCACGATGGGGTCGCTTGCGGCGATCCCGTTCTGGTACCTGATGACTTTTTTACCCTGGCAGCTCTACTCGCTGGTGGTGATGTTTGGCATTAGTCTTGGCGTCTATCTCTGTCATCAGACCGCCAAAGATATGGGCGTACATGACCACGGCAGTATTGTCTGGGATGAGTTTATCGGCATGTGGATTACGCTGATGGCGCTGCCGACGAATGACTGGCAGTGGGTCGCTGCCGGGTTTGTGATTTTCCGTATTTTCGATATGTGGAAACCCTGGCCTATCCGCTGGTTTGACCGTAACGTTCACGGCGGTATGGGGATCATGGTGGATGATATCGTCGCGGGGATTATCTCGGCGGGGCTTCTCTACTGGATTGGGCATCACTGGCCCATCGGCCTGATTTAACGAAAACAGCCCTCTGCGACGAGGGCTGTTTTTTTACTGGCTTATTTAAAACCCACCACCGGGTGCGCTTTGTAAGGCGTCTCCAGCTCGGCCATCTCTTCACGGGTGAGCGTCACGTCAACCGCCTCAATCAGCTCCTGCAACTGCTCTTCGCGCGAGGCACCGATAATCGGTGCGACAACGCCGGGTTTGCTTAAAAGCCAGGCCAGCGCCACCTGGGCGCGGCTCACGCCTTTATCTTCAGCGATGAACGCCAGCCGTTCAGCGATTTTCGCATCGTTCTCTTCGGTTTCGCTGTAGAGCGTTTTGCCGAACTCATCGGAAACCAGACGTGCCGTGGTTTCGCCCCACGGGCGGGTCAGACGCCCGCGCGCCAGCGGGCTCCACGGAATTACGGCCACGCCCTCGCGATAGCAGAGCGGCAGCATCTCCTGTTCTTCTTCACGGTAAATCAGGTTGTAGTGGTTCTGCATGGTGACGAACGGCGCCCAGCCGTTCTCTTTTTGCAGCCGCAGCGCCTGTTCAAACTGGTGCGGGTGCATGGACGACGCGCCGATATAGCGCGCTTTACCGGCTTTCACCACTTCGTTCAGGGCTTCCAGCGTCTCTTCAATGGGCGTGTCGTAGTCCCAGCGATGGATTTGCAGCAGGTCGACATAGTCCATACCGAGGCGGCGCAGGCTGTCGTCAATCGAGCGCAGGATCAGCGGGCGGGAAAGCCCCTGCGGCAGGTCGCCGACCTGGTGATAAACTTTGGTGGCGACGACGACCTCTTCACGGCGCGCGAAATCGCGCAGCGCGCGGCCAACAATCTCTTCGCTGCTGCCGTCGGAGTAGCTGTTGGCGGTGTCGAAGAAGTTAATGCCGCCGTCAATGGCGTGTTTGATGATAAGGCGGCTGCTTTCTTCGGGGAGAGTCCAGGCGTGATTACCGCGGTCCGGCTCGCCAAAAGTCATACAGCCCAGGCACAGACGGGAAACCTGAAGGTCGGTTTTTCCTAATTGCTTGTATTGCATGGTTCCGCTCCTGCTTTAGGGTCACAAAGGTCACCGTTAAGCATAGCAGGAGCGGAAACAGAGCAGGGATCAGGCGAGCCAGTCCCGCACGCGTTGTTCGATGCCCGACGCGGTCAGGCCAATTTCGGCGCGCGCTTCGTCCTGCGTACCCTGTGGAATGAAGTGATCCGGCAGGCCAATATTCAGCACCGGCACCGGTTTGCGCTTCGCCATCAGCACTTCGTTTACGCCGCTACCGGCACCACCCATCACGGCGTTTTCTTCGATGGTGACCAGCGCCTCGTGACGCCCGGCGAGCTCCATAATCAGCGCTTCATCAAGCGGCTTCACAAAACGCATATCCACAAGCGTGGCGTTCAGCGCTTCAGCGGCCTGCGTGGCCTCCGGCAGCAGCGTACCAAAGTTGAGCAGCGCTACTTTTTCACCGTGGCGTTTCACCACGCCTTTGCCGATGGGGAGTTTCTGGAGCGGCTCCAGCGTCACGCCAAGCGCGTTGCCGCGCGGATAGCGAACGGCGCTCGGGCCGTCGTTGTAGTGATAGCCGGTAAACAGCATCTGGCGGCACTCGTTTTCATCGCTCGGGGTCATGATAACCATATCCGGGATGCAGCGCAGATAGGAGAGATCGAACGCGCCCTGGTGCGTCTGGCCGTCAGCGCCGACGATGCCTGCGCGATCGATAGCGAACAGCACCGGCAGCTTCTGGATAGCGACGTCGTGGATAACCTGGTCATACGCGCGTTGCAGGAACGTGGAGTAAATCGCAACGACCGGCTTATAGCCGCCAATCGCCAGCCCCGCCGCGAAGGTCACCGCATGCTGCTCGGCGATCGCCACGTCGAAGTATTGCGCCGGATATTTGCGGGAGAACTCCACCATGCCGGAGCCTTCGCGCATGGCGGGCGTGATAGCCATCAGCTTGTCGTCTTTGGCTGCGGTTTCGCACAGCCAGTCGCCGAAAATCTTCGAATAACTCGGCTGACCGCCGCTGCTTTTCGGCAGCGTGCCGCTTTCCGGATCGAATTTCGGTACGGCGTGGAAGGTGATCGGATCTTTTTCCGCTGGCTCATAACCACGGCCTTTTTTGGTCATGATGTGCAGGAACTGCGGGCCTTTCAGATCACGCATGTTTTTGAGCGTATTCACCAGCCCCAGCACGTCGTGGCCATCCACCGGGCCGATATAGTTAAAGCCCAGCTCTTCAAACAGTGTGCCCGGCACGACCATGCCTTTGATGTGCTCTTCGGTACGCTTGAGCAGCTCTTTGATGGGCGGAACGTTAGAGAACACGCGCTTGCCGCCTTCGCGAAGCGTCGAATAGAGCTTGCCGGAAAGCAGCTGCGCCAGGTGGTTATTAAGCGCGCCCACGTTCTCGGAAATCGACATCTCGTTGTCGTTCAGGATAACCAGCATATCCGGGCGAATATCGCCCGCGTGGTTCATCGCCTCAAACGCCATCCCTGCGGTGATAGCGCCATCGCCGATCACGCAGACGGTGCGGCGGTTTTTCTCTTCGCGCGCCGCGGCGACGGCGATGCCGATACCGGCGCTGATGGAGGTGGACGAATGGCCGACACTCAATACGTCATATTCGCTCTCGCCGCGCCACGGGAACGGGTGCAGGCCGCCTTTCTGGCGGATAGTGCCGATGCGGTCCCGGCGGCCAGTCAGGATTTTATGCGGATACGCCTGATGACCCACGTCCCAGATAAGCTGGTCGAACGGCGTGTTGTAGACGTAATGCAACGCCACGGTGAGTTCCACCGTGCCAAGCCCGGAGGCGAAGTGTCCGCTGGAGCGGCTTACGCTGTCGAGCAGGTAACGACGCAGCTCGTCGCACAGCTTCGGCAAACTCTCTTTTGGCAACAGGCGAAGCTCCGCAGTGGAGTCCACCAGCGCCAGGGTCGGGTATTTGGCAGTATCAAAACTCATCAGAGACTCATCGTGGTGTTATACGTTTATTTATCACGTTGGATTATGAAATTCGCTAACGCTTCCAGTGTCGCGGTATCCAGCGCTTGTGCTTTCAGCGGCGCCAGCGCCGCCAGGGCGTCATCGCACAGACTGCGCGCTTTCGCCTGGGCTTGCTCAAGACCCAGCAGGGCGGGGTAGGTGCTTTTGCCAAGTTGCTGATCGGCCCCCTGGCGTTTTCCAAGGGTTGCAGTATCGCCCACCACATCCAGAATGTCATCCTGTACCTGGAAGGCAAGGCCGATGCTGTCTGCATAGCTGTCGAGATAAACCAGCGCGTCGCGGCCTTTATCGCCCGCGCACAGCGCGCCCATTCGCACGGCGGCGCGAATAAGCGCGCCCGTTTTATGGCGATGAATACGCTCAAGCGCGTCGAGATCCACCTGCTGGCCTTCGGCTTCGAGATCGAGCGCCTGGCCGCCGCACATGCCTGCCACACCGCTGGCTTTCGCGAGCTCAGACACCATCGCGAGCCGGTCGCGCAGCGCCACGTTTTCCATCGGCGCGTCGCTTAAAATCGAAAACGCCAGCGTTTGCAGGGCGTCGCCCGCAAGAATAGCGCTCGCTTCGCCAAAGCGAATATGGCAGGTCGGCTGTCCGCGACGCAGATCGTCATCGTCCATGGCGGGCAGATCGTCATGCATCAGCGAATAGGCGTGAATACACTCAATCGCTGCCGCCGGGGCATCCAGCGCGGTCGGGTTAACCCCAAACATCTCGCCAGTGGCGTACACCAGAAACGGGCGCAGGCGTTTACCACCTAATAATGTGCCGTAGAGCATCGCCTCAACCAGTGGACTCTTCTGAAACGGCAGCTCGCCGATAAAGTGCTGTAACGCGCGATTGGCCCGCTCGGCCTGCGCCTGAAGCTGTTGACTGAAATCCATGTTTACTCGGCGTCCGGCGTGAAGGGGGTAAGAGGCGCGTCCTCATTCTGAGACAACAGGATCTGAACGCGCTGCTCAGCCTGCTGCAGTTTTACCTGGCCCTGGCGCGCGAGCTGCACGCCGCGCTCAAATTCATTCAGCGCTTCTTCCAGCGGCAGGTCGCCGCTTTCCAGACGGGTGACTATCTGCTCAAGCTCCGTCAGGGCCGTTTCGAAACTGGCCGGCTGTTCATTTTTCTTCGGCATAGTAAATATCTGACTCTATGGGTTAACGGTCATGTTAGCGACACTGCATGGTAGCGGAGACGCAAAGATTAGCAAATAACGCCTTGTGGGTTGGTAATAGGCGCAGTGACATCGCGATGATGATATACTGCCGGGCTCACGATGCAGGCGCGGTTCTGCCTGCTGTACCATTTTCTAAGCCCCGGTGGGCTTGCCAACGAATCATAGCCACCATGAAGTTTATCATTAAATTATTCCCGGAAATCACCATTAAAAGCCAGTCTGTGCGCTTGCGCTTTATAAAAATCCTGACCGGGAATATTCGTAACGTCCTGAAACACTACGATGAAAATCTTGCCGTGGTCCGCCACTGGGACCATATCGTGGTGCGTATTAAAGATGAAACTCAGCACGACGCGGTGCTTGACGCCCTGACCCGTATTCCCGGCATTCACCATGTGCTTGAGGTGGACGACGTCCCGTTCACGGACATGCATGACATTTTCGAGAAGGCGCTCGCCAACTGGCGTGAGCAGCTCGAAGGGAAAACGTTCTGCGTGCGCGTTAAGCGACGCGGTCAACATGAGTTTAGCTCGATTGAAGTGGAGCGCTACGTCGGCGGCGGTTTAAATCAGCATATTGAATCTGCCCGCGTCAAACTCAAACAGCCTGACGTCACCGTGAATCTTGAGATTGAAGATGACCGCCTGCTGCTTATCAAAGGCCGCTACGAAGGCATCGGCGGTTTCCCGATCGGCACCCAGGAAGATGTGCTGTCGCTGATCTCCGGCGGTTTCGATTCCGGCGTCTCCAGTTATATGCTGATGCGTCGCGGCTGCCGCGTGCACTACTGCTTCTTTAACCTGGGCGGCGCGGCGCACGAAATCGGCGTGCGTCAGGTCGCGCACTATCTGTGGAGCCGCTTTGGCAGCTCGCACCGCGTGCGTTTTGTGGCGATTAACTTTGAGCCGGTCGTCGGCGAAATCCTTGAGAAAGTGGACGATGGCCAGATGGGCGTGGTGCTCAAGCGTATGATGGTGCGTGCCGCCTCGAAAGTGGCGGAGCGCTACGGCGTGCAGGCGCTGGTCACCGGCGAAGCGCTGGGCCAGGTCTCCAGCCAGACGCTGACCAACCTGCGTCTTATCGATAATGTCTCCGATACGCTGGTGCTGCGCCCGCTTATCTCTTACGACAAAGAGCACATCATCGATATCGCCCGTAAAATCGGCACCGAAGATTTTGCCCGCACCATGCCGGAATATTGCGGCGTGATTTCAAAAAGCCCGACCGTGAAGGCCGTGAAAGGAAAAATCGAAGCCGAAGAGGCGAATTTCGATTTCTCTATCCTCGACCGCGTCGTGGCGGAAGCCACCAATGTGGATATCCGTGAAATCGCCGAGCAGACCGAACAGCAGGTGGTGGAAGTGGAAACCGTTAACGGTTTCGGCCCGAACGACGCGATTCTGGATATCCGCTCCGTCGATGAGCAGGATGAGAAACCGCTGGTGGTTGAAGGCGTTGAGGTCGTTTCGCTGCCGTTCTACAAGCTCAGCACGAAATTTGGCGATCTCGACCAGAGCAAAACGTACCTGCTGTGGTGCGAGCGCGGCGTGATGAGCCGTCTGCAGGCGCTTTACCTGCTGGAGCAGGGCTTTAAGAACGTGAAAGTCTACCGTCCGTAACGTTATGGCGTTGCGCTGAGACAAAAATCCCCTCGACCGAGGGGATTTTTTTGCGGCAATTCAGCACTAACGCCGATTCAGCGCTAATCCTTAGTAATCGCGATAGCTGTAAATACCCGCGGCCAGCACCAGTTGCCCGGCCACCTCATGCGCTTTTTCGCGCCCGACCAGTAGATCGATAATCTTGAGCGCGAAATCAATCGCGGTGCCCGGCCCCTGGCTGGTGAGCAGGTTGACGCGCGGATCCCAGACCACGCGCTTATCCTGCCACTGATCGTCCGGGATCGTCTCTTTCAGCGCCGGAAAGCCGGTCATATTGCCGATCGGGAAGAGCTCGTGCGGCACCAGTACCGTGCCCGCCGCCGCGCAGATGGCCGCGACAATCCGCCCTGAGAGATGAAACTGGCGCACGGTTTCCACCAGCAGCGGGCTGTCGCGAAACGCTTCGGCACCTTTCAGGCCGCCCGGCAAAACAATCACATCGAAATCGCCGTCGGCGACTTCCACCAGCGGCGCATCCGCCAGCAGGCGGACGCCGCGCGAGCAGGTGATCGTCAGATTGCCGTCGCTGGCGACGCTCGCGGTGGTGACATTAATCCCGCCGCGCACCAGCAAATCGATGGTGGTGACCGCTTCGGTCTCTTCAGTGCCAGGGGCGAGGCATACCAGTGCCGATGCGCTCATACTCATTCTCCTTGCGTTTAATCTGTTCATACAGACGGCTGTTAACCGGCAGCGTCAGGCCATGCGCTCTGGCGCGGCGCAGCAGATAGCCGGTGATGTAATCTATCTCGGTGTGACGCTGCTGGCGGATATCCTGCAGCATCGAGGAAATATTGGCGGCGGTGCTCTCGATCACCTGATTAATGTAATAGAGCAGGCTATCCGGCGACGTATGGTGTCCTTCACGCTGCATCACCAGGGCGACTTCGGCGCAGATCTCGCGTACCTCGTCCTGGCGCATGCGCAGGTCGCCGTTCGGGCAGTTATAGAGCGCCGTCAGTGGGTTAATCACGCAGTTGGCCGCGAGCTTTATCCAGCGCGAGGCATTGACGTTATCGTGCCACGCGACATCCGGCAGCGCCTGCTGAAGCAGCTCCGCCAGCCGGGAGTCATCCTGCGCGCCGGGCGTAACCGGGCCAATGTGCGTAGTACCGCAGGCGACATGAATCACCTGATTGCCCTCGCGCCGCGCCGCGTGGGTCGTCACGCCCGCCAGCAACGGCTGTTGCACGGCGCGCAGCTCATCAAGCGTGCCCATGCCGTTATGCAGCAGCAGAATCGGGCTGGCGGCCGGTAGCCGTGTCGCCAGCATGCTTACCGCATCTGAAACCTGCCAGGCTTTCAGCGTCACCAGTAACAGCTCACTTTCTGCCAGAAATCCGGTGTTGTTAGTCGTAAAGGTGTGCTGGAACACGCTATTGTCGGTTTCCAGCAGATTCACGCTGTATGACGATTGCGGCACCCGCAGCCATCCCTGCACCTCGTGACCTTGTTTATGCAGCGCGCTCATCCAGAGCTGGCCTAACGCGCCGCAGCCAAGCACGGTAATTTTCATGGTTCCTCCTCGCCCGCAACAGCGCCGGGCGTTATGTCATACGTCTATTATAACGTGAGCGCTTAGGCTTTCGCCTGCCGCCGGTTTCCGGGTTGTGTTATGCGCCTTTGCGGGTATTATGCAACGCACATACTGTGAGGGAGATAGAAAACATGCCATCTTTTGACATTGTCTCTGAGGTCGATATGCGCGAAGTGCAGAACGCGGTAGAGAACGCGACGCGCGAGCTCGAGACCCGTTTCGACTTTCGCAACGTGACCGCAAGCTTCGAGCTGAACGAAAAAAATCAGACCATCAAAGTGACGAGCGAATCCGATTTCCAGGTGAACCAGCTGCTGGATATCCTGCGTGCGAAGCTGCTTAAACGCGGCATCGAAGGCAGCTCTATTGAGGTGCCGGAAGAGTTCGAGCACAGCGGAAAAACCTGGAGCGTGGAAGCGAAGCTTAAACAGGGCATCGATTCCGCGATGGCGAAGAAAATCGTGAAGCTGATTAAAGACAGCAAGCTGAAAGTCCAGGCGCAGATCCAGGGCGAGCAGGTGCGCGTCACCGGTAAAGCCCGCGACGATCTCCAGCAGACCATTGCGCTGGTGCGCGGCGGCAATCTTGGCCAGCCGTTCCAGTTCAATAACTTCCGCGACTAAGCGGTAAGTTGAACCGACGGCACAAAAAAGGGCGGGTTTTCCGCCCTTTTTCTTTGTTCATGACTTAAACGCCGAGCATTCGCTGCTCTATCTCAACGCGGTTCGTCACTTTGGTGTCGATTTTCAGATACGCGCTACGCTCATCGGCCACCACAATCGCTTCGCTGACGCCCAAGCTTTCACGTAAACGCTGCGCGAGCGCCTCATCGGCGGCTACTTCAGGCGGGATTTCCACGCGAATACTGCTGACATAGGGCGGCTCTTTCATGGTCGTACTCACCAGCAGCCAGACGGTCGCCAGCAGCGCGCCCACCAGAAACACGGTTTGCGAGTCAAACAGGCCATCGACCCAGCCGCCGAGCGATCCGCCAATGGCCACGCCCAGGAACTGACTGGTGGAATAGACGCCCATCGCGGTGCCTTTATAGCCCGCCGGCGACTCTTTACTGATAAGCGACGGCAGCAGCGCTTCCATCAGGTTAAACGCCACGAAAAAGAGCTGAACGCCGACGATAAGCTCCCAGAAGTGCGGGCCCGCGCCCCACAGCACGATTTCCGCAATCAGCAGCAGCGCCACGCAGAAGAGAAACACGCGTTTCATTTTGCGCTTCGCTTCGGCGTAGATGATAAACGGCACCACCGAGACAAACGAAATCAGCATCGTGCAGAGATAGACTTTCCAGTGCGCCGCCGCCGGAAAGCCTGCCGCTTCAAGCTGGCCGGGCAGCGCGACGAAGGTCGACATCAGCAAAATATGCAGACACATGATGCCGAAGTTAAGCTTCAGCAGCGTCGGCTCCGCCAGCACTTTACGAAAGCAGCCCTTCACCATGCCGGAATCGCGGTTCAGCACGTGATTGCTGCTGTCAGGCACGACCCAGAGCGTAATGATGATGCCTGCGGTGGCGAGCACTGCGATCATCCAGAACAGCGCATGCAGGCCGAGCGCGTGGGTGATAATCGGCCCGAGCACCATCGCGATGGCGAACGTGATGCCAAAGCTGACGCCAATAAACGCCATCGCTTTGGTGCGGTTCTGTTCGCGGGTGAGATCGGAAAGCAGCGCCATCACGGCGGCGGCAATCGCGCCGGAGCCCTGCAGCGCGCGCCCGAGAATAATGCCCCAGATGGAGTCGGTCAGCGCGGCGACCAGGCTGCCGATAACGAATATCGCCAGGCCCCCGACAATCAGCGGCTTGCGACCGATGCGGTCAGAGAGCAGGCCAAACGGCACCTGGAAAATCGCCTGCGCGAGGCCGTAAATACCGATAGCCAGGCCAATCAGCGCTTCGCTTGCGCCCTGTAGCGCCATTCCGTAAGTAGTAATGACCGGCAGTACCATAAACATACCGAGCATGCGCAAAGAAAAGACCGTCCCTAAACCCCATGTCGCGCGCAATTCGACTGGCGTCATTTTGTTATCGTTCATTACCACCTCAGATAAAAAGCAGGTCTTAGTGTAGTGCGAGGGCAGGGGAGGGTAAATGCCGGGTTATTTAGAAAATATTTCAAGGGTTAACTATTAATGCTGCCAATAAAACGAGCGCCAGATTGCAGCAATAAAAAAGGGTGCCGCAGCACCCTTTTTCGCATCGATGACTTACCAGACGTAAGTCAGCAGATTATGTGAATCCGGCACCATGAAATCGACGGACATCATCACGCTCAGCGAGGTGATGGCGACAATCGAGAACACAAACAGCTTACGCGCCCAGACTTTGTCGTTTTCAGCCTTATAGCCACGCAGGGCCATGCCAAGCCACCAGACGCTGACCGCTGCCGCCACCACCAGGTATTTATACCCGGCATAACCACCCAGCGAGAGCATCAGGGTCGCCACGGCGAAGGCGATGATATAAAGGGTGATGTGGTTTTTCGCCACAGAGATCCCTTTAACCACCGGCAGCACCGGAATATTGGCGGCCTGATAATCCTTAAAGCGGAAGATAGCAATCGCATAGGAGTGCGGCATCTGCCACAGGCTGAAAATCGCAAGCAGGATCAACGCGCCGGTATCGAACTCGTTGGTCACCGCGCAGTAACCGATAACCGGCGGCGCGGCGCCCGACAGCGAGCCAATCAGCGTGCCATAGACCGAGTGGCGTTTCATGTAGAGGCTATAGACCCCGACATACACCACAAAGCCCATGACCGCCAGCCACATCGCCAGCGGGTTCGCGCCGAACCAGAGCAGCATAAAGCCAGCAATACCCAGCAAGGTGGCGTACACCAGCGACATTTTCGGCGAAATCAGTCCCTTCACCAGCACACGGTTTTTCGTGCGCTCCATTTTGCGGTCAATATCACGGTCGATGTAGTTGTTGAACACACAACCGGACGCCACGACCAGCGACACCCCCACGAGGGTGAAAAGGAACAGGGGATAGTCGATGCTGCCTTTGGAAGCCAGCAGGAATCCCCCGATAACCGATATCAGGTTGCCGAAGATGATGCCTGGTTTCGTTACTTGCAGGTATTGCTTAATCATACTCGCCGCTCTTAGTGAACCATCATGTTGTAATTCAGGTTCCACATAATCCAGATTGAGCCTACCACTACTATCGCGATAATCAGCAACGTAAAGACAAAGGCTACCAGGTTCCAGCGCTCCTCAGAGGAGGCGTTCATGTGCAGGAAGCACACCAGGTGAACCAGAATCTGTACGACTGCGGTTGCCACGACCACACCCAGCAGGGTGCCGTGAGACGCGGAGCCGTTCATGACCATCCAGAACGGGATTACTGTCAGAATGACCGACAGGATAAACCCGATCAGGTACGTCTTGACGCCACCGTGGTGGGCGCCGTTGTGATCGGTTGAATGACTCATTACATCGCCCCCATCAGATAGACTACAGAGAACACACAGATCCACACGACATCCAGGAAGTGCCAGAACATGCTCAGGCACATCAGGCGCGCGCGGTTATTGTGGGTCAGACCGCGGCGGGAGACGTGAATCATCATCACCACCATCCAGATAAGGCCAGAGGTCACGTGGATACCGTGGGTGCCGACCAGGGTAAAGAATGCGGACAGGAAGCCGCTCTTATCCGGGCCGAAGCCTTCGGCGATCAGATGATGGAATTCATAGATTTCCATCGCCACGAACCCTGCGCCAAACAGGAAGGTCAGGGCGAGCCAGGACATCACCTGGCTCTGTTTGTTGTTGTTCATGGCGATCATCGCCATGCCATACGTGATGGAGGAGAACAACAGCAGGAAAGTTTCAACCAGCACAAACGGCAGTTCGAAAATGTCTTTCCCGGTCGGGCCCCCCGCCGTGCCGTTCACGAGAACGGCATAGGTGGCAAACAGACATGCAAAGAGAATGCAGTCGCTCATCAGGTAGATCCAGAAGCCAAAGACCTTATTGGCTCCTGCATCGTGGTGCCCATGCTCATGGCTGCCATGGGCAAGTTCGTGATTAATGCTCTCAGTTGACATTTTTCAGCCCTGCTTTGGTGATTTCTTCGAAGTGCTGGTTTTCCAGTTTCTCAACGGTGGCTACCGGTACGTAGTAATCCACGTCTTCATCGAAGCTCTTCGCAATCCAGGTAATAACGATACCCGCGAAGCCCACGATAGCCAGCCACCAGATGTGCCAGATCATCGCGAAGCCAAAGATGGTGCTGAACGCGCCAATGAAAATGCCTGCTGCGCTGTTCTTCGGCATATGAATTTCTTCATAGTGCGCCGGCTGTTTGTAAGCTTCACCTTTGTCTTTCATTTCCCAGAACGCGTCGCGCTCGTGGATTTCAGGCACTACTGCGAAGTTATAGAACGGCGGCGGAGAAGAGGTTGCCCACTCCAGCGTACGGCCGCCCCACGGGTCGCCAGTCAGGTCACGGTTCAGGTGACGGTCACGGATACTCACGTAGATCTGCAGGATGATGCACAGGATACCGCACGCGATCAGCAGCGCACCGATTTCCGCGACAATCATCAGCGGCTGGAACATCGGGTCGATGTTCTGGCTCACACGACGCGTCATACCCATGAAGCCCATGGCGTACAGCGGCATAAAGGTTACGAAGAAGCCGATGATCCAGAACCAGAACGCACGGATGCCCCAGGTTTCGTTCATCTTGTAGCCAAAGGCTTTCGGCCACCAGTAGCTCATCCCTGCGAAGCAACCAAATACCACGCCGCCGATGATGACGTTATGGAAGTGCGCAATCAGGAACAGGCTGTTGTGCAGTACGAAGTCTGCGCCCGGTACCGCCAGCAGAACGCCGGTCATACCACCGATGGAGAAGGTGATGATGAAGCCGATAGTCCACAGCATGGAGGAGTGGAACTGAATGCGGCCCTGATACATGGTAAACAGCCAGTTGAAGATCTTCACCCCGGTCGGGATGGCGATAATCATCGTGGTGATACCAAAGAAGGCGTTAACGTTCGCGCCACTACCCATGGTGAAGAAGTGGTGCAGCCACACGATGAACGACAGCACGGTAATCGCGATGGTCGCCCAAACGAGGGAGGTATAACCAAACAGACGTTTCTTCGAGAAGGTGGAGGTGATTTCAGAGAACACACCAAACACCGGCAGAACCAGGATGTACACTTCCGGATGGCCCCAGGCCCAGATCAGGTTCACGTACATCATCATGTTGCCACCCATATCGTTGGTAAAGAAATGGGTGCCCAGATAGCGGTCCAGGGTCAGCAACGCAATAGTGACGGTCAGGATCGGGAAGGAGACGATAATCAGGACGTTAGTACACAGCGACGCCCAGGTGAATACCGGCATTTTGAACATGGTCATGCCCGGCGCACGCATCTTCAGGATGGTCACGAAGAAGTTGATACCGGTCAGTGTCGTACCAATACCGGAGAGCTGGAGACTCCAGATCCAGTAGTCCACCCCAACGCCCGGACTGTACTCAATACCCGAGAGCGGCGGATAAGCCACCCAACCGGTCTGAGCAAATTCGCCCACGCCCAGAGAGACGTTCACAAGAATTACCCCGACAACGGTGAACCAGAAGCTCAGGTTGTTCAGGAAGGGGAATGCCACGTCGCGCGCGCCGATCTGCAGCGGAACCACCAGGTTCATCAGACCGATAACGAACGGCATCGCCACGAAGAAGATCATGATAACGCCGTGGGCGGTAAAGATCTGATCGTAGTGATGCGGCGGCAGGAACCCGGCTTCGCCGGAGGCCGCCAGCAATTGCTGGGTACGCATCATGATGGCGTCCGCGAAGCCGCGAACCAGCATCACGATAGCCACGAGGATATACATTACCCCCAGACGTTTGTGGTCCACAGACGTGAGCCACTCGTTCCACAGATAAGACCACTTACCGAAGTAAGTGATAGCTGCAACTAGCGCCAGACCCCCGACGATAATGGCAGCCACCGTAACCATGATAATCGGCTCATGGTACGGGATTGCATCCAGTGTAAGTTTTCCGAACATCGTATTATTCCTCGGCCCCTTAGTGAGAGGTTTCCGCGTGATTCATGTCCATGCCTTCCATGCCTTCGTGGGCGTTATGCTCCCCTTCAGACTGAGTCATATCCATGCTCTTCCCAGGTCCCATGAATTTGTTAATGACATCTTTAAACAAATCCGGTTTTACGCTGGAGAAGTATTCGACTTTGTTGTATTCGCTCGGGGCCGCCAGCTTGTCGTAGGTCGCCATATCGTTAATGGTTTTGCCAGACTGCTTCGCTTTGGCCACCCACTGGTTGAAGGTCTCGTTATCCGGCGTGGCGATTGCCTTGAACTTCATGCCGGAGAAACCTGCACCACTGTAGTTAGCAGAAATACCGTCGTAGGTGCCGGCTTCGTTCGCAATCAGGTGCAGTTTGGTCTGCATACCTGCCATTGCGTAGATCTGGCTACCCAGGCGCGGAATAAAGAAGGAGTTCATCACCGAGTTGGAGGTGATTTTGAATTCCACAGGCGTGTTCGCCGGGAACGCGATTTCATTGACCGTTGCGATACCCTGCTCCGGATAAATGAAGAACCACTTCCAGTCCATTGCGATAACTTCGATGGTCACCGGCTTCGCATCGTGATCCAGCGGACGGCTGGGTTCGAGCGAGTGCGTGGTTTTCCATGTCAGTACTGCAAGGAAAATGATGATAAGGATCGGGATGGTCCAGACAACAGCTTCAACTTTATTGGAGTGTGACCAGTTGGGGCTGTATTTTGCGTCCTTATTGGTTGCCCGATATTTCCAGGCGAAGCCAATAGCCATCAAGATGGCTGGAATCACGACAATCAACATCAGCCCGAGGGCGGTCAGTATCAGTGAACGTTGCTCCAGTCCAATCTGTCCTTTGGGGTTGAGAAGCGCAGCATCGCAACCACTGAGTAAAACAGTGCCTGCGAATAATGACAGCAGTCCCAAACTTTTATTGTATTTCCTGAGTCTCATTTAACGACCTCAATTCAGGGGGATCTGGTGGCGGTTAAAGTGTGCCGGGCATTTTACGGGAAGGTTACATTACTGTAAACACGAATGGCGCACTGTCTGCGGGGTGTAACCGGGTTCTGTCGCAACCGTCACAGCCAATGCAACAAAATGTAAAATGTAAGCCATGACAGCCACATGGCAAGGGTTATAACAAAATCCTATGTAAAGTAAGGTCAAGGCGGGAATTGAGTATATCGGGGAGAAAATAACATACAATAAATTAACAAGGCGGTTTCAAATGAGAAACAATAACGGCGCGGAAATAATTATTCCCGGTGCTGAATCGTTAAAAATAATGTCGCACAGAATGATAAACGAAATTATTTAAAGTCTCTGCTACCAAATTTCGATAAATATATCTAAGCAAATCAGATGCTATTTTATTGACCAGTAAATTGGAACACTTTCTTCGTTGTGCTTTTTTTCTGGCGATAAAAGCAACAAAAAAACAACAATTATTCAGGGTAAAGGATTGATACACATGGAAACAGCAACGCCGCTCGTCGGCATCGATCTGGGGACATCCAACAGCGCGGTGGCCTGGTTTAATGAAGGGCAGGCCACATTGATTGCCGATGGTCAGAAGCGCGTCCTCACGCCGTCGGTGGTCGGGCTGGATGACGACGGCCATTTGATTGTGGGCGAGGCGGCGAAAGCGCGGCTGGTGAGCCATCCGGCACTCACTCATGCGAGCTTCAAGCGCTACATGGGCACCGATAAAATCTTCGCGCTCGGCGAACACCGCTTTCGCGCCGAAGAGCTGTCTGCCTTAGTGCTTCGCAAGCTGAAAGCCGATGCGGAAGTGGCGCTTGGCTCTCCAGTTACCCGCGCGGTGATCACCGTGCCGGCCTGGTTTAACGATATCCAGCGTAAAGCGGTGAAAGCCGCCGGGCATCTGGCCGGGCTTACGGTTGAGCGGCTGGTGAATGAACCTACGGCGGCCTCGCTCGCCTACGGCCTTGCCGATAACCGCGAGCAAAAGTTTCTGGTTTTCGATCTGGGCGGCGGCACGTTTGACGTTTCCATCGTCGATATGTTTGAAGGCGTGATTGAAGTGCGCGCCAGTAGCGGCGACGCCAGACTTGGCGGCGATGACTTTACCGACATCATCCGCCAGTGGATGCTCTCGCGTTACCCGCACTACCAGCCGTCCGGTGCGCAGGCAGAGGCGCAACTGGTGGACGCGGCGGAAAGCCTCAAGCGGCAACTGACGCACCAGGCGCAGGCGACCGCCACGCTCAGCGCCGGTGGCGAGGAGATGACGTGGACGCTCGACAACGAGACTTTAACGGAGATCTGCCAGCCGCTGCTGGCGCGCCTCAAACAGCCGGTTATTCAGGCGCTGCGCGACGCCCGCTTTGATATCAGCGATCTGGACGATGTGATTCTGGTGGGCGGCGCCACGCGTATGCCGGTGGTGCGCCAGCTGGCCGCGCGTATGTTTGGCCGCTTCCCGCGCGCCGAACTCAACCCGGATGAAGTCGTCGCGCTCGGCGCGGGCATCCAGGCCGGGCTTGCCAGTCTTGACGCTGCGCTCGATGACATCGTGCTTACCGACGTCATGCCGTACTCTCTTGGCATCGAAACGGCGCGCCGCAACGGCGAACGCTATGACAGCGGGTATTTTCTCCCCATTATTGAGCGCAACAGCTTTGTGCCGGTCAGCATGTTCCGCTCGATTTCAACCGTTTACGATAACCAGCGCCAGCTTGAGATCGCCGTGTTTCAGGGCGAAGCGCGCCGCGTCGCGGAAAATATTCTGCTCGATAAATTCACGCTTGATATTCCCCCGCGCCCGGCGGGCGAGGTAACGGTAGACGTGCGCTTTACCTATACCCTCGACGGCATTCTGGAAGTGGAGTGCAAAGTGGACGGCCAGGAGAGCGCGGCGTCGCTGGTGATTGAGCGCGCCCCCGGCAGCCTTAGTCCGGAAGAGATCAAACAGCGTCTGGCACAGCTCGACGCCCTGAAAATTCACCCGCGTGACCGCACGGAGAACCGGCAACTGCTGGCGCAGGCGAGCCTGCGTTATGAGCAAACGCTCGGCGAAAGACGCCATCTTATCGATCACTACAGCGCGCAATTCGAGCAGGCGCTGGAGAGCCAGGATCTGCGTGAGATCGCGCTCGCGCGCCAGGCGCTGGAGCAGATCCTCGCGCAATTTGACGACGGATTACGCTAATGGACGCCTGGACGCTTCTTGGCCTTGAGCCAACAAAAGACAAAGGCGCGCTGCGCCGCGCGTGGGCAAAAATCGTTAAGCAACACCGCCCGGATCAGGATCCGCAAAAGTATCAGCAGTTGCGGGAAGCCTATGAGGCGGCGCAGCGCTATCAGGAGTATGACGAGGAAGAAGAGGATGAAGAGGGTGATGATGAAAGCGTCATTACCTACCGCTTTACGCCGCAGACTTTGTTGACGCCGCAGGACGAGCCTCTGCCGCAGGCTGAAACCGTGACGCTGGCTGACTGGGATGCACAAACGCTTAACGAACAAGCGCAGGCGCTCGCCACCTCGATTGTGGCTGACGAGATGGCGGGGTGTCAGCAACTGGAGACGTTTCTCGCAACCGGGCTGCCGGATGCGCTGGCGGCACGCCGTTATTTCAGCGAGCGGCTTGCCGATGCGCTCTCCCGGGAGCAGTGGCTGACGCGCGGCATGCTGGAGCATGTGGGCAGAATCATGGGCTGGGAGCTTGATCACTACCGCAGCACGGCGCTTCCTGACGTGCTGGTTTGGGCGCTTGAAGCGCGTATCGCCACGACGGAAGAAGAGTACCGGATGGTGGTGGAGCGCGGCCAGCATCAGGCGAACTGGTTGTCGAAAGCCCGCTGGCGGTTGATCAGCGAACCGCAGGCGCCGCTGCCCTGGTGGGGGCGTTTCTGGCCCGGTTTTCTGGAGGAGGCACGCCAGCGCGCGCGCGCGATGTGCAGCGAGCATCCGGGGCTGTGGCAGCGTCTGAATCCGGTCATGGTTGAGCTTTTATCTGCGCCTGGCTGGGCGCTGTCACTCTATATCTTTATGGCTGTGCTCTTCTGGGGCAGCGTGCTGGGTTTCCTTGCAATCGACCCGCAGGTGACGGCGGTGGATGTCGGTATCGTCGGCGTGATAGTGGTGGTTTACCTGTTCGGCATACCTTATCTCTGGAACCGCTATCCGGAAGGCAGTCGTCAGCGGATCGGCATTCGTGTCGGGTACGTGCTGTTATCCGTCGCGTTACTTGCCCTTCCGGTGGGAGAGCTTGCGCGATATACCGTCGGGTTTTACCACAAAAACCATGAAATCACGCCGCTGCTGTATGTGGTCGTCATTATCGTGGCGGTGCTGGTGGTGTGTTTAAGGCCGCGGATGCGGGTCTGGTGGCGCTTGCCCATTGATATTATCTCCGGGCCGTTAGGGTTCCCTGTAAACCTTATCAGTCAGCTTCCGTGGATAATCAACCTGCTGTTGATTCCGTTCGGCAGCAAAGTCTACAGCGCGATAATAAGCAACATGATGACGTTGCTACGCTTAGGGCTCTGAACGCGCGGAACTGTTGCGCAGCGCCAGATAATCCAGCAGGCAGCCGAGCACGATACCGGCAAGCGCCAGCACGATGCCCGCTTCAAGCAGCATGACGCCGAAGGTCAACGCGCTCAGACCGAGCGCATTGCTGATGATAATCAGCAGCCAGACGCCTGCCAGCACGCAGCCGAGCAGCAGCAGACGCAGCGCAAACCGGTAGCCCGCCGGGTAGGCCTGGCGGCGCAGGAACTTGCCAGTATCGCCCATATATTCCAGCGTTCCCTTGCACAGCTGTAAAAGCAGAAGGCCCGGCACGGCCGCCGCGACCGAGAAAAGATAAAACGCGGGCCAGCCGTAGGCTTCCACAAACCAGCCCGCGACCGGGCCGACATAGACGCGGCCCACGGCCGAGAGCGCAGAGAGCAGGGCGAACTGTGTGGCGGAGAACGACTTATTACAGAGCGTCATCAGCAGCGCCACGAACGCGGCGGTGCCCATGCCACCGCACAGGTTTTCAAAAAAGACCGCACCGGCCATGCTCAGCAGATGTTTATCTGTCACCGACAGCAGCCAGTAACCCGCGTTTGAAACCGCCTGCAAAATCCCGAAAATCATCAACGCGCGAAACAGTGAGAGCCGCTGCATCAGCGCACCGCCGAAAAGCGCGCCAATGATAGTGGCGAGCAGCCCCAGCGTCTTGTTCACCATCCCCACCTGACCGGCGTCAAAGCCGACGCCGCGAATTAAAAAGGTGGTGGTGAGGCTCATGGCAAACGCGTCGCCAAGTTTATAAAGCACAATCAGCAGCAGGATAAGCCAGGCGTTGTTGCGCCCGAAGAAATCGCGCAGCGGTGCGACCACCGCCTGCTCCAGCGTGCGCGGCGCGGGGATCGCGTCGTCCGGTTCGGGCGCAAGCCAGGTGGCGATAATGCAGGGGATCAGCAGCGCAGCCATCAGCCAGTAGGTGGCCTGCCAGCCAAGCCAGCGGTCCGCTATCCAGAGCGCAAGCCCGCCAGACACCAGCATCGCCAGCCGGTAGCCCAGCACGCTAATCGCAGCACCCGTTCCGCGTTCGTCTGCGGGCAGCACGTCCGTTTTCCAGGCGTCAAACACGATATCCTGCGATGCCGAGCAGAACGCAATCAGCACCGCCAGCGCCGCCATCCAGCGCAGATGCGTTGAGGGCTCTAAAAAGCCCATCGCGGCGATGGCGATCAGTAATAACAGCTGTGTGATAAACAGCCAGCCGCGGCGTCTGCCAAGAAACGGCGGCGTATAGCGGTCCATCACCGGCGACCAGAGAAATTTAAAGACGTAAGCCTGACCGACGAGGGAGAAAAAGCCGATGGTTTTGAGATCGATATTCTCGACCGTCATCCAGGCCTGGAGCGTGCCGGAGGTGAGCGCCAGCGGGAGACCAGAAGCGAAGCCGAGGATCAGTAAAATGGCGGATTTCGGCTGCTGGAAAAGACGTAAGTAAGAACTGTGCATGGGCGGCCGTAAAAAAAGCGGCCCGGCGAACCGGGCCTTTAACAACAAGGATGATTAACGCGCGTTCTGTTTGATGAACTCGTGAATGCTGGTGTCCTGCGCCATATCGGCGATGGTGTCGCTCAGCACGGAGTTAACGGCGTCAGCGATGTTTTTGTTGCTCGCCTGGAAAGCGCCTTCAACAGAATAGCTGGCGCGGTAGTTTTTGGTCATCTTATTGCCGGTCTTCGCGGTGGCGATGATAGAGATATCCGCTTTGGTAGCGATGTTGTAGCGCACGTTGCCCTGCGAGACGTCAGCATAGAGCTGGTTGACGATAATTTGCAGATCCACCGCGCCGCTTGGGCCAATCATATAACCGCGGGAGGTCATCTGTTTTTCCAGCACTTCCTGGAGCAGGAAACGCAGATCGCGAGAGGCGGTCAGCGTTACCAGCTGGTTGTCGCGGGTGACTTTCGCGAGCGCCTGATCCTGACGCTGGTCAGCGCCGTTGATGCTGACGGTCACGCCCATCAGGCTCGGGTCTTGCTGCGGCAGGGTGATTTTCGGGGAGACTTCAATCGTCGTCGGCGGTGTGGCACATCCGGCCAGCATAAAGAGGGCGACGAGCGGGAAGAGTACTTTTTTTAACATGTTCAGGCTCTCAACGGTCCATGGGCAATAAAGAAGAAAATTCCCGCCATCATAGCATCGCCATGCGCGAGGGGAAGAGGCCAGTCGACTGAAAATAACGCAATGTCTTTTTTATGACCGTCGCCTGGCTTCGCACCGTAACAGATTCCCGTAAAACGGCGCGACCGGGCGCACAGCCTGCCATAAAGCGAAGCGGCTGCAAAAGTTAAAATTGTGTTGTTTTTTGACAATGGAAACGGTAAAAGCGGCTAACCTTTAAAGTGATGGCTGCCATCGCAGCGTGGTCGAGGAGAGTTTTATGATGATACGCGAGCAGATCGAAGAAAAACTGAAAGCAGCGTTTGAGCCTGTCTTTCTGGATGTAGTGGATGAAAGCTATCGTCATAACGTACCGGCAGGCTCTGAAAGCCATTTTAAAGTCGTGCTGGTCAGCGATCGCTTTGTAGGCGAGCGTTTTCTGAATCGTCACCGCCTCATCTACGGCATCCTTAGCGAAGAGCTGGCCTCGACGGTGCATGCGCTGGCGCTGCATACTTACACGCTTAAAGAGTGGGAAGGGCTACAGGATACGGTCCTGCCTTCTCCGGCCTGTCGGGGAGCCGGCACGCTGGCCTGATCAATCACAGTTGCAACGTCGGGAGCTTTTCCAGTATGTTGCGCCAGCGGTAAGAAAACGAAACGGCCTGCGTGGCCGTTTTTGTTTTGCCTGAATTTTGCACGGTATGTGCATTTTTCAGTCGTAATTTTGCCGGGAAGTGTGAAAAGTGCCGCAATGCCTCGGCTGGCTTTTCTCGACTCCCCAAGGGGATGCCGCTATAATGCTGCGTCTTATTTTTCGGAATGTCTTCGGGACGATTCTGGCGACAGGGATAGTGTTTCTGCTAAAGAAGACGTCCCGGTTCTGCGAAGCGAATACCATAGGGCTTCCAGAGTTGACCGAGCACTGTGATTTTTTGAGGTAACAAGATGCAAGTTTCAGTTGAAACCACTCAGGGCCTTGGGCGCCGTGTAACGATTACTATCGCTGCTGACAGCATCGAGAACGCTGTAAAAAGCGAGCTGGTCAACGTGGCAAAGAAAGTGCGTATCGACGGCTTTCGCAAAGGCAAAGTACCGATGAATGTTGTTGCTCAGCGTTATGGCGCTTCCGTGCGTCAGGATGTGCTGGGCGATCTGATGAGCCGTCACTTCGTTGACGCCATCATCAAAGAAAAAATCAATCCGGCTGGCGCGCCGAACTACGTTCCGGGCGAATACAAACTGGGCGAAGACTTCACCTACGCGGTAGAGTTCGAAGTGTACCCGGAAGTTGAGCTGAAAGGCCTGGAATCTATCGAAGTGGAAAAACCGGTTGTTGAAGTGACCGACGCTGACGTAGACACCATGCTGGACACCCTGCGCAAGCAGCAGGCGACCTGGAAAGACAAAGACGGCGCTGCTGATGCAGAAGACCGTGTGACCATCGACTTCACCGGTTCTGTAGACGGCGAAGAGTTCGAAGGCGGCAAAGCGACCGACTTCGTACTGGCGATGGGCCAGGGCCGCATGATCCCGGGCTTTGAAGAAGGCATTAAAGGCCATAAAGCGGGCGAAGAGTTCACCATCGACGTGACCTTCCCGGAAGAGTACCACGCAGAAAACCTGAAAGGTAAAGCGGCGAAATTCGTCATCAACCTGAAGAAAGTTGAAGAGCGCGAACTGCCGGAACTGACCGAAGAGTTCATCAAACGTTTCGGCGTTGAAGATGGTTCTGTTGCTGGTCTGCGTGCTGAAGTGCGTAAAAACATGGAGCGCGAACTGAAAGGCGCCGTGCGTAACCGCATCAAGTCTCAGGCTATCGAAGGTCTGGTGAACGCGAATAACATCGACGTTCCGGCTGCGCTGATTGACGGCGAAATCGACGTGCTGCGCCGTCAGGCTGCACAGCGTTTCGGCGGTAACGAGAAACAGGCTCTGGAACTGCCGCGCGAACTGTTCGAAGAACAGGCTAAACGCCGCGTTGTTGTTGGCCTGCTGCTGGGTGAAGTGATCCGTACCCACGAGCTGAAAGCTGACGAAGATCGCGTGAAAGCGCTGATCGAAGAGATGGCTTCCGCTTACGAAGATCCGTCAGAAGTAATCGAGTTCTACAGCAAGAACAACGAGCTGATGGACAACATGCGCAACGTGGCGCTGGAAGAGCAGGCGGTTGAAGCGGTACTGGCGAAAGCCAAAGTAACCGAAAAACCGACCTCTTTCAACGAACTGATGAACCAGCAGGCGTAAGCCCTTTCATCGTTTCACGACGAGGCACATGGGGCCCGTCACCGCAGGGTGACGGGCTTTTTTGTCACTTTTCCTACCCAAAAATGGCGGGTCAGGCGTGTTTCGGTGTTAGCGTAACAGCAAAAGATTGTTATGCTTGAAACAGGGCATCATTATCCCCATTAATGAAACAGTAAAAAGTGAACGACTGGCTGATAATCCGTCCGTAAGGTGTTTACCGGCAGGAGCATAGTCATCCTGTACGGTCTCAAGTAGAATCAGTGCAGCAGGTTACTCAGAATATTTATCCAGGAGACGGATATGTCATACAGTGACGAACGTGATCAATTTGCACCCCATATGGCTCTGGTGCCGATGGTTGTTGAACAGACCTCGCGCGGCGAGCGTTCTTACGATATTTTCTCCCGTCTGCTCAAGGAACGTATCATTTTTCTGACCGGCCAGGTCGAAGACCAGATGGCCAACCTGATTGTCGCGCAGATGCTGTTTCTGGAAGCGGAAAACCCAGAGAAAGACATCTATCTTTACATTAACTCGCCGGGTGGGGTAATCACCGCCGGGATGTCTATCTACGACACCATGCAGTTTATTCAGCCGGACGTCAGCACCATTTGTATGGGCCAGGCGGCGTCAATGGGCGCATTCCTGCTGACCGCGGGCACGAAAGGGAAACGTTTCTGCCTGCCCAACTCGCGCGTAATGATCCACCAGCCGCTGGGCGGCTACCAGGGGCAGGCGACGGATATCGAAATCCACGCCCGCGAAATCCTGAAAGTGAAAGCACGCATGAACGAACTGATGGCGCAACATACGGGCCAGCCTCTTGAACAAATCGAGAGAGACACCGAGCGCGACCGTTTCCTCTCTGCAGGTGAAGCAGTAGAGTATGGTCTGGTTGACTCCATCATGACCCACCGTAACTGACGCCCGCCACGCGAGGGCCGCTATACTCATTAAGAGGTGGTCCTCGGTATCCTGGCGGCAGGCGCTGGTATTGGCATGGCGTTGTCGCGTGCGGCACTAAGAACAGAAAAGAGGTTTTGACTCATGACAGATAAGCGCAAAGACAGCTCAGGCAAACTGTTGTACTGCTCTTTTTGCGGCAAAAGCCAGCATGAAGTGCGCAAGCTGATTGCCGGGCCGTCCGTGTATATCTGCGACGAGTGTGTCGATCTGTGTAACGACATTATTCGCGAAGAGATTAAAGAAGTGGCTCCGCACCGTGAACGCAGCGCTCTGCCGACGCCACATGAAATTCGTAGCCATCTTGACGATTACGTTATCGGTCAGGAAAAGGCCAAAAAGGTGCTGGCGGTTGCGGTCTATAACCACTACAAACGTCTGCGCAATGGCGACACGTCTAACGGCGTTGAGCTTGGCAAAAGTAACATTCTGCTGATTGGCCCGACCGGTAGCGGTAAAACGCTGCTCGCCGAAACGCTGGCGCGCCTGCTGGATGTGCCGTTCACCATGGCTGACGCCACCACGCTGACCGAAGCCGGTTACGTGGGCGAGGACGTGGAAAACATCATTCAGAAACTGCTCCAGAAGTGCGACTACGACGTGCAGAAAGCGCAGCGCGGCATCGTGTATATCGATGAGATTGATAAAATCTCCCGGAAATCCGATAACCCGTCTATCACGCGTGACGTTTCCGGCGAAGGCGTTCAGCAGGCGCTGCTGAAGCTTATCGAAGGCACCGTGGCTGCCGTACCGCCGCAGGGCGGTCGCAAGCATCCGCAGCAGGAGTTCTTGCAGGTGGATACCTCCAAGATCCTCTTTATCTGCGGCGGCGCGTTCGCGGGCCTCGATAAAGTTATCGCGAACCGCGTAGAAACCGGCTCCGGCATTGGTTTTGGCGCGACGGTCAAAGGCAAATCGCAGAAAGCGACCGAAGGCGAACTGCTCTCTCAGGTGGAGCCGGAAGATCTTATCAAGTTTGGTCTGATCCCGGAATTCATCGGTCGTCTGCCGGTGGTGGCCACCCTGAACGAGCTGAGCGAAGACGCGCTGATCCAGATCCTGAAAGAGCCGAAAAACGCCCTGACCAAGCAGTATCAGGCGCTGTTCAATCTGGAAGGCGTGGAGCTTGAGTTCCGCGACGAAGCGCTGGAAGCCATCGCGAAGAAAGCGATGTCCCGTAAAACCGGCGCGCGTGGCCTGCGCTCTATCGTAGAAGCGGCGCTGCTTGAGACCATGTACGATCTGCCGTCCATGGAAGAAGTGGAAAAAGTGGTCATCGACGAGTCGGTGATTGCCGGCCAGAGCGAGCCGCTGCTGATTTACGGCAAGCCGGAAGCCCAGCAGGCATCCGGCGAATAATTCGCCCGTTCCGACAATCAGTTAACAATAAATGGGGGAAATATTCCCCCATTTATTTTTCCTGCTTCCGTGCCGTTGAATGTCCGGGAAACATCCCCATATACTGATTTACTTAATTGGTGATGCCGTGAAGTGCGTTCACATGCGCCCCATCACCAGGCGGAAACTAAACTAAGAGAGAGCTCTATGAATCCTGAGCGTTCTGAACGCATTGAAATCCCCGTATTGCCATTGCGCGATGTGGTGGTTTATCCGCACATGGTTATCCCTTTGTTTGTGGGACGGGAAAAGTCTATTCGTTGTCTTGAAGCCGCCATGGATAATGACAAAAAAGTCATGCTGGTGGCGCAGAAAGAAGCCTCAACGGATGAGCCGGGCGTGAACGATCTGTTTACCGTCGGTACCGTGGCGTCTATTTTGCAAATGCTGAAACTGCCGGACGGCACCGTCAAAGTGCTGGTCGAAGGTTTGCAGCGCGCGCGTATTACCACGCTTTCCGACAACGGCGACCATTTCGCGGCGAAAGCGGAATACCTCGAATCGCCGGCTATTGACGAGCGCGAGCAGGAAGTGCTGGTGCGCACCGCGATTAGCCAGTTCGAAGGCTACATCAAGCTGAACAAAAAAATCCCGCCAGAAGTGCTGACGTCGCTTAACAGCATCGACGATCCGGCGCGTCTTGCGGATACCATCGCCGCGCACATGCCGCTGAAGCTCAGCGACAAGCAGTCGGTGCTGGAGATGTCCGACATCAACGAACGTCTGGAATACCTGATGGCGATGATGGAATCGGAAATCGACCTGCTGCAGGTTGAGAAACGCATTCGTAATCGCGTCAAAAAACAGATGGAAAAAAGCCAGCGCGAGTACTATCTGAACGAGCAAATGAAAGCCATTCAGAAAGAGCTCGGCGAAATGGACGACGCGCCGGACGAAAATGAAGCGCTGAAGCGTAAAATCGACGCGGCCAAAATGCCGAAAGAGGCGAAAGAGAAAGCCGAAGCCGAGCTGCAGAAGCTGAAAATGATGTCCCCGATGTCCGCCGAAGCGACCGTGGTGCGCGGTTATATCGACTGGATGGTGCAGGTGCCGTGGAACGCGCGCAGCAAAGTCAAAAAAGACCTGCGTCAGGCCCAGGAGATCCTGGATACCGACCACTACGGCCTTGAGCGCGTCAAAGACCGCATTCTGGAATACCTCGCGGTTCAGAGTCGTGTTAACAAAATCAAAGGGCCGATCCTCTGCCTGGTGGGGCCGCCGGGGGTAGGTAAAACCTCGCTCGGTCAGTCCATCGCCAAAGCGACCGGTCGTAAATATGTCCGTATGGCGCTCGGCGGCGTGCGTGACGAAGCGGAAATCCGCGGTCACCGCCGCACTTACATCGGCTCCATGCCGGGTAAGCTGATTCAGAAAATGGCTAAAGTGGGCGTGAAAAACCCGCTGTTCCTGCTCGATGAGATCGACAAAATGTCGTCTGACATGCGTGGCGATCCGGCTTCCGCCCTGCTGGAAGTGCTCGATCCGGAACAGAACGTGGCCTTTAACGATCACTACCTGGAAGTGGATTACGACTTAAGCGACGTCATGTTCGTCGCGACGTCTAACTCCATGAACATTCCGGCGCCGCTGCTGGATCGTATGGAAGTGATCCGTCTGTCCGGTTACACCGAAGATGAAAAACTCAACATCGCGAAGCGCCACCTGCTACCGAAGCAGATCGAGCGTAACGCTCTGAAAGAGAATGAGATTAACGTCGATGACAGCGCCATTATCGGCATCATCCGTTACTACACTCGCGAAGCGGGCGTGCGTAGCCTTGAGCGTGAAATCTCTAAACTGTGCCGTAAAGCGGTAAAACAGCTGCTGCTGGATAAATCGCTCAAACGCATCGAAATCACCGGTGAAAACCTGAAAGATTTCCTGGGTGTGCAGCGCTTCGACTATGGCCGCGCCGACAGCGAAAACCGCGTAGGGCAGGTAACGGGCCTGGCGTGGACGGAAGTGGGCGGCGATCTGCTGACCATCGAAACCGCGTGCGTGCCGGGCAAAGGCAAACTGACTTACACCGGTTCACTGGGTGAAGTGATGCAGGAATCTATCCAGGCGGCGTTAACGGTCGTTCGCGCGCGTGCTGAGAAGCTTGGCATCAACAGCGACTTCTACGAGAAACGTGATATTCACGTTCACGTGCCGGAAGGTGCCACGCCGAAAGATGGCCCGAGCGCCGGTATCGCGATGTGCACCGCGCTGGTCTCCTGCCTGACCGGCAACCCGGTGCGCGCCGATGTGGCGATGACCGGTGAAATCACGCTGCGTGGTCAGGTGCTGCCGATTGGCGGCCTGAAAGAGAAACTACTGGCGGCGCACCGTGGCGGCATCAAAACCGTGCTGATCCCGGATGAAAACAAACGCGACCTGGAAGAGATTCCGGAGAACGTGATTGCCGATCTGGATATCCACCCGGTTAAGCGCATCGAAGAAGTGCTGACGCTGGCGCTGCAAAACGCGCCGTACGGCATGCAGGTCGCCACCGCAAAATAGTGACCTGACGCAAGCGCGCTGAGAAAAACAGGGCTGGTAAGTGCTTTCGTACTTGCCAGCCTTTTTTTGTATAGCTAATTTAGATTGCCGGTCTGGGGTGCCATCAACAACTCCTGTTGTAAGGGCATGTGAGGACTGTTATAACTGCTGCGCGGTCGCACCCTGAAGGATCCCGGTGCGATATAAAATATAAAGAGAGGAAGAGAAGAGTGAATAAATCTCAACTGATAGACAAAATTGCCGCAGGTGCCGATATTTCTAAAGCAGCGGCTGGACGTGCGTTAGATGCTTTGATTGATTCCGTGACTGAATCTCTGCAGTCCGGGGATGAAGTCGCGCTGGTTGGCTTTGGTACTTTTTCCGTTCGTGAACGCGCTGCCCGCACTGGCCGCAACCCACAGACGGGCAAGGAAATCACCATCGCGGCTGCGAAAGTTCCGGGTTTCCGTGCCGGTAAAGCGCTGAAAGACGCGGTTAACTGATCCTGTGGCTGGCGTCAGCACAGCCAGAGGATAAAAAAACAAGGCGCATCATAAGATGTGCCTTTTTTCTTTCTGGATGAGTAATCTGCGGATATGGGCTGACAACCGCCCCGGTTTCTTGTCACAATACGCCTTTGCGCGCAGCGGCCCAGCGGATGTCGCCATGTTTCTGTGCGAGTTCTACCTGTCATTCTACAGCGGAGTGTTGTTACACCATGATGGACAATTTACGCGCGGCGGCGAATCACGTCGTGCTCAAGATCATTCTGGGTTTGATTATCCTGTCATTCGTACTGACTGGCGTGAGTAACTACCTGATTGGCGGTAACAGCAACTATGCCGCGAAAGTTAACGACCAGGAAATCAGTCGGGCCCAGCTTGAAAACGCGGTCAACATCGAGCGCAACAACCTTGAGAGAAGACTGGGCGACCGTTTCTCTGAGCTCGCGTCCAATGAACAATATATGGCCGAGCTGCGCCAGCGCGCGCTGCAGGGGCTGATTGACGAAGCGCTGATTGATCAATACGCGCGTTCGCTGCATCTCAACATCAGCGATGAGCAGGTGCGCCAGTCGATTTTCAAAAACCCAGCGTTCCAGAGCGACGGTAAATTCGATAACGCGCGCTACAACGCTATTATCACCAGCATGGGCATGAGCGCCGATCAGTACGCGCAGGCGCTGCGTAATCAGCTCACGACTGACCAACTGGTCAGCGCCGTGATGGGCAGCGACTTCATTCTGCCGGGCGAAAGCGATCAATTTGCTGCGCTCTTTGCCCAGCAGCGCCAGGTTCGCACGGCGACCATCGCGGTCGATGCGCTGGCTCAGAAGCAGCAGGTTTCCGAACAGGAAATCAAAGACTACTACCAGCAGCACACCAATAATTTCCAGTCGCCTGAGCAGTTCCGCGTAAGCTACATCAAGCTTGATGCCGCAGCCCTCGCTGAGAACGCCAGCGAAGATGAAATCCAGGCGTACTACGACAAACATCAGGATGAATTTGGTCAGCCGCAGCGCAACCGCTACAGCCTGATCCAGACTAAAACCGAAGATGAAGCGAAAGCCATTCTCGCGCAGCTCAAACAGGGCGCGGATTTCGCAACGCTTGCCAAAGAGAAATCGGTTGATGTCATCACTGCCCGCAACGGCGGCGACATGGGCTGGCTGGAGCCTGGCACCACGCCGGATGAGTTCAAAAACGCCGGTCTGAAAGAGAAAGGCCAGCTTTCTGACGTTATCAAATCCTCCGTGGGCTTCCTGATTGTACGTCTTGACGACATCACGCCAGCCACCGTGAAGCCGCTTTCTGAAGTGCATAACGACATCAGCGCGAAAGTGAAGCAGGAGAAAGCGCTGGACGCCTTCTTCGCACTGCAGCGTAAAGTGAGCGATGCAGCGAACAATGATAACGAATCGCTGGCCAGCGCCGAGAAAGCCGCGGGCGTGAAAGCGGTGGAAACCGGCTGGTTCAGCCGTGACGCGGTGCCTGAGGAAATTAACTTTAAGCCAGTGACTGACGCTGTGTTTGGCGGCAACCTGCTGGGTGAAAACGGCACGCCGGGCAGCAACTCAGACATCATCACCGTTGATGGCGATCGTGCATTCGTGCTGCGTATTACCGATCACAAACCGCAGGCGGAAAAACCGCTGGCAGAGGTGAAAGATCAGGTGACGGCACTGGTGAAACACCAGAAGGCGCTGAAAGCGGCAAATGAAGAAGCGCAAAATCTGCTGAGCGCGCTGAAAGCGGGCAAAGGTGACGAGGCGCTGAAAGCGGCAGGCATTGCTTTCAGCCCGGTGAAAACCTTTGAGCGCACCACGCAGGATACGCTGACGCAGCCGGTGTTCGCTCTGCCGCTGCCAGCCAAAGATAAACCGAGCTATGGCATCGGCAACGACATGCAGGGCAACGTGGTTCTGCTGGCGCTCGATGAAGTGCGTAGCGGCACCATGCCGGACGCTCAGAAGAAAGCGATGGCGCAGCGTCTGACCCAGAACAATGCGGAGATTGCCTTCGACGCGCTGCTGAAAGGCCTGCGTAAAGACGCCAAAATCAAACTTGGCGATGCGGGCGCACCGCCGCAGCAATAACGAGACGTCTCGCACCATTTCTGCAACTCACTGCAAATACCAAAGGCCGCTTTCGCGGCCTTTTCCATTTTTGAAATCTGACATTTGAGCCTGTTTCTCTCTCCGCTTAAGGTGGCGAGGCTGTTAACAAACAAGGAGAACACAGCATGAAACGTGGAATCAAAGCCTTATGTCTCGCCGTCGCGCTGGCTGGCGGCACTTTTTGCACCGCAGCTATCGCGGCACCATCAGCAGGAAAAACCCAGGCGGAGCCGGTAAAAGAAAAAACCGCCGCCACTACGCCACAGGCGAAGCCGGAAACCACGGCGGATGCGCCAGAAGAAACCGTTAGCATTAACACCGCGACGGCGGATGAACTGGCACAGGCGATGAACGGCGTGGGTAAAAAGAAAGCGCAGTCTATCGTCAGCTATCGCGAAGAGTATGGTCCGTTTAAGTCTATTGAGGATTTAAAACAGGTGCCGGGAATGGGGAATTCGCTCGTCGAACGTAATCTTTCCCGGATCCGCCTCTAATCGTTAGTCATCCACGCTTGCAGAGTTGAAAAACTTTGCCAGACTAAAGAGGTCATACCAGTGGTGTAACCTCTGTTTTTATATCACTCTGTATCCCTTACAAAAAGAAAAGGTTCAAGCGCTATGCAGACTCAAATCAAAGTGCGCGGGTATCACATGGATGTTTATCAGCACGTGAACAATGCGCGTTATCTGGAATTTCTTGAAGAAGCCCGCTGGGATGGGCTGGAAAACGATGAAAGCTTTAAATGGATGATGGCGAACAACATCGCGTTTATTGTCGCCAATATCAATATCAACTACCGTCGGCCCGCCGTGCTTGGCGATCTGCTGACTGTGACGAGCCAGGTGAAGCAGCTTAACGGTAAAAGCGGGGTCTTAAGCCAGGTCATTACGCTTGAGCCGGAAGGCGAAGTGGTCGCCGATGCGCTGATCACCTTCGTGTGTATCGATCTGAAAACGCAGAAAGCCTTACCGATTGAGGGCGAGCTGCGTGAAAAACTGGAAAAAATCACAGGGTAAATTCTGCAATAGTGGCGCTTGTGCTGGCAATCATGGATTTATCACCGCACAGGGTGAACAATCCGGTAGATGTTAACAGCCCACAAGCGTCGCGAAAAAACGCCTTCAAAATCAACAGGGCAGCCGTTCTTTAACAAGATGGGTTGTTGTAAAAATGTTGGTAGGATGTGGAAGGCGAAAAAATGCCATTCAGTACAAAGGGTTACTTTTAGTCTGTTCCCCGCGCGAGCGGGGATAAACCGCAATCGAGGAATTAGTGACTAAACAGGCAGCCCTGTTCCCCGCGCGAGCGGGGATAAACCGACATCTTCATCCTAGCCGGTAACTATCTGCAACTGTTCCCCGCGCGAGCGGGGATAAACCGCCAACTCAAACGCCGAGCCGATTCACGTATCTCTGTTCCCCGCGCGAGCGGGGATAAACCGCCTGCCGTTGCGCGCGGGTGGCGGCGCGATACCTGTTCCCCGCGCGAGCGGGGATAAACCGTCGGTTTTTATGCCGTAATAGCGCCACTCTATCTGTTCCCCGCGCGAGCGGGGATAAACCGCGCGTAGACGGTGCGGGGAGGTGTTCAGTTACCTGTTCCCCGCGCGAGCGGGGATAAACCGCATCTACCACCCGGCGCGGTGGTCGTGATTGTCTGTTCCCCGCGCGAGCGGGGATAAACCGGAGTCGGTTCCGCGCTTCAACGCAAGGAAAAACTGTTCCCCGCGCGAGCGGGGATAAACCGAGCTTTACCGCGCTCAAGGATTTCCCGAATGGCTGTTCCCCGCGCGAGCGGGGATAAACCGAATCTCGCGTCTGCATTGTCGCGCCAGTTATCCTGTTCCCCGCGCGAGCGGGGATAAACCGGACTTTGCCACGATACCGAATGCGATCATGTCCTGTTCCCCGCGCGAGCGGGGATAAACCGTATGACATACTATGAGAGCGCAGCGGGCGAGGCTGTTCCCCGCGCGAGCGGGGATAAACCGAATCGACACCTTCTTACCGTCCACCAGCGTATCTGTTCCCCGCGCGAGCGGGGATAAACCGCCTGGAGTCGGGCGAAGTCGCGTTATATACCGCTGTTCCCCGCGCGAGCGGGGATAAACCGCTGCGTTCGTCGTCGAGCTGCAGCACGTTGTTCTGTTCCCCGCGCGAGCGGGGATAAACCGGTTCGCGCAACTCAGCGAGCGGCGGCAGCCGACTGTTCCCCGCGCGAGCGGGGATAAACCGGCAGGCTCAGTGGTCAGAAGCTGAATGGTCGACTGTTCCCCGCGCGAGCGGGGATAAACCGCAGCCAGCGCCGGAAATAAACGTTCATATCGACTGTTCCCCGCGCGAGCGGGGATAAACCGAAACTGACTCTACAACACCTGGATACCTGGGTCTGTTCCCCGCGCGAGCGGGGATAAACCGGACGCTTTGACGGAATGACGGACATGTATGAACTGTTCCCCGCGCGAGCGGGGATAAACCGTGCTGCAAAAAGAATTACTTGGCACCGATGATCTGTTCCCCGCGCGAGCGGGGAGAAACCGATCCGCGGGGAGGAAACACTGACGGTACATACCTGTTCCCCGCGCGAGCGGGGATAAACCGGCCATGAGAGAGACGGCATAGACCTGAATCAGCTGTTCCCCGCGCGAGCGGGGATAAACCGGCTGACGTTCTGCAGCCATGCGCCTACGTGATCTGTTCCCCGCGCGAGCGGGGATAAACCGATCCAGCGTGAGTAATATATAGCTATGTTATTCTGTTCCCCGCGCGAGCGGGGATAAACCTGAAACGGCGGTTACCCTGCCGGGAACGTGGCGCTGTTCCCCGCGCGAGCGGGGATAAACCGCAGTCTCTGGCAACCTCCCAGCATTCGCTACTCTGTTCCCCGCGCGAGCGGGGATAAACCGCGGTCCATTTTCTTACCAAAACCGTATGTTTTCTGTTCCCCGCGCGAGCGGGGATAAACCGCAATTCTCCCGCCGCGGGTATACCGCGGCAAACTGTTCCCCGCGCGAGCGGGGATAAACCGCTGGTCAGCGTAAACGCCGCAAATACGACAAACTGTTCCCCGCGCGAGCGGGGATAAACCGTAGGGAATCAGCGCCAGCATTTTGCGCTTGTCCTGTTCCCCGCGCGAGCGGGGATAAACCGAAGTGATAACAGTGCTATTGCCGTTTTTTGAACTGTTCCCCGCGCGAGCGGGGATAAACCGGCTAGCCAGGTCGTTGCCAGCTTCATGCCCTCCTGTTCCCCGCGCGAGCGGGGATAAACCGACAACTGGCAACTGGTGGATATCGAGACCACTCTGTTCCCCGCGCGAGCGGGGATAAACCGTGCGTGCCACGGGTAAGGAATACGCCAGCTTTCTGTTCCCCGCGCGAGCGGGGATAAACCGGGGTGGCATTTAACCCCAAATACCCGCCGCCACTATTCCCCGCGCGAGCGGGGATAAACCGGCAGATCCAGGTAACGTTGCGCTGGCGCTGGTCTGTTCCCCGCGCGAGCGGGGATAAACCGAATGCGATCATCGATATCGGGCAGGCTGTCATCTGTTCCCCGCGCGAGCGGGGATAAACCGGTGTGAGACTTTTGCGCCGCCTAACTTGATCGCTGTTCCCCGCGCGAGCGGGGATAAACCGCAGGAGATCGCCAAATCAACGCCCAGCCAGACCTGTTCCCCGCGCGAGCGGGGATAAACCGCCGCGGCGGTATTCCCTGCAGGCCTGGTTATTCTGTTCCCCGCGCGAGCGGGGATAAACCGGCCATCGGACGCTTCTGCCAATCTTAACAGGACTGTTCCCCGCGCGAGCGGGGATAAACCGGCGCGACGTATCGCACCGTTGCGCAGGATACCCTGTTCCCCGCGCGAGCGGGGATAAACCGGTTATCATCTGAATGCCTAAAATTGAGGAATTCCGTTCCCCGCGCGAGCGGGGATAAACCGGCGGTTGCACTCCACCGCGAAACCCTCGAACCCTGTTCCCCGCGCGAGCGGGGATAAACCGTTTTCGAAATTGAGCATATTTAACCTATGATTCTGTTCCCTGCACGAGCGGGGATAAACCGATTTTCGAGCAAAGAGGCAACAGGTCTTCATCCTGTTCCCCGCACGAGCGGGGATAAACCGATCGCCAGTATTTTCAACGTGCCGGCGCACATCCGTTCCCCGCGCGAGCGGGGATAAACCGAACGCTCGCAGCAGGTACGCTGCAGCAACCAGCCCGTTCCCCGCGTGAGCGGGGATAAACCGAACGCTCGCAGCAGGTACGCTGCAGCAACCAGCCCGTTCCCCGCGCGAGCGGGGATAAACCGAACGCTGACCTGGCGAACACGCTGCAAAATCTCCGTGCCCCGCCAGCCGTAATAAACCGCCCAAGCTCTTCGCGCCTGTCAATCACCGCCCCCTTTCCCGCCACAATCTTCAGCAACGTTTATACTTCAAAGCCCTTATTAAATTTTGAACACTGCGCAACGAAGGAGAGGCTATGCGAGTACACCATCTCAACTGCGGTTGTATGTGTCCTTTGGGCGGCGCGCTGTACGATGGCTTCAGTAAAGGGCTGCATGCGCACCTCATCTGCCACTGCCTGCTGATTGAAACCGACCATCACGGGCTGGTGCTGGTGGATACCGGCTTTGGCTGTGACGATATGCGCCATCCGCGCCGCCGTTTACCACTCTTTTTCCGGGCGCTGAATAATATCCAGTACCGGGAATCATTAACGGCGCTGCACCATATTAAAGCGCTCGGCTTTAAGCCGGAGGACGTCCGACACATTGTGCTGACGCATCTGGATTTCGATCATGCGGGTGGGCTGAGCGATTTCCCGCAGGCGCAGGTGCATCTGATGCAGCGTGAAATGACGGCTGCAGAAGGGCGCGGCATGTGGCTTGACAGCGCGCGCTATCGTCCGGGGCAATGGGGAAATCGTTCCGGCTGGCATGGCTATCATCCGCATGGCGAGGCGTGGTTTGGTTTCAGCGCGGTGCGCGCGCTCGATGGTTTGCCGCCAGAAATTCTGTTGATCCCGCTACCGGGGCATACGGAAGGGCACGCAGGTGTGGCGATTGATACGCCGCAGGGCTGGTTACTGCACGGCGGTGATGCGTGGTTCTATCGCGATGAAATGGCGGCAGACCCGCACTGTACGCCGGGCCTGCGCTTTTATCAGTGGATGATGCAAAAAGATAAAGCCGCGAGGCTTGCGAACCAGAAGCGCCTTCGGCTTCTGGCCGCTGACGCCAGCGCGGGCGTGACGCTGTTTTGCAGCCACGACGCCCGCGAATTTGAACGCCTGAGCGGGAAAAACCTGGCTATTTAAGCCCGGTTTTCTGTTTCATGGCCGCCATGATGGCAGGCTTATCGGCCTCATACTGGCTAAGGCCGTTGGCGCGCAGGTGGCAGGCCGCGCATTCGCCGCAGCCATCGCCCTGAATACCGTTATAGCAGGTCAGGGTCTGGCGGCGGATGACATCAAGCTTGCCCCAGTAATCGGCGAGCGCCCAGGTTTCGGCTTTGTTAAGCCACATCAGCGGCGTTTCAAAACGCACGTCGCGCGCCATGCCGAGCGCGACGGCATGATTCAGCGCTTTGACAAATTCATCGCGGCAATCCGGATAGCCGGAGAAATCGGTCTCGCACACGCCGGTAATCACCGCCTCCGCCTGCACCTGATACGCGTAAATCGAGGCCAGCGTCAGGAAGAGAATATTGCGGCCAGGCACGAAAGTGCTCGGCAAGCCTTCGGCGTCAGGATCGTAATCCGGCACCGGGATGCTGTCGCGCGTCAGGCTGCTGACCGCGAGTTCGTTAAGCAGCGTCACATCCAGCACTTTATGCGCCCGTGCGCCCAGCGATGCGGCAAGGGCGCTGGCGACATCAATCTCCGCGCGATGACGCTGGCCGTAATCGAACGTGACGCAATGCACTTCATCATATTGATGTAACGCCTGAATCAGGCAGGTGGTGGAGTCCTGGCCTCCGCTGAAGACCACAACGGCACGTTTCATAAAGCCCCTGTCATTGAGTAGCAAAACCGTTATGGTAGCGCCGCACCGTCGCGTCCACCAGCTTCTTGCGGCGGCGGCAGCCACGCGCGGCTAAAATCAAACCAGCCGAGCGCGTTCAGTTCGATGCCGTTCACGCCCGGCGGCGCGCTTATCTGGTAGCGATAATTAAAGAGCGGAATGATAACGGCGTCGTGCATCAGCGTCTGCCATACTTCGCGCAGCGCCGCGTGACGGCTCTGTTCATCAGGGTGGCTTTGCACCGCGTCAAGAGTGGCTTCCAGATGCGCCCGCTGTGGGCCTGTTAACAGATGCCGCCAGAGCGGATCGCAGCGCAGCCACTGCTCCAGCGTATATTCCGGCGCTTCGCCAATCAGCCTGTCACCCATGACGATATCCGCCTGCGCCAGTTGCGTACAGCCGTCCCAGTTTTTCGCGTTATGAAAATGCAGCGTGAGCGTGCATCCACGCTGTGCCAGCTCATGTTGAAGCTGGCGTGCCATTACCGGCAGTTCCACCGGCAGATGATAGACCAGCGTCAGCGATGGCGGCAGCGGTGGCGGAGGCTCGTCGGGCCATTGCGGCAGATGCCAGCCCGGCAGCAGCTCACTGCTTGGCGTAATCAGATGCTCATCAAGCGGCAGGGAATCTATCATGCCGCTGCGGTGAACCCGTTGCATCAGCCAGCGCGCCTGCGCGTGTGAGAGCCGTCCGTTTTGCCGGATGCCGAGATAACAGAACCCGAGGCTGATGCTGTTGCTGACGGGGCGCAGATGCACGAGCTCTTCCTGCTGCCCGATGGCTATCTGTACCGGGTGCCGACAGCTGGTGCCGAGCGCGCTGTCGAAGAGTCCGGGCGTTATCCAGTATTCAATCGCGTTCAGCAACGGATGCCCGAGATGACAGCGATCGTGGTTTTCGATGCGCACCAGCTCAGGCGTAAACGTGGCGAGCCGGAACGGCCCGCTGCCGATGGTCGTATCTTCCGGGTGCGCCAGATAACAGCCGTGGCTGGCAAGACGCCATGCGAGCCAGTGATCCGGGCGCGTGAGTTCAAAACGCAGGCAGTGTTTGTGCTCCACCGTAATCTCGCTGACGCTCGCGAACAGCTGGCGCAGCGTCTCCAGCTCAAGCAGGTGTTGCAGCCGCTGGCGGAGTTGCCAGGCGTCTATTGACTCGTGATTGTGCCAGTGCAGGGTAGGGCGCAGATAAAACCACCAGCTGAGCCCGTCCGGCGAAACGCGCCAGTGGTGGGCTAAATCGCCTTCCGGGCGCGCGGTGTCGGGGTTAAAACGCGTCAGGCCGCTGAAAATCTGGCGGGCGAGATGCTGCTCGGCGCGGCCGGGCAAAAAGCCAGGCTTTAGCGTCTCCAGCGGGCGGTAGTAGGGAATGCGCAGCGTCGGCGTGTCGTTATGCCACTGGCCGCCCAGAAACGGATGCAGTAACTGGCGCAGTTGCCCGGACGCCAGTTGTGCGAGCGCCAGCGCATTATGCGTCTGCCCCTGGCTTAACACCGTTTCCATCATGCTGGCGCGCACGGTGTGCGGCGATACCAGAAAGATCAGCTCGCCCCGCTTGCCGCGTCCCGACTGCGCGCGCCAGCGCAGCCAGCCGTGCTGTTCAAGCTGGCGAAGCAGCGTGCGCATGTGGCGTTCACTGCAAAAACAACGCGCGGCGAGCTCGCTGATGGTCACGGCCTGCGGCGCGCCCTCAGAAGGCTGCCACAAACGCTGAAATTGATTAAGTCGGTTCAGAAGGCGCATATAAACCCGGAACGATTTTTCCTAACTCTTCACTATTAGTTCCGTATATGCCAGGCAATACTGCAAGTCAACCGACAGAGGGAGACGAACCATGGCGCGACTGGCTGCTTTTGATATGGATGGCACGCTGCTGATGCCTGACCATCAGCTTGGTGAAGCCACACAGATGGCGCTGCACCGTTTGCATCAGCGCGGCGTGACGCTGGCGTTTGCAACCGGTCGCCATTTGCTGGAAATGCGGCAGATGTTGCAAAAAATCGCGCTGGAGGCGTTCCTCATTACCGGCAACGGTACGCGTATTCATGCGCCGTCGGGCGAGCTGCTGTTCGCAGAAGATTTATCGCCGCAGGTCGCGGAAGCGGTGCTGCATGGCCACTGGGATACATCAGCCAGCCTGCACGTGTTTAACGACAGCGGCTGGCTGACGGATAACGACGATCCGGCGCTGCTGGATGCGCACGCCTGGAGCGGGTTTCGCTATCAGCTCACCGATCTGAAGCGGCTTCCCGCCCATCAGGTAACGAAAATCTGCTTTGTCGCCGATCACGACGCGCTCTGTGAGCTGCGCGTTAAGCTTTCTCAGGCGCTTGGTTCGCAGGCGCATATTTGCTTTTCCGCGCTCGACTGTCTGGAGGTGCTGCCGCCGGGGTGTAATAAAGGCGCGGCGCTGCAGGCGTTGAGCCAGCATCTGGGCATTACGATGGCGGATTGTATGGCGTTTGGTGACGCCATGAACGACCGCGAAATGTTATCGCTGGCAGGGAAGGGGCTGATTATGGGCAACGCGATGCCGCAGCTTCTGGCAGAGCTCCCGCATCTGCCAGTGATCGGGCACTGCAGCAGACAGGCGGTCGCCCACTATTTGACGCATTGGCTGGACCATCCACACCTTGATTATTCCCCCGAATGATGAGGCATTCCAGCAAGCCGGGGTAACCCCCGGCTTTTTTTATTTCCCACCGCTGATAGTGACCGTCAGCTTCATCAGTGAATAGTTGAAGAGATCCGGCGGCATGGTATCCGGGTTATAGAGATCGCCTGCGAAGCAGTAAACCTCCATCACACCGCCCCGTTTACCGAGCTCCAGCGCCTGCTGGAAGATATACGGCAGGTTTTCGTCATAGGTGACCGGCACATTGGCGTTATTGTTGATCACGCGGCCTTCATACGTTGCCTCTTTAAACGTGACGTTAACGGTCTCGCCCGGCGCGATGGCTTTTTTGCCAGCCTTCGCCTGCACAAAGAACAGCGATTTATTACGCTTGAGCAGTTTTTTCTTCGCGGTGGCTTTTTCAAGCTGATCAATACCCGCCTGATACTTTTTCTCTTCGCGACTCGAAAGCTCTTTCAGCATCGACTCATGCAGCGACAGCAGCGTTTTTGGCTCGACCGCGACTTTTTGCGCCAGGCCGTCTTTAATGCCTGCCAGCAGGATGGGGAGATTGGTTTTAATGCCAAGATCAGCCATCTGATCCATGCTCTTTTGCACCAGCCTTGAGAACATCACGCCGTTCGCATAGGACTGCTTATTGGCTTTATCCTTAAGCGCCGCGGCGCTGACTTCCGCTTCAGATTTCGTCGCCGCCACTGTTTGCGCCTGCGTTGCCGCGTCGGCTTTCAGTTTTTCCGCCTGCGCCAGCAGCTCTGCTTTTTCTTTCTCGGCCTGCGCTTTTTGCGCCGTGTTTTCCGCACTCAGGCTGGCCAGTTTAGCGTTAAGTTCTTCATTCGCGTGTTTAAGGGCTTCCAGCTCAGCCTGTGTTTTTTGCTGGCTGGTAGCGGAGGCGGTAGTTAGCGCTTTGGCCGACTGCGCCTCTTCTTTCAGCGCGAGCAGCGCTTTATCCGACTGCTGTAAACGGTTCTCTTTGTCTGCCAGCGACTGCTTCAGCGTAGCGATATCTGCCTGGGCGGTAGCAAGGTGCTGAGTGAGCGCTTCTTTCGCCGCAGCAATCTGCGCGGCCTGCTGTTGCTGGCTCTGCAGCGCCTGCGCTTTTTCGCTCTGGCTGCCTTTCAGGGTGGCAAGCTCAGTGGCAAGGGCCGCGACTTTTTCCTGCGAGGTGGCGGCAAGTGTTGTCGAGGCGTTGAGTTTTTCCGTAAGAGCGGCTATCTGCGCCTTAAGCGCGGCTTCTGCCGCCTGATTTTTCTCAAGCAACGCGGTCTGCTCCGCCTGCGCTTTTTGCAGTTTCGCTTTCTCTTCTTTGCTAAGCGAGCTGTTCTTCATCAGCAGGCTGTTCTGCTCGGTGAGCGAGGCTTTCTCTTCCTCAAGCTGCGCGAGCTGTTTGTTCAGTGCACCGATGCTCTTCTCATTTTGCGCCGTCAGCGCCGTTTTCTCGCGCTCCAGTTGTGCAAGCTGTTTTTCCAGCGCGCTCTGGCTCTTCTCGTGCTCGCTGCCTGTCTTCTGGAGCGCGGCGAGTTCGGCGGTGCGTTTATCGAGCTCCGCCTGCAGCGCCTGCGCTTTTTTATTTGCGGCATCGATGCCCTGCGCACTTTGCGCCGTCAGCGCCGTTTTCTCTTTTTCCAGCTGCGCCATCTGTTTTTGCAAATCGCTCTGGCTCTTCTCGCGCTCACTGCCTGCCTTCTGGAGCGCGGCGAGTTCGGCGCTGCGTTTATCAAGCTCTGCCTGCAGCGCCTGCGCTTTGTTATTCGCTTCTTCAGAGAGTTGAGCGTTTTGCGCCGTCAGCGCCGCTTTCTCTTTCTCCAGTTGCGCCAGCTGTTTTTGCAACGCGGTCTGGCTCTGCGCGCGTTTATCGCCCGCATTTTTCAGCGCCACCAGTTCATCAGCGCGCTTATTAAGTTCATTGCGCAGTGCCTGCATATCGTGGTTAAAACGCGCGGTGTCTTTCGTATTACGCTCTGCGATGGCGACTTTTTCTGTTTCAAGACGCGCAATCTGTTTTTGCAGTGCGCTTTCGCTCGCCGCCTGGCTGTTGCTTGATTTTTTGAGTTGCGCCAGTTCTTCGGTTTTGCTGGCAAGCGACGCCTGAAGCTCCGCGGTTTTCTGCTCCAGCGCTTCAATGCGCGCGGCCTGTTGCGTGCTGGTAGCACCTTGTTCGCGCTGCGCGTTTTGTAGGCTGCGGGAGAGGCGGTCGTTCTCTTTCGCAAGCGCGCTGTTGTCTTTCAACAGTTGCGTATTTTGCGCCTGAAGATCGCCGGGGGCGCTGAGGCTTTTCTTCTCTTGTTCCGCAGCTTTAAGCTGTTTTTTCAGGCGAGCGATCTCCTGCTGGAGATCGTTAATTTGCGCCCGGGAAGCGGATGGCGTTTGTTGACGATGGGTGGGGGCAGGGAAGTCTATCTGCTTCACTTCGATTTGCTGTATTGACGACAGAAAATCATTTCCCTGAACGGCAGCGCTATTTTGCGCAGCCCAGGACGACTGTCCGCTCAGTGCGAGCGCCAGTAAAACAGCGATCGCGCTTTTATGGCTTTTGATGCTTCCCTTCATCCCATCACCTCTCATTTAGCAAGCCCTGCGCCTTTTTTCAGTTCGGCCAGAAGAGACTGCGAAATTGTATTGCAGGCGTCATTGACGCGGAATTGATACAGCGGAGTGATGGTTTCCACCATAATATTGGACAGATCGTTACTGATAGAGGCGTAATATTGTGTCGCTTTAATGCTGTGGTACAGCGTGTCGATCTGCTCACGATATTTTTCATGGTTAATATCTGAAAGGTGTTTAGTCTCCGCGAGGCAGCGTTCAAGACGCAGTTTGGTATCACTGCTGACGGGGGCTAACTGATTCATGGATTCAACCGGCGTCGGGGCAGGCTGTGCGGGGACGACAGGCGTCTGCGACACATTGCTTTTTACCGGGGCGCTTTCTTTTAGGGGCGGTGGTACAGGCGCTTAAAGACATCATCATCGCAGCGATATAAAGGATTTTTTTGTCCAACATATTATCTCTTATGTGTCTGATTACAGAATGCCAGCAATCCCTGCGCAATCTGGCCGGGATGATCCGAAATATGTCCAGTAATAGACTGGCTAACCACAAACAGCGCGCTGCATTAGGCCAGCATACCGGGAGAAAGAAAGGTGATTTTATACAGAGTTTATCAAGATAGATTTTAATAAATTCTTAAAAGTGATTCTTCGCTATTTCAAAAGTATGAAAATTAATAATTACGATGGAGTTGTATTGTTTTATTTTATCAATAAATTATATGCATAGATTTCAGGAATGTTTTTATTTTATATTTTTGGAATAAACAGGGCGTGACATAAATTTAAAAGCATGATGCATATAAAAAGCGGCGAAGGTTCGCCGCTTTGATCTTCACCTTTCCATCTTAACCCACGAGTTCCTGAATGGCTGCGCGCCAGGGCGTGATATCGCCAATCGAGGCCGCCACCCATTCCGGGTTGTGATAAGTTTCCAGATACCGCTCGCCGCTGTCACACAGCAGCGTAACGATAGCGCCGCTGCGGCCTTCTTCACGCATCCGCGCGGCCAGCTGCAGCGCGCCCCACATGTTGGTGCCGGTGGAAGCACCCACTTTGCGGCCCAGCAGTTCGCTAAGCCATTGCATCGCCGCCACGCTCGCGGCATCCGGCACCTGCAACATTTCATCGATAACATCAGGAATAAAAGAGGGCTCAACGCGCGGACGGCCAATGCCTTCGATGCGGCTGCCTACATTGCTTTTCAGCTCGCTGTCGCGCTGCTGCCAGTAATCGTAAAACACCGAGTTCTCAGGGTCGACCACCATCAGGCGCGTGGCGTGCCCCTGATAACGCAGATAGCGGCCAATGGTGGCCGATGTACCGCCGGTACCGGCGCTCATCACGATGTAATCAGGAACCGGGTGCGGCTCGCCTGCCATCTGCCGGAAAATACTGTCGGCGATATTGTTGTTGCCGCGCCAGTCGGTCGCGCGCTCGGCGTAGGTAAACTGATCCATATAACGGCCACGCAGCTCGCGGGCGAGCACCTCGGAGGCCTCGTAAATTTCACAGGCGCTCTGCACGAAGTGGCAGCGGCCGCCGTAAAACTCAATCTGTTCCACTTTGCGCCGTGCGGTACAGGCGGGCATCACGGCGATAAACGGCAGGCCCAGCATGCGGGCAAACCAGGCTTCCGAAACCGCGGTTGAGCCGGAAGAGGCCTCGATAATAGGCGTGCCTTCGCGGATCCAGCCGTTGCTCAGGCCGTATAAAAACAGCGAGCGCGCCAGGCGGTGTTTCAGGCTGCCGGTAGGGTGCGTGCTTTCATCTTTCAGATAGAACCAGATGCCCGGAAAGGCGGGCAGGGTAAAGCGGATCAAATGGGTATCCGCGGATCGCCGGGCGTCGGCGTGGATCTCATTAATGGCGTGGTGAACCCAGGTGCTGGACATGATACGTTCCGGTTTATCAATTTGTGCCCAGCGTAAAGCATCTTTCAGGAAAATAAGTTGCCATTTAGCCTGCCTGTTGCTGATATGAGAGGAAAATTTTCTACAGGAATCGGGAATGTTAGATAAAATTGATTGCAGACTGCTGGCGCTGCTTCAGGAGGACGCGACGCTCTCTTTGCAGGCGCTCGCCGATGCCGTTAATCTGACGACGACGCCCTGCTGGAAGCGGCTCCGGCGGCTTGAAGATGACGGCTATATTATTAAGCGCGTCGCGCTGCTCGACCCGGAAAAACTCGGCCTCGGCCTCACCGCTTTTATGCTGATCAAAACGCAGCATCACAGCAGCGACTGGTACAGTCAGTTTGTCGCGGTGGTGGAGGAGATGCCGGAAGTGCTCGGTTTCTGGCGCATGGCGGGCGAATACGACTACCTTATGCGGGTACAGGTGGCCGATATGAAAAGCTATGATGACTTTTATAAACGTCTGGTCAACCGGGTGCCGGGGCTGTCAGATGTCACCTCGAGCTTCGCCATGGAGCAGATAAAATACACCACGGCCCTGCCGCTTAAGCGCTGAACCGTCTGGCTTGCCACGACGCCCGCGCTTTATCATCAGACCAATCAGGAATTTCGCGTGCGATTATTTGCTCAGTTAAGCTGGTATTTTAGCCGGGAGTGGCGTCGCTACCTCGGCGCGGTTGCCCTGCTTATTGTTATCGCCATTCTGCAACTGGTGCCGCCAAAAGTGGTGGGCTACGTTGTCGATGGCGTCACTCAACACCACTACACCACGCGCCAGGTGCTGCTGTGGGTGGGCCTGCTGGTGGTGATTGCGATAGTGGTTTATCTGCTGCGCTACGTCTGGCGTGTGCTGCTTTTTGGCGCGTCCTATCAGCTTGCCGTTGAACTGCGGCGCGATTTTTACCGCCAGCTCAGCCGCCAGCATCCGGAGTTTTATCTGCGTCACCGCACCGGTGATTTGATGGCGCGCGCCACTAACGATGTTGACCGCGTGGTCTTCGCCGCTGGCGAGGGCGTGCTCACGCTGGTCGATTCGCTGGTGATGGGCTGCGCGGTGCTGGTCATCATGTGTACGCAGATCAGCTGGCAGCTCACGCTGCTGGCGCTGTTGCCGATGCCGGTGATGGCGATTGTCATCAAGCGCTACGGCGATCAGCTACATCACCGCTTCAAAGCCGCGCAGGCGGCGTTTTCGTCGCTGAATGACAGAACGCAGGAGAGCCTGACCAGCATCCGCATGATTAAAGCGTTCGGCCTGGAAGACAGACAGTCGGCGCTGTTTTCTGAAGACGCGCGCGATACCGGCGTGAAAAACCTGCGTGTGGCGCGCGTGGACGCCCGTTTCGACCCGACGATTTATATCGCGATTGGCATGGCGAACCTGCTGGCTATCGGCGGCGGCAGCTGGATGGTGATGAATGGCACGCTGACGCTCGGCCAGCTCACCAGCTTTACGATGTATCTGGGCCTGATGATCTGGCCAATGCTGGCGCTGGCGTGGATGTTTAACATTGTCGAGCGCGGTAGTGCGGCGTACAGCCGCATTCGCGCGCTGCTGGCGGAGGCGCCGGTAGTGAAAGATGGCCAGGCATCGCTGCCCGCCGGGCGCGGTGTGCTGAACGTGGCTATCCGCGAATTCCGCTATCCGCATGCCGCCCGCGATACGCTGCGTAACGTGCAGTTCACGCTGAAACCCGGCCAGATGCTGGGGCTGTGCGGCCCGACCGGCGCCGGGAAAACCAGCGTGCTGTCGCTTATCCAGCGCCATTTCGATCTCGACGCAGGGGAGATTACGTTCCATGACGTCTCGCTTGACCGCGTGCATCTGGATGACTGGCGTGGACGGCTTGCGGTCGTCAACCAGACGCCGTTCTTATTCTCCGATACGGTCGCCAGCAATATCGCGCTTGGCAAGCCGGACGCCACGCAGGAAGAGATAGAACAGGCGGCGAAACTCGCCTGCGTGCATGACGATATTCTGCGTCTGCCGCAGGGGTATGACACCCAGGTCGGCGAGCGCGGCGTGATGCTCTCCGGCGGGCAGAAGCAGCGCATCTCTATTGCCCGCGCGCTGCTGCTGGAGGCCGAAATTCTGGTGCTGGATGACGCGCTCTCCGCCGTTGACGGGCGTACTGAACACCAGATTCTGCATAACCTGCGCCAGTGGGGCGAAAACCGTACTGTCATCATCAGCGCGCACCGGCTCTCGGCGCTGACCGAAGCCAGCGAAATTCTGGTGCTGCAACACGGCCAGGTGGCGCAGCGCGGGCGTCATGAGGCGCTTGCGGCACAGCCCGGCTGGTACCGGGATATGTATCGCTATCAGCAGCTCGAAGCGGCGCTGGACGACGCGCCGGAAGAGCACGATGAGGAGGCGCTGAATGCGTAATACCGTAAAAAGCTGGCCGACGCTGAAACGTCTGCTGGCGTATGGCTCGCCGTGGCGTAAACCGCTCGGCGGCGCGGTGCTGATGCTGTGGGTGGCTGCCGCCGCGGAAGTGACCGGCCCCGCGCTCATCAGCTATTTCATCGACAACCTGGTCGCGAAAAACCAGCTGCCGCTGGGGCTGGTGGCCGGGCTGGCGTTCGCCTACGTGCTGCTGCAAATTCTCGCCGCCGGGCTGCATTACTGGCAGGCGCTGCTGTTTAACCAGGCGGCGGTGGGCGTGGTGCAACAGTTGCGTACTGATGTAATGGATGCCGCGCTGCGCCAGCCGCTCAGCGCGTTCGACACGCAGCCGGTGGGGCAGCTGATTTCGCGCGTCACTAACGATACCGAGGTGATCCGCGATCTCTATGTCACGGTCGTGGCGACGGTGTTGCGCAGCGCCGCGCTTATCGGCGCGATGCTGGTGGCGATGTTCAGCCTCGACTGGCGCATGGCGCTGGTGGCCATCACTATCTTCCCGGCGGTGCTTATCGTCATGATGATTTATCAGCGCTACAGCACGCCGATTGTGCGCCGGGTGCGAACTTATCTGGCGGACATCAACGACGGCTTTAATGAAGTCATCAGCGGGATGAATGTCATCCAGCAGTTCCGCCAGCAGACGCGTTTTGGCGAGCGCATGAACGCCGCCAGCCATTCGCACTATCTGGCGCGAATGCAGACGCTGCGCCTGGACGGCTTTCTGCTGCGCCCGTTGCTGAGCCTCTTTTCCGCGCTGGTGCTGTGCGGCCTGCTGATGCTGTTCGGCTTTACCGCCATCGGGACGATTCAGGTGGGGGTTCTCTACGCGTTTATCAGCTATCTGGGCCGTCTTAACGAGCCGTTGATTGAGCTCACCACCCAGCAGTCGATTTTGCAGCAGGCGCTGGTGGCGGGCGAACGTGTGTTCGAGCTGATGGACAGGCCGCGCCAGGATTACGGCCACGACGAGCGCCCGCTGACGAGCGGCGCGATTGAGGTGGATAACGTCTCTTTCGCCTATCGCGACGATCAGCTGGTGCTGAAAGATATTTCGCTCTCGGTGCCGTCCCGTCACTTCGTGGCGCTGGTCGGTCATACCGGCAGCGGCAAAAGCACGCTCGCGAGCCTGCTGATGGGGTATTACCCGCTCAGCAGCGGCGAAATCCGCCTTGATGGCCGTCCGCTGGCTTCGCTCAGCCACGGCGTGCTGCGTAAAGGCGTGGCGATGGTGCAGCAGGATCCTGTCGTGCTGGCCGATTCATTCTTCGCGAACGTCACGCTCGGGCGTGATATCGACGAAGCGCGCGTCTGGGAAGTGCTGGAAACGGTACAACTGGCCGAGCTGGCGCGCGGCATGATCGAGGGCATTCATACCCGCCTTGGCGAGCAGGGCAATAATCTCTCCGTCGGGCAGAAACAGTTGCTGGCGCTGGCGCGCGTGCTGGTGGACGCGCCGCAAATCCTTATCCTTGATGAGGCGACGGCGAATATTGATTCCGGCACCGAGCAGGCGATTCAGCACGCGCTGGCCGCTATCCGGCCGCACACGACGCTGGTGGTTATCGCGCATCGTCTCTCAACGATCGTGGAAGCCGACACCATTCTGGTGTTGCATCGCGGGCAGGCGGTAGAGCGGGGCAGCCATCAGGCGCTGCTTGAGGCGCGCGGACGCTACTGGCAGATGTATCAGCTCCAGCTTGCGGGTGAAGAGCTACAGGCCGCCGCCAAAGAGGAGCCGCTCAGCGCCTGATGCACCAAAATCAGGCGTTCTGCTAACACGCATCGTTAGTGGTGCAAAAATGTAACGCACCGTGCACTCGCATGGTGCGTTTTTGTTTTCTGCTTTGCGATCCCTTCGTTTCATCCCGCTTCCTTGCCTCTGTTTATGCCATCGCCGTGCGCTTTTCTATTTCTGGCACGCCGCTTGCTTTATCAGATCATCTTCGCTGCCGCATTACCCATTTCTGACTGGAGGGGATCTATGAAGCTGGTTACCGTGGTAATCAAACCGTTCAAACTGGAAGACGTGCGTGAAGCACTCTCCACCATTGGCATTCAGGGGCTTACCGTCACCGAGGTGAAAGGGTTCGGGCGCCAGAAAGGCCATGCCGAGCTTTACCGCGGCGCCGAATACAGCGTGAACTTCCTGCCGAAAGTAAAAATCGACGTGGCAATCGCCGACGATCAGCTGGATGAAGTGATTGAGGTGGTCAGCAAGGCCGCGTGGACCGGAAAAATTGGCGACGGCAAAATTTTTGTCGCCGAACTGCAACGCGTGATTCGTATTCGTACCGGCGAAGCCGACGAAGCGGCTCTCTGATTTCTGGCCAACCGTTACAGGAATGCACAAGATGAAACACACAGCTTTCAAATCGGGTTTCGGCCTGCTTGCTCTTCTGCCGGGTATCGCCCTGGCGGCGCCCGCGGTGGCGGACAAAGCCGATAACGCTTTTATGATGATCTGCACCGCGCTGGTGCTGTTTATGACCATCCCGGGGCTTGCGCTGTTTTACGGCGGTCTTATCCGCGCGAAAAACGTGCTCTCAATGCTGACGCAGGTGTCTGTCGCGTTCGCGCTGGTCTGCGTTCTCTGGGTGGTCTATGGCTACTCGCTGGCGTTCGGCAGCGGCGGCAGCTTCTTTGGCAACGTCGACTGGCTGCTGCTGAAGGGCATTAAAATTACCGACCTGATGGGCACCTTCTATCAGTACATTCACGTCGCGTTCCAGGGCTCTTTCGCCTGTATCACCGTGGGGCTTATCGTCGGCGCGCTGGCGGAACGCATCCGCTTCTCGGCCGTGCTTATCTTCGTGGCGGTGTGGCTCACCTTCTCCTATGTGCCGATTGCGCATATGGTATGGGGCGGCGGCCTGCTGGCCTCTGACGGCGCGCTGGATTTCGCGGGCGGTACCGTGGTGCACATTAACGCGGCGGTAGCGGGTCTGGTGGGCGCGTATCTGGTTGGCAAGCGCGTTGGCTTCGGCAAAGAAGCGTTTAAACCGCATAACCTGCCGATGGTCTTTACCGGCACTGCAATCCTTTATTTCGGCTGGTTCGGCTTTAACGCCGGCTCCGCCAGCGCCGCCAACGAAATCGCGGGTCTGGCGTTTGTGAACACGGTTGTTGCAACGGCGGCGGCTATCCTTGCCTGGGTCTTTGGCGAATGGGCGCTGCGCGGTAAGCCGTCGCTGCTGGGCGCGTGTTCCGGCGCCATTGCCGGTCTGGTGGGCGTAACGCCTGCGTGCGGTTACATCGGCGTGGGCGGTTCGCTTATCGTGGGTATCGCGGCAGGTCTGGCGGGCTTGTGGGGCGTCACGCTGCTTAAACGCTGGCTGCGCGTTGACGACCCGTGCGACGTATTCGGCGTGCATGGCGTCTGTGGGATTGTGGGTTGCATCCTGACCGGTATTTTTGCCTCAACATCGCTTGGCGGCGTGGGTTACGCCGCGGGCGTGACGATGGGGCATCAGGTGCTGGTGCAGCTTGAGAGCATCGCCATCACCGTTGTCTGGTCTGCGGTGGTCGCGTTTATCGCCTATAAAGCGGCAGATCTGACCGTCGGCCTGCGTGTCTCCGAAGAGCAGGAGCGCGAAGGGCTGGACGTCAACAGCCACGGCGAGAACGCCTACAACGCCTGATAGCGGCGTTATCTCCGGAGCAAAAAACCTCCCGCATGCGGGAGGTTTTTTTATGGGGGCGAGTGGCAAGGTGGGTGCGCTGCGCTTACCCACCCTACAAAGACGCTCACAATTACCGTAGTAAACCGTAGGGCGGGTAAGCGCAGCGCACCCGCCATGAAAGGGGCTATGAATGTAAAGGTGGGTGCGCTGACGCTTACCCACCCTACAAAAGACGCTCACGTATACTGTATTAACCGTAGGGCGGGTAAGCCACGCGCACCCGCCGGGTCGCAAAAAAATTACCCGCGTTTTCTCATCACGCCTTCCTGCACTGTCGAGGCGACCAGCACGCCGTCCTGCGTATAAAACTCACCGCGCACAAAACCGCGGGCGCTGGAGGCGGACGTACTCTCCACGCTGTAAAGCAGCCACTGGTTCATATCAAACGGGCGGTGGAACCACATCGAATGATCGATGGTCGCCACCTGCATCCCCGGCTCCAGGAAGCCAACGCCGTGCGGTTGCAGCGCCACCACCAGAAAATTGAAATCCGATGCATAACCGAGCAGCGACTGATGCACGCGCACCTCGTCCGGCATCTGCCCGTTGGCGCGCATCCACACCTGACGCTCCGGCTTCGCCGTGTGGCCTTTTAACGGGTTGTGAAACTCTACCGGACGGATCTCCAGCGGCTTATCGCACAGGAATTTGTCCTTCACCTGCGGCGGCAAAAGGTGCGCCAGCGAGCGGGCAATCTCCGTTTCCGATTTTAGCCCGTCAGGCGCGGGCGCAGGCGGCATGGGTTTCTGATGCTCGAAGCCGCTTTCCGGCGCCTGGAACGACGCGGTCATATAAAAAATCGGTTTACCGTTCTGGATAGCCGCCACGCGCCGCGCGCTAAAACTATTGCCGTCGCGCAGCACTTCCACGTCATAAACGATGGGTTTCTGGCTGTCACCGGGGCGCAGAAAATAGCTGTGGAATGAATGCACCAGACGCTCTTCCGGCACCGTTGCTTTGGCGGCGTACAGCGCCTGCCCGACGACCTGGCCGCCGAACACCTGCCGTAAGCCGAGGTCTTCGCTTTGGCCGCGAAAGAGCCCTTCTTCAATTTTTTCCAGATTTAATAACGCGAGTAAGTTGCTCAGCGCCTGACTCATAAAGGGTCCTCTACATACCGGGAAATGCACAGCCGTGCGAATGAATATATCCCGATTATAACGCAGAACGGCAACTGGTCAGAGGGGTTAAATAATCTTAATAGCGCCCCGTTTCCAGGCGAAAATTAGTGATATGTGCCACACTTAGCACGACAAACATGTTGTAACAGCTCACGCTGGTGAGTGCCTGGCGCTTACTGGTGGAATGAAAATAAGGAGAACGCCATGAAACTCGTGCACATGTTAAGTGGTTTAGCCGTTGCCGTTGCTCTGGCCGGTTGCGCGCAGGATAAAAGTGCTGATATTGCTGTTCCAGCCCCGAACCCGAATACTTCCGGCGTCGCGACCAAGCCGGTGATTAAACAGCCGAACGTTTCCGGTACCGTCTGGATCCGCCAGAAAGTGGCTCTGCCGCCGGATGCCGTGCTGACCGTGACCCTTTCTGACGCCACCCAGGCGAACGCGCCGTCGAAAGTACTGGCGCAGAAAGTGGTGCGTACCGAAGGTAAACAGGCGCCGTTCAGCTTCGTACTGCCGTTTAACCCGTCCGACATTCAGCCGAACGCCCGCGTTCTGCTGAGTGCGGCGATTACGGTTAAAGATAAGCTGGTGTTTATCACCGACCGCGTCCAGCCTGCGGTGAACGAAGGTGGCACCAAAATCGACCTGACGCTGGTGCCGGTGCAGCAGACCGCGGTGCCAGTACAGTCTGGTGGCGGTGCGGTGACAAGCGTGCCGTCAACCTCGCCGACGCAGGTCACGCCGTCCTCCGCCGTTCCGGCGCCGACGACGTACTAAACCCGCACAAGCGCCTCTTCGGAGGCGCTTTTCAGTAGCGCCACCCGTAGCGCGCCAGATCGATCTCTCCTTTCCCTGAGACCTGCACCCCCTCCGCGAGCAACGCCTGCCTCTGGCGCTGTAAATCCGGCCCGGTCAGCGAAATTTCCCCGTGACGATTCACCACCCGATGCCACGGCAGCGTGCTGCCTTCCGGCAGACGCTTTAGCACGCCGCCTACCTGACGCGCCGCCCGCGGCGAGCCCGCCAGCCGCGCCACCTCGCCATAGGTCGTGACGCAGCCTTCCGGGATGGCGGCGACAATCTGATAAACGCGCTGTGGAAAGGTGTCGTGGTGGTTCATAGAGGCTCCTTGATTTCAGGCGTTAAGCATAAGAAAGCGCGGGCGAAGGGCGCAACTGTGGAGTGTTTTTTATCAGTTATTTAAATATTAATCCTTTACATATCAGTGAATTATATGTTTTCAGGGAAAAGGAAATACGCTTGCGCTCACGGTACGATTCCGGCGAGCGCCGCAGAATAGGCGGAATTTTGCAAAGGACTGATTTATGAGCGGATATTTACACTGGGGTAAGTCACGAAAGGGCGAAAACCATCGGGGCGATGAATACCACCTGCTGCAATGGCATTCACTCGACGTAGCCGCGTGTGGTTACGTGATGGTGATGGAAAACCACTTTAACGCCGCGTCTCTCTTTGCGACGCTCGGGATAGACGATCGCGAAACGGCGGCCACGTTTTTCGCCTGGCTGCTCTGCTGGCATGACATCGGCAAATTTGCGCGTCTGTTTCAGCAACAATACCGCTGCGACGCGCTGGCGTGCGGCCAGCGCGATGTTAACGACAGCCGCCATCACCATACCGTCACCGGCACGTGGCTGTGGCAAAACCATCTTGGTGATTGCGTGGCGCAGGGCATGACAGGCCCGCTGTCGGCGCGTGAGCGTAAACGCGTGCTGGACCGCTGGATGCCTGCGGTGCTCGGCCATCACGGCAAGCCCGTCTCCTGTGAAAACTGCCATAACGATTTCCTGCCGGAAGATATCGCTGCCGCCAGAGCGTTTGCGGGCGCGGTGAATGCACTCTTCCCGGCGGTTGCGCTGCCGGCGCAGTGGAAAGACGATAGCTGGCGGGAGGCGTTCCCGGAGAAAAGCTGGCTGGTCTCCGCGCTCACGGTGCTGGCGGACTGGACAGGCTCCGCGAATCTGCACTTCCCCTGGGTGGCGCAGGCGATGCCGTTTGAAGATTACTGGGCGCGCGCCGTTGCACAGGCGCAACGGGCGCTGCGCCTGTTGCCGCCAGCAAGCGATGTCGCGCCCTTTAACGGCATCGAAACGCTTTTTCCTTTTATCACCAGGCCGACGCCGCTTCAGCAAAACGCGCTGGAGATGGATATTCACGAGAAAGGCCCGCATCTCATCATTCTTGAAGATGTCACCGGGGCCGGAAAAACCGAGGCGGCGCTGGTGCTGGCGCATCGCCTGATGGCGGCGGGGCAGGCGCGCGGGCTCTATATCGGCCTGCCGACGATGGCGACGGCGAATGCCATGTATGCGCGGATGTCGCAGGCCTGGCTGCGGCTCTATCGTGAAGGCAGTCATCCGAGCCTCGTGCTGGCGCACAGCGCGCGCAAACTCTCTGCGGGATTTAACGCCTCCATCTGGGCGCGTGAATTACTGCCGAACGACTCCGGCGATGAGGCCGCCGCGTATGAAGGCTGTGCCGCCTGGTTTGCGCAGTCGCCTAAAAAGGCGCTGCTCGCTGAAACCGGTGTCGGCACGCTCGACCAGGCGATGATGGCGGTGATGGCGTTTAAGCACCAGAATCTGCGCCTGCTGGGCCTGAACGATAAAGTGCTCATCGCCGATGAAATCCACTCTTACGATGCGTACATGTCTCATGTGGTGGAAAAGCTTGTCGAGACGCGTGCCCGCTACGGCAACGCCACGATTTTGCTTTCCGCCACGCTTTCGCAGGCGCAGCGCGACCGCCTAATCGCCGCTTTTTATAAAGGGCTTAATACCACGTGTGAATCGCCGCGCCTCGGGCCTGACGACTACCCGTGGATAACGCATCTCCACGCGCAGGGCATTGACGGGCAGCGCGTCTCCACGCGTGCGCAGGTGCAGCGGCGCGTCGGCATCGGCTGGATGGAGGATGACGCTGCGTGCTTTGATAAGATCGAGACGGTAGCGCGCGAGGGCGGCTGTATCGGCTGGATACGAAATTCCGTCGACGATGCGGTGAACAGCTACCGGGAATTAATTCGCCGGAGGAATATCCCGGAAGAGAATATTATTTTATTTCATAGCCGTTTCGCGTTTATCGACCGTAATGATAAGGAACAAAAAACGCTGGAATGGTTCGGAAAACAAAATACGATTAATCGAAGCGGTAAGATAATTATATCTACTCAAGTAATAGAACAATCTATCGATATCGATCTGGATTATTTAATTAGCGACCTCGCGCCGGTCGATTTATTAATTCAGCGCGCCGGACGTTTGCAGCGGCATAGTCGTGATAAACAGGGGCAGCTTAAATTAACCGGCGCAGATGAACGCCCCGCGCCACGTCTGGATATTCTGGCTCCGCGCTGGGAGGCGCAGCCGGATGAGAAATGGCTGACCTCCGCCATGCGTAATACCAGTTACGTTTATCCGGCGCATTCGCGGCTCTGGCTGACCCAGCGGATATTGCGCGAGCAGGGCGAAATACGGATGCCCGAAGCAGCGCGCCTGTTAATTGAAGCCGTGTATGGTGAAGAAATCGACGTGCCGGAAGGCATGAAGCGCTCAGAAGACGCCGCGCTGGCCGACTATTACAGCCAGCGCGCCATTGCGAGCAAGTATGAAATTTCCCTCGACGTTGGTTACAGCGTTGAGAGCGCGGAGCTATGGGGGCCGGACGTCTCGACCCGTATTGGCGAACTCACGATCGATCTCTGGCTGGCCAGGGACACTCCGCAGGGCATAACGCCCTACGCGCAGGGCGATAACGCCTGGGAGATGAGCGCGCTGCGCGTGCGCAAAAGCTGGTGGGACAAGCACCGCGACGAGTTCACGCTGCTTTGCGGCGAGGCGCTCTCTCAGTGGTGCAGCGAGCAGCGTAAACCAGAGGCGGTAGTGATTCTGCTGCCGGGCGGTTATTCAGCCAAAGAGGGGCTTATCGGCGAGGCGTAGCTTAGTCAACCCCAGGGCACTTGCCCTGGGATTTTATCCCCGCGACAGCGGGGAACGGTTAAACACCAGGAGAAAAAATACACCGGTTTATCCCGGTTAATATCGACGGGAACGAAATAAGGGTAATAGATAAGAAATAAAATAAAAGGTGTAATTTTTCTTTTGATGTTTTTTTAGTGCTATGTCACTTTTTATTTGAATCTTCAGGCGTATTTTTCAATGAGTTCGATCGAGGTGATTGAATTATTTTTGATATGAATTAATTGTTTTTATTAATTGCTACTATCCATTATTTAAACCTTTAAAGGACGCATGCCTGCGGGATATCTGTCAGGCAAGGGAGGGATATGTTTTGAGTTCATTAATCACCACAAAATGGCTCCCCGTTATTTACCGCGACGGCACCCGTGGGAAAATCGCGCCGCTGGATCTGGCCGATGAAAACATTCTGGACCTGATTTTGCCGCGTCCGGATTTTCAGGGCGCGGCCTGGCAGTTTCTGCTCGGGCTGCTGCAAACGTCGCTCGCCCCGAAAGACGCCGAAAGCTGGGAGGATATCTGGGAAGACGGCTTAACGGCGGAGGCTATCCGCAACGCCCTGACGCCGCTGGAGAAACTGTTTGAATTTGGCCCGGATACGCCCTCGTTTATGCAGGATTTCGAGCCGCTCAACGGTGAAAGCGTCGCGCTGGCGCTGCTGCTGCCGGAAACGCCGGGGGCTCAAACACTAAAGCTCAATAAAGATCATTTTATTAAGCGCGGCACTACCGAAAAACTCTGCCCGCACTGCGCCGCGCTGGCGCTCTTTTCGCTGCAGCTAAATGCGCCATCAGGTGGGAAGGGTTACCGCACCGGGCTGCGCGGCGGTGGGCCAATGACCACGCTGCTGGAACTGCACCGCTATCAGGGCGAGCACCCGGCGCTGTGGCGCAGGCTGTGGCTTAACGTATTGCCGCAGCGCGAGGGGCGTCTCCCGCGCCCGGCCAGCTACGACGCCCGCGTCTTCCCGTGGCTCGCGCCGACCCGCACCAGTGAAAAAGCGAGCGATATCATTACGCCGGAGCAGGCCGATGCGCTGCAGGCGTACTGGGGCATGCCTCGGCGCATTCGCGTGGATTTCTCCACTACACAGCCGGGCACCTGCGATCTCTGCGGCGAGCCGGGCGACGCGCTGCTGACGTCCATGACCGTCAAAAACTACGGCGTCAACTATGTGGGCTGGATGCACCCTTTAACGCCGCACCGCATCCCTAAAAAAGAAGGCGGGGAGATGTTCTCCGTGAAAGGGCAGCCGGGCGGCCTGCTGTGGCGCGACTGGCTGGGGCTGATGATGGAAAGCGAAAGCGACAACAACCAGGAGCAGCCTGCCCGTATCGTCAAAATCCGCCAGCAAAAACCGCTGCCCGGCGCGGAAACCGGGCTCTGGTGCTTTGGCTACGACTTCGACAACATGAAGGCCCGCTGCTGGTATGAGCATCATCTGCCCTTCCTGCAACTTCTCGAATCGCAACAGCCGTTTATCCGCCAGACCCTGAGCGACGCGGCGCGAGTCGCCACCCTGATGCTCAGCAAATTACGCAGCGCGCTGAAAGAAGCGTGGTTCGGCGAAGGCGCGACCGTGCGCGGTGATTTCAGCTTTATCGACGTTGATTTCTGGCAGCAGACGCAATCGCGGTTTCTGGAGCTGGTCGAGGCGGTTAAAGCCGATACCTCCGGCGACAACCGCGCGCTGCTCAGCGCCTGGAATAGCGATATCTGGCGGTATACGCGTCGCTATTTTGACGACCACGCCCTGACCAACCCGCAGGAGCGCACGGAATTCGCAGACATCATGAAAGCCCGCAAAAAGTTTTTCACGCAGACGAAAACGAAGCCTGCAGCGAAAGGCGCGCGGGCGAAAAAACCGCAGGAGGCAAACTAAGTGAGCATCTTATCGCAGGCGCACCGTGAGTCTTTACTCAAATGGCATGCGCTACTTAATGAACAGCAGGGACGGCGGTTACGCGCCAGCCTGCGCCGCAGCCATACGCTGAACGAGGTGCGGCTCAGCGAGGGGTTTAACTCACTCGCGACGCGCGTGCCAACGCTCTGGAACGTGGAGGGGCGCGAATGGCGCTTCTATGCGCTCGGCATTGTCGCGGCGCTGGTCGCCCATATCAAAACGGTAGATACGCGCGCCTCTTTTGCCGAACAGCTCGGCCACAAAGAGGGCAACCATGCGGTGATGTCTGAATTGCGCTTCCGGCGGCTCAGCCAGGCGCGCACCCAGGAGGAGCTGTTCCGCCAGCTACGCCGCGCGGTGCAGTTACTCGGCGGCGTGGCCAATTTGCCAGATTTGGCGGAGGGCGTTTTCCGCTGGTGCAAAGAAGAAGACGAACGCGAGCGCCGCGCGGCGCGCAGGCGTGCCCCGACCGATTATATCCGCGTGCGCTGGGCGCTGGACTATTACATGGCGGGTAACCCTTCCGACGCCCCGGACGCAGAAAACACCAATTTACCGGTCGACACGGCCACCACTCAGGAATAAGGAACATTCACATGACAACGTTTATTCAGCTTCATCTGTTAACCGCTTACCCGGCCGCTAACCTGAACCGCGACGACACCGGCGCGCCGAAAACCGTCACCATCGGCGGAGCGTCGCGCCTGCGTGTCTCCTCGCAAAGCCTCAAGCGCGCCTGGCGCACCTCGGAGCTCTTTGAGGCGGCGCTCGGCGGGCATATCGGCACCCGCACCGCGCGCATCGGCCGCGAGGCGGCGGAGATCATGCTGGCGGGCGGCGTCGCGCAGGCCAAAGCCATTGAGTGGGGCGGCGCGATCGCAGCCTGTTTCGGCAAAGTGAAAAGCGAAAAAGATAAAAACAGGCTGGAAAAAGATCCGCTGATCAACACCGAAACCGAGCAGCTCGCCCATGTCAGCCCGAAGGAAAGAGAAAGTGTGCATGCGCTGGCACACACGCTCGCGCAGGAGAAACGCGCACCGACAAAAGAAGAACTGAATTTCCTGCGCAAAGACGCGATGGCGGTGGATATCGCCTTGTTTGGCCGCATGCTCGCGTCCACGCCGGAGCATAATATTGAAGCCGCCTGTCAGGTCGCCCACGCGTTCGGCGTTGGCGAAACCCTGATGGAAGATGATTTCTTCACGGCGGTGGACGATCTGCGCCAGGCCGCGGCGGAAGACGCCGGCGCCGGACATATTGGCGAGCTGGGTTTCGGCTCGGCGCTTTTTTACACCTATCTGTGCATCGACCGCGATCGCCTGCTGGAAAACCTCAACGGCGACGAACAGCTTATGGCGCAAACGCTGCGGGCGCTGGGCGAATGTACGCTGAAAATCTCCCCCACCGGCAAACAGAATAGTTTCGCCTCCCGCGCGTACGCCAGCTGGGCGCTCGCCGAGAAAAGCACAGAGCAGCCGCGCTCGCTGGCCGCCGCGTTCTGGGAGCCAGTGACCGGCCACGATCAGCTTGACGAGGCGGTGCGCCGCATCACCACGCTTCGCGACAATATGAATAACGTCTATGGCGGCGAGGCGACGCCGTGCGCAGTGCTGTATGGCGATAAAGGGGAAGGTTCCGTCGCGCAACTGCTGGATTTTATCAGCGCATAAGGAGCGACGATGAACCGCTATCTTATTTTTCAGCTTCAGGGGCCGATGGCCTCCTGGGGAGAAATTGCCGTCGGCGAGGTGCGCCATACGCGCGCGCTGCCGGGGCGCTCGGCGCTGCTCGGGCTGCTTGCCGCGGCACTCGGCATCCGGCGTGACGACGATGCGGCGTTAAACGCGCTGAATCCGCATTATCAGTTTATCGTCTGCGCCGGGAAATCAAGCGCCTGGGCGCGTGACTACCACACGGTGCAGGTGCCGCGTGAAGCCCGCAAAGTGCGCTATTTCACCCGTAAAGATGAACTGCGCGACGCGCAAATGCTCGAAACGACGCTTTCGCGCCGCGATTACTACGCCGATGGCTACTGGCTCGTCGCCGTCGCGGCGACGTCTGGCGCGCCTTACACGCTTGAAGCCTTACAGACGGCGCTGCGCGCGCCGGTTTTTCCGTTATACCTCGGCCGTAAAAGCCATCCGCTCGGGCTGCCGCTCTGGCCGCATCTGTGCGAAGGCGAGGCCGCCTCGCTGCTGAGTGAAGCACAGGCGCGCTACGGCGCGGCATTAAGCGAGCTTAACCCGGCGCTGAGCGCGCTCGCGCAGTTTCATCCGCACCTCTGGTGGGAGGGCGAGCACGACGGCCTCACGGCGGATGAAATTCAGATCTGGCGTGACCAGCCGCTCAGCCGCCGGCGCTGGGATTTCGACATCCGGACGGTGCAGCAAGGACGACTGACGCAGGAGGCGACATGTATCTCTCAAAAATAACGCTCCCCACCGCCAGGCTCACGCCGGAGCGGCTGATGGAGATGATGGCGCGCGGCGAATATGTCATGCACCAGTGGTTGTGGGAGCTGTTTCCGGGCGTGGCGCAGCGGCAGTACCTCTATCGGCGCGAGACGCTGCAAAATGGTTTCTGCTTTTATCTGCTTTCAGCAAGCGCGCCCGAGTGCACGCACCCGCTGTTTGAGATTCAGACGCGCCCGTTCGCGCCAGCGCCTGATGAAGGCACCACGCTGCGTTTTTCGCTGCGGGCTAATCCGGTCGTCACCCGCAATGGTAAACGGCACGATGTGCTGATGAACGCGAAACGCGAATGGCAGCTTAATCAGAAGCAGGGCGCGCTCTGGACGATGCAGGAGCAGGCGGCGCTGGCGTGGCTCGACGCGCAGGGCGAGAAAGGCGGCTTTCGTCTCTCGCAGGCGTGCGTGGCGGCATACCGTCAGCAGCAGGTCGTGAAGAAACGCGGCGAGTTGATTCAGTTCAGCACGGTCGATTATGAAGGCGCGCTTATCGTGACCGATCCGGCGCGGTTTATCGCCCGGCTTCACGAAGGCTTTGGCAAATGTCGCGCTTTCGGCTGCGGACTGATGCTTATCAAGCCGGGCGACGGGGTATGAGCTTTGTTCCTCTCAACCCGATTCCGCTTAACGATCGCACCTCGATGATTTTCCTCCAGTACGGTCATCTCGACGTACTGGATGGCGCGTTCGTGCTGGTGGATAAAACTGGCGTGCGCACGCATGTGCCGGTGGGGGCTATCGCCTGCATTATGCTGGAGCCGGGCACGCGGGTGTCTCATGCCGCGATCAGGCTGGCGTCGCAGGTCGGTACGCTGCTGGTATGGGTGGGCGAAGCAGGCGTGCGCCTGTATGCTTCCGGTCAGCCGGGCGGCGCGCGGGCTGACAAGCTGCTGTACCAGGCGAAGCTCGCGCTCGACGAGACGCTGCGCCTGAAAGTGGTGCGCAAAATGTATGAGCTGCGTTTTGGCGAGCCGCCGCCAGCGCGCCGGTCGGTCGAACAGCTGCGCGGGATCGAAGGCGCGCGCGTGCGCCAGACCTACGCGCTGCTGGCGAAACGCTACGGCGTGAAGTGGAACGGGCGCAGATACGATCCGAAAGACTGGGAAAAGGGCGATGTAGTGAACCAGTGCATCAGCGCGGCGACCTCCTGTTTATACGGCATCAGCGAGGCGGCGATACTGGCGGCGGGTTACGCGCCCGCCATCGGTTTTATCCACAGCGGCAAGCCGCTTTCGTTTGTTTACGACATCGCGGACATCATTAAATTTGACGCCGTGGTGCCGAAAGCATTCGAGATAGCGGCCCGTCACCCGGAACAGCCGGATCGCGATGTGCGTCTGGCGTGCCGGGATATTTTTCGTAGCGAAAAGCTGACCGGCAAGCTTATCCCGCTGATTGAAACCGTGCTGGCCGCCGGTGAAATCGAACCACCGCAGCCCGCGGCGGACATGCTGCCGCCCGCGATACCGCAAGCCGATTCGCTGGCGGAAGCCGGTTTCAGGAGCCGCTGATGAGCATGCTGGTCGTCGTGACGGAAAGCGTCCCGCCCCGGCTTCGCGGACGGCTCGCCATCTGGCTGCTGGAGCTGCGCGCCGGGGTTTACGTGGGTGACGTATCGCGTCGGGTGCGTGAAATGATCTGGCATCAGATAACCGAGTTAGCGGAGGAGGGCAGTGTGGTGATGGCCTGGGCCACCAATAATGAATCCGGTTTCGATTTTCAGACGTTCGGCGTTAACCGTCGTATCCCGGTGGATTTAGACGGCCTGCGCCTTGTCTCGTTTTTACCGCTTGAAAATCAGTAGGTTATTCGCTCTTTAACAATGCGAGATTGTGAACCAAACGTTGGTAGGATGTTGTTGCACGAAAAAGTGTAATAGATACAAGTATATAGTTTTAGAGTGTTCCCCGCGCGAGCGGGGATAAACCGCGAGAGGTAGTAAGCAGCTTCTGTAAGCTCATGTGTTCCCCGCGCGAGCGGGGATAAACCGCCCGCACCAGTTCTTACAACCGAGGGACGCCTGTGTTCCCCGCGCGAGCGGGGATAAACCGGAAACAGCCAATCAATGATGCCTACATCCGGTGTGTTCCCCGCGCGAGCGGGGATAAACCGCCCCCTCTGGTTTTGAGGAAGAAAATGATGGCGTGTTCCCCGCGCGAGCGGGGATAAACCGACCTTCGACACCGGGTTTCAGACTGACCAGCCGAGTTCCCCGCGTGAGCGGGGATAAACCGATATCGTCCGCGTTATCGCCGTTTTCTTCGCAGAGTTCCCCGCGTGAGCGGGGATAAACCGATATTGACCGCCACGTATGACGCCGAGGCAGACGAGTTCCCCGCGTGAGCGGGGATAAACCGCTCGTCATACAGGGCATTTGCAAGACGGGTATGAGTTCCCCGCGTGAGCGGGGATAAACCGTGAAGTTATCATGCCAACGCCATCTTGACGATGAGTTCCCCGCGTGAGCGGGGATAAACCGCATCTTGTTAAAGTCGTCGTGATCGGGCCAGCGAGTTCCCCGCGTGAGCGGGGATAAACCGAGATCCTGAATGAGACCGAGCAGAACACCATCGAGTTCCCCGCGTGAGCGGGGATAAACCGATTTCATTGGTAACTGAGTTGACTGACGAGGAGAGTTCCCCGCGTGAGCGGGGATAAACCGGATTACCGCCATCTCGTCACGCAACTTTTCATGAGTTCCCCGCGTGAGCGGGGATAAACCGTGGGAACGCATTCTGAAGGAAGACCCGGCATCGAGTTCCCCGCGTGAGCGGGGATAAACCGGGCCACATCATCAAACTGGATACCGTGTTTACGAGTTCCCCGCGTGAGCGGGGATAAACCGGCCGCATTGCAGGAACCACTTATTTTAAACTGGAGTTCCCCGCGTGAGCGGGGATAAACCGCGCTGCAATGCATTCTCAGAGCTGATTTTATTGAGTTCCCCGCGTGAGCGGGGATAAACCGCGTCGTCACTCGTTGGTAGTGCCAGCGCCGCAGAGTTCCCCGCGTGAGCGGGGATAAACCGCTCAGCGATACGCGCGTCTTTCTCCCTGCAATGAGTTCCCCGCGCGAGCGCGGATAAACCGGCACCAGCATTAACGCCGAATACATAATTATGGTGTTCCCCGCGTGAGCGGGGATAAACCGTTATTGAGTAGAATCGTCTGCCTTGGTGGCTGCGCTTCGCTTACCCACCTTACATATAAACTGGCGGGCCTGCCCTTAACCGATCCACAAAAACTTCCCGCACCTGCTCTCGATTGCGCAATAAACCGGCATACGGCGCGCGTTGGGTTGCAATCGCCGGGGGCAACAGACATAATGCGCCCTGCGCGTTTAACGACGCTCTCAATGGGGGCCCTGTTGGTTCTCCCGCAACGCTACTCTGTTTACCAGGTCAGGTCCGGAAGGAAGCAGCCAAGGCAGATGACGTGTGTGCCGGGATGTAGCTGGCAGGGCCCCCACCCATTTCTGCCCTAAGTCCTTTTTTCAGCTTTATCCTGGTGATGAAACATCATAAGAGGTGTATTAACTCATCCTGGATACGAGCGGCCTTTGGCTGCTAATATCAGGTGCGGTTATTTAATATAACGTTTATGTTTTCATTTATGAGCACTCAGAAATGGATAATTCACTCAGGCGATTACCTCCGTTATTAAAAAGCGCAGTAGGCACACCCGGTAAAGCAAGCAATTTCCAGCGCGACGTTATTATCGTTCAGTATTTGTTTAATTGTATTAAACCTATTATCCAATATGAGATTCCCGAAGATGGGCTAATTTCTCCAGCACTCATCAGAACTATCAGTCAGTTTCAGTCCATTCATTTGCGTTTCCAGCACCCCGACGGGGTTATTGAACCTGAAGGAAAAACATTCCGTGGCTTAATTGCGGCGGCTATGAAATATCCTGTCGCGACTCACCAACCCTCTTTTGCACCTAAATTTTTTACGCATACATCCGGTAATGAAAATAGCCTCCGTCAGCTAGTCAACAATTATCTGAGAAAAGAGCGCTATAACGTGGCAGATGACGCCCTTGAGCGCAGCAAGCTGATGGCACCTGGCATTGATGGTGCGCTATCGCTGACGGAGCAGGATTATACCGATGCCTGGGAAAATCTAAACCGACGGGTAGAGTTGAACATCATTAAAGCGTTTTCTATTGTGGAGTCAGGCGGACGGTCTGGTTTTAACGCCTTAAATTTACCCATCATTGCTTATGAAGGACATATCTTTCGTAAATATACTAAAAGGAAATACGATCAAACCCATCCGTTATTGTCGTATAAGTATGTAAAAAAAGCAGGCCCGGAATGGAAGAAAAATAATATCGACCAGGCTTCTGCATGGGATACACTGGCGAAAGCTTACGCACTGGATGCGGATGCTGCAATAAAAGCGTGTTCATGGGGTATGTTCCAGATAATGGGCTTTAATTACGAATCGTGCGGTTATAACGATCTCAGCTCTTTTTTAAAAGATATGAAGGCAAGTGCCGGGAAGCAGTTAAATGCATTTTTACATTTATGCAAGAAGAATAGTGCTCTGCTGACGGCAATGGTTAATAAAGACTTTTACAATATGGCCTACAACTATAATGGCAGCGATTTTGGCGATTATGACGTTAAAATGCGCAGAACCTATGAAAGCCTGGAGAAGAGACAGTGATGAAAACGAACATAGCGCACATAATGTGCGGCTTTTCACTTTTAATAGCGGCGTGTTCCTCATCTGCCACACCATTGCAGTCTGGCGTGTATGAGGGCTTGCAGCTTGCGGTCTCACCGGCAGGAAAAATCACCGGTTATTACTCCGAGTCGGCTGATGATAGCGTAAAACGTACCTGTACTTTCTTTTTGACAGGTGAGGTGTCAGCGCAGCAGTCGGATACCATCAAGTCCTGGTCATCTTCTGTGCTTGCGGGCCATATTGCCGCAACTGATTCCGGTGTCATATTAACCATACCTGACGGGCAAAGCCACGCGGGTTGCATGAATGTGTTAATGCCTGAAATAGCGACAGGCCTTGAGCTGGAGACGACGCAGCAGACACACTGGCAAACGCTGATGCAGGTTACCAGCCAGCGGGCCTGGCTCAGCGCCACACCTGATATCGCGACCCGCCGTAAAGCCTGGATTGTCAAAGGTGACGTGGTAGGGGTAATTCAAACTCAGGGGAACTGGGCAGAGATAGAATACGTCGGTGACAGTGGAAAAACGACACACGGCTGGGTAAATAGCAATGACATTCAGCCGTTAACTCCTCCAGCGTCATAAGCGGTGTATCTCTTCTCTCAACGAAAATTGCCGGGCGGTACTTTCGCTCTGGCAATTTTTTGTACTACAGCATTATGTGTATTCTGGTTACTTACCGTCATGTCCGGATGTGAGACTAACACTCCAGCCACAGCACTGGTAACAGGTTATCACCATAAGAGGAAGCCTCAGCACGCCTTCCTGTGGCAGATGTGTCCCAGGCGACGTAATTTGGCTCAGAAAGAGAGAGTCATTCCACCCATTTCTGCCATCCTCCACCGCGATAACCTACTTCTACTGTGCTGCTTTTAAGCATCCGCTTCTGCGTTTTCCCGTTCTTCCCACAGCTATTTATTTCCGCGTTGCAAACCGCTTTATTTTATTCTGTCGTTTAAATTTAATTATATTGTCATATATTTGTCATCTTATTGTCATAATCGCTGAACCGATATCTCATTTTTAAAACGTCTTTTTATAAGTAAGAGCTTAACGCTGGATCTTAATAATCAATTAAGGTATTAAATAGCTCTCATCTGAAAGGAAAGGAATTTTCTATGACTGCTGCGGTGCTTAATGTAAAAATAGATACCGATCTCAAAGAAAAGCTTCGTCAGTATGCTGAGCAGCACGGTGAAACGCTCAGCGCCGCCACAGAAAAGCTGTTGCAAAAGGCGCTGGTGCTGGGCGAGGAAGACGACGTGGTGAACAGCGAAGAGATCGACAGCCAGCACACTGAAGAAGATGTATCCCCACTTTCTGTAAAAGAAATCAAAGCGCTACGTAAACTGCTGAAGAAAAGAAAATGAAAGACGCGTCTTTATCCACTACGGCTGCAACCTACCGGGAAGCCTGTGAGCTGTTGCGTTCAGGCTATGTCAAACACGTCCGTCTGGGCTGGGATGTCGGCAGCGATGAGTTTTTTCGCATTGCGTCCGACTGGTGCGATGCAGGTGCAAAAATAAAAAAAGAGGGCGATGCGTTTGTCATTTCCCTGAAAGGTTTTCCGGTTCCCCGCCAGCATTAATTCCCTCCTGCTACACGCGTCATGAATATATCATCTGCGTGACACGGCGCTGTTACAAAGCGCCGTCATTATCCTCGCATAATAAAATGATACGCCTCACCATCTCAAATTATGTGCAGTCATGGATGACCGTTTTTTTATGGCGGGCCGGAAGGCTCGTCGTCTGTTTTTCTCGCCATTATTAAAACTCGATGCTTCTTTGTAACTTTTGCTTCAGGTTCACCTTAATGACAGAGGTGTGCAATGATACCTAAGTTATTGCTCGTGGCAGGCCATATCGCCAGCGTGGTTATCTCTCTCTGGTGCGCGTATGTGGTAGCGATTGTCGGTGTCTTTTTGCTGCGCATTACCTGGCCTGTTCTGAATATGTAATATTCACACCAGCCCACGGGCAGTCGACGCGCGCGTCTCCATCAGCTGATGCCAGAGCGGCTGTAACCGGGCAAACGCTTCTTCCAGGCGTTCGGTCTCAAGCGTAAACGGCATTCGCAGAAAGCGCTCAAAGGCTCCTTCCACGCCAAACCGGTTGCCCGCGCCAAGATGAATCCCGAGCCCTTCGGCGCTGGCCGCGAAACGTGTCGCCAGCGGGCGCGGCAGCTCCACCCAGAATGATAATCCCCCTTGCGGCAAGCTCGTGCGCCACTGCGGAAAATAGCGCTGCATGGCGTCCAGACACGCATCGCGGCGCGCTTTTAACGCCGTGCGTCGCGGCGGCAGAAAATGCGGGGCATCCTCAATCAGCGTGGCGACGGCGAGCTGTTCCAGCAGCGGCGAGCCGAGATCGAGCGTATCGCGCATCTGGATCAGCGATGCGATAGTGCGTGTGCTGGCGCGTATCCAGCCAAGCCGCAGCCCACCCCAGAAACTCTTGCCTGCCGAGCCGAGCGTAATGACCGTATCCTGGGCATCAAACGCGGCGAGCGGCGGCGGCGGAGCCTCTTCATACCAGAGATCCACCATCGTTTCGTCGACGACCAGCATTGTGCGGCTGGCGGTGGCCGCGGCGGCGATGCGCTCACGGGTGGCGGCGTCCATGCAGTAGCCGGTAGGGTTGTGGTAATCGGGAATGAGATAGGCAAGGCGCGGCGACGTCTGGGCGAACGTGGCCGCCAGCCCGTCCGGATCCCAGCCCTGGCTTGCCAGCGCCACCGATACCGGACGGCATGATGCGCCACGAATGGCGGCGATGGCGAGCGGATAGGTTGGGTTATCGATAACCACCCGGTCGCCGGGGCCGGTCAACAGCCGCAGGACAAGCGCGAAACCACTCACCGCGCCGTTGACGAGCATCACCTGATCGGGGCTGGTGGGCAGACCGCGCGCGCTATAGCGGGCGGCGAGGGTTTCACGCAGGCGCAGCAGCCCCTGCGGATCGTAGCCCGTATGGCCGAGATAATCCGGCAGTTGCGCCACGGCGCGCTGGCAAGCCGCTAACACCTCCGGGCCTGCGCTCAGCGCTGCGGTAGAGAGATCGAGCGCGCCGCCGCTGCCGGTGAGCGTTGGCACCGAGGCGCTGGCGGGCAGGGCGATTTCCGAACCTGCGCCGTGGCGGCTTATCAGAAAACCTTCGTCGCGCAGTAGCCCCAGCGCGCTGGCTATGGTCGTGCGGCTGACGCCCAGCGCGCCGGCCAGTTCACGCTCGCCCGGCAGACGGCTCGCGAGCGGCAGGCGACCATCCAGAATGATCAGGCGCAGCGCCTGCGCCAGCTGACGATAAACCGGCAGGCGGGAATGCGCCTGCTGCCAGTGGCCGAGCAGGCGCAACAGCGAGGCTGTGCCGGTACGACGATGATTCATAAGCAGTCCACTTTGTTGAAACTGGACCTTAATCTTACGTCCACTGGCCTTAAAGTAGTAGCCAGATGACGGATGAGGGAAAAAATATGTGGCGTCGTTTGGTGCAGTTGTATGTCGGGCTTTCGCTGTATGGCGTATCGACCGCAATGTTCGTCCGGGCCGATCTCGGTACCGATCCGTGGAACGTGTTTCACGTGGGGCTGGCGCGGCTGCTGTCGCTGAATCTCGGTGCGGTGATTATCGGCGTCGGCGCGCTGGTGCTGCTGTTGTGGGTGCCGCTGCGCCAGAGGCCGGGCCTTGGCACTATCAGTAACGTTATTATGATTGGGCTGGCGGCAGACGCGGCGCTGGCCGTGCTGCCTGCGCCGTCGTCGCTGGCGCTGCGTGGCGGGCTGCTCGTTGCCGCCGTGGTGCTGAATGCGCTGGCAACCGGCATGTATATCGGCGCGGGCTTTGGCGCAGGGCCGCGCGATGGCCTGATGACCGGCATTCACGCTCGTACCGGCTGGTCGGTGCGAAGTATTCGTACTGCGATTGAAATCACCGTCCTGCTGGCGGGCTGGGCCATGGGCGGCACGCCCGGAATTGGCACCGTGGTGTATGCGCTTGCCATCGGGCCGCTTATTCAGCTCTGCCTGCCGTGGTTTCTGGTGCGGCGCGTAAAGCCTGCCGCACCGGCCGTGGCAGCCGCTGAAAAAGGATAGGTCGTCTTTTTGCCGCGCTGCGTTATGCTGGGTGTTTTCGCCGATGAGGAATGGTCATGTCGAACCCTGCAGCCTTACACGCGCGGCCAGCGCTGCACTGGAGCAGCGAAGCGCTGGCCTCAATACTGTGCCGCTGTTTTGATGGCTATCTGGTGCCGTTTCAACTGGATGGCGCCGCGTTTGCGTACCGTTTCGGCGCGGAAAATGTCTGCCTGAACGCGAGTCGCGTCTGGCTTGCGGGCGAGCAGGTCGTCGCGCTGGCGCTCATCGCCCGGCGCGGCTGGCGCAGCCGTCTCGCGGCGTTCGCCATTCACCCTGACTGGCGCGGTAAAGGCGTGGGTAAAACGCTGATGATGCAGTTGCTGGATGAAGCCCACGAGCGCGGCGAAAAAAGCATGACGCTTGAGGTGATTGTCGGTAACGACGCCGGTCAGGCGCTGTATGAGCGAGTGGGGTTTACCTGCGAGAAAACGCTGGTGGGTTTTCAGGCTCACAGCCCGGCGGCGTTTGTAAATACGCAGGCGCTAATGCCCTGCGATCCGCATGACATCGCACAGCGTATGGCAGCGCAGGCGGAAGACCTGCCGTGGTTAATGGCTCCGGAAACGGCGCAGGCGCTGCCGGGCACGGGGTTTTCGCTGGATGATAAGGCGTTTGCCATTATTGCGACCGGTTTTGCTCAGCCGCAACTGCGCGCGTTGTGGGTTGCGCCGCAGGCGCGGCGTGAAGGGCACGCCCGGCAGTTACTGTCGCTATTGCATGAGCGCTTTGCGGGTTTAATGACGCCCGTGGCGGTTGATCAGCGCCTGGCGCCGCTCTTTGAACAGAGCGGTTTTCGCATTCAGCCGGTGCGCCAGTATGAGATGCGGCATCGGCTTAACTGACGCCGTGCCGCCCGCACCAGGCGATAAACTCCCTGGCGGGCAGCGCCTTGCTGTAGAGCCAGCCCTGCGCGTACTGCACGCCATGTTCCCGCAGCCACAGCGCCTGGCTTTGATTTTCCACGCCTTCGGCCACCATCTCCAGCTTCAGCGTTTTCGCCATTTCGATAATGTGCGGCGTGACGGTTTTGTACTCCAGCGCATCGACGAACGATTTATCGATTTTCAGGATATCGACATCCAGATCTTCGAGATAACTCAGGCTGGAGTAGCCGGTGCCAAAGTCATCAATATAAATTTTGTGGCCCGCCGCGCGCAGGCGCGCGATGATTGGCCCGCTTAGCGCCGGGTCGGCGAAGCCGCGTTCGGTTATCTCCAGCGCGAGCTGGTGCGGCGCGACGCCGTGTTGCGCCAGCGCCTGGCTGAACATATCGACAAACTGCGGATCGTGCAGATCGAACGCGGAAATATTGATGGAGATATGCTGTTGCGGATGCGTACGCAGCCAGTCGCCAAGATCGTCCAGCACGTTATGAACAATGCGGCGCGTCAGCGGGCCGATAAGCCCGGTCTGCTCAGCAAGCGGAATAAAAATATCCGGCGTTAACATGCTGCCGTCAGGCTGCGGCCAGCGGATGAGCGCTTCAGCGCCGGTGGGCTGGCCATTGGACAGACGAATGATCGGCTGATAGTGCATCACCAGTTCATTATTGGCGATACCGTCCTGCAGGCGATAGCGCGGCGACTGCAAACGCCGCAACAGGCGCAGCAGCCAGAACGCTAATGCGAGGCTGATAAGGATACCCGCCGGGAGCCAGATAAGCTGGAGTTTACGGATTTCTGCCGTCTGCGGTGCCTGAGACGCCCACGCCACCACGGCAATCCCGGAGCGCGGCTCGCGGTGAATCAGATAGATATTGCCCTGATACTCAATTTTTCTGGCACCGCTTTTACGCGCCATGTTCCAGACCGTTTTATCAAACGGGCCGCTACTTGCCAGCACGCGGTTGCGCGGCAGCCCAATGATGGCGGTGTTAATCGGCCAGGCGCTGAACGGAATTAAATCGATAAACGAGCTGGGATCGATAAGCACCATATGTGGCCCGTGAGCAACCATTACCATGGATATCGACAATCCCACATCGTTTTGCGTGCTGAACCAGATCTTGTAATTCTCATCGTTAACCCATGTTGGCGTCGGCAGCGGTTTTGACGTGCTGCGCCCTACCAGCGAGGAGCAGACCGGCGTCATATCTTTTAAGTAGACCACTTCCTGAACATGGCGGAACACAAACGACGTGCGCCGCATCGCCTGTAAATGCGCCTCGCTGCACGGCTCGCCGGTAAAGCTGTTGATTTTGGCGAGCGCGGCTTTCGCCTGCTGCATGATGTCATTGGTACGGATAAGCGTGCGTTCGGTATAGGCGTCCAGCTCCACGACAAAATGCTGTTCGGCCTGATGACGGGCGAGCCAGAAACTAAACGCGACAGGCAGCAAAACGCTGAGTAACAGCACGCCTGTTACTATTTTTATCCGTCTTGTGATGGTCACGATTGCTGCCTGCCCTGAAGAAGAAATGAGTGCCGGAGTACTTCTAGCGTAGTGGGGGATAATGGCTTTTGCGACGGCTCGGCGCATTGATTTTGCGTAGGGTTAGGGCAAAAAAAGTGTGTAACGCGGGCGCAGCAATGACGGCTGCGCCGCGAGTGTGGATTTTAGCGCCGGTGCGCGAGACGCCGCACCAGCCGGTCGCCGAGCGTCTGTACGCCCTGAACGAGCGCCACCAGAATCAGCACCGTGGCGGCCATCACTTCATTATTAAAACGCTGATAACCGTAGCGAATGGCGAGATCGCCAAGCCCGCCGCCGCCGATAACACCGGCCATAGAGGAAAAGCCTATCAGCATCACCACAGTAAGTGTCACGCCAGAAAGCAGCGCAGGCAGCGCCTCCGGCAGCAGCGCTTTGCTTATCACATGCCAGGCGTTGCCGCCCATAGCAATAATCGCCTCGGCGCGCCCGCGGTCCACTTCATCCAGCGCGTTTTCCACCACGCGCGCAAAGAACGGAAATGCGCCGATGGTAATCGGCACGACGGCAGCGGTGCTGCCAAGCGTTGTGCCGATAATAAGACGCGTCAGCGGGATTAACGCAATCAGCAGCACGATAAACGGCAGCGAACGCCCGACGTTAATCACGCTGCCCAGCACGCTGTTGAGCTGCGGTTGTGGCAGCACGCCGTCGCGGCGGGTGATAAACAACACCACGCCGACCGGCAGGCCGATAAGCACCGTAAAGAGCGCCGCCAGGCCGACCATGTAGAGCGTCTCCAACGTGCCCTGCGCCAGCAGCGGCCAGAGATCTTCAAAACTCATGCCACTTCGCACCATATTCTCTCCTCCACGCCATGACGGCGTAAAAACGCCTGCCAGGCGGCGTTGTCGCGCACCAGCGTCTGACGCAGCACCGACCAGGGCGCGGTGAGTAAATCCGCGAGTCTCCCGCTCTCCACCAGACGCCCGTTCTCCAGCAGCGCCGCGTGGTCGCAGATGGCTTTAACCACCTCAAGATCATGCGTAATCAGCACGATGGTCAGCCCGAGCTGGCGGTTGATATCGGCAAGCAGCGCAAGAATGGAGGCGGTGGTCTCCGGGTCGAGCGCGCTGGTGGCTTCATCGCACAGCAGCACGTCCGGGTGCGCGGCAAGCGCGCGGGCAATGCCGACGCGCTGTTTCTGCCCGCCGGAAAGGCGCGAAGGAAACGCGTCGGCTTTATCGGCAAGCCCGACTAACGCGAGCAGTTCCGCCACCCGTTCGCGCCGCGCCGCGCGCGGCACGCCCGCGATCTCCAGCGGTACTGCTACGTTATCCGCCACCGTGCGCGCATGGAGCAGATTAAAATGCTGAAACACCATCGCGGTGCGCTGCCGGTGCTGGCGCAGCGCGCGGTCGTCGAGGCGGGTAATATCCACGCCGTTCATCAGGATGCGGCCCGACGTTGGCCGCTCCAGCAGGTTAAGACAGCGCAGCAGCGTACTTTTGCCCGCGCCGCTGCGCCCCAGAATGCCGTACACGGCACCCTGTGGAATGGCGAGCGAGACGTCGTCCAGCGCCGGGTGGCCCTCTCCGGCGTAAGTTTTGCTCAGCCCGTCAAGCGTTATCATGACTGCGGAGCCGCGACCGGGATCACCGAGCCGTTGTAATGCTGGCGAATAAATTCCGCGACCTGCGGCGACTGTAAATCTTTCGCCAGCGCTTTGATGCGCGGATCGCCTGCCAGCGCGGGCGTGGTCACCAGGAGATTGGCGTAAGGGTTATGATCGGCGCGCTCCAGCCCCAGCGCGTCTTTGGCGGGCGTCAGCCCCGCTTCCAGCGCGTAGTTGCCGTTGATCACAGCCAGATCCACATCGTCAAGCGAGCGCGGGATCTGCGGCGATTCAATTTCGAGGATCTTCAGCTTTTTCGGGTTATCGCGGATATCCTTCGGCGTGGCGAGACTGCTCGCCGGATCGTTAAAGCCCGCCTTGAGTGTAATCAGCCCCTGGTTTTGCAGCAGGAACAGCGCGCGGCTCAGGTTGGTGACGTTATTCGGCACCGCCACGGTTGCGCCCTCCGGCACGGCTTTGAAATCTTTATATTTACGCGAATAGATGCCGAGCGGCTCAACATGCACCGTGGCGGCGACCGCAAAGGTTTTGCCGAGCGCTTTTTCCTGATCCTTCAGGTAGGGCAGATGCTGAAAATAGTTGGCGTCCACGTCGCCGTTCGCCAGCAGCTCGTTGGCGTTGACGCCGCTGGTGAGCTCCACGACATTCAGGTCGAGCTTCGGATCGAGTTTTTTAATGTAGTTAAGAATTTCGGCGTGCGGCACCGGATCGGCGGCGACACGCAGCGGCTCGGCGGCCTGTAAGCCTGCGGAAATAAGCAGCGCCAGCCCGGCCAGCGTCATAGTGGCTTTTTTCATTTTGCTTTCCTTAGTAAGGGATCAGGCGATCAGTTCGTGGCTTTCGCGCAGCACGTCACGGTAGTAGCGCTCGGCGACATCAGGGTGTGAGCGCAGGCGGCCTTTTAAATAGTTCCAGCCGACATCACGCAAAAGCGGGTTGCGCGGATCGCTCTGCGGGCCATGCGCCTCGCGCGCCAGCTCCGGCGGCAGCGGATAGACCGGCACCACGCCGTCGAGCCGCGCGCCGAGGAAAAAGGCGATGGAGAGGCGTTCGTTATCCGCGGGCGGCGAGACGACGCGATGCACCGTGGCGCGCAGATAGCCGTTGGTGGCAAGCTCCAGCAGTTCGCCGATGTTCACCACAAAGCTGCCCGGCAGCGGGGCGGCGTCAATCCACTCGTCAGGCGCCACTTCCACCTGTAAGCCTTTTTGCTGATCCTGTAACAGAAAGCTTAAAAACCCGGAATCTTTATGCGCGCCGACGCCCTGGTCGCTGCCGGTGCGCTGCTGGCCGGGGTAGCGGATGAGCTTAATGTGCTCGTTGGGCTGCTCGCCGTAGAGCGTGTCGAAGGCGTCGGGCGAAAGTTGCAAAGCTTCGGCGAACGCGCGCAGCAGCCGCAGCGCCATCTGCGCCATGTCGCGCTGAAAGCGCAGCAGCGTTGGCCTGAGCGACGGCTGCGCGGCAGGCCAGAGGTTCGGCCCCTGCAAGCGACGCCACGAGGGCGCATTCGCTGAAAGCGCGAGCGCCGGGCGCTCGGCACCGATATCAAACTGCTCGCGCCAGTCCGGCTTGCCGCGCGTCAGTTCCGCCGCCGCGCGGTTATAGCCGCGAAAATGCGGAGAGTGGATCATTGCCACCTGCGCTTTTTCTTCTTCCGGCAGGGCAAAGAACTGGCGCGCCTCGCGCTGGACATCCTCCAGCAGACGGGTGTCGACGCCGTGGTTAACCACATAGAAAAAACCGATATCGCGCGCGGCGTAGCGCAGATGATCGAGAAACGCGGCGCGATCGGCCGGGCCTGCATTGAGTCTCGCGAGATCGAGAATTGGCAGGGTAGAGGGTAATGCTGTGCTCATGGGGCGCTCCGTTAGCAAAAGAAAATCACAGTCGGTTATCTGCAAACAGACAGGCACAACAACAGCGCTGGCGCATGGGTGTCTCCTTCATTTGTTGCCATACCGCCACACTGCCCGAAAGACGCCTGCGCGCCCAATATCGTTCTTTTCTGATTTATAACGTCATGGGGTAAAAAGGATTTCTGGCTGACGCATAAGTAATTATTTCAAAATGTTTCCATGAAAAATGGATTTGTTTTATCCGTCAATGAGTTAATTTTTTGTTAATTTTCTAACATGCATTCTGCCTTCAAGTTTAGCGCTGCGCTGCCGTTGTCCTGAATGAAGAACCCTCTGATCCTTCCAGGTGAACAATAATGCTAAAAACAACGCAGGCCAGATTTATCTTTTTACTCTGTCTCTTTCTTGCTGCCCTGAGCGGCATTACCGCTCTGGTGATCCACTTTTTCGTCACGCCGGAAATTAAACGCACCGAGACGCGGATTATCCGTTATGAAGTGGATAACGTGGCGTTCAGCATCGTTGAGCAGATGAACCGCGTGCAGGCGCAGATGCGCAGCGTGACGCAGAGCGTCGCGGCGATGCAGAGCGATGAAATCGACCGGCTGTTACCGGCGCTGGTGGACCAGTACCAGGATGTGAATGTATTTGGCGGCGGCGTCTGGCCGCTGCCGGAAAAACGCGAGGCGGGGCGTAATAAATTCAGCACCTTCTTTGCGCGTAACGCCAGCAATCAGCTCGAAGTGAATACCTACTGGAACTCCGACGCGGCACCAAATTACTACGAACAGGTCTGGTATAAAGCGGGTCTGAATTCGCCTGCCAGCCACTGCGCCTGGGCAAACGCGTATCAGGATGACGCGAGCCCGCAGCCGCGCACCAACTGCGCGATGGTCATTACCAAAGATGGCCAGCCGTGGGGAGTTGCGACCATCGACGTGACGCTGGGCTTCTTTAATCAGCTCGCGAAACAGATGAACGACGCCATCTCCGGGCGCGTGCTGATTGTGGAAGCGGACGGCAAAATTGTCGGCGACGCCGCTCAGGTCGGTAAAACCGCGAGCCTGAAGAAACTGGCAGACCTCGGCGACGATCCGATGGCGCAGACGGTGCAGAAAGCGCTTTCCACTTTCCGTCCCGGCGAGAAAACCGAGCAGGAGTATGATCAGGACGGCGATTCGCATACCGTGATGCTGCAATCCATTAAAGGCAGCCCGTGGATTATCGCAGTCGATCTGCCGACCGCGCTGTTAACCGCGCAGACCGATACGATCCTCGCGCGCCTGAGCATGGTGCAGATCCCGATGCTGCTTCTGCTGCTGGGCGTACTGGTGCTGTTTATCCGCTCAATGATGGGCAAACTCGCCGATCTTAACCGCAATATCAGCCGGCTCTCCGCAGGTGGGGCAGATCTGACGCAGCGCCTGGAGCCCACCAGCAGCCCGGAATTTAACGCGATTATCAACAGCTTCAACGGCGTGATTGATTACCTGAAAACTATGCTGCGCCAGGTGAGTGATAGCGCCCGCGCGCTGTCGTCGGCGTCGCAGCAGATCTCAGGCGGCAACCAGGATCTCTCGGCGCGCACGGAAGATCAGGCAAGCTCGATTGAAGAGACGGCGGCGTCAATGGAACAGCTCACCAGCACCGTGCGCCAGAACGCCGATAACGCCGCACATGCCAACGAGCTGGCGCACCAGGCGTCGCAGGTGGCGGAGCGGGGCGGTAATGTGGTGCGCGAAGTGGTCAGCACCATGAGCGCTATCCAGAGTTCGTCCGGCAAAGTGGTGGATATTATCGCGGTGATCGACAGCATCGCCTTCCAGACTAACATCCTGGCGCTGAACGCGGCGGTGGAAGCGGCGCGTGCGGGTGAGCAGGGCCGCGGCTTCGCGGTGGTTGCCTCGGAAGTACGCAGCCTGGCGCAGCGCTCCGCGCAGTCGGCTCGCGAAATCAAACAGCTGATTGAAAACTCCGCCAGCAACGTTGAAGTTGGTACGAAGCTTGTGAATGAAGCGGGCGCAACGATGGATGAACTGCTGAGCGGCGTGCGCAACGTCACCACGCTGATGGGCGAAATCATGTCCTCCAGCCGCGAGCAGAGCGCGGGTATCTCGCAGGTAAACCTGGCGATTAACCAGCTCGACAGCGCGACGCAGCAGAACGCGGCGCTGGTGCAGGAAGTCTCGGCGGCATCGCACTCGATGACCGAACAGACGCAGCAGCTTGACCGCGTAGTGGCCGGTTTCCGCCTGTAAGTTTTTACTCACTTCTGAAAAGCCGACGCCTGATGCGTCGGCTTTTTCTTTTCAGTCGCCCCGTGATAGCGCCGCTTGCAATTTCAGCGGCGTCGTTTTACGATATTGTTATGTTATAACATTTAAAAGGGGCGAATGATGAAAGCTGATATCCATCCGCATTACCGTACCGTGGTGTTTCACGACACCAGCGCCAATGAATATTTCAAAGTTGGTTCGACCATTAAAACCGAGCGCGAAATTGAACTTGATGGCGAAACCTATCCGTATGTGACCATCGACGTGTCGTCGGCGTCGCATCCGTATTACACCGGGCGCCAGAAGACCATTACCACCGAGGGCAGCGCCGCGCGCTTCCAGCAGCGTTTTGGTCGCTTCTTTAACGATAAAAAGGCGTAAATCATGCAGGTGCTGAATTCACTGAGGAGCGCGAAGGCACGTCATCCTGACTGTCAGATAGTGCGACGCAAAGGACGGTTGTATGTGATTTGCAAAACGAATCCGCGGTTTAAAGCGGTACAGGGAAGGAAGAAAAGAAAATAAGCATCGCCCTCGCAAGAGGGCGATTTTTTTAGTGCGCCTGTGAGGCGGTTGCGGTATTCACCGGCGAGCGGGCAGGGCCGTTATTTTTATCCAGCGAGTAGATATCGTAAAACGATAAGGCTTTCTTACGAGTCAGCATCTTCTCAAGCTGCGCTTTTTGTTCAGCGCTCACGCGCGGGGACGCCTGAATTTCTTCTATCAGACTCTCCGGCACGTCGCGGGTGTTATACCATTCGCCGTTATAGCACACGCGCAGATCCAGCACGTCGATATCTTCGTAGCGGTAGCGTGGATTCACGTCAAAAAAGAAAAAGCCGTTTAACAGCACAAACAGCACGACCAGCAGCCAGACTGAGCCTGCCAGCGTTTCTGACTGTAACATCACCGCAAGCGTTGCCAGCCAGCCCAGATACATAGCGATAAACAGGCCAGGGTGCTTACGGATAAAGCTGATGCTAAAGCGTGGACGGTTGTCGCGCTTCTCTTCTTTGTTGAGTCGGTCAATGGTGGCCGTCAGCAGTCGCTGGATTTCAGTCATGCAAAACCTTCAGAATCGGTGTCGCGCGTGCGCGGGAATGGGCATTTTATGAGGCCGCCGTTCACGAAAAAAGTAACAGACGGCCAACAAAAAACCATAACAGTTAACCGAAGCGGCGCTCAAAGGCGGCGAATCACCCGCGCCGGATTGCCGGCGACCACGCAGTTGGCTTCCACGGAATGCGTCACCACGGCACCGGAACCGACCACCACGTTATCACCAAGCGTCACGCCCGGATTAATAATCGCGCGCCCGCCAATCCAGACGTTATCACCAAGGGTGACGGGTTTTGCAAACTCCAGCCCGCTGTTGCGCTCGGTCGGATCCAGCGGATGCGTGGCGGTATAAATATGCACGCCGGGTGCCAGCATAACGTTCGCGCCGATATGCACCGGACAGACATCCAGAATCACGCAGTCGAAATTGGCGTAGAAATTCTCGCCCAGGTAAATGTTATAGCCGTAGTCGCAGCGGAAGGTGGGCTCTATGTACGCGTTGCCGGCTTCCCCCAGCAGAGATTTGAGGATCGCCTGACGCTGTGCCTTCGCATCCGGCGCGCTGTGATTGTATTCATGCAGCAGATGCCGCGCGCGCAGGCGGTCCTCACGCAGCTCCGGGTCGTTCGGGCGGTAAAGCTCGCCCGCAATCATCTTGCGTTTCTCTTCGCTCATGGTGGTTTCGCTCCGTGAATGGAAACTCTGATAGTAGCGACTAAACGCGCGGCTGACCATTCACTGCATTTGAGGGGAAGAGAACAGGAGAGAGAAGCCATGCTAATGGAGGACATATCCGGTGTGGCACCCACAACGCGAATCGCTCGACACTAACATGGCGTCGACAATATCAAAGCCAGATAATCACATACAAAATAGCGGGAGATTAACGAACGAACTTCCACACGGCGGTCGGAATTTTATCGTAGAGCTTATTCATCGTCAGTTCAGCCAGACGATGATCCGCCGCTGAATAAAATACCGCCAGTTCGTTGTCGGATAATTCATATTTATTTTTTTCAATAACGCGCTCAAGCGTGTCAATTGTCTGACAACGTCTCAGTCGCATTAAATAATCGGTTTTGGTTAATGGTTTGGTCGTCATAATACACCTAAGTAGTTGTTCTATTTTTAAAAAGACAAGCTTACAGGGTTTTCTTTGCTGGCGTTTACGAAACACCGGAAAAGCCTGTTTCCGGACTTGCGCCATTTTTGTAAATCTTGCGCATTGATACCGTAATTGCTGAACAGCATAAAGGTATCATCCAGATATTCATCTAATTGCTCAATGAGAGCTGCGTCATCTTCATGCTTAATTTTATAATTCAGGCCGAAGCTGGCAATATGCTCAATCAAGTCGTTGAGTTGCAGGTTAACGGCGGAAGTGGGGTCGTTAACCCAGCCATGCTGGTTTTCGCCGAGCGTGGCAAGGCAATCATGATACAGGCTTTCGCAAAGAAATTTAAGCTGCGCTATATCATGCCGTTTTGGTGAGTATTCGTCCATAACGTATCCCCTTTTTAGCGAAAAATTTTAGTCAACAGCACCGCAGGGGCAGATACACAACCAGTGTCTGGAGCCGTGGCGCTCCATTTTTAATCTACTGTTACTATAAAACACCCTGGGGATTTTTTCCTGGCACGATTACGAAAAATTACATTTCCGCGGTTAATCGCACATCGGCGCAGACTCTTTTACGCGAATCAATAAAGGCAAGGCACGCAGACGCATTCAGAAAGAAAACTTAACCTTTAAGTCTTAGTTTAACCTTAGTTTAAAACGTTTATTTATTCACGCCTGAAGAATATTCTGTAATAAAGGTTTTTTCTGCATCAGATTAATCCCAATAAAATATTTATAGCGAAAAAAAGAGAAACGAAAGGCGCGAGTGATGTTTTTTTGCGCGAAGCGTTAAAACACGTATGCAGGGAAGGGGTAAAAAAAAGGCCGCATCTGCGGCCTTTCTTATTAGTGATGCTCAACCGGATGGCTGTGCTCGATATCTTCACTCTTACGGCTGAAGCGGCGGCGAACCACCACAAAGAACACCGGAACGAAGAAGATAGCCAGAATGGTTGCGGTCACCATCCCGCCCATTACGCCGGTACCGACGGCGTTCTGCGCGCCGGAGCCTGCGCCCGAGCTAATCACCAGCGGCATTACGCCGAGGATGAACGCCAGCGAGGTCATCAGGATAGGACGCAAACGCATACGTACCGCTTCAAGCGTCGCCTCGATAAGACCTTTACCTTCTTTTTCCATCAGATCTTTGGCGAATTCCACAATCAATATGGCGTTCTTCGCCGACAGGCCGATAGTGGTGAGCAGACCCACCTGGAAGTAAACGTCGTTGTTAAGGCCACGCAGCGAGGCTGCCAGCAGCGCACCGATAACCCCAAGCGGGACCACCAGCATGACCGAGAACGGGATTGACCAGCTTTCATACAGCGCCGCCAGACACAAGAACACCACGATAAGCGAAATGGCGTAAAGCGCAGGCGCCTGGTTGCCGGACAGACGTTCCTGATAGGACATGCCGGTCCAGTCGTAGCCGATACCGGTCGGCAGCTTGCTGGCAAGCTGTTCCATCATCGCCATCGCTTCACCGGTACTCTTACCCTGCACCGCCTGGCCCTGGATCTGCATGGACGGCAGGCCGTTATAACGCTCCAGACGCGGTGAGCCATATTCCCAGTGAGACGTCGAGAAGGCAGAGAATGGCACCATCTGGCCGTTTGTCCCACGCACATACCAATTGTTGATATCACCTGGCAGCATACGGTATTGCGCCTGCGACATGACGTACACTTTCTTCACGCGACCGCGGTCGATGAAGTCGTTGACGTAGCTGCCGCCCCACGCAGAAGCAAGCGTGGTGTTGATATCGCTGATAGAAACGCCCAGCGCCTGTGCTTTTTCCTGGTCGATGTCGATTTTAAATTGCGGCGTATCTTCCAGACCGTTCGGACGCACCTGCGAGAGCAGATCCGGGTGCTGCGCCGCTTCGCCCAGCAGCTGGTTACGGGCCTGCGTCAGCTTGTCATGCCCAAGGTTGCCCTGGTCGATAAGCTCGAAGTCAAAGCCGGTCGCCGTACCGAGTTCCACAATCGCCGGCAGGTTAAAGGCGAACACCATCGCATCTTTAATCTGCGAGAAACGGCCCATCGCACGGCCGGTAATAGCCGGAACTTTGTTTTCCGCACCCGGACGCTCATCCCAGTTTTTCAGCGAGACGAACGCCAGACCGGTGTTCTGGCCGCGACCGGAGAAGCCAAAGCCGTTAACGGTAAAGACGGAGTTAACGTTGTCTTTCTCCTGGGTGAGGTAGTAGTCGGTCACCTCATCCAGCACCTTCTGGGTACGCTCCTGGGTGGCACCCGCTGGCAGCTGCGCCATCGTCAGGAAGACGCCCTGATCCTCATCCGGCAGGAACGAGCTTGGCAGACGGATAAACAGGAACGCCATCGCCACGACAATCAGCAGATAGAGCAGCAGATAACGACCGGTGCTGCGCAGAATGTTGCCTACGCTGTCGGTGTAATGGTGCGTGCTCTTGTCGAACATGCGGTTAAACCAGCCGAAGAAGCCTTTTTTGCCTTCGCCGTGATCGCCTTTCGCGACAGGTTTAAGCATGGTGGCGCACAGCGCTGGCGTCAGGATCAACGCCACGATAACCGACAGCACCATCGCGGAAACGATAGTAATGGAGAACTGACGGTAAATCGCACCGGTCGAGCCGCCAAAGAACGCCATCGGGATAAATACCGCCGAGAGCACCAGCGCGATACCGACCAGCGCGCCCTGAATCTGACCCATCGATTTGCGGGTCGCTTCTTTGGGCGGCAGGCCTTCTTCAGCCATCACACGCTCGACGTTCTCAACCACCACGATGGCGTCATCCACCAGCAGACCGATGGCGAGCACCATCCCGAACATGGTGAGGGTGTTTATCGAGTAACCGAAGGCCGCCAGTATCGCAAACGTACCGAGCAAGACGACTGGCACCGCAATGGTCGGGATAAGCGTCGCGCGGAAGTTCTGGAGGAACAGATACATCACCAGGAACACCAGCACGATTGCTTCGACCAGCGTTTTCACCACTTCGAAAATAGAGATTTTAACGAACGGCGTGGTGTCGTACGGGTAAACAACTTTCAGACCGCTTGGGAAGAACGGCTCAAGACCGGCAATGGTCTTGCGCACCGCTTCAGCGGTATCCAGCGCGTTCGCGCCGGTCGCGAGCTTGATACCGAGACCCGCCGCCGGCTGGCCGTTATAGCGTGCGATAATGTCATAGTTCTCGCCGCCGAGCTCAACCTTCGCCACGTCTCGCAGCAGCACGCGCGAACCATCCTGATTGACTTTCAGCAGGATTTTGCTGAACTCATCGGCAGACGTCAGACGGGTCTGCGCGATAATCGAGGCGTTCAGCTGCTGGCCTTTCACCGGCGGCGTACCGCCAAGCTGACCGGCCGCCACCTGGGCGTTCTGCGCTTTAATGGCGCTGATAACGTCCACTGGCGTTAACTGGAAGTTGTTCAGTTTGTTCGGGTCGAGCCAGATACGCATCGCGTACTGAGAACCGAAGAGCTGTACGTCGCCCACGCCCGTGGTACGGCTGATCGGGTCTTTAATGTTCGCGCCCGCGTAGTCCGCGATATCTTCCTGCTTCATCGAGCCGTCGGTGTTAATAAGGCCTAACACCATCAGGAACGAGCTGGAGGATTTCTCAACGCTCACGCCCTGTTGCTGCACTTCCTGCGGCAGGAGCGGCATAGCGAGCTGCAGTTTGTTCTGCACCTGTACCTGCGCGATGTCCGCGTCGGTGCCGGATTCGAACGTCAGCGTGATCTGCACGGTGCCCGAAGAGTCGCTGGTGGAGGACATGTACATCAGGCCATCGATACCGTTCATGTTCTGTTCGATAACCTGCGTCACGGTATCCTGCACCGTTTTCGCATCCGCGCCCGGATAGGTCGCGTTAATCGTCACCGCTGGCGGCGCAATCGACGGATATTGCGCCACGGGCAGTTTCATAATGGACAAGCCACCTGCCAGCATGATGATGATGGCGATCACCCACGCGAAGATGGGGCGATCGATAAAAAACTTAGCCATGTTTTAACGGCTCCTGTTAACTCAAGACTGCGGTTGCTGTGACTGCGTCTGACCAGCGGCGCCGGATTGCTTTTGTTGCTGCTGGTTGTCAGTCACTTCCTGCGCTTTGACCTGCGCGCCCGGGCGAACCTTCTGCAACCCGGTGACGATCACGCGATCGCCGGCCTTCACGCCGTCCGTCACGACCCATTTGTCGCCCATCGCCTGGCCGACCTGCACCGGACGCACTTCCACTTTGTCGCCTTCGCCCACGACCATGACGGTCGCGTCACCGCGCGGAGTACGGGTTACGCCCTGCTGCGGTACCAGAATCGCGTTCGGGTTAACCCCTTCTTCGAGACGCGCGCGGACAAACATGCCCGGCAGCAGCGTGTGGTCAGGGTTCGGGAAAATCGCGCGCAGCGTGATGGAGCCGGTGGTCTGATCCACAGTCACATCGGAGAACTCCAGCGTGCCGTCCTGCGGATATTTCAGGCCGTCAGCGGTTGAGAGTGTGACTTTCGCTTTCCCGTTTTCCTGTTTCAGCTGACCGCTCGCCAGTTCCTGTTTAAGGCGCAGGAAATCGTTGCTGGACTGAGTCACGTCAACATAGATAGGGTCAAGCTGCTGAACGACGGCGAGCGCGGTGGTCTGGCCGTTCTGCACCAGCGCGCCTTCGGTCACGTTCGATTTACCGATACGACCGCTGATAGGGGAGGTCACTTTGGTGTACGCGAGGTTGATACGCGCGGTTTCAACCGCCGCTTTCGCCGCGACCACGGCGGCGTTTGCCTGCTGGGCTTCGGCCTGCGCATTGTCATAATCCTGCTTGCTGATGTACTGCGTGCCGAGCAGTTTCTGATAACGGCTGAGCGTCACCTGCGCGATATTCGCGCTGGCCTGGGCTTTCGCCAGATCGCCTTTCGCGCTTTCGTAAGAGGCCTGATAAGGTGCCGGGTCGATTTGATAAAGCGACACGCCAGCCTTGATCTCGCTGCCTTCTTCAAAATTACGCTTGAGAATAATGCCGCTGACCTGCGGACGAACTTCCGCCACACGATAAGCGAGGGTGCGGCCCGGGAGTTCAGTTGTGATTTGCAGAGGTTCGCTTTTCAGCGTCACTACACCCACTTCGGGCGCCTGTGGCGCTTGTTGCTGAGCCTGTTCACCGTCACATCCTGTTAGCGCAAAGCTGCCTGAGAGCATCAGAACGACCGCCAGAGGCGTGAACCCTCTGTTTTTGTTCATATCTAAACCTCGAGTGTTCGATTCCAAAAAATGACCAATGGATCAAAAGTCCGCAAACCCATTGCTGCGTTTATAGTGTCGTCATGCTATGGTACATACATACAAAAATGTATGTAAGTCTGACTCCTGTAAATTCACCGACCTATGGCACGAAAAACCAAACAGCAAGCCCTGGAGACGCGTCAACACATTCTGGATGTGGCGATTCGCTTGTTCTCGCAACAGGGTGTGTCAGCCACGTCCCTTTCAGATATTGCTCAGGCGGCGGGCGTAACGCGAGGCGCGATTTACTGGCATTTCAGGAACAAGTCGGATTTGTTTAGTGAAATCTGGGAATCATCAGAGGCCAGCATTGGCGATCTTGAAAATGAGTATCGGGCAAAATTCCCAGACGATCCACTCTCTGTTTTACGGGAGATTCTCGTTTATATACTTGAAGCTACGGTGACAGAAGAGCGCCGTCGCCTGATGATGGAAATAATTTATCACAAATGTGAGTTTGTTGGAGAAATGGCTGTGGTGCAACAGGCGCACCGCAGTTTGTGCTTCCAGAGTTACGACCGTATCGAACACACATTAAGGCAGTGCATACAAAGCGGCATGCTGCCGGAAAACCTGCAAACCCGCCGCGCCGCTATCCTGATGCGCAGCTATATTTCAGGCCTGGTGGAAAACTGGCTTTTTGCGCCACAGACGTTTGATCTTAAAAGCGAAGCGCGCGAACTGGTGGCGATTTTACTGGAGATGTATCAGTTTTGCCCGAGCCTGCGCCGCGCCCCGGATGCCGCGCCCGCACAAGACGCCTGCTAAAATATTCTTAAAGCCCGGCGGGCCGCTATTCCATGCGCGAGAGCCGTGGTATTCTCAGCGCCGTTCCAGTATCCCCGCAGGCATTCCGCGTGCGGTCCGGCCATGACTTCATTCAAATGATTATGCAGCACACAATCCTTTCGCGACGCCTGGCGTCCGCTGTACTTTTTGCCGTTCTGCTGGTGTTCGGCGCGCTGTTGTCCGTTGCGGCGCAGGCGGCTCCTGCGAGCGGCGATCTTCCGTCACGCGCTGACGTGCAGGCGCAGCTCGACGCGCTCGGCAAACAAAAAAACCACTCCGCGCAGGACAAACTGACAACCGAAGATTTGACGGCGACGCTTGAGACGCTGGATAAAATCGAGCGCATCAAACAAGAAACCGTGCAGTTGCGCCAGCAGGTCATGCAGGCGCCCGAGAAAATGCGCCAGGCGACAGACAACCTCAGCGCGCTGCAAAACCAGGACAGCGACGAGGTGGTGCGCCAGACGCTGAAAAACCTGTCGCTGCGCCAGCTGGAGTCGCGCGTCACCTCCGTCCTTGACGACCTGCAAACCGCACAAAACGATCTCGCGACGTACAACAGCCAGCTGGTCTCGCTACAGACCCAGCCGGAGCGCGTCCAGAACGCGATGTACAACGCCTCGCAGCAGCTTCAGCAGATCCGCAATCGCCTGAATGGCACCGCACCTGGTGAAGAGGCACTGCGCCCGTCGCAGCAGACGCTCCTGCTCGCGCAACAGGCACTGCTCAACGCCCAGATAGAACAGCAGCGTAAAAGTCTTGAAGGCAACACGGTTCTGCAGGACGCGCTGCAGAAACAGCGCGACTACACCACCGCGAATATCAACCGTCTTGAGCATCAGTTACAGCTGTTGCAGGAGGCGGTGAACAGCAAACGTCTGACGCTGACCGAGAAAACCGCGCAGGAGGCGATAGCCCCGGAAGACGCTTCCAGCATTCAGAACAACCCGCTGGTACGCCAGGAGCTGGAGTTCAACCACCAGCTCAGCCAGCGCCTGATCGACGCGACCCAGAGCGGCAATACGCTGGTGCAACAGAATATCCGGGTGAAGAACTGGCTCGACCGCGCGCTGCAATCTGAGCGCAACCTCAAAGAGCAGATCTCTGTGCTGAAAGGCAGCCTGTTGCTGTCGCGCATTCTGTATCAGCAACAACAAACGCTGCCCTCCGCCGATGAGCTGGAAGATATGACCAACCGCATTGCGGATCTGCGTCTTGAACAGTTCGAGGTGAACCAGCAGCGCGACGCCCTGTTCCAGAACGACGCCTTCGTCGAGAAGCTGGAAGAGGGGCACAAAAGCGAAATCAACGACGACGTACATGACGCGCTGTTACAGGTGGTCGATATGCGCCGTGAGCTGCTGGATCAGCTCAACAAGCAGCTCGGCAACCAGCTGATGATGGCGATTAACCTGCAAATCAATCAGCAGCAGTTAATGAGCGTCAGCACCAACCTACGGGAAATGCTCACTCAGCAGATCTTCTGGGTGAACAGTAACAAACCGATGGACTGGGAGTGGGTAAAAGCCTTCCCGCAGGCGCTGCACGATCAGTTGAAGTCGATGAAAATCACCTTTAACTGGGAGAAAGCCTGGCCTGCGATGTTAAAAGCGCTGCTGGCGGGGCTGCCGCTGTTGCTGATTGCCGGGCTTATCCGCTGGCGTTTCGGCTGGCTGCGTCAGTACCTCAATACGCTTGCGGGCGAAGTCGGTCAGCTGCGCAACGACAGCCAGTTGCACACGCCGAAAGCGATACTGATTAATCTCGTCCGCGCGCTACCGGTTTGCCTGATTATTCTGGCCGTCGGGCTCATCCTTTATGTGATGCAGCTGAACATCAGCGATCTGCTCTGGGCGTTCAGCAAAGAGCTGGCGGTGTTCTGGCTGGTCTTCGGCCTCTGCTGGCGTGTGCTGGAAAAAGACGGTATGGCGGTCAGCCACTTCAATATGCCAGCCACGCTGACCAGCCACTGGCGTCGTCAGATTGTGCGCGTCAGCCTGGCGCTGTTGCCACTGCTGTTCTGGTCGGTACTGGCAGAACTCTCACCGCTGCATCTGATGGACGACGTGCTCGGCCAGAGCATGATTTTCCTGAATCTGCTGTTAATCAGCGCCCTGGTGTGGCCGATGTGCCGCGACAGCTGGCGTGATAAAGAGTCGCACACCATGCGGCTGGTCACGGTCACTGTGCTCTCGATTGTACCGGTCGCGCTGCTGGTGCTCACCGCCACAGGCTATTTCTATACCACGCTGCGTCTCGCCGGGCGCTGGATAGATACCGTCTATCTGGTGATTGTCTGGAACTTGCTCTATCAGACCGTGTTGCGCGGCCTGAGCGTCGCGGCGCGCCGCATTGCGTATCGCCGTGCGGTGGCGCGACGCCAGAATATGGTGAAAGAGGGTGCCGAAGGGGCCGAGCCGGTAGAGGAAACGTCGCTGGCGCTCGATCAGGTGAACCAGCAGACGTTGCGTATCACCATGCTTTTGATGTTCGCGCTGTTCGGCGTGGTGTTCTGGGCTATCTGGTCTGATTTAATTACCGTCTTCGCCTATCTCGACAGCATTGTGCTGTGGCACTACAACGGCACCGAGGCCGGAGCGGCGGTCACGAAGAACGTGACGCTCGGCAGTATTCTGTTCGCGGTGGTGGCGTTTATGGTCGCCTGGGCGCTGATTCGCAACTTACCAGGCCTGCTGGAAGTGCTGGTGCTCTCGCGCCTGAAAATGCGTCAGGGCGCGTCGTACGCCATTACGACCATCCTGAACTATGTGATTATCGCGGCGGGCGCGATGACCGTGTTCGGCTCGCTCGGCGTGTCGTGGGATAAACTGCAATGGCTGGCGGCGGCGCTGTCGGTCGGTCTCGGTTTCGGCCTCCAGGAGATCTTCGGTAACTTTGTTTCTGGCCTGATTATCCTGTTTGAGCGCCCGGTGCGTATCGGCGATACCGTCACCATCGGCACCTTCTCGGGCACGGTCAGCAAAATCCGCATCCGCGCCACGACCATTACCGACTTTGACCGTAAAGAAGTGATTATCCCGAACAAAGCGTTTGTGACGGAGCGTCTCATCAACTGGTCGCTGACCGATACCATCACCCGCGTGGTGATCCGCCTTGGCGTGGCGTATGGATCGGATCTCGACAAAGTGCGCGAGATCTTACTGAAAGCGGCGATGGATCACCCGAAAGTGATGCACGATCCGGAACCGGCGGTGTTCTTCACCACTTTCGGGCCAAGCTCGCTGGATCACGAACTGCGCCTGTATGTGCGTGAACTGCGCGACCGCAGCTATACCGTGGATGAGCTGAACCGCACCATCGACAGACTGTGCCGTGAAAATAATATCGATATCGCCTTCAACCAGCTGGAAGTGCATCTGCATAACAACAACGGCGAGACGCACACCGAAGTGAAACGCGATTTACGCAGTGACGATAACGGCGAGGCGAACGCCGCCAAAGCCTGACGCCGGTTCTCGCCCTTTCCCCACCAGGGGGAAGGGCGATTACTGTTCTGCTTCGGCAAGCTTTCGCAGATAGTCGTTACGCACAATCTCCAGCGCCGCCAGCACCGTCTGCGGCGCAATGTCATGATTCTCCAGCAGCATAATCAAATCGACCGCGAGCTTGACCTCATCAGGGGCTTGTTCCAGCGACATCGTTTCTCTCCTCGTCATTGATTCAGCGCGTAATGCGCTCAAGCGCGCGCTCGGTGCGGGCGATAGCCGTGCGACAGCGCGTAAGGCGCTCGTCAAGCGCGGTGATTTCACGCGCCAGTTGCGGGTCATGGCGTTCCGCATAGCGTTGCTCGCGCTCGTTTTTCATTGCCAGCAGGCGACGTTCATATTCCTGATACTCCGCAAGCCGCGCGTGGAGCCGACCGCCGGGCAAATGCGCGTTCTCATGACGGCGCAGCGTGGCGGTGGCCGCCTCGCGCTGTAACGCCTCGATTTGAGCCGCGAGCCGTTCGGCAAGCCACGCCACGCGCGTCGCGTCACCCTGATTCACCGCCGCTTCCAGGTGCGTGAGGCTCTCTTCGGCTTCCGTCAGATAATCACCGAGCCGCGCGCCGCGGCATGCAAACAGCTGTCTGTCGAAGCGCGGTGAAAAGTGACGCTGCGAGGCGAGCGGCCCGATAAGCGTATGCAGCGCGGCGACACGGGTCTTCAGCGATTGTAATAATAGGGGCGTTCTCATTTTACTCCGGGCGTCTGGCCATGCGGGCTGTGCTACAGTACATCACCAGCTTTCGCGAGTACGATTATGCAAAGGACTATTTTACTCATCCTGGGGTGGCTGGCGGTAGTGCTGGCGACGCTCGGCGTGGTGCTGCCGCTTCTGCCGACGACGCCGTTTCTGCTGCTGGCCGCCTGGTGTTTTGCGCGCTCATCGCCGCGTTTTCACCACTGGCTGCTCTACCGCTCGTGGTTTGGCGGTTATCTGCGCCACTGGCAGCAGCACCGCGCAATGCCGCCCGGCGCGAAACCGCGCGCGATGCTTTTTATTCTCGCCACGTTTGCTATCTCACTGTGGCTGGTGAAGATTTTCTGGGTGCGTATTCTGCTGTTGGTCATCCTTTCCGGGCTGTTGATTTTCATGTGGCGCATCCCGGTGATTGATGAAAAACAACAAAACGGGTAAAGCCTGCCCGCAGTGGTTGCATTTACCGCGCGCAGCCAGTAAATTCGAGCGTTTTCGAGTACAGGGGCCGTTGATTAAAGGGTGAGCAAATTCGCCTTTCAGTCGTGTCCGGCAACCTGTGAGTAATACCGTTTTTATCAGGCATACATTCATGACCGCAACTGCGCAGCAGCTTGAATATCTTAAAAATAGCATCAAAAGCATTCAGGATTACCCGAAGCCGGGCATTCTCTTTCGTGACGTCACCAGCCTGCTGGAAGACCCTAAAGCCTATGCGCTGAGCATCGAACTGTTAGTGGAGCGCTATAAAAACGCGGGCATCACGAAGGTGGTGGGCACCGAAGCGCGTGGTTTCCTGTTCGGCGCGCCGGTCGCGCTGGCGCTGGGCGTGGGTTTTGTCCCGGTGCGCAAGCCGCGTAAGCTGCCGCGTGAAACGATCGCAGAAAGCTACGAGCTGGAGTACGGCACCGATCAGCTGGAGATCCACGTTGACGCGATAAAGCCTGGCGACAAAGTGCTGGTGGTCGACGATCTGCTGGCGACCGGCGGCACCATTGAAGCCACCGTGAAGCTTATCCGTCGTCTGGGCGGCGAAGTGACCGACGCGGCGTTTATCATTAATCTGTTCGACATCGGCGGCGAAGAACGCCTCAACAAGCAGGGCATTACCTGCTACAGCCTCGTGCCGTTCCCGGGCCACTGATCTTCCTTCCCGGCAGCCTCGCCCATCGGGTGGGGCTGTGTTAGCATTACCCCTTCAGAATCCACCACTCAAGCGTTTCAGAGCCTGCCCATGAGTTATCAGGTCTTAGCCCGAAAATGGCGCCCACAAACCTTTGCTGACGTCGTCGGCCAGGAGCACGTGCTCACCGCCCTGGCGAACGGTTTATCGCTGGGCCGAATTCACCACGCCTATCTGTTTTCCGGTACGCGCGGCGTCGGCAAGACTTCTATCGCCCGTCTTCTGGCGAAGGGGCTGAACTGTGAAACCGGCATCACCGCCACGCCGTGCGGCGTGTGCGACAACTGCCGTGAAATCGAGCAGGGGCGTTTTGTCGATCTGATTGAAATCGACGCCGCCTCGCGCACCAAAGTGGAAGATACCCGCGACCTGCTGGATAACGTCCAGTACGCGCCCGCCCGCGGCCGCTTTAAAGTTTATCTGATTGATGAAGTGCACATGCTCTCGCGCCACAGCTTCAACGCGTTGTTGAAAACGCTGGAAGAGCCGCCTGCGCATGTGAAATTCCTGCTCGCGACTACCGATCCGCAAAAGCTGCCGGTGACTATCCTCTCCCGCTGTCTGCAGTTCCATCTGCGGGCGCTGGATCCGGATCAAATCCGCCAGCAGCTTGAACATGTGCTGACGCAGGAAGGCATCGCGCATGAGCCGCGCGCGCTGCAACTACTGGCCCGCGCCGCCGATGGCAGCCTGCGCGACGCCCTGAGCCTGACCGATCAGGCCATCGCCAGCGGCGACGGGCAAGTCACCGCCCAGGCGGTAGGCGCGATGCTCGGCACGCTGGATGACGATCAGGCGTTAAGCCTCATTGAAGCGCTGGTTGCCGCCGACGGCGAGCGCGTCATGCAGCAGATTAACGACGCTGCCGCGCGCGGCGTCGAATGGGAAGCGCTGCTGGTCGAAATGCTCGGCCTGCTGCACCGCGTCGCGATGGTGCAGCTCTCGCCGTCCGCGCTCGGCGCGGATATGGCCCCGCTGGAGCCGCGCCTGCGCGAACTGGCGCGCGTCGTGCCGCCGGGTGATATTCAGCTCTATTACCAGACGCTGCTTATCGGGCGCAAAGAGCTGCCGTGGGCGCCGGAGCGCCGGATGGGCGTGGAAATGACGATGCTGCGCGCGCTGGCGTTCCACCCGCGCGCGCCGCTGCCGGAACCCGAGCGCGAGGTACAGCCTGCCGCCGTACTGCCGGTGGTGAACGCGCCTGAAGCGCCGGCAATGCCTGCCTCTCAGCCCGCTTATCAGGCTCAGGCGCAGCAGCCCGTTTCGCCAGCTGTTTCTCAACCGCAGCCAGGCGCGCAGACGCCGCTGCCCGACACGACCAGCCAGCTTCTACAGGCGCGCAGTCAGTTGCAGCGCGCGCAGGGAGCGGCCAAAACAAAAAAGAATGAACCGGCAGCGCCAGCCACAGCGCGGCCGGTGAATAACAGCGCGCTGGAGCGGCTGGCGTCCGTGACCGAGCGCGTGCAGTCCCGGCCCGCGGCGGTCAAAGAGGACGCCCCGGCCAAAAAAGAGGCGTATCGCTGGAAAGCGAAAAATATTGTGCCGCAGGCGCAGCAGGCCCCTGTCGCCACGCCGCGGGCGCTGAAAAAAGCGCTGGAGCATGAAAAGACGCCGGAGCTTGCCGCCAAACTCGCCGAAGAGGCGATTGCCCGTGACGAATGGGCCGCCGAGGTCAGCCGCCTGCAGGTGCCGAAACTGGTGGAGCAGGTGGCGCTGAATGCCTGGAAAGAGCAGGACGGGCAGACGGTTCGCCTGCATCTGCGCCCGTCGCAGCGTCACCTTAACTCGGCGTCGGCACAGAAAACGCTCGCTGACGCGCTCGGCGTTTTGTACGGCGCGCCGGTTGAACTGACTATCATTGAAGATGATAATCTGGCGCACCGGACGCCGCTGGAGTGGCGGCAGGCGATTTACGAAGAGAAACTCGCCCAGGCGAGAGAAGCGATTATCGCGGATACCAATATTCAGACGCTGCGTCGTTTCTTCGATGCGGATCTGGATGAAGAGAGTATTCGCCCCCTTTGACAGGCAGTGCCGCTGCCTGTTGTAACCCTTGGCCTCGCTGTCGGCACTGCCGTCAGCGACCTGAAGCAAAAGAGAGAAGCTTATGTTTGGTGGTAAAGGCGGTCTGGGCAACCTGATGAAACAGGCCCAGCAGATGCAGGAAAAAATGCAGAAGATGCAGGAAGAAATCGCCCAGCTGGAAGTGACGGGCGAATCTGGCGCTGGCCTCGTTAAAGTGACCATCAACGGCGCGCACAACTGCCGTCGTGTGGAAATCGATCCGAGCCTGCTCGAAGACGATAAAGAAATGCTGGAAGATCTGGTTGCCGCCGCGTTCAACGACGCCGCGCGCCGCATCGAAGAGACGCAGAAAGAGAAAATGGCGTCTGTCTCTTCTGGCATGCAGCTGCCGCCAGGCTTCAAAATGCCGTTCTGATGTCCCCCGGACGGCAGGCTCCGCCTGTCGTCCCGCTTTTCCCCTCTAAATCTCTTCTATATCTTTGATTCTGGCCGGAACGCCGGTTCTGAAGACGCCAGTAAAACTCTCTTTAAGTATTCGTTAATTGTATGAATTACCCATGATTATTACTATGCGTGAATATTATTCCCCTCCTGAATTTATATGGTTCAGAGAGGTGTAATAATAATGGCCGGTTTTATCACGGCTTTTCAGGTTGGGAAATACCGCCATTCAACAATGAGAGTAAAAAGGAGTTAATTCTCGATTTAGTAATGCGAATGGAATTAATAAAGTCACAGGAATGCTTTGTTAATTTATCTAAAGGAATAAATCAAATTATGATGCAATTAACGAAAGGCGGTTGCGGTGTTATTGCCGTGCTTGCAGCGCTGTGTGCTTCTGAAGCGGCGCTCGCCAATAGCCAAACCATCACATTCAACGGAAAAGTGCTTGATGCCGCCTGTACGGTAACAGTAGGCGACGGCAGTTCCACTGTTGAATTAGGTGAAACCGTTAAATCGGATCTGGTAAATAAAGGCGATACGGGTGCGCCTAAACTTTTTACCATCACCCTTTCTTCCTGCCCGGCAGGCAGTCCTGCGAAAGCCAATATTAAATTTAACGGCGAAACCGATGGCGATGACAGTTATTTCAAAAACATCGCCACGACCGATGCCGCGACAAATGTTGGTGTGCTTTTGAAACAGTATGGCACCGACACGGTATATGTGAACGACGGTAATACGGATATTACGTTACCGGCGGAAGGCGGCGACGTCACTGTGGATTATACCGCGCAACTGGTGGCGACCGGCACCGGCGTCACGAAAGGGAATGTGGTTAGCACATTAACGTACAGCATCAGTTACCAGTAATCAAAGGAGGGGCAACCCTCCTTCTATCCGGAGTTTTCTATGAAACCGTTAGTAATCGCGCTGCTTTGCGCACTTTCTGTCAGCGCTGCACAGGCGAGTGTTGTCGTCGGCGGCACGCGTGTCATCTTCGATGGTCAACAAAAAGCGGCGACATTATCCGTACAGAATAAAGACAAAACCGCCAACCTGGTGCAGTCCTGGATATCGCCTGTCTCGGCAGATTCCGCAGCAAAAGACACGATGATTATTACGCCGCCGCTGTTTCGTCTGAACGCCGGTGAAAAAGCCTCTGTGCGTATTGTTCGCTCCGGAAAAACGTTGCCTGACGATCGCGAGTCTATGTTCTGGCTGAATGTCAAAGGGATTCCGGCAATGGAGGGAATACCTGCCAAAAATGAAGTGCAAATTGCCATTAACTCGCGCATTAAATTAATTTACCGCCCGGCTAGCCTGTGTGGCAATGTGCCCGAATCCGTCGCCGATAAATTAACGTGGAGCGCTGACGGTAATGCAGTAAAAGTAAATAACCCCACGCCGTATTATATGAATTTATCCACCGTCACGGTGAATAATACACCGGTGAAGAGTGCCACGTTTGTCGCGCCTTTTTCCAGCGCCGATTTTTCACTGCCCAAAGCGCAAAGTCATGGTGAGGTAAAATGGCAGATAATTAACGATTTTGGCATGCGTGGAAACGAACACACCGCCAGATATTAATTTTTGCATTTATGACCGGGCATCGCGCAATGACATCATTAACGAAAATACGGCCAGTGATTACCCTCGGGATAATCTGCGCAGCGTTTTCTGCAATGCGAGTAGCCCGGGCAAATGAATATTTTAATCCGCATCTGCTGGAGACCAGCGAAACGTCAGCCTCAGCGCTTGATCTGAATTTATTCAGCGAGGAGCAAACTCCGGCGGGGGATTACAACGTCGATATTTATATCAACGGTGAATTAGTCGATGCCGGTACTTTTACTTTCCGTTATGTCGACACGGCGGAGAATAAACGCCTGCTGTTGCCGTGCCTCACGCTGGAACAGCTACGCCAATGGAACATCAAGGTTGAAAATTATCCGGATCTGACAAAACAGGGTGAGACCTGCGCTAACCTGCTGGCTATCCAGGGCGTGTCCGCCCGGTTAATACTCAATCAGCAACGTTTTGAACTCTCCATTGCGCAACTGGCGATGACGCATCGCGCGCGCGGTTATGTGCCCGAAGAAAAATGGGATGACGGCATCACCGCCGGGCTTTTGAATTACAGTTTTTCCGGGCAGACCACCACGTCGCGCGTGAACGATGCTGTGCGTCACAGCCAGTTCGTCAGCCTCCAGCCGGGGTTTAACTTCGGGGCCTGGCGACTGCGTAACTACTCAACGCTTAACATCAACGATGGAAAACATCAGTGGCATTCGGTCTACAGCCACGTCTCCCGTGATATTCGTCCGCTGAAAAGCCAGCTGATGATAGGCGAAGGAAATACTGACGCCAAAGTCTTCGACAGTGTCGCGTACACCGGCGTGTCGCTGGCGTCCGATAATGACATGCTGCCGGACAGTCAGCAGGGCTTCGCGCCTGTGGTACGCGGTATTGCCCGCAGCGACGCAGAAGTGACGGTTTATCAGAACGGCAACAGCATTTACAAAACCTCTGTGCCGCCGGGGCCGTTTGAAATCGATGATATCTACCCGACCGGTAGCGCCGGTAACCTGAACGTGACGGTGAAAGAGTCAGACGGCAGCGAGCAGAATTTTGTCGTGCCTTTTGCGTCGCTGGCGGTGTTACAGCGCGAGCATCAGTTAACGTATTCGCTGGTTGCCGGCACGACCCGCAACGATGGCGATGCAAAAAACGCGCTGGATTTTATCCAGTCTGACGCGGCCTGGGGGCTATCCAACGCGCTCACGTTCTACGGGGGTATCACTCAGGCGCAGGATATCTACTCCAGCTATGCGCTGGGGATTGGCGCGAATCTCGGGAATTTCGGCGCGCTGTCGGTAGATGTGACACAGGCCAAAGCGCAACTCGCCGATCGATTAACCCCCGGCAATATGAAAAGCAGTACCGGGCAGGCCTGGCGTATGCGCTATAGCAAAACGTTGCAGGAAACCGGCACGGATATTTCCGTCGCCAGTTATCGCTACGCGACGCGCGGCTTTTACTCTTTTCAGGATCTGATTAACGCCCGCGACACCGCTGAAGAGATCGATAACACCGACCATGCGCAGCACCGCTTTGACGTCACGTTATCGCAAAGTACCAAAGTGGGCTCGCTTTCGTTATCGCTGATGAAAGAGCGCTACTGGAACCAGTCGCAAATGACCTCAATGAACCTGGGATATGGCAATAACTGGGGGCAGATTACTTATTTTATTAGCTATGCCCGGAACATGAACGTTACCGGCAGCGATGACACTAAGCGAACCAACGATAGCCTTATTGCGTTGACTGTCAATGTGCCCTTCAGTGCGTTCGACCATAAGGGGGAACTCGCCTCCGCCTCAATGAACTACGCCATGAACAGCAGCGCGCACGGTGCCACAATGCACAGCCTTGGCATGAGCGGTTCGGCGCTTGCCGGCAATAGCCTCAACTGGCAAGTGCAGGAAGGCTATAACGCCACCAATAAGAAAACGAACGGCAACGTCAGTCTTAACTATCAGAATTCATGGGGCGAAATGTCCGGCGGCTACGGTTATGACAATTTTACCAGCCGCTATAACTATGCGCTGCGGGGCGGAATGGTCGCGCACGCCGATGGCCTGACGTTCTCCCGCACGCTAAATGAGAGTGTCGCGATCGTCACGGCACCAGGCGCGAAGGATATTCCGGTCAATGGGCAGAACAATGTCCACACCGATGCACACGGCAACGCCGTCGTGCCTTATGTTCGCCCGTATCACGAGAATGCGATTTCGCTCGATGACAGCGGGCTTGCGCAGGAAAGCGATACCGACATTGAAAATATCACCAAAAAAGTGGTGCCGACGCGCGGTGCCGTGGTGAAAGCGCGCTACCAGACCTTTGCCGGGCTGAAAGCGATGCTGACGCTCACCTTTCATGGCAAACCCGTGCCTTTCGGTGCGCTGGTCACAACATCGGATAACCCGGACCCGACAGCGCACATCGATATCGTCGGCGAGGACGGGCAGGTTTATCTGGCCGGGCTGAGCCCGAAAGGGCAGTTGCAGGTCAGGTGGGGGGCGGAGAGCGCGCAGCAGTGTCGGGTTGACTATACGCTGCAACCGGCTTCAACCGCTGGCGGGATTATTTTTCAGCAGGCGGCGTGTGAGTAAGCACCGCCTCTTTCACGGGAGTGAACAAATGATGAAGTCGTGGTTGCGCGACGTTTTTTCTGGCCGCTGGCGTCGAATGGCGTTAGCGCTGCTTATCAGCAACGCACTGATTCCCGTACCGGGGCTGGCGGCAGGCAGTCAGGATACGATTAACTTTTCCGTCACCGGCACGATTATTCGGCCTTCCTGCAACATCGAAGCGCCGAGCGTGGTGAAGCTTGGCACGTTCAACCGACAGGATTTGTCTATCGCCGGTGCGAATAGCGCCAGCATTCCTGTGCTCGTTAAGTTAACCGGCTGTACGGCTGGCCTGAGCGAAGCGACGGCACAGTTTAGCGGTCAGCCCTATGACAATGGTGCGATGGGAACCGCGATTTACGCTAATCAGGCGGAAAATGGCGCGGGCGATCTTGGGCTGCAATTAATTAATTTCGACGGCAAACCGCTGGTGAATCTCGCCAACGGTGTCAGTTACAGCGTGCCCATTAAGGCCGATACCCATAGCGGCATGTTAAGCCTCATTGCCCGCATGTACTCGCCCCTGGGGAAACCCACCGCCGGGGATTTCAGCAGTTCCGTCACGATTAATTTTATTTACCCGTAACCTTCACTGAATAACGCTTAAGAGTTTGATATGCGCTGGCCTGTTTTGATGTTCATGTTTTTTTTCTCGCTTCTTTCTACCACGACCCACGCCGCGTGCCAGCGTGACCGCAGTGACGATATTTCCGTCTCGTCGGTGCATTTGCCGGAGCATATCGTGGTGGAAAGCGGCTCTTATGCGCAAGATACGGTGTTATATGACTCCGGTTATATTGCGGGTAGCGATGATAAAGTGACGATACATAACTGTAACATGGGCTATTTTGTTGGCTTTATCTATCTGAATGCGCCGCAAACGGGCGACTCGCTGGGCGGGCATATTTACCCCACGAACCTGGACGGCGTTGGGGTGCGCGTATTTACCCTCAACCAGGCCGGGCCGTATGACGATGAAACCACTATTGATAACGACTGGCGCAATGGCGACGGCAGCCTGTTTGGTAGCAGCCATACGCTAAATGGCTCCGCGTACCGTTTACAGCTGGTGGCAACGGGCGGGAAAATCAGCAGCGGCCGCCTGATTTTGCCATCCCCGCTGGCGCGCGTGGATTTCCGCGAGCGCGAAAATATAAGTTCGAACGGCGATATCGCCTCGCAGCTTGATGTCTCTTCCTCTGCGGTGGATGTAAAGGCGATGGGATGCACCGCAGACACGGCCTCGCTGAATTTTGTGATGGGTGATATCGACGCGGCAGCGTTTGATAACAACCCACAGGTGGGCGAGGCGCAAAAAACGGTCACGCTCTCGTGCGAACCGGGCACCAACGTCACGCTGGAAGTCCAGGCGCCTCAGGCCAGCGGCGACACGGCGAATAATACGGTTATCGCGCTCTCGGATACCGGCGCGTCAGACGTGGCGACCGGCGTCGGCGTTCAGTTGAATCTGAAACTCGCGTCTGGCGGCTACGACAGCGGGAAAGCGGGTCTCCCCATCGGCACGCCGATCCCGCTGCTCACGTCTCAGCGCACCTATGATGCGGAACGGCGCTACAGCTATTTTACCGATCCGGCGAATCCCGGCGGCGCAGGCGCATCGGAAACGCTGCTCTTTACAGCCAACTACTACAAAACCGGCGCTGAGGTCACGCCTGGCAAAGCCAACGCGGCCGGAACGCTTACGCTATCCTATAACTAAGCAGGTTTAGGGTGCGTGCATAAAGGCGCAAGTGGTAATCTACACGCTTTGTTTTTGGTTAAGGAATTTCACTGATGCAGACCAGTCCTCTGCTGACTCAACTGATGGAAGCGTTGCGCTGCCTGCCGGGCGTGGGCCCGAAATCGGCGCAGCGCATGGCGTTTACGCTGCTGCAACGCGATCGCAGCGGCGGGATGCGGCTTGCTCAGGCGCTGACCCGCGCCATGTCGGAGATAGGCCACTGCGCCGACTGCCGCACCTTCACCGAGCAGGAAAAATGTAATATCTGCACCAATCCGCGCCGTCAGGAAAACGGACAGATTTGCGTAGTGGAAAGCCCGGCGGATATCCACGCCATCGAGCAGACCGGCCAGTTCTCGGGCCGCTATTTCGTACTGATGGGCCATCTTTCGCCGCTCGACGGTATCGGCCCGGACGATATCGGGCTTGATCGCCTGGAGCAGCGCCTCGCCGCCGAGCCGTTAAAAGAGATTATTCTCGCGACCAACCCGACGGTGGAAGGCGAGGCGACGGCCAATTACATCGCCGAGCTTTGCGCCCAGTATGGCGTTGACGCAAGCCGTATCGCGCACGGTGTGCCGGTGGGCGGCGAGCTCGAAATGGTCGACGGCACCACGCTTTCGCACTCGCTTGCCGGGCGGCATAAAATGACGTTTTAAGCGTCAAACGATTCTACTTACGAAAGCCGCATTGTGCGGCTTTTAACCAGTCAGCGTTCCCCGCTTTGCCTGCCGCTTGAAAAATTTCTCCGCTATCCCCATCTCTGCCTCAACCGTTTTTGTTCACTGTGGCCTGTTTTGTTGAGGTATCACCATTATGAAAGGACAAGAGACCCGTGGTTTTCAGTCAGAGGTAAAACAGCTTCTGCACCTGATGATCCATTCTCTCTATTCGAATAAAGAGATTTTCCTGCGTGAGCTTATCTCCAACGCCTCGGATGCGGCGGACAAACTGCGCTTCCGTGCGCTTTCCAGCCCCGATCTCTATGAAGGCGACGGCGATCTGCGCGTGCGCGTGTCGTTTGATAAAGACAAACGCACCCTGACCATCGCCGATAACGGCATCGGGATGACCCGCGATGAGGTCATCGACCATCTTGGTACCATCGCGAAATCGGGCACCAAAGCATTCCTTGAATCGATGGGCTCTGACCAGGCGAAAGACAGCCAGCTTATCGGTCAGTTCGGCGTGGGCTTCTACTCGGCGTTTATCGTCGCCGATAAAGTGACTGTGCGCACCCGCGCGGCAGGCGTCAGCGCCGATGAAGCGGTGTTCTGGGAATCAGAAGGCGAAGGCGAATATACCGTTGCGGATATCAGCAAAGCGGATCGCGGCACCGAAATCACGCTGCACCTGCGCGAAGGCGAAGATGAGTTCTTAAACGACTGGCGTGTGCGTTCGATCATCAGCAAATACTCCGACCATATCGCGCTGCCGGTTGAGATTGAAACCCGCGAGGAGAAAGACGGCGAAACCATCGTCTCCTGGGAGAAAATCAACAAGGCACAGGCGCTGTGGACCCGCAGTAAAGGCGAAGTCAGCGACGACGAATATAAAGCGTTCTATAAACACATCGCGCACGACTTCACCGATCCACTGACCTGGAGCCACAACCGCGTGGAAGGGAAGCAGGAGTACACTAGCCTGCTGTACATCCCGTCCCAGGCGCCGTGGGATATGTGGAACCGCGATCATAAACACGGTCTGAAACTCTACGTGCAGCGCGTGTTTATCATGGACGACGCCGAACAGTTCATGCCGAACTACCTGCGCTTTGTGCGCGGCCTGATTGACTCCAACGATCTGCCGCTCAACGTATCGCGCGAGATTCTTCAGGACAGCTCCATCACCCGTAACCTGCGCAGCGCGCTGACCAAACGCGTGTTGCAGATGCTGGAGAAACTGGCTAAAGACGACGCCGAAAAATACCAGACCTTCTGGAAACAGTTCGGCCTGGTACTGAAAGAAGGCCCGGCGGAGGACAGCGCCAACCAGGAAGCGATTGCCAAGCTGCTGCGTTTCGCCTCCACGCATACCGATTCCGCCGCGCAGACCGTGTCGCTTGCAGATTATGTCTCCCGTATGAAAGAAGGGCAGGAGAAGATCTACTACATCACCGCCGACAGCTACGCGGCCGCGAAGAGCAGCCCGCATCTGGAGCTGCTGCGTAAGAAAGGCATCGAAGTGCTGCTGCTTTCCGATCGCATCGACGAATGGATGATGAGCTATCTCACCGAGTTTGACGGTAAAGCGTTCCAGTCTGTGGCGAAAGCCGACGAATCGCTGGAGAAACTGGCGGATGAAGTCGACGACAGTGCCAAAGAAGCGGAAAAAGCCCTCGAGCCGTTCGTTGAGCGTGTGAAAACCCTGCTGGGCGATCGCGTGAAAGAGGTGCGTCTGACGCACCGTCTGACCGACACGCCAGCGATTGTCACCACCGACAACGACGAGATGAGCACGCAGATGGCGAAACTCTTCGCCGCGGCGGGCCAGGCGGTGCCGGAAGTGAAATACATTTTTGAGCTGAACCCGGATCATCAGCTGGTGAAACGCACCGCCGATACCCAGGATGAGGCGCAGTTTAAAGAGTGGGTGGAGCTGCTGCTCGATCAGGCGCTGTTCGCCGAGCGCGGAACGCTGGAAGATCCTAACCAGTTTATCCGTCGTATGAACCAGCTGCTGGTCTCCTGATAGCTGTCGGGATAGGGCAGGAATGGTGGGTGCGCTAACGCTTACCCACCCTACAGCCAGGGCATTGTATTAACGTAGGGCGGGTAAGCGTTAGCGCACCCGCCGTCGTAAAGCGGAGCAGGCAGTCTGTAGGGCGGGTAAGCAACGCGCACCCGCCATCGTAAAACGTTTCCTCATCCCATCACTTATAAAAAGGCGGACACCTCGTGTGCCCGCCTTTTTTATACCGCATACCCCATTTTCTGCCCGTCACGCCCCGGTGAAACCATTCACCCTCCGCCGCGTTTGTTGTCGGCATAGCGCCTTTAATGGTATGGTTTTCGCTTCAATCACGTAGTGAAAATGCAAACGTATGGAGAATTACGCAATGCGTATTATTCTGCTCGGCGCTCCGGGCGCAGGAAAGGGGACTCAGGCACAATTCATCATGGAGAAATACGGCATTCCGCAAATCTCCACCGGTGACATGCTGCGCGCGGCAGTGAAATCTGGCTCTGAGCTGGGTAAACAGGCTAAAGACATCATGGACGCCGGCAAGCTGGTTACCGACGAGCTGGTAATTGCGCTGGTCAAAGAGCGTATCGCTCAGGAAGATTGCCGCAACGGTTTCCTGCTGGACGGTTTTCCGCGCACCATTCCTCAGGCGGACGCCATGAAGGAAGCGGGCATCAACGTTGACTACGTGCTGGAATTTGACGTGCCGGATGAACTGATTGTTGACCGTATCGTTGGCCGCCGCGTTCACGCGCCGTCTGGTCGCGTTTACCACATCAAATTCAATCCGCCGAAAGTGGAAGGCAAAGACGACGTGACCGGCGAAGCGCTGACCACCCGTAAAGACGATCAGGAAGAAACCGTGCGTAAGCGTCTGGTGGAATACCATGAGATGACCGAGCCGCTGATCGGTTACTACCGCAAAGAAGCGGAAGCGGGCAACACCCGTTACGCCAAAGTCGACGGCACCAAAGCCGTTGGCGACGTGCGCGCCGAACTGGAAAAAATCCTCGGTTAAGCCGAAGAGATATGACCAACGCCGGGCTCTGCCCGGCGTTTTGCTATCTGTGCCTCACATCCTTGCCGCCTGCGCCTTAAATTTTCCTGCCTGAGGGCGTATAACGTTTGCGGATCAACACACAGGAAACCCGCATGTTCAGACAGACTCCGCTCCTGGATGAGTCCACCGCCCGGCTGATTGTCCGGCGCGCCATGAGCATCATCGATTACCCGGTTAACGTCATGGACAGCCACGGCGTCATCATCGCCTCCGGCGATCCGCAGCGCCTGATGGAGCGTCACGAAGGGGCGCTGCTGGCGCTCGCCGAGAGCCGCGTCGTGGAGATAGACGCCGCCACCGCGCGTCATCTGAAGGGCGTGCGCCCTGGCATCAATCTGCCGTTCTGTTTTCGCCAGCGTCAGATTGGCGTTATCGGTATTTCCGGCGAGCCCTCGCAGGTGCGCGCCTGTGGCGAACTGGTAAAAATGGCGGCCGAACTGATGGTCGAACAGGCGGCGCTGCTTGAGCAAAACCAGTGGGAGAAACGCTACCGCGAAGAATTGACGCTACAACTGCTGGCAGGCGGCGGCGACACAGAGGCGCGCGAATCGATGGCCGCCTGGCTTGGCGTTGCGCTCTCGGTGCCGCGTATCGCGTGGATAATCGAACTGCGCGACGGCAACCCGCAACAGATGCGCGAACTGCTCGCGGAGCTTGAGCGCGAGGCGCGCGATGCGCTGTTCGCCATGACCGGTTTTAGCGAAATGGTCATGCTGCGCCCGGCGAGCATGGAAAACGGCCAGTGGAGCCCGCAGCAGGAACGTCACCAGGCGCAGCATCTGCACGCGCTCTGGCAGGGGCGGTTTAACGTGCGGTTGATCCTGGGCGGCTTTTACCCCGGCGACGCGGGGCCGTCCCGTTCGCTGCGCGCGGCGCGGGCCACGCAGTCGATGGCGCGCCGTCTTAAGCTTCGCCACAAGACGCTGGTTTATGATGAAAATCCGCTGGCGGCGTTGCTTTGCGATCTCGGTGACGACTGGCGCGCCGAAGAGCTTGGCGCGCCCTGGCGCAGGCTGGCGGAACACGATGATAAAGGCGTGCTGCGCCAGACGCTGCGCCACTATTTTTCCCGAAACTGTGAGCAGGCGCAGACGGCGAGCGCGCTGCATATTCACGTCAACACCCTGCGCTATCGGCTACAGCGTATCGAGGCCATCACCGGCCTTAAAATCAACCAGTTATCTGACTGCCTCCAGCTTTATGTCGGGATGCTGACACAGGCGTGAGTTGTAGAAACCCACAAACGCAGGCGGGCGGCGGCGCGCTTTCTTTGTGGGTTTCGCTCAGGCTTTCCCCGCAGCGCGACGCTATGTTGTCCTGACCCTTACCTCAAAGAGAAAACAATAATGACAACGGTATCCACTCTCGGCGCGCTGACGGCGCTGGTCGTCGCGATTGTATTAATTCTGCGTAAAGTGCCTCCGGCTTACGGCATGCTGGCGGGCGCGCTGGCAGGCGGCCTGGTCGGCGGCGCGGATCTCGTCCATACGGTCAGCCTGATGATTGAAGGCGCGCAGGGCATCACCAACGCGGTGATGCGCATTCTGGCGGCGGGCGTGCTGGCAGGCGTGCTGATTGAGTCCGGTGCGGCGCACACCATCGCGGAGACCATCGTGCGCAAGGTCGGCGAGAAGCGCAGCCTGCTGGCGCTCGCCATCGCGACGCTTATCCTGACGGCGGTCGGCGTGTTTATCGATGTGGCGGTGATCACCGTCGCGCCCATCGCGCTCTCTATCGCTCAGCGCGCGGGCATCTCGCGTATCGCTATCCTGCTCGCCATGATTGGCGGCGGCAAAGCGGGTAACGTGATGTCGCCAAACCCGAATACCATCGCCGCGGCGGATAACTTCCATGTGCCGCTCACCTCCGTGATGCTCGCGGGCGTCATTCCGGGGCTGTTTGGTCTGGCGATGGCCTGTTTTCTGGCGAACCGCTTAAGCAATAAAGGCAGCCGGGTCACCGAGCAAGAGCTACCGGTACAGGATACCGGCCCGCGTCCGGGTTTCGCCGCGGCCATCAGCGCGCCGCTGGTAGCGATTCTGTTGTTGTCGTTGCGCCCGATCGCGGGCATCGCCGTTGACCCGTTAATCGCGCTTCCGGCGGGCGGGCTTGCGGGCGCGCTGCTGATGGGGCGGCTGCGCCAGTGCAATACGTTTATGGTTTCAGGCTTAAGCCGCATGGCGCCGGTGGCGATTATGCTGCTCGGCACCGGCGCGCTGGCGGGCATCATCGCCAATTCGGGGCTTAAAGATGTGCTGATCGACACGCTGACCCACACCGGGCTGCCCGCGTGGCTGCTGGCACCGCTCTCCGGCACGCTGATGTCGATGGCGACGGCGTCCACGACCGCAGGCACCGCCGTGGCGTCCGCCGTCTTCAGCCATACGCTGCTGGAGCTTGGCGTCAGCGGCATTGCCGGGGCGGCGATGATCCACGCGGGCGCGACGGTGCTCGATCACCTGCCGCACGGCAGCTTTTTCCACGCGACCGGCGGCAGCGTCGGGATGACCGTGCATGAACGACTTAAACTCTTACCGTATGAAACGCTGGTGGGCTTTACCATTGCCACCATTTCAGCGCTGATGTTCGGCGTACTGGGTGTTGCTGCTTAAGGAATAAACTATGACAACCCTGAAAAAAATCGTTATCGCACCGGATTCATTTAAGGAAAGCCTGAGCGCAATGGATGTCGCGAAGGCTATCGAAGCGGGCTTTCGTGAGATCTACCCGCAGGCGAGCTACGTCTGCGTGCCGATGGCGGACGGCGGCGAAGGCACCGTCGAGGCGATGGTCGCCGCGACCGGCGGGCAGATCATCACCACGCCCGTTACCGCGCCGCTCGGCAACAAAGTCGACGGTTTTTTCGGCCTGCTGGGCGACGGTGAAACGGCGGTGGTTGAAATGGCGGCGGCCTCCGGTCTGCATCTGGTGCCAACCGCGCAGCGCGATCCGCGCATCACCACGAGTTACGGCACCGGCGAGCTTATCCTCGCGGCGCTGGAGCGGGGCGTGAAGGCGATTATCATCGGCATCGGCGGCAGCGCCACCAACGATGGCGGCGCGGGCATGATGCAGGCGCTGGGCGCGCGGTTTCTCGACGGCGAAGGGTGTGAGCTGGCACCCGGCGGTGCAGCGCTGGCCAGGCTGGAACGGCTTGATCTCTCGGCACTCGACCCGCGCCTCGCGCAGGTCAGCGTGACCGCCGCCTGCGACGTCGATAACCCGCTCTGTGGTGAGAAGGGCGCGTCGGCGGTGTTTGGGCCGCAAAAAGGTGCCACGCCTGCCATGGTGACAGAGCTGGACGCCGCGCTCAGGCGCTTCGGCGAACAGCTCGAAGCCGCGACGGGCAAAGCGATTATCAGCGCGCCGGGTGCGGGCGCGGCGGGCGGCATGGGGGCCGCGCTGCTCGGCATGCTCAACGCAGAGCTGCGTCCCGGCATTGAGATTGTTATTGAATCATTAGGGCTTGCGCAGGCGGTGCGCGACGCGGATCTGGTGATTACCGGCGAAGGGCGGCTCGACAGCCAGAGCATCCACGGTAAAACGCCTGTTGGCGTGGCGCGCGTGGCGAAACAGTTTCAGCGCCCGGTGGTGGCGATCGCAGGCAGTCTGACGCCCGATTATCAGATAGTGCATGAGCACGGCATTGACGCCGCGTTTTCGGTGATTGACCGCATCGTCACGCTTCAGGAGGCGCTGGATGACGCCGCACGCAATCTGCGCGTCACTGCCCGCAACGTGGCGGCGCTCTGGCGTCTGGCGGAAAATCGTCACTAACGCCTTTTGCTGTTATCGGTTCCGGTGAATAACTTTTACGTTACAATGATTTTCATTCGCAGCGGTGCGGCAGGTTTCCTGAGGCGCACCGTTCGCGCCGGACATCAATGAGGAACCGTGATGCAGTCAGTAAAAAGCGGCGTTTTATTAGTCAATCTCGGCACCCCGCAGGCACCAACGCCAGCAGCCGTTAAGCGTTATTTAAAACAGTTTTTGAGCGACCGGCGCGTCGTGGATGTGCCGCGTTTTATCTGGTGGCCGCTGCTGCGCGGCGTCATTCTGCCGCTGCGTTCGCCGCGCGTGGCGAAACTCTACAAATCCATCTGGATGGAAGAGGGTTCGCCGCTGATGGTCTATAGCCGTCGCCAGGAGAAAGCGCTGAGCGCGGCGCTTGGCGATGTGCCGGTGGCGCTCGGCATGAGCTACGGCCAGCCGTCGCTCGACAGCGCCGTGCAGAAGCTCCTTGACCAGCATGTCGATCACATCATTGTGCTCGCGCTCTATCCGCAATACTCCTGCTCCACCGTGGCGGCGGTATGGGACGAGTTGGCGCGCATTACCGCCCGCTACCGTAAGCTGCCGTCCATGACGCTTATTCGCGATTACGCCTGCGAACCGGCTTACATCAGCGCGCTGGCGCAGTCAGTACAGCGCTCGTTTGAAAAACATGGCGAGCCGGATCTGTTACTGCTCTCTTACCACGGCATTCCGCAGCGTTACGCCGATGAAGGCGACGACTACCCGCAGCGCTGCCGCGACACCACACGCGAGCTGGTGTCGGCGCTTGGCATCGCGCCGGAAAAAGTGATGATGACCTTTCAGTCGCGCTTTGGCCGTGAGCCGTGGCTGACGCCGTACACCGACGAAACCATGAAGATGCTGGGCGAGAAAGGCGTGAAGCATATTCAGGTGATGTGTCCGGGCTTCTCCTCGGATTGCCTGGAGACGCTCGAAGAGATCGCCGAGCAGAACCGCGAGATTTTTATCGAGGCGGGCGGTGAAAAATACGAATACATTCCGGCACTTAATGATGAGCCTGCGCATATCGCGATGATGAAGGAACTGGTCGACCGTTACCGTTAATCGCGCGCGGGGCGGGGAGTGTGCTACCATTCCCCGCCTGATTAGCTACCCGCACGCAATACCATGAAATTTCCCGGCAAACGTAAGTCCAAACACTATTTTCCCGTCAGCGACCGCGATCCGCTCCTGCAACAAATTCAACCTGAATCCGACGTCAGCGCCTCCTGGGTGGTGGGTATCGACCAGACGCTGGTGGATATCGAAGCCCGCGTGGATGACGCCTTTATCGAACGCTACGGGCTGAGTCTCGGCCATTCGCTGGTGATTGAAGACGATGTCGCCGAAGCGCTGTATCAGGAGCTGGTGCGTGAAAATCTCATCACCCATCAGTTTGCCGGCGGCACCATTGGTAACACGATGCACAACTACTCCGTACTGGCGGACGACCGCTCGGTGCTGCTGGGCGTCATGTGTAATAACGTGCAGATTGGCAGCTACGCCTACCGTTATCTCTGTAACACCTCAAGCCGTACCGATCTGAACTATCTCCAGGGCGTCGACGGCGCGATTGGCCGCTGCTTCACGCTGATAAGCGAGCAGGGCGAGCGCACCTTCGCCATCAGCCCAGGCCAGATGAACCAGCTGCGCCCTGAGAGCATCCCGGAAGAGGTGATTGCCGGCGCGTCGGCGCTGGTGCTGACCTCCTATCTGGTGCGCTGCAAACCCGGCGAGCCGATGCCGGAGGCCACCATGACCGCCATTCGTTACGCCAAAAAGCATAACGTGCCGGTGGTGCTGACGCTCGGCACCAAATATGTGATTGCCGATAACCCGCAGTGGTGGCGCGATTTCCTGAAAGAGCACGTGTCGATTCTCGCGATGAACGAAGAAGAGGGCGAGGCGCTGACGGGCGAAAGCGATCCGTTGCTGGCGTCGGATAAGGCGCTCGACTGGGTGGATCTGGTGCTCTGCACCGCCGGGCCGGTCGGGCTTTATATGGCGGGCTTTACCGAAGAGGAAGGCAAGCGCAAAACCCAGCATCCGCTGCTGCCGGGGGCTATCGCCGAGTTTAACCAGTATGAATTCAGCCGCGCGATGCGCTTTAAAGATTGTGAAAAGCCGCTGCGTATTTTCTCCCATATCGCCCCGTACATGGGTGGGCCGGAGAAGATAATGAATACTAACGGTGCCGGCGACGGCGCGCTGGCGGCGCTGCTGCATGATATTACCGCCAATAATTATCACCGTACCAACGTGCCGAACTCCAGCAAGCATAAGTACGCCTGGCTGACTTATTCGTCGCTGGCGCAGGTGTGTAAATACGCGAACCGCGTGAGTTATCAGGTGCTGAACCAGCATTCGCCGCGCCTGACGCGCGGCCTGCCGGAACGTGAGGATAGCCTCGAAGAGGCGTACTGGGAGCGTTAACCGTTACGTTATGGCGGGTGCGCATTCGCTTACCCGCCCTACGGTTAACGGTCTGTTTTTTGTAGGGGGGGTAAGGCGCAGCCGCACCCACCTTTTTTTCTGGAGACGATAACCGTTAATGTTATGGCGGGTGCGCTAACGCTTACCCGTCCTACGGTTAACGGCCTGGCTTTTTGTAGGGTGGGTAAGGCAAAGCCGCACCCACCTTTTTTTCTGGAGACGTTAACCGTTAACGTTATGGCGGGTGCGCTCACGCTTACCCGCCCTACGGTTAACGGCCTGGTTTTGTAGGGTGGGTAAGGCAAAGCCGCACCCACTTTTTTTCTGAAGACGTTAACCGTTAACGTTATTGCGGGCGCGCTAACGCTTACCCGCCCTGCGGTTAAACGGCCTGTTTTTTGTAGGGTGGGTAAGGCAAAGCCGCACCCACCTTTTTCACCGTCACGCACGCCTTCCCGCCCATCAACTGTGGCTCAAAATCTCCTGCGCCTGCTCGGGCTTATCGAGCATACGCAGCATCGTGCTCGCGATTTCCCGCTCGCCCATCACCACCTCATTCGCGCCGCGCTCGGTGATGTAATCCACCTCGTCGTCATAATGCGCGCGGGCGATGATTTCGATATCCGGGCGCTTCTCACGCGCGGCAGCGACGATTTCACCCGCTTCATAACCGTTCGGGATGGTCAGCAGCAGCCAACGCGCGCAGTCGAGATGCGCCAGCGTCATCGTCTGCTCGTTGGCGGCATTGCCAAGCACCGCGCGAACGCCGCGCTCGCGCAATGCCTCGACGCGGGTGCGCGAGGTTTCCACCACCACCAGCGGAATGCCCTCGGCGATAAGCTTCTCGCCAAGCAGGCTGCCGACGCGGCCATAACCCACCAGCAGCGCGTGATTGCAGATATCCACCGGGTTCTGCTGTTCCTCTTTCATCGCCTCTTCCAGCGTCTGCTCCTCCAGCTCGTCGTGGCGCGACAGGAAACGCTCCAGCAGCACAAACAGCACCGGGTTAAGCATGATGGACAGGATCGCGCCCGCCAGCACCAAGTTCTGCCCGTCCTGCGGCAGCAGATCCAGCGCCATGCCAAGCCCGGCCAGGATAAACGCGAATTCACCAATCTGCGCGAGGCTCACCGCAATCGTCAGCGCGGTGCGGCGCGAGTGGCCGAACAGTTTCACCAGAGCAAACGCGGCGATCGATTTGCCGAACAGGATAATCAGCAGCGTACACAGCACCGCCAGCGGTTGCTGAATCAGAATCATCGGGTCGAACAGCATCCCGACCGAGACAAAAAACAGCACCGCGAAGGCGTCGCGCAGCGGCAGCGTATCGTGCGCGGCGCGGTGGCTCAGCTCCGATTCGTTCAGTACCATGCCTGCGAAGAACGCGCCCAGCGCGAACGAGACGTCAAACAGCTCGACCGCGCCGAAGGCAATGCCGAGCGCCAGCGCCAGCACCGCAAGCGTAAACAGCTCCCGCGAGCCGGTGGCGGCGCTGCGCGCCAGGATCCACGGCACCAGGCGGCGGCCCACCAGCATCATCAGCGCGATAAACGCAATGACTTTGCCAAGCGTAATGCCCATATCGAGGCTCAGCGTTGCAAGACCAAGATCGCCTTTCTCCAGCATCCCGGCGACGGCAGGCAGCAGTACCAGCGTCAGCACCATCACCAGATCTTCAACGATAAGCCAGCCGATGGCTATCTGCCCGCGCTGGCTCTCTATCAACTGCCGCTCTTCAAGCGCGCGCAGCAGCACCACGGTACTGGCGGTAGAAAGACACAGACCGAACACAATGCCGGTCATCAGCGACCAGCCGAGGAAGGTGGAGAGCCCGGCGCCCAGCAGCGTCGCCACGGCTATCTGCAAAATCGCGCCGGGAATGGCGATAGACTTTACCGCCATCAAATCCTTCAGAGAAAAATGCAGACCCACGCCGAACATCAGCAGGATCACGCCAAGCTCCGCCAGCTCCGGCGCAAGCTTTGTATCCGCGACAAAACCGGGCGTAAATGGCCCGGCCACCACGCCTGCGAGCAGGTATCCCACCAGAGGTGAGATGCGCAGCCGGTTGGCGAGCATACCGAGAATAAAGGCCAGAACAAGGCCACCGACAAGTGTGGTGATAAGCGGTGTGGCGTGATGCATTCCGTCTCCTTTCGTTGAATGTGATACACCGGATGTTTTGCGTGCAACTCGTAACAGTTTATGACAATTTTCGGCAGCGCGGGGCAGTTTATTAGCGAAAACTTTCTGAAATCGCTCATTAAGAGCAAAAAATGCGAACCGGACGCAGAAATCCATATTATCAGGAACAAACCGAGAAGATATGCGGATAACAGGTCGGGCCATTTTGTGCTTTCACTGACAAAAGTACGTGTTTTACGAAAGGAAAAATTAAACGACGCTTTGATAACGCTGCCCAGATGAAAAATGGCGCTTTTTTGACGAGAAGATGAACGTAAGGTGATAGCAATTCAGTGAATTTGCCGTGCAGAGACCTTTTTTTGTTTGTGAGCCATTAAATCGCCGCTTTTGTAACAAGGCATAAACCTTGCTTGCCGTTACGCTGTGGTTTTGAGGAAAGTCGCAAATCTGAAAACAAAGTTGAGTATGTTCGGCAGGCGCTGTAATTTCAGCATTCACGTTAAGGATAGGGAGAGTTGTCATGGGGTTAGCCAGAAAAGGGTTGGCTGTCGCGCTGCTGGCGGGGCTTAGCCTGCTGAGCGGCGGGGCATCCGCCTGGGAGCAGGATAAAACGTATAACATCACCATTTTGCACACCAACGATCATCACGGTCATTTCTGGCGCAACGAATATGGCGAATATGGTCTGGCGGCGCAGAAGACGCTGGTGGACAGCGTGCGGCGTGAAGTCACCGCGCAGGGCGGCAGCGTGCTGTTGCTCTCCGGCGGCGATATCAACACCGGTGTGCCGGAATCTGACTTACAGGACGCCGAGCCCGATTTTCGCGGCATGAATCTGATTGGTTATGACGCGATGGCCGTCGGCAACCATGAGTTCGACAACCCGCTGAGCGTGCTGCGCCAGCAGGAAAAGTGGGCCAAATTCCCGCTGCTCTCCGCCAACATCTATCAGAAAAGCACCAATGAGCGCCTCTTTAAACCTTGGGCGATTTTTAAACCGCAGGGCATTAAAATCGCGGTGATCGGGTTAACGACCGACGACACCGCGAAAATCGGCAATCCGGAATATTTTACCGATATCGAATTCCGCAAGCCTGCCGACGAAGCGAAGCTGGTGATTCAGGAATTGCAGCAGAATGAAAAACCGGATGTCATCATCGCCGCCACCCATATGGGTCATTACGATAACGGCGACCACGGCTCTAACGCGCCGGGGGATGTCGAGCTGGCGCGCGCGCTGCCGGCAGGCGCGCTGACGATGATTGTGGGCGGTCACTCACAAGATCCGGTCTGTATGGCGTCAGAGAATAAAAAACAGGTGGATTACGTGCCGGGCACGCCGTGCGCGCCGGATCGGCAGAACGGCACCTGGATTGTGCAGGCGCATGAGTGGGGCAAATATGTCGGCCGCGCGGATTTCCAGTTCCGCAATGGCGAAATGAAGCTGGTGCGCTATCAGCTCATCCCCATCAACCTGAAGAAAAAAGTGACCTGGGATAACGGCCAGACCGAGCGCGTGCTCTATACGCCGCAGATCCCGGAGAATCCGCAGATGCTCTCGCTGCTGACGCCATTCCAGAAAAAGGGCCAGGCGCAGCTGATGGTCAAAATCGGCAGCGTCAACGGGCGGCTTGAAGGCGATCGCAGCAAAGTGCGTTTTGTGCAGACCAGTATGGGCCACTTAATTCTTAACGCCCAGATAGCCCGCACCGGCGCGGATTTCGCGGTGATGAGCGGCGGCGGCATTCGTGATTCCATCGAAGGCGGCGACATTACCTATAAAGACGTGCTCAAGGTCCAGCCGTTCGGCAATACGTTGGTGTATGTCGATATGACGGGTAAAGAGGTGCTGGAGTACCTGACCGCTGTCGCGCAGAAAAAACCGGATTCCGGCGCTTATCCGCAGTTCGCCAACGTGAGCTTTACGGCCTCGGGCGGCACGCTGAATGACGTCAAAATCAAAGGCGAACCGGTCGATCCGGCGAAAACCTACCGTATGGCTACGCTCAGCTTTAACGCGACGGGCGGCGACGGTTATCCGCCTATCGATAAAAAGCCGGGTTACGTGAATACCGGTTTTGTGGATGCCGAAGTGCTGAAGCAGTACATCCAGCAGAGCTCGCCGCTGGATGTAAACACTTTTGAGCCGAAAGGCGAAGTGAGCTGGCAGTAACTCAGTCGCGGCGGGCGATATCGGCGAACTGCGCATTCAGCAGCGTCGCTAAATCCGCCGCCGCCAGTTCGATATCCAGCCCGCGCTTGCCGCCGGAGATATAAATGGTCGGGAAGTCGCGGGCGGACGCGTCAATCAGCGTCGGCAGGCGCTTTTTCTGCCCGAGCGGGCTGATGCCGCCTACCAGATACCCGGTGGTGCGCTGCGCTATCATCGGGTCCGCCATTTCCACTTTCTTGGTGCCGAGCGCTTTCGCGACCTTTTTCAAATCCAGCTGTGTGGCCACCGGCGTGACGGCGACGGCCAGATGTTTCATATCGCCATTCACCGCCACCAGCAGCGTTTTATAGACCTGCTCTGCATTAAGGCCGAGCTTGCGCACCACTTCATCGCCGAAGTTGGTTTCATTCGGGTCGTGCTCATAGGCATGCAGCGTAAAAGCTATCTTATTTTTTTCGAGTAGATTAACTGCGGGCGTCATGTTTCCTTTCCCATTTCTGTGACCTGTCGGCACAGCATAGCGCCAGACAGGGGCGAAAAAATTGTATCAGCTTGCGGGATTATATTGGCAGCGTGGATGGTTTGCGCGACAATCGCCGCAACCGTCCGCCGTCGCGGGCGGCATAACGACAATAACGAAAAGTTCCTCTTTGACGGGCCAGTAGCGATACTGGCCTTCTTTTTAAGAGGCGTGAAACATCGCCGGCAGGTTATCTTCGCCGTAAAGATGCAGCGCGCCGACGGCTACTACATAACGCCCCGGCGGCAGCGAGAGCAGGTAGTGATGCCACTGCCGGTTACGCTGCTGCATCAGCATATCGCCAAGCTCGGCGCTGAAAGTGTTCGGCAGCGCGACGCTGCCTGCCGCCTCGGGCGGACGCGCCATCCACCAGCCCATCATAATCTGCAACAGCCGCGCGTTGGTGTGCCAGTGGGTCAGTGTGTCTTCAAGCAGCGCCAGACCGTCCTGCGGCAGGCGACGCAGCAGCTCCACCTGACTCTGTGCGCCCTCCAGTTCGCTCACTTTCACCTGGTGCGTCTGCGCGGCGTTTAAGAGCTGATAATCGATGCCGAAATCGGGCCGCAGGCCGAGGCGCTGCGCCTGGTGCGCCTGTAAAATCAGCGCCACCTGCCAGAGCGGCAGCGTATCGAGCCGGGAGAGCGGCAGCGCCAGATCGTCGATAAGTTTTTCAAGCTGGAGAAACAGCGCCTCGTCGAGACGCTCGCAGAGCGGCGGGCAGGGCGGCGGATCGCCGAAGGGCGAGCTATCGCCGCGAATATCGGCTTCGACAATCAGCGCGTCGGCGCGCCGCAGTTTTTCCACGAGACGCGCGGGGAGCGGCGCCATATCCGCGGTGCCCATATGAATACTGCCGACCAGGTGCAGGTAGCGCCCGCCGGGTAGCGTAATATCCACCGCCGGCCACGGATAACCGGGGCGCAGCGTGTCAAACCAGGTGCGCAGACGACGTAACAGGCCCATAACCACTTCCCCTGACGTAAAAAGCCATGCTAACGCGCAGGCGGGGCGGGTGCAAACGAGAGGGGGTCAAACCCTCCGGGCGGAGCGTTCACCGGCAAGCAGGCGGCTGTGGTGCAACACGGCGAGCACGATAATGCCGGGCTCAGGTGAGGTGTAATAAATACTATGGCTGGCGCAGGGGAAACGGCGTAGCAGGCAACCTGGCTGGTTTTCCGAATCTGCATCACTGTGTTGCGGCCATAAAAAAGCCCGCCGGAGCGGGCTTGCGCTTATTTTTTCGGGTTAAACCGCAGCAGCCGGTTGGCGTTACTGACGACGGTAATCGATGAGAGCGCCATCGCCGCGCCTGCGACCACCGGGTTCAGCAGGGTGCCGGTCAGCGGCCACAGCACGCCTGCCGCCACGGGAATGCCGAGTGCGTTATAGATAAAGGCACCGAGCAGGTTCTGTTTCATATTGCCAAGCGTCGCTTTGGAAATCGCCATCGCGTCGGCGACTCCCGTCAGGCTGTGGCGCATCAGCGTGATCGCGGCGGTTTCAATAGCCACATCGCTGCCGCCGCCCATCGCGATCCCCACTTCCGCCTGGGCCAGCGCCGGGGCGTCGTTAATGCCATCGCCAATCATCGCCACTTTGCGGCCCGCCTGCTGAAGCTTCTGAATCGCCTGCGCTTTGCCATCCGGCAGGACGCCTGCAATCACTTCATCAATGCCCGCCTCGCGGGCGATGGCGTTTGCGGTGACGGCGTTGTCGCCGGTCAGCATCACCAGCCGGTAGCCTTCACGGTGCAGGCGCGCCAGTGCATCGGCGCTGTCTTCACGCAGCGGGTCGCGAATGGCGAAGAGGGCCGCCAGCGTACCGTTCACCGCCAGCAGCACCGGCGTGGCGCCGAGGCTTGCCTGACGCTGCGCCTCATCGCGCAGCGCGTCGGTTGAAATACCGTTTTCCTCCAGCAACGCCTGATTACCAAGCAGCAGCGTTTTGCCCGCCGCCTCACCGCTGACGCCCAGCCCGCGCAGCGTGCGAAAACCACGGACGGCGGGAAGTTCTGCGCCGCCGGCACGTTCGATAATGGCGCGCGCCAGCGGGTGGCTGGAGCCTTGCTCCAGCGCGGCGGCGAGGCGCAGCGCGTCCGCTTCGGTGATGTCGCCCGTGGTGGCGATGGCCGCCACTTGCGGTTTGCCTTCGGTTAACGTACCCGTTTTGTCGAACACCAGCGTGTCAACGTCGCTCGCCCGTTGCAGCGCGTCGGCGTCACGCACCAGTACGCCAAACTCCGCCGCGCGCCCGACGCCAGAGATAATCGACATCGGCGTGGCAAGGCCCAGCGCGCAGGGGCAGGCGATAATCAGCACCGTGGTGACAATCACCAGCGTATAGACGATCTGCGGGGCCGGGCCTGCGAAATACCAGACCGCGCCGCTGAACAGCGCAATCAGCACCACGACTGGTACAAAAACCGCGGAGATGCGGTCGGCCAGCTTGCCGATTTCCGGCTTGCTGCTCTGCGCCTGGCGCACCATGCGAATAATGCGCGACAGCGTGGTATGGTTGCCCACCGCGGCGGCGCGGAACAGCACGCTGCCATCCTGCACAACGGTGCCCGCGTGAATGGCATCACCCGCCGCTTTCTGCTGCGGCACCGGTTCGCCTGTCAGCATCGCTTCGTCAAACCAGCCTTCGCCGTCGGTAATGTCGCCATCCACAGGGACGCGATCGCCGGTGGTGAGGCGCAGCGTCATGCCCGGCGTCACTTCCGCCAGCGGTACGCTTTTTTCGCCTTCCGGCGTGACGACGCGCGCAACCGGCGGTGTCAGATCCAGCAGGCGCTCCAGCGCCTTCGATGAACGCTGGCGCGCGCGCGCCTCCAGCATATGACCAAGATTAATCAGACCAATAATCATGGCGCTGGCTTCGTAATAGAGATGGCGCGCTTCCATCGGAAAATGCTGCGGCCAGAGGTTGACGCTCATGGAGTAAAGCCAGGCCGCGCCGGTGCCGAGCGCCACCAGCGTATCCATCGTCGCGCTGCGGTTGCGCAGGCTTTTCCAGGCGCTGGTATAGAAATGACCGCCAGCGAAAACCATCACGCCGAGCGTGATAAACCCAATGACCAGCCAGAGCGAACGGTTGGCGTCAGTGACCATCATGTTGTCGCCGAACATGCCCCAGATCATCACCGGAATGCCGACGGAGAGCGCCAGCGCCGCCTGCCAGCGAAAGCGTTTCATAGCCGCCTGCGCGGTCTGCTGCTGGCGTTCCCGGCGTTCGGCGTCGTCATCGATAGCCTCTGCGCCGTAGCCCGCTTTTTCAACCGCCGCGATTAAATCAGCGGCGGAGGCATGACCCATTACCAGCGCAGTGCGCTCCGCCAGATTCACCCGTGCCTGCGTGACGCCCGCCACCCCTTGCAGGGCGTTCTGAACGCGGCTCACGCAACTGGCGCAGCTCATGCCGTTGATAAGCAGCTGTCGGCTGTCGTCATCGTCGGCGTTATCCGCTGCCGGAAGCTCAGGTTGCGCCGCTGTCAGTGCTTCCGACGGGGTTGATGACTCTGTCAGCGGATTAGCCTTTGGGTATGCGAGCGTCGCGTCGTAACCGGCCTGTTTCACCGTCTCAATCAGGGCGTCCGCAGGCGCAGTGGTGGTGACGCTTGCATGTTCAATCGTGACATCCGCGCGTTCAACGTCCGGGCGCTGCTCCAGGCTCTCTTTCACCCGTTTTACGCAGTGTCCGCAGGAAAGCCCGTCCAGGGCCAGTTCTATGGTGTTTGACATACGTTGTCTCCTCAGTAAGCGGTCAGCCTCGGGTTGACCGGAAAACGAAATGCTTTCGACTGTGGTTAAGCGTAAACCTTCCATCAAGGGGAAGGTCAAGGTTTTAAATCACGGATGGAAAGCCGCGTGTAAAAAAGTGTCCAGATAGCGCCAGAAAGGTGGGCAATATGTCCGGTTCGCACCGCAGAAGAGAGCGAAAGCGCAGGGCGTTTCTGTTAACGTGGTTCGCTGATAACTTCTTGTACACGCGCAAGAATTTAGATTCTGGAAAATGTTATGAAACTTCTGAAATTATCGCTTTTTGCTGCGATCGGGGCGGTATGCGGCGCAGCGCTGATGCTGCTGATCTTGCCGGTGGTGTGTCGCGTAGTGGTGGGGCCGATACAGGGTGAAGATCAAATGTCGCAAAACTTTGTCATTTTCCTGGTGGGAACGCCGTTACTGGCTGCGATCGGTGCCTTCGCTGGCTGGTTTCTCGGCACAAAAGTGATTCAGAAGCATTAACCTGGCCTGTAAACTTTCTGCCAGCCTTTACGGGACGTCGTGCGTTATAATCCCTTAGCGAAATGCCGGGATTACCGCGGGAAATCGCATTCATGGCAATGTATGCGTAATCTGGTGGAGTAACACCGGGCTTTACGGCACGGCGTCATTCAAACGCCTGAAGGGGGAAACGTGAATATCAGCGATGTGGCAAAAAAAACCGGGCTGACCAGCAAAGCGATTCGTTTTTACGAAGAGAAAGGGCTGGTGACGCCGCCGCTGCGCGGCGATAACGGCTACCGTACCTATTCGCAGCGGCATATAGATGAACTGACGCTGCTGCGCCAGGCGCGGCTGGTGGGGTTTAACCTGGAAGAGTGTCGCGAACTGGTGCATCTGTTTAACGATCCGGCGCGCCACAGCGCGGACGTGAAAGCGCGCACGCTGCAAAAGGTGGCGGAAATCGAAAGCCATATCGAAAGCCTGCGGGCGATGCGCCAGCAGTTGCTGGATCTCGCCGCCGCGTGTCCTGGGGATGACAGCGCCGACTGCCCGATTATCGATAACCTTTCCGGCTGCTGCCACCGACGCGCTGACGCGTAAGATCAGCGCTCGCCGTTCATCACGAAAATCACCACGCCGCGATACCAGGGCGATGCCGCAAGGGTTTTCTCCTGCGCCTTATCCCACTCGCCATTCTGCGCGATGCCAATTTTAAACGGAATGCGCAGGCCGAGCAGGGCGGGTAAATAGCGCGCGTAGCCCGGCACCGTGTGTCGCCCCTGATAAGTCTGCACCACCAGTTCATCCACCGGCAGGGCGTTAAGCTGCGCGACGCTGCCGGTCTGCGCCCAGTCGAGCAGCCCTGTCACGCCGAGCGCGAAACGGCCATCCAGCCGCGCCCGCAGCCGCGTTAAAAACTGGCCATAATCCCCGATGCGGCGGGTCGCTGCGTCAAAATCAATCTGTAACCCGGTCACCGGATTTCCCGCCTGCGCCCAGCGCACGGGCAGGCGGGCCAGCGTGTCGAGCATCTCATCGCTGAGATCGAGCCGCTCAAGCCGCACGGTAAGCCAGAGGGCAGGCGCGCGCAGGCGGGCGACCGGCTGGCCGAGGCGCACAAACGCGGGCTTGCCCTGGCGCGTGACCACATCGCCCTGATGCAGATAGATAACCTCAGCCTGACGCAGCGCCGCAGACGGCCTGACGCCAGACCAGAGCCAGAAGGCCCGGTAGTTGGCGTCATTCGCCCGCGTCGTCTGCGCCCACGCGCTCGTTGTTGCCAGCAGCAGGCTTACCAGTAATATTTGAGCTGCTGCGCCCATGGGCTTCCCGGCCAGTTTTTCTTAAGCTGCCCGAACCAGGCTTTGCGCGTCGCTTTATCGACATCCTCACCGCCGCAGTCGTTATACCCTGACGGCGCATAGCACATCACGGCGCGGTACAGCGCGTAGCTTTTATCTTCCGGCTCGGCTTTCGGGTTGGCGATGACCTGCTGGTAATAGTGCTGACGATTCGGCAGCCCGACCGGGTGTTCGGTGCGGGTCACGGTATCGAGCGTACTGTTGCCGCCGCTATCGCCCCACGGGTTGACCTGCGCGCCCGTCAGGCGGAAAAACTCGCCGAGACAGTTCAGCGCGTGGCTGTCGTCTGGGTGAGCCGCCAGCGTTTTCGCGGTCTCGTCGAGCGGCCTGCAGGCGTAGCCTTTCGCCACGTCGTCGCCTTTCCAGTTGAAAATGGTCAGGCTGACGTCACCGTATGCCTTCTCATCCAGCGGTTTGAGATCGCCAGCCAGCGCTTTGTCCTGGAGATAATCCTGATAACGGCCTTCGGTCAGATGGCGTGTAAGCAGCGTGTGCAGCGCAATGGTGCGCTCTTCGTTGTTCATGCCGTGCAGCGCCTGATCTTTAAGAAGATCCAGCGGCGCTCTGGTTTTCAGCACCAGCGAGCGGTAGCGCAGGCCCGTCACCAGACTTTGCGGCGCGAAAATCGCCGCCGTTTCGTTGTTTTCAACCAGCGCGGCCGCCAGTTTCATCTGCAATAGCTGCTGTTCAGCGCCCGGTTTGGCGGATTTCAGCAGGCGCTGCCAGTGGTCGCGCGCGGCGGCCCACTGCTTTTGCGCGCCCAGCGCGTCGCCGTACAGCACCTGCTCGCTGAAGGCGAGAATATCGTTCTGCGGCACGCTGTCGGCAGGCTTAATCGCCGCCACGACGGCCGCGTAATCCTGCTGCTGCCAGAAGAGCCAGGCGTTTTGCAGGTAATTCCACAGCGGCATCAGCCCCGCTTTTTCATAGATGGGTTTGTAATCGTCGAGCATCTGGCGCGTCACGTGCGGGTTTTTGTCGGCTTTACGTTCATTTTCGCGCAGCCAGCGCAGCGTCTGGGTAAAGGTGAGCAGCGGCGCGTCCGGGCTGCTGACAAAAAAGGTGTCGCCGCTGGCGTCTTTGCTTTGCAGTTTGGTGTCGTTCTCTAAAAGCAGCGCGCGCAGGGCGTCGGCGTCCGGTGCCGCTTTCAGCGCCTGCTCGTAGCGCGGGGCCAGCGCGTCCCAGTCCTGGAGATACCAGTAGATGCGTCGCTGCATACCGCGTGCGGAGTCAGCGTAGTCGCCCTCCGGCCAGGCTTTCAGGTACGCCTCAGAATAAGCGAGCGCCTGGCGCGCGGCGTTTTTGTCGATTTTAGTGGTATCAAACAGGCCGTAATCATCGTCCACCGCCGCGGCGCTGCTCTGGTTAAGCGCCACGCGCATCAGCATATAGGCGGCGGTCTGCGCCACCCACGGCTGGCTGCTGGTTTTAAGCGCGCTAAAGCGTTCCGTCGCGGCGGGGTAGTCGCCCTGATAAAACGCGCTCGCCGCGCCAAGATATTCATCGAACGCAGCGGCGGCCGATCCCTGCGGCGCGTTGAGGCTGTCGGGCGTGCTGTCAGGTGCCTGATAGATACTCAGACGCGCCTGCGCCAGGTGTTGACGCTGCGCGTCGGTCAGCGATTTCTCATTATTCAGCGCGGTCAGAAACGCGATGACGCTCTGCGAATTATTGGAGACAAAACGGTTTTCACGGTCGGCGTCGCTCTGCGTCGCGGCAGCCGGGTCAAGATGCATGCTGGTCAGCAGCGTCGCCAGCGGGTCCGGCGCATCGCCTGCCGCGGTGCCGGGCGTGGCAGTTTCCGTGACGTCTTCTTCGTGATAGCCGAAGTGGTAATCGCGGGTAGTGCGCGTGTCGGCGGGCAGCGGCCAGACCGGCAGCGCGAAATGTTTCTGCTCGCTGATAAGGCCAATCAGGTTGTCGCGGGTGTCGTTATTCACATTAAGCCATGGCTCGCCTTGCAGAACGCAGCCCGGCGTGCCCCACGTGCAGTCTTCAATATCAGAAGAGGCCTGCGCGCAGAGCGTGGGCAGCGTCAGCAGCGCGAGGGCGATCCCTGTCAGTCGTAGCGTCATAACGTCGTTTCCTTGTGAATATTTTGTAAAAAAGCCTGTCCGGATCATGCCCGAACAGGCTTTTATTGAACAGTGCTGTCTTGCAAGAATCGGCTATTGCGTCCGGCTCGCCTGCACGCGCAGGCGAATGCCGTCGAGCGCGACCACTTCCACGACTGTACCTGCCGGTAAATCGCTGCTCGCCACGACCGGCCAGACGCTGTCACCGACGGTAATTTGCCCGCGGCCATTCTCCAGCGACTGCGTCAGCGTAAAGCGCTGGCCAATCAGCTGCTGACCACGCTGGTTCAGCGCGTTGTCAGGCCGCGGCTGCGCGCGACGCGACAGCCAGCGCCACCAGAGCCAGACGGCGATAAGCATGAACAGCGCGAAACTCACGCCCTGCCACTCCCAGCCCAGCGGCAGAAGCCAGGTCAGCAGCCCGGTCGCTACCGCCGCCACGCCGCTCCAGAGCAGAAAGCCATTGCCGCCGAGCATTTCCGCCGCCAGCAGCAGTCCGCCCAGGCAGAGCCAGAAGACGTGAGGGTGAGAGAGGATAAGGGTCATCATGGGCGTTTACGCTCGTTGCCGCTCTCTTTCATGAGTTCGGCGATCCCGGCTATCGAACCCATCAGGCTTGAGGCCTCCAGCGGCATCATCACCACTTTGCTGTTGCTGGAAGAGCCAATCTGCTGCAGCGCGTCGGTATATTTCTGCGCCACAAAGTAATTCACCGCCTGAATATCGCCCGCGGCGATCGCTTCGGAAACCATTTTCGTGGCGCGCGCTTCCGCCTCGGCCGAACGCTCACGGGCTTCCGCCTGCAAGAACGCCGACTGGCGATCGCCTTCCGCTTTGAGGATCTGCGACTGTTTTTCGCCTTCGGCTTTGAGGATCTCCGCCTGGCGCACGCCTTCGGCCTCCAGAATATAGGCGCGTTTGGTACGTTCGGCTTTCATCTGGGCGTTCATCGAGGCGATAAGCTCGGCGGGCGGGCGCACGTCGCGGATTTCGATACGCGTGACTTTGATGCCCCACGGGTTGGTGGCTTCATCGACAATATGCAGCAGGCGGGTGTTGATGCTGTCACGCTGCGACAGCATTTCGTCCAGTTCCATCGAGCCCAGCACGGTACGGATATTGGTCATCGTCAGGTTGATGATGGCAAGCTCCAGGTTGCTCACCTCATACGCCGCGCGCGGCGCGTCGATCACCTGAATAAAGCAGACGGCGTCGATAGTGACGTTGGCGTTATCTTTAGAGATAACCTCCTGCGACGGGATATCGAGCACCTGCTCCATCATGTTGATTTTGCGGCCCACGCGATCCATAAACGGCACCACAAGATTCAGGCCAGGCTGAAGAGTTTTGGTATAGCGGCCAAAGCGCTCCACTGTCCACTGGAAACCCTGCGGCACGATTTTGACGCCAGCCATAACGATAACCAGCGCGACGAAAATAAGTACGGGAATAATAAACAGCATCGAACCAACCTCCTGTTGTGTGCAATAGCGACTATTCTACCGCCTGCCAGCGCCGGGCGCAGCGCCCGAATCTGGCAGGGGAACGTCACGGCATCCTTGCCGGTGGGGATCAGTAGAGCAGGGAGTAGAGCTGACGGCGATATTTCGACGCCAGCGCGTCACCGGTGCCCAGCGCGGCCAGGATTTCCTGGAACATTTTACGCGCCTGACCGTCGGCGGCGCTAAGATCTTTCTTCAGGTGGTCGAAAAGCAACTCCAGCGCCTCTTCGTTACGCCCGACCTGATGCAGTTGCAGCGCAAGCTGGCTGGCGAGCTGCGCGTCATCCGGGTGTTGCTCCACCTGTTGCTGCAGCTGCTGGATCTCCGGCGTGTCCGCCGCCTGTTTCAGCAGGTCTATCTGCGCCACCAGGCCCTGATAGCGGGTGTCCTGATCCTGCAACGGAATGGTTTTCAGCACCGCTTCGGCGTCTTCGGAGCGGTTAAGCGCTATTTGTGCCTGCGCCAGCAGCAGGCCGATTTCGCTCGCCTGGTTCGACATCTGCCAGGCCTCTTTCAGCAGCGGCAGCGCTTCAAGATGTTTGCCTTCCTGCATCAGCGCCATCGCTTCCTGCGCTTTCAGCTCTTCTTCACGCGGCAGCACTTTGTCCAGCAGCGCGCGAATCGCTTCTTCCGGCTGCGGGCCCTGGAAGCCATCCACCGGCTGCCCCTGGCTGAACAGATAGACCGTCGGGATGGCGCGCAGGCCAAACTGCGCGGCGATGGCCTGTTCGTTATCGCAGTCCACTTTCGCGAGGATAAACTGGCCCTGATACTGGTTCGCCAGTTTTTCCAGCACCGGCGTCAGCTGCTGGCAGTGCTGGCTGCGATCGGACCAGAAATAGAAGAGCACCGGCACCGTCATGGATTGCTCCAGGATCTGGTGCAGGTTCGCTTCGCTGAGGTTAATAATATTCTGTTCGGACATGAGTCACTCTCTGTTGTCGATTTCCTTTTTACATGGGGGCAGGGCGCTCGCCTTCAACTTACCCGTGTAAAATTTTGTCCATGATTCGCGTCGGCAGTAGCCGTTTGAGTATGCCTACCGCATGCGTCACCAGCGTGACCGGATAGCGAATACGCGGATTCGGGCTCTCAAAAGCATGGCGCACTTTGGCGACGACCGCCTCCGGGCCGAGTGTAAAACGCGCGGCGATGCCGGGGTTTTCGACCGGTTTATCCGCCTGCGTCTGGTTGACGTTTTCCGTAAAGCGCGTGCGAATAGGGCCGGGCTCAATCAGGCTCACCTTCACGCCGCTGTAGCGCAGCTCCATGCGCAGCGCGTCAGACCACGCCTCCAGCGCGTATTTGCTGGCGGCGTAGGCGCCGCGTCCGGGGGTTGAAATTAACCCCATGACCGAGCTGGTGTTGACGATGCGCCCTTCGCCGTGCGGCAGCATCGCGGGCAGCAGCAGCATGGTGAGCTGATGCGCGCCGAAAAAATTCGTCGAGAACTGCTGTTCCATCTGCGCGCGGCTGATGGTCGAGAGCGGCCCGTACACGCCATAGCCGCCGTTATTGAAAATCCCGTACAGGCGATTGTTCGTCAGGCGAATCACCTCCTGCGCGGCGGCCTCCACGCTCTGCGGGGAGTCGAGATCGAGTTCAATGCCGGTAAAACCCAGCGTATTCATGCGCGCCACATCGCCCGGCTTGCGGCAGGCCGCAAGGATTTGAAAGCCCTGACGGCGCAGCTCATGCGCGCAGGCAAGACCAATACCGCTGGAACATCCTGTAATTAAGAGTGATTTTTGCATAACTTTACCCGCTCAGCGCCCCGCAGGGTTATGAGTCGTGTTTAACTAAAGGGGCCAGTCGCTGCGCCATCCAGTCGGCAATAAACGGCTGGGCGTCGCGATTGGGATGAATGCCATCGTCCTGCATCCACTGCGGTTTGAGGTAAACCTCTTCCATAAAAAAGGGCAGCAGGGGGATGGAAAAAGATTGCGCCAGTTCCGGGTAAATCGCTTCAAACGCCTGATTGTAGCGGCGTCCGTAGTTCGCTGGCAGGCGGATCTGCATCAGCAGCGGCTCCGCGCCCGCGGTTTTAACCTGTTCTATGATTTTCCTGAGCGTGGCGGAAAGCGTATCCGGCGGAAAACCGCGCAGGCCGTCATTCCCGCCAAGCTCTATCAGCACCCAGCGCGGCTGATGCTGTTTAAGCAGCGCAGGCAGGCGCGAGAGCCCCTGCTGAGCGGTGTCGCCGCTGATGCTCGCGTTGACCACGCGCACGTCGCGCTGCTGCCATTTATCGTTGAGCAGCGCAGGCCAGGCGGCGTCCGCCGCCATACGATAGCCGGCGCTCAGGCTGTCGCCCAGCACCAGCAACGTGTCCGCCGCGGCGGCGCGAAAGCTTAATAACGCCAGTAACAGGAAAGGGAAATGCCAGCGGAAAACATTCTTGAAGTTCATCATCTTAATAAATCCGTCGGTCAGGGGGAACACGCCCTGTCCATCCTTACCGGAGTTGAACTGGTTGTCAAACCGGGCCAGAGCATTGCGCTGGTGGGCGAGTCCGGCTCCGGCAAGTCAACGCTGCTGGCAATTCTCGCCGGGCTGGACGACGGCACCAGCGGCGAGGTGCGCCTGCTCGGCGAGCCGCTGCATCAGATGGACGAAGAGGCGCGTGCCCGGCTGCGCGCGCGGGACGTCGGCTTTGTGTTTCAGTCGTTCATGCTGATCCCGACACTCAACGCGCTGGAGAATGTCGAGCTGCCCGCGATGCTGCGCGGCGAAACCAGTAAGGCCAGCCGCCAGCAGGCGCAGGCGCTGCTGGAACAGCTCGGGCTTGGCAAACGCCTCGATCACCTGCCCGCGCAGCTCTCCGGCGGCGAACAGCAGCGCGTGGCGCTGGCGCGCGCGTTTAACGGTCGCCCGGCGGTGCTGTTTGCCGATGAACCGACCGGCAATCTGGATCGCCAGACGGGCGATCGCATTGCCGATCTGCTCTTCTCCTTAAACCGCGACAGCGGCACGACGCTGATCCTCGTGACGCACGATCCTGAACTGGCGGCCCGCTGCGATCGCACGCTGCGGCTGCGCGACGGCAAGCTGTGGGAGGAAGCATGACGGCCCGCTGGTTCTGGCGCGAATGGCGCTCGCCGTCGCTATTAATCGTCTGGCTGGCGCTGAGCCTGGCGGTCGCCTGCGTGCTGGCGCTCGGCAACATCAGCGACCGCATGGAGAAAGGCTTAAGCCAGCAGACCCGTGAGTTTATGGCGGGCGACCGGACATTACGCAGTTCCCGCGCGGTGCCGCAGGCATGGCTCGACAAAGCCGGGGAAGACGGCCTGACGCTCTCCCGGCAGCTCAGTTTTTCCACCATGACGTTTGCCGCCGACCGCCCGCAGCTGGCGAGCGTTAAGGCGGTGGATACGCGCTACCCGCTCTACGGCACGCTGCAAACGCGCCCGCAGGGGCTGCTGCCCGCGCCAGGCACGGTGCTGCTGGCACCGCGCCTGATGGCGCTGCTTGGCGTGAAACCCGGCGATCCGGTGGACGTGGGCGACGCGACGCTGAAGGTGGCGGGCGAGGTGATCCAGGAGCCGGACAGCGGCTTTAACCCCTTCCAGATGGCCCCGCGACTGCTGATGAACCTGGCGGATGTCGAACAGACCGGTGCGGTGCAGCCCGGCAGCCGTCTCACCTGGCGCTATAAATTCGCCGGCACGCCTGAGGCGCTCGCGCAGTATGAACGCTGGCTGCTGCCGCAGCTTCAGCAGGAACACCGCTGGACCGGCCTTGAGCAGGACGACAGCGCGCTCGGTAAATCGCTCCAGCGCTCGCAACAGTTCCTGTTGCTCTCGGCGCTCCTGACCCTGCTGCTGGCGGTGGCCGCGGTGGCGGTGGCGATGAACCACTACTGCCGCAGCCGCTATGATCTGGTGGCTATTCTGAAAACGCTCGGTGCTGGGCGCGCGGCGCTGCGCAAGCTTATCATCGGCCAGTGGCTGATGGTGCTGCTGCTGGCGACTGTCACCGGCGGGGCGGCAGGACTGCTTTTTGAGGCGATCCTGATGCGGTTGCTCGCACCGGTGCTGCCCGCAGCGCTGCCGGAAGCGAGTGTCTGGCCGTGGCTGTGGGCCGTGGGCGCGATGGTGGTGATTTCGCTGCTGGTGGGGCTGCGGCCTTACCGGCTGCTGCTTGCGACACAGCCGCTGCGGGTGCTGCGCCGCGACGCCGTAGCGAATCTCTGGCCGCTGAAAATCTATTTACCGGTGATGGCGCTGATTGTGGTGGCGCTGCTTGCCGGATTAATGGGCGGCCGGATGCTGCTCTGGGCAGTGCTCGCGGGTGCCGTCGTGCTGGCGGCGCTGTGCGGGTTCGCGGGCTGGGCGCTGTTGTGGGCGATGCGTCGTCTGCGGTTGCGCTCGCTGGCGCTGCGTCTGGCGGTCAACCGCCTGTTGCGCCAGCCGTGGCAAACCCTGAGCCAGCTTGCGACGTTTTCGCTCTCTTTCATGCTGCTGGCGCTGCTGCTGGTGTTAAGAGGCGATCTGCTCGACCGCTGGCAGCAGCAGTTGCCGCCGGAAAGCCCGAACTTTTTTCTGATTAACATCGCACCGGAGCAGCGCGACGCGGTGAAAGCGTTTCTGGCGGAGCATCAGATTATCCCGCAGGCGTTTTACCCCATCGTTCGCGCGCGGCTGACGCAGATTAACGGCAAGGCCACCGTGGGCAACGAGGATGAGGCGCTCAATCGCGAACTCAATCTCACCTGGCAGGCGGAACGTCCGGAGCATAATCCGCTCACTGCAGGACGCTGGCCGCCGCGCGCGGGCGAAGTCTCGATGGAAGAGGGGCTGGCGAAACGCCTGAACATCGCGCCTGGCGACAGCGTGACCTTCACTGGCGACACTCAGGCGTTTACCGCGAAAGTGACCAGCCTGCGTAAAGTGGACTGGGAGAGCCTGCGGCCAAACTTTTTCTTTATCTTCCCGCCGGGCGCGCTGGACGGGCAGCCGCAGAGTTACCTGACCAGTTTCCGCGCTGACAAGGCTGATACTATGCTGACACAGCTTAACCGGGAGTTTCCGACGGTGAGCGTGCTGGATATCGGGGCGATACTCAGACAGATAGGCCAGGTGCTGGAGCAGGTGAGCCGCGCGCTGGAGGTGATGGTGGTACTGGTGACCGTCTGCGGCGTGTTGCTGCTGCTGGCGCAGGTGCAGGTGGGCATGCATCAGCGCCGCCAGGAGCTGGTGGTCTACCGCACGCTGGGTGCCGAGAAAAAACTGCTGCGCGCCACGCTCTGGAACGAGTTCGCGCTGCTTGGCCTGGTGGCGGGGCTGGTGGCCGCCATCGGGGCGGAAGTGGCGCTCGGCGTGCTGCAAACCCGGGTGTTTGACTTCCCGTGGGAGCCGGACTGGCGGCTATGGGCGATGCTGCCGCTCTGCGGCGGGTTGTTATTGTCGCTGTGCGGCGGCTGGCTCGGCGTGCGGCTTTTAAAAGGCAAAGCGCTGTTTCGCCAGTTTAACGGCTAGCGCAGTAGCGGTGACGCAGCCAGGCGTCCACCTGCTGGTAGTCGCCGCGAAACGCGATGTGCTGCGCTTTTTTCTCTAACTGATAGCGATACATCGGGTCGTAATAGCCCTCCAGCAGCGGCGCAAGCCAGGCGAAATGCGCATGGGTTTCACCGGTGCGCTGCTGGCGGGCGAGCGCGGCCTCCTGAAGCGCCGCCAGCTCGGCGTAGCGCGCAAGCCCCAGACGGCGGCGGATGGCGTAAAGCCCGTGGTGCAGGTAGTCGCCATAAGCGCGCCAGCCTCCGGCTTCATCGCCGAGCGCTGCCTGAAACGCGGCCTGCATCTGCACAAAATACTCCTCACGCAGCCGCTCCAGACGGCGTTCCAGCGGCTCTTCGACCACCGCAACAGGTGCCTGTAGCATCTGTTCGCGCAGTACGGCGGGCAGATGGTTGGCACCTATCATTTTGCCTTCATCTTCCAGCACCCAGAACGGGTTGCTGAGCGTCGTCCAGCGGGCGTGATGGTTAAGCATCGCGGCGGCGAGATGGTTTTCAAAACTGGCCTGCGCCCGTTGCGGCGTCAGCGTCCGGCCAAAGGACGAGCCGCGGTGATGCGCCAGCCCTTCCAGATCGATACCCGTCGGCAGCGCTTTCACCAGTTGCGTTTTGCCGCTGCCAGTACAACCGCCGATAAGCACCATCGGCAGGCGGCTTAAGCGATCCGTGGCGTCCATCGCCGCCTGGCGCAGCCGTTTATAACCGCCTTCCACCAGAGGATAGTCGATGCCGCGCTCACGCAGCCACTGCTGAACGATATGGCTGCGCATGCCGCCGCGGGCGCAGCAGAGATAGCCCTCGGGATGACGCTCGCAGGCGAGACGCCATGCGTTAAGCCGGGCTTCGCGCACCTCGCCGCACACCAGCCGGTGGCCGAGCGCCAGTGCGGCCTGCTGGCCGTGCTGCTTGTAACAGGTGCCGACCGCCGCGCGCTCGTCGTTATTCATCAGCGGCAGATTAATCGCCCCTGGCATCGCGCCCTGCGCAAACTCCACCGGCGCGCGAACGTCAATCAGCGTGACGCCGCGTGTAATAAGCGCCAGCGCATCGTCGCTGTCTGGCCGCCGTTGTGCATCCTTTTGCATGTTGTTCTCATCTTTTTTAAAACGCCGCCATTGTACGCCGCTCACTCTTGCCGGGGTATACGGAAAACATCCCGGGCGGCTTCGATAAATTCCGGCAATCCAAATGCGCAAACTGGCAAAAGCGGGCGTCTGTATAAGAAAAAACGGTGAAAATGGCAGCAAAAATGCCTCATTCAGCCATCGATATTTCCGGACGACTTTACCGCTTTCCTTCTTTACCGCCAGAACAGCAGAGAATATTCCATCTGGTTCTAAAGAGCCGCGAATGATTCTTTAACCGCCAAAAAACGCAGCTCTATCATTTGGCCATTCTCTGATGACTGGATAAACCGACCATGTCGATAGTCGATTCTGTAACCTCTCTTATCGGGCAGACGCCGCTGCTGCGCCTCGCAAAGCTCGATACCGGCCCGTGTGAGCTGCTGCTCAAACTGGAAAACCAGAACCCCGGCGGCTCGATTAAAGACCGCGTGGCGCTCTCGATGATTAACGAGGCCGAACGCCTGGGACGGCTTGCACCCGGCGGCACCATAATTGAAGCCACGGCGGGCAATACCGGCCTTGGCCTTGGGCTTATCGCCGCGCAAAAGGGTTACCGGCTGATTCTGGTGGTGCCAGACAAAATGAGCCGCGAGAAAATTTATCACCTGCGCGCGCTGGGCGTGGACGTGCGGCTCACCCGCTCGGACGTGAACAAAGGCCACCCGGCCTATTATCAGGATTACGCACAGCGCCTCGCCGATGAAACGCCCGGCGCGTTTTACATCGACCAGTTTAATAACCCCGCCAACCCGCTGGCGCATCAGACCACCACCGCGCCGGAGCTTTTTGCGCAGGCGGAAGGGCGCATTGACGCTATCGTGGTGGGCGTTGGCTCCGGCGGCACGCTCGGCGGGCTTCAGGCCTGGTTTCGCGAGCACTCTCCCCACACTGAATTCGTGCTCGCCGATCCGGCAGGATCGATCCTGGCCGATCAGGTTGAAACGGGGCGCTATCATGAGGCGGGATCGTGGCTGGTGGAGGGCATTGGCGAGGATTTTATTCCGCCGCTCGCGCATCTGGAGGGCGTCCGGCAGGCTTTTCGGGTGACCGACGCCGCCGCGTTCGCTGCCGCGCGCGATCTGCTGAAAATCGAAGGCGTGCTGGCGGGCTCCTCCACCGGCACGCTGCTTGCCGCCGCGCTGCGCTACTGCCGCGCACAGACCACGCCGAAACGCGTGGTGACGTTCGCCTGCGACAGCGGCAATAAATATCTCTCGAAAATGTTTAACGACGACTGGCTGCACCAGCAGGGGCTACAGACGCGGCCCACCGTGGGCGATCTGCGTGATTACATCGCGTTTCGCCATGATGAAGGCGCAGCCGTGACCGCGGCCCCTGATGATTCGCTCGCGACGGTGCTCGCCCGGATGCGGCTTTACGATATCTCGCAGCTTCCGGTGCTGGCGCAGGGGCGCGTGGTGGGCATTGTCGATGAGTGGGATCTGCTGACGTTTATCCGCGGCGACAGCCAGCGCTTTCTCACGCCCGTCTCGGCGGCCATGAACCGCGAAGTGGTGACGCTCGATAAAAGCGCCAGCGAGCGGGAACTGTTTGAGGTTTTCGAACGCGGTCTGGTGGCGGTGATTACCGACGAGACGCGCTTTCTCGGGCTTATCACCCGTACCGATGTGCTGAACCGCTGGCGCAACCAGCTTGAATCTTAAGGAGTTTTATCATGGATAAATTCGCAACGCTCAGCGTGCACAGCGGCACGCATCACGATCAGCATGGCGCGGTGATGCCGCCGATTTACGCCACCTCCACCTACGCGCAGCCCGCGCCCGGCGAGCATACTGGCTATGAATATTCGCGCAGCGGCAACCCGACGCGCCATGCGCTGGAGCGCGCCATCGCGGAGCTTGAAGCGGGCAGCCAGGGATTTGCGTTTGCCTCCGGGCTGGCGGCGATTTCCACGGTGCTGGAGCTGCTCGACAAAGAGAGCCATATCGTGGCGGTGGACGATGTGTACGGCGGTACGTACCGGCTGCTGGAAAATGTGCGTAAGCGCACCGCGGGGCTGACCGTTTCCTGGGTGAAGCCGGACAATCTCGCGGCGCTGGAGGCGGCGATCCGCCCGGAAACCCGGATGATCTGGGTCGAGACGCCGACCAATCCGCTGCTGAAACTGGCGGATCTCGAAGCGATTGCCGGGCTGGCGCGCAGGCGCGGGCTGATAAGCGTGGCGGATAATACGTTCGCCTCGCCCGCCATTCACCGCCCGCTGACACTCGGGTTTGATATTGTCGTGCATTCAGCCACCAAATACCTGAACGGCCACTCCGACGTGGTGGCCGGGCTGGCGGTGGTGGGCGATAACCCTGAACTGGCGCAGCAGCTGGCCTATTTGCAGAACGCCGTCGGCGGCGTGCTCGACCCGTTCAGCAGCTTTCTGACGCTGCGCGGCATTCGCACGCTGGCGCTGCGTATGGAGCGCCACAGCGCCAGCGCGCTGAAGATTGCGCAGCGGCTGGCGCAGCATCCGCAGGTGGAAAAGGTGTTTTTCCCGTGGCTGGAAAGCCATCCGCAATATGCGCTGGCGCGCCGTCAGATGGCGCTCTCAGGCGGCATGATTTCCATCGTGGTGCGCGGCGATGACCAGCGTGCGGCACAGGTGATTAAAAAGCTGCGGCTCTTTACGCTTGCCGAAAGCCTCGGCGGCGTGGAGAGCCTGGTGAGCCAGCCGTTCAGTATGACGCACGCCTCGATTCCGCTTGAGCAGCGGCTGGCGAATGGCATTACGCCGCAGTTGATTCGGTTGTCGGTCGGGATTGAAGACGCGGAGGATTTGCTCGCGGATCTCGAGCAGGCGCTGGAGGCGTAATTTCTGGCCCGGCGGGTGCGCTGCGCTTACCCGCCCTACGATAATTCTGCCTTATGCCCGGCGGGTATGAGCGACGGTGAGTGGCAGGGTGGGTAAGCGCAGCGCACCCACCATTGAAGCACCACCCACACCCAATAAAAAAGCACCCCGCAGGGTGCTTTTCTTATCGCAAATGCGCCTGCGCCCAGGCGATGCCGCTCGCGTATTCCGGCGGCAGCAACGGGGCGAGGGCTTCCAGAGTGGCGTCGATGAGCGTCGCTTCGGCATCGCTCAGATTGAGATGCCCGACTTTACGGCCTTCACGCACCTCTTTGTCATACCAGTGCAGATGCACCAGCGGCAGCTTCAGCCAGTCGTAATTCAGATCGGTGCCGATCAGATTCACCATCACCGACGGGCCGCTCACTACCGGCTGCGGCAGCGGCAGATTGGTGACGGCGCGCAGGTGCAGCTCAAACTGGCTGATGGACGCGCCGTTCTGCGTCCAGTGGCCGCTGTTATGCACGCGCGGCGCAAGCTCGTTAATCAGCAGCCCTTGCGGCGTGACGAAACATTCCATCGCCATCACGCCCACATAGTTAAGCTCGTCCATAATCGCGCGCAGCATCGCTTCGGCCTGCTTCTGCTGCGTGGCGTTCGCCTGCGGGAAGGCCACGCTGGTGCGCAGAATGCCGTCCTGATGCAGGTTGTGGGTCAGCGGGTAAAAGACCGCGCTGCCGTCATGCGCGCGCGCGCCCACCAGCGACACCTCGCCGGTAAAGTTAATGCCCCGCTCGACGATGCATTCGCCGTAACATTCTGCGGGCAGCGTCTCCGTCTCGTTTTCGCGAAGCCGCCACTGGCCGCGTCCGTCGTAGCCGCCGGTGCGGCGCTTGACGATAGCCAGATCACCGAGGCTCTCAAAAATCTGCGGCCATTCGTCGCTGCTTGCCAGCAACTGCCACGGCGCGGTGGGGAGATTGAGCTTATCGAGCAGCTGTTTCTGGGTGAAACGGTCGGCGATAAGCGGGAAAACATCGCGGTTAACGAACGCGTTGTGGCGCGCCAGCTCGCGGGTCAGGGCGGTTTCCGGCCAGCGTTCAATTTCCGCCGTGATAACGCTCTGTGCGAACGGCACCGCCTGCGGATCGGCGTCCAGCCCTACCGGCCAGACGCGTATGCCAAGCGGTTCGCCCGCCTGGCGCAGCATTCTGCCAAGCTGGCCGTTACCCAGCACGCAAACCTGCTTCATGCCTCACCCCGCGGGTCCGGATTCTCCAGCACTTCCTCGGTTTGTTTCTGACGCCAGTGTTCAAGACGCGCCAGCAGCGCGCTGTCGTGCTGCGCCAGGATCTGGGCGGCCAGCAGAGCCGCGTTCGCCGCGCCCGCTTTACCGATAGCCAGCGTGCCGACCGGAATGCCGCGCGGCATCTGGACGATAGAGTAGAGGCTGTCCAGCCCGCTTAACGCCGCGCTCTGTACCGGCACGCCCAGCACCGGCACCAGCGTTTTCGCGGCAATCATGCCCGGCAGATGCGCCGCGCCGCCTGCGCCCGCGATGATCACCTGAAACCCGTTCTCCTGCGCGCGCTCGGCGAAGCTGAAGAGTTTATCGGGCGTGCGGTGCGCGGAGACCACTTCAACGTGGTGAGGGACATCCAGAGCATCGAGAATTTCTGCGGCAAACTGCATGGTGGCCCAGTCGCTTCTGGAACCCATGACGATGGCGATACGCGCCGGGGTGTGGCTGGAAGACATACGTCTCAAAACTCCTGTGGTCAGGCGGCAAAATCAACGGGGTCGCCGTTACGAGGGCCTTGAGAATATCACGGAAAACCGGCAAGGAAAACGGTTGCGTAGGCGCGAGCGCGGCAAAAAGTACCGCGCGGATCAGAACGGAAACGCTACCAGTTCCACGTTGTCGGGGGTGACTTTGATCATTGAGCCTTCGCTGTGCCAGGCACCTAACACCACGCGGTGCGCGGGCTTGCCGTTCGCCTGAAGCGTATGGACGGCAGGGCGGTGGGTGTGGCCGTGAATGAGCCACTGTACCTGCTGGCGTTCCATGGTATCGACCACTGCCTGCGGGTTGACATCCATGATGGCGAGATCTTTCTGGCTGTTGGAGGCTTTACTGCCGGCGCGCATGCGGGCGGCGATGCGGCGGCGCAGCCGCAGGGGTAATGCGAGGAAAAGGGTTTGCAGCCACGGCTTATGGACTTTGGCGCGAAACGCCTGGTAACCGGCATCGTCCGTACATAGCGTATCGCCATGCATAATCAGCACGCGTCTGCCGTAGAGATCCAGCACCTGCTCTTCGGGCAGCAATTGCATACCGCTTTCGCGGGCGAAGCGACGGCCAAGCAGGAAATCGCGGTTGCCGTGGATGAAATAGCAGGGGACGCCGGATTGCACGAGCGCGCGCAGCGCGGCAGCTATCTCGCGGTGCAGCGGTTCCGGGTCGTCATCGCCTATCCAGGCCTCAAAGAGATCGCCCAGGATGTAAAGGGCGTCCGCTTCACGCGCGGTACCGGCTAAAAAACGCAGAAAACCGGCGGTAATCGCCGGTTCTTCTGAGCACAGATGAAGATCTGCAATAAAGAGCGTCGCCACGAATTACTCGCTGACGGTTACGCGCTCGATAATCACGTCTTCTTTCGGCACATCCTGATGCATGCCGCTGCGGCCGGTGGAAACGCCTTTGATTTTATCAACCACGTCCATACCTTCGACCACTTCTGCGAACACGCAGTAGCCCCAACCCTGCAGGCTTTCGCCGCTGAAGTTCAGGAAGTCGTTATCCACAACGTTGATGAAGAACTGGGCCGTCGCGGAATGCGGCGCCTGGGTGCGCGCCATGGCCAGCGTACCGCGGGTGTTCTTCAGACCGTTGTTGGCTTCGTTTTTGATAGGATCTTTAGTGCTTTTCTGTTTCATGCCCGGCTCAAAACCGCCGCCCTGAATCATAAAGCCATTGATTACACGATGGAAAATGGTGTTGTCGTAGAAACCTTCGCGGCAATAGTCCAGAAAGTTTTTTACCGTTTCCGGCGCTTTGTCATCGAACGTCTTGATTACGATGTCGCCGTGATTGGTGTGAAAAGTAACCATGTCTGCATCCTGTTTTGTTTCAGTGGTGCTTCGGCTTCCGAAAGAAGCCACAGTAGGAGGCTGTTATAGCATAACTCACCGCTTGCTTCACCTTGCAAAGTGGGGTGCTTGCGCTTTCAATTATGGGTAATATAGGGGTTTTATCTGCTTACCACACACTGACACGGAAACTTCTGATGTTAAAAATCTTCAATACCATGAGTCGCCAGAAAGAGGAATTTAAGCCTATCCATGCCGGGGAAGTCGGCATGTATGTGTGTGGTATTACCGTTTACGACCTCTGTCACATCGGCCATGGCCGCACGTTTATCGCGTTTGACGTTGTGGCGCGCTACCTGCGTTTTCTCGGCTATAAGCTGAAATATGTGCGCAACATTACCGATATTGACGACAAAATTATTAAACGCGCGAACGAGAACGGCGAAGATTTCGTGGCGCTGGTGGACCGTATGGTCGCTGAGATGCACAAAGATTTCGATGCGCTGAATATTCTGCGCCCGGACAGCGAGCCGCGCGCGACGCAGCACATCCCGGAAATTATTGAAATCGTTGAGCAACTGATCGCACGCGGCCATGCGTATGTCGCGGGCAATGGCGATGTCATGTTCGCGGTGGAGAGCGACGCGGATTACGGCAAGCTTTCGCGCCAGGATCTGGAACAGTTGCAGGCGGGCGCGCGCGTGGAAGTGGCCGACAGCAAACGTAACCCGATGGATTTCGTGCTGTGGAAGATGTCCAAGCCGGGTGAGCCGAGCTGGCCGTCACCGTGGGGCGACGGGCGTCCAGGCTGGCATATCGAGTGCTCCGCGATGAACTGCAAGCAGCTCGGCAGCCATTTCGATATTCACGGCGGCGGTTCGGATCTGATGTTCCCGCACCATGAAAACGAAATCGCCCAGTCCACCTGCGCGCATGACGGCGAGTATGTGAATTACTGGATGCACTCGGGCATGGTGATGGTCGATCGCGAGAAGATGTCCAAATCGCTCGGCAATTTCTTTACCGTGCGTGACGTGCTGCAACACTACGACGCCGAGACTGTGCGCTACTTCCTGATGTCCGGCCATTACCGCAGCCAGTTGAACTACAGCGAAGAGAACTTGAAGCAGGCGCGCGCCTCGCTTGAGCGTCTCTACACCGCGCTGCGCGGCACCGACGCCAGCGCGACCGCCGCAGGCGGCGAGGCGTTCGAAGCGCGTTTTGTCGAGGCGATGAACGACGATTTCAACACGCCGGAAGCGTATTCCGTGCTGTTCGATATGGCGCGCGAAGTGAACCGCCTGAAAGCGGAAGACAGCAGCGCGGCGAACCAGTTAGCCGCGCATCTGCGTAAGCTTGCTGCCGTGCTGGGCCTGCTGGAGCAGGCGCCGGAGCAGTTCCTGCAATCCGGCGCGCAGACTAACGACGATGAAGTGGCGGAAATCGAAGCGCTGATCGTTAAGCGTCTTGAAGCGCGTAAAGCGAAAGACTGGGCGGCAGCGGACGCCGCGCGCGATCGTTTAAACGAGATGGGCATTATTCTCGAAGATGGCCCGCAGGGCACAACCTGGCGACGTAAATAAGAAAAAGCGGCGAAAGCCGCTTTTTTTATGGTTGTGGTTTAAATGGTTGCGGTAGTTTCGGCAGGTGCGCTGCGCTTACCTGCCCTACGAAACGATGCGACATCCGTTGTAGGGTGGGTAAGCGAAGCGCACCCACCGCAAAAGCAAACGTAAAACATGTAGGGTGGGTAAGCGAAGCGCACCCACCACAAAAGCAAACGCGCGCCCACCGTCATCCATCACGCCGATCCGCGCGCAATCAACTGGCCCGAGAGCGTAATCCGCTGCGCGGGCAGGCCCGGCTCGCGGATAAGCCGCACGATCAACCCCGCCGCTTGATGCCCGGTCTCTTCACTGGCGGAAGAGACATAGGTAAACGAAGGCGACGTCAGATTCACGTGCATCATGTCCTCAAAGCCAATCAACGACACCTGCTGTGTCAGGAACACATCTTTCCCCACCGTGCGGCCCACCTGATGAATCGCTTCCAGGCAGCCGACAATCGCGTGCGGCGAATGGCACAGCAGGGCGGTGATTTTGTTGTTCGCCTCAAGAAGCTGTCGCACCGTCTGGCTCACCGCCAGCGTCTCCTCGGCGCAGGCGGGCGCGAACTCATCACGCCACGGCAAGCCGTATTGCGACAGCGCCGCGCGGTAGCCGTAAAGCCGCTCCTCGCGGATAAGACATCCCGCCGTACCGCCGATATAGGCAATATTACGGTGGCCGCGCTCAATCAGATAACGCGTGGCGAGCCCGCCCGCCTGGCGGTTATCGCGCACCACGCTGTTGCGCTTTTCTTCTACTGGCGACTGTGACACCACCACCAGCGGCAATGTGCTCTGCACGACCGGCGTGGGCAGCGCGCGGTGGCGGGAATCCGCGGTGAGATAAACCACCCCCGCCACGCCCTGACGGGTAAAGGAGACAAAACAGCTCTCAAGCCGGCTTGTGTCGCGCCCCGGCTGGGTGAGGAACACCATGAAACCCTGCGCTTCCAGCGCCTGCACCAGGCTTGCCGTCACGCGCGTTGAAAAGGGATCGTTCAGATCCTCAACGACCAGGCCAATCAGGTTCGAGGTTTTACCGCGCAGGTTAGCGGCCGCGACGTTATGCACGTAGCCCAGCGCCTCAATGGCGGCATGCACCTTTTCGATGGTCGCGGCAGAGATTTTTCCCTTCTCGCGCAGCACCAGCGAGACCGTCGAGACCGACACACCCGCCTGGCGCGCCACATCGATAATGCTGACCTTTTTCATCTGCCCTGATTTATCCTTTTATCGCTGATGTCGCGGGCCTGACGTGAGGCCCGCGCAGGCACTGCTATTTCCCCGTCATGCCTGACAGGCTTTGCGCGATGAACTGCGCGCGCGCGCCGAAAATCACCTGAATACCGTTATCGCCCACAAACACCACGCCGCGCGCGCCAAGCCCGTTCAGCCCGTCTTTATCGACAAGATCCGGGCGCGCCACTTCCAGACGCAGGCGCGTAATACAGGCACCGACGCTGGTGATGTTCTCTTTACCACCCAGCAGGCCCACAATATTGCCCGCGAGCTCCGCATCGGTTTTATCATCCGCACTGGCGGTGACATCCACGCGGCCCGGCGTTTTCACATCAAAACGGCGGATAACAAAGCGGAAGGTGAAGTAGTAAATAATCGCCATCGGAATGCCGACGATAACCGCGTTCAGATAGTGCGTCTGATAGCCGTTAAAAGAGGGCAGAATGCCGAACGAAATATAGTCGATAAGCCCGGCGGAGAACGATTTAGCGATATGCGCGTCCAGTAAATACATGGACATATACGCAAGCCCCGCCATGATGGCGTTAAATACATACAACACCGGCGCGACAAAAATAAAGGTAAATTCAACCGGCTCCGTGATCCCCGTCAGAAAACAGGTCAGCGCGGCGGAGAAAAGAATACCGGAGGCGATTTTTTTATTCTTCGTGCTGGCTTCGTGATACATCGCGAGACACGCCGCCGGCAGCGCGAACAGCATCAGCGGGAACTCGCCCTGCATAAATTTACCGGCGTTCTGGTAGGTATTACTGCTGAAGCTTTTCACGCCTTCTTCCAGCATTTTGAACCAGATGGTCTGATCGCCGTGGATAACCTGGCCGCTCTGGGTGGTGTAATCGCCAAACGAATACCAGAACGACGGATACCAGATATGGTGCAGGCCCAGCGGGATAAGCGCGCGCTCTACCAGCCCGAAGATAAACGTTGAGGCGGCCTGGTTATCGCCGTTGACGATAACCGACAGTGCGTCGATGCCCGCCTGAATATGCTGCCAGACATACGGCAGCGCCAGGCCCAGCAGGAAGGAGAGAAACGCCGCGGCAATCGCCACAAACCGTTTGCCGGAAAAGAACCCCAGGAACTCCGGCAGTTGCAGCGTGTGGAAGCGGTTATAACACCACGCGGCAAGAATGCCTGAAATCAGCCCGCCGAACACGCCCATCTGTAGCGTGGGAATGCCGACCACCATCGCATATTTGCCGCCGCTCGCCGCCATTTCCGGCGTGATGCCAAGCTGCGTGCTGATGGTGATGTTAATGATAAAGACCGAGACCGCCGCCGAGAGCGCCGCGATGCCGGATTCCGACGCCAGTCCGACGGCAGAGCCGATGGCGAACAGCAGCGGCAGGTTATCGAAAATAACCCCGCCCGCGTTCATCATCAGCGGCAGATGGAACTTATCGCCAAACGCCAGAAGTAGACCAGCAGCGGGCAGCAGCGAAATAGGCAGCATCAGCGCGCGGCCTATCATCGACAATTTTGACAGCGATTTAACCAAACCTGTTATCAGACTCATACCGATCCCCCGAGTGGAACAACCGGGCTTTTTGTGCCCTGTTTTATAGTTGGTAGAACGTTCTAGTAGAACGTTCTACCTATGCTGTAGGATCGCAGCCTTTTCGCGCAACATCTATTTAACGTTTCGCCAGAAGATTTGCTGATTCTTTGAAGTCGGTTAGAAAACGGGCCGGGCAGGTGTTAAGCGTAAACTGGATGAGAGGGTGGGGAAGGGGCAATAAGAAAAGGTTCTGAAGGGGGAAATTCACGCCCTCTCATCAAGAGGGCGTGGGGCGTTACGCCGTGACCGTGACGCTCTGACCGTCGAAGCTGACGGTTTGTCCGGCGACGATTTTGCAGCGCTTGCGGGTTTCCACCGCGCCGTCGACGGTCACCAGACCTTCAGAAATCACGATTTTCGCCTGCGCGCCGCTTTCGCTCCAGCCTTCAAGCTTCAGCAGGTCGCACAGTTCGACGTGAGGGTGTTTACCTAAAGAAAATGTTGCCATGTTATGCCTCCTCGCCGTCATGGTATTCAACGCACGCCTGGAGCGTGTTCTCAATAAGCGTGGCGACGGTCATCGGGCCCACGCCGCCCGGCACAGGCGTAATGTAGCTGGCGCGCTTGGCCGCCTCTTCAAACACCACGTCGCCGACCACTTTGCCGTTTTCCAGACGGTTGATGCCGACATCAATCACGATGGCGCCTTCTTTGATCCACTCGCCCGGAATAAAGCCCGGCTTGCCGACCGCGACGATCAGCAAATCGGCATTTTCTACATGCTGACGCAGATTTTTGGTGAAGCGGTGGGTCACTGTGGTGGTGCAACCCGCCAGTAATAACTCCATGCTCATCGGGCGGCCGACGATATTGGACGCGCCGATCACCACGGCATTCAGGCCATAAGTGTCGATGTTGTAACGCTCAAGCAGCGTGACGATACCGCGCGGCGTACACGGGCGCAGACGCGGCGCGCGCTGGCACAGGCGGCCAACGTTATACGGATGGAAGCCGTCCACGTCTTTATCCGGCGCGATGCGCTCCAGCACCTTCACGTTATCGATACCGGCCGGCAGCGGCAGCTGAACCAGAATGCCATCAATCGCGGCGTCGGCGTTCAGCTCGTCAATCAGCGCCAGCAGCTCAGCTTCGCTGGTGGTTTCCGGCAGATCGTAAGAGCGGGACACAAAGCCCACTTCCTCACACGCCTTACGTTTGCTGCCGACATAAATCTGCGATGCCGGGTTCGCGCCAACGAGCACAACCGCAAGCCCGGGAGCGCGTTTTCCGGCCGCCACGCGCGCTTTCACTTTTTCGGCAACTTCAAGCCGCACCTGCTGCGCAATCGTTTTACCGTCAATTATCTTTGCTGCCATCAGAGAGAAGATTCCGTCTGTAATCAAAAGAAGAGGGGATGAGGATATTCTGTCAGAAGCGCGCCGTGCTGTCAGTTTTCGTTTATGTCTTTCGCTCAATTGTCCAGCAGGCGGTTCGAAAGCCATTGACTCACCTGGTACTGACCGTATAATTCCAGGCGTTTCACACTGCTACCGGCAGAGAAAACGTGAAACGCCTCTTCACGAGGCGCCCTTAGCTCAGCTGGATAGAGCAACGGCCTTCTAAGCCGTGGGTCGCAGGTTCGAGTCCTGCAGGGCGCGCCATTTTAGATCAGTTAGTTACGCTATCTTGAGCCCAGCCTGATTACCCTCCTGTGTCGTATTTGTGTCGTTGTTACCAAAAATCTCATCAATTTTGCGTGCATGCTCGGTCAGGTGGTTTGGTGCCAGGTGCGCATAACGGCGAACCATTTCGATGCTCTCCCAGCCGCCCATTTCCTGCAGCACGGAAAGTGGAACGCCCGACTGAATAAGCCAGCTTGCCCATGTATGGCGCAGATCATGAAAGCGGAAGTTTTCAATGCCTGCCCGCTTTAATCCCAGTTGCCAGGCGCGGGAATCATCCACGCGCATTTTCCGTCCCGGTGCTTTAACGCTACCATCAGGGCAAAAGCCCGGTCGGGTATGCACAAAGACATAGCGCTGATGTTTTCCAATCTGATCCCTTAGCACTTTGCATGCGGTATCATTCAGAGCGACGCCGATAGCCTTGCCCGCCTTCGCGTTCTCCGGATTTATCCATGCAACTCTTCTGTTCATATCGACCTGTTGCCACTCCAGATCAAGGATGTTGGAGCGGCGCAGGCCGGTAGCCAGCGCAAAAATCACCACCGGCCTGAAGCTTTCCGGCATGCACTCGATCAGCCTTGCAGCTTCTTCACGGGTTAAAGGGTTTGCACGTCTTCCCACCACTCTGGCGCGCCGTCAGGTGCAGGTTCTGGTGCCTGATATGACCGATTACCAGTGGTACAGCGGGTTTGCTGACGTCATTAACCTGCTGGTGACGAAATGCTGGCAGGAAGAAACATTCGCGGAAAAAATGCTGCGAGAAGTCACACGTTAGAAGCCTGATTAAACATTTTAGCGACTTGATGCTTGCTAAATTCAAAAAAATTGGGTAGGATTTTTCTAACGATGGGCGTTGTGTATCCACCGTTCAGAACCCGCTCGCTGCAGCGGGTTTTTTATATGACCTGTCTGTTCCTTTAACTGGTAATAAATTTCCAAAGTGTCATGGCAAACCTGTACGCAGGTACCTACGCTGTAAAGGTACTCGTGAGATAAGGATGCCTATGCTGTGGATTGAACAAGGTCTTTATATCAGGATTCAGGAACTCGATAACGGACCCACACCAATGCCGTTAAAGAGCGGGTTTAATATGGAAACGGCTTATCGGGTGCTGGGTTGTTTTAACCCATCTGAAACGTCAGATGCATATTACATACTGGCTAATGATCGGGATGAAACGTGGTTTATATGTAACCGACATGTTCGCGTTGTATGTGTGGATAATAAACGGAAAGAATTCCGTTACCCGATCTCTGTCCTGAACCTTCACTGAACAAATAAAGCAAAACTCAAACTGGCTGCCTGCGGGCGGCCTTTTTCATTTCCCCTCGCTCAGAGAGGATGCACAGCAATAGAGGGGGATACATGTCCGATCCGGTTTCAGGAACTGTCGCAGCAGGTGCTGCGCTTACTGGTGCAAGTATCTATGGACTGCTGACCGGCACAGATTATGGCGTAATTTTTGGCGCGTTTGCCGGCGCGGTCTTTTATGTTGCCACCGCGGCAGACCTGACCCTGATCCGGCGCGCAGCCTATTTCGTTGTTTCGTACATCGCTGGCGTTTACGGTGCCGGGCTGGTGGGCTCCAAACTTGCCAGCTGGACGGAATACAGCGACAAGCCGCTTGATGCACTGGGGGCCGTTATCCTCTCTGCGCTGACGATTAAAATCCTGACGTTCGCCAGCCAGCAAGACCCCGCGCAGTGGTTCCAGCGGTGGAGAGGAGGGGCCAATGGTAATAAGTGATCCGCTGGTGCTTACCAACGTAGCGACGTGTTCAGCCATTGTGCTGCGCCTGATGCTGTTCCGTAAGCCCGGCGCCCGCCATCGCTGGTGGGCATCATGGCTGGCATACCTGATTATTCTTGCTTATGCCTCCGTCCCGTTCCGCTACTTCTTCGACTTCTACGCCCACGTTCACTGGGCGTCGGTCATCATCAACTTAATCATCTGCGCCGCGGTGTTCCGTGCCCGGGGTAATGTGGCGCGTCTGTTCCAGGTACTGAGGCCAGAATGAACCAACAACAATTTCAGAAGGCGGCTGGTCTTAGCGCCGGGTTAGCTGCGCGCTGGTTTCCGCATATTGACGCAGCGATGCGTGAATTCCGCATTATTTCACCGGTTGACCAGGCGATGTTTATCGCGCAGGTAGGCCACGAATCGACGGGATTTACCCGGCTTGTGGAGAGCATGAATTACAGCGTCGCAGGCCTGGCGGATTTCGTCAGATCCGGGCGGCTTACACAGGACCAGGCGAATATGCTTGGCCGCAAGACGTATGAAAAGGCACTGCCTCTGGAGCGCCAGCGCGCCATTGCGAATCTGGTTTACAGCAAGCGCCTCGGCAATAACGGACCCGGCGACGGCTGGAACTACCGCGGGCGCGGCCTGATTCAGATTACTGGCCTGGCGAATTACCGCGACTGTGGCGCGGCGCTGAAGCTTGACCTGGTTAGCACGCCTGAGCTGCTGTCTGAAGACATTCACGCGGCCCGCTCGGCGGCATGGTTCTACGCCAGCAAAGGCTGTCTGAAGTATCCGGGCGACGTTATTCGCGTAACGCAGATCATCAATGGCGGGCAGAACGGGCTGGACGACCGGCGCGAACGCTTCGCGAAAGCGCGTAAGGTGCTGTGATGTTGACTATGCTCCGGGCCTGGTGGAAACCTCTCGTGCTGCTGGTGGTAATGCTGGCGCTCGCGCTGGCAGCCTTCCACTTCTACGGCAAAGCGGAAGATGAAACGCAGCGCGCCGACGCCGCCGAGCATAACCTGAAGCTGGCGAACGACACGATAATCGACATGCAGACGAGACAGCGTGACGTAGCGGCGCTTGATGCGAAATACACCGGAGAACTGGCAGATGCCAAAGCCGAAATTAATCTGCTGCGTGGTGATATTGCTGCTGGGCGTAAGCGGTTGCAGCTCAAAGCAACCTGCCCAGGTTCGACAGACTCCACCAGCTCCACCAGCATGGATGATGGCGCCGCCCCCCGACTTACAGGGGATGCTGAGCAGAATTATTTCAGTCTCAGGGACGGAATCGCCACCGTCACCAAACAACTAACAGGCCTGCAAGCGTATGTGCGCGAGCAGTGCCTGAAGTAACGAACCTTTTTACAGGTGAACAAATGAAGAAGTTTTTATTTAAGGCTGTCGGTGAACTGGTGTCATGGGGCCTGATTTCCCTGCTTGCGTACTCGGCCTGGGTGGGCAGAAACTCTCTGGCAGGTATCGCAGCGGCATCTTATTGGGTGGTGATCATCCTGGCTATCTTTATCGCGGCTTTGGCTTACATCGGTGTCCTTGCCCTGGGTGAAGAGAAAGACCCCGAGAAGCGAAAGAAGGGGCTGGATCTGCTTAAGGATACTTATAAGCGGGTCGGGTTCTTCCGCAAATGCATTAACTGGCTATGTCTGGTGCTTATTGTCGGCCTGCTGGCTTACACGGGCTGGGTCTTTACTGCCGTAAGTTACGCGCTAATCGCTCTTCTCTTCCGTTTCGTTATTGCAATCGGGCGGGATAAGTATGAAGAGCTAACGCAACCCATGCAGGCGTAAGCATCACAAGGCGCTTTCACAGCAGAGCGCCTGATGATGTTCTCTCCGCTGCACAACAACCTAAACATTCTGCTACATTAGAACAACTAAAGCAGGGGACAGCTTGGCACAATGCTTTGTGATGTAGAAGGCATTAAAAGGGATATACTAGTCAAAGAATGACAATGTATAATCGCCCAACTTTCTTTAGCTTGGATTTTTTATGGCCCAGACAGCACCAATAACCGAACAACTAGCAAGCGATTTGTTAGATCTCCTTGAAAAAGGTGACACTCTCGGTGAGATGGAAGCTGCACATAAGATGCGTCAGGCCAAAAACATTGATTCTCCATACTTTAGAATCGTTGTGCAGGCTCTGGTTACAGCAGCTAAGGGTGACCGAGAAGCAGCAGAAACGCAGTTCAAAAAGTACTTTTCAGATTTTCATAGCGCTGTGATCGGCATTGGTTACGCTGCATATCTGTTTCGTATTAGAAAATTAAGCGTTTATATGGATCTATGCCTACGCTTAGTGAGTGAGTTTCCATTCGATGCGGAAGTAATCCAGAAGTGCATCCCTATGCTTTATCTTTCTGGTAATGCGAAAGAATGCAAAGCCAAAGCAAAGATTGGCGCAGGGCAGATGAACAATGAGAAGCTAGCAGAGGAGTTTCGGATGGTTGGAGAAAAATGGGCTGCTAACATCGTAGCGGCTCAGGATGCGTCCGGCGCTTCTGAAGCGGAGCTGAAAGAGCTTTCTAAGACTGTTATGGAAATTCTGGAACAATACAAAAGCTACGCTGCTAACTTCTATTACTATCCTATGGCTAGTGACGGAACGGCCGCTCTTGTCGCGATTACCGACGTTGTAGATCCCGAAAAAATCGCTGAGATGAATTTTGATCTGGCGATGGCGATAGCTGATAAAGATGAGCTTCAAGAGTCTCGCCTTACTGCGTGGTTTGAGTGCGATAAATCAGAACGAGTAAATAAGGAAGCATAAATGGCTGTAAATAGTCAGAATTTCCTTGACTTTGCTAAAAATATTATATCATCCGGTGATGAGATTTCTTGCCGTAATAGTATAAGCCGTGCTTACTATGCTATGTATCATGAAGCCCGAGACACCATGACAGCGGTTCCAAGCTTTGTGCAAAGTCCACATGATGGTTTGATAAAATACTTACGTGGAAGTGCCTGTCGTGGTGATGAGCCTTTTGATGCAGGTAAGCTTCGTGCTTTAGCAGCCTTGTTGGAACAACAGAAAGGGAAAAGGCATAAAGCAGACTATTATCTTGGTGAAAGTGTGGATATAAGTATGGCAAAAGAAGCCATTTTTTTTGCTGAAAAGCTCTTTAAGATTTGCCAAGAAATGAAAAGTAATTAATAAATCTATCCAAATATAGTCAGTTTCTTTTTTTATAAAGCCTCGCATCCGCGGGGCTTTTTTATGCGCTTCGCACGCGTACATCTAAGAAAGTCTTTCAGCTGTGAGCCTGGACAAACCGATTGCTTTCGGCGGCTTTGCCGTGCGACAGGCTCACGTCTAAAAGGAAATTTAAATGAGACTGACCGTTTTAGATGACGATCCTGGCAGGAAAATTAATCCCGCTCAGGAGCGATATAAAGTCTATATCGATGGCGTTGAAGTTAAGCATGTATTCACTGCTGATGATGAAAAAGACGAGGTGATTGCAGCAGTACCCGATGAGCGCGGATACATGACGGCGGAGAACGGCGTGGTTAAGCAACAAACGCTTTACGGAAAAGTCACCATTAAGCGCCAATAACCCCCCCCACAGGAGAAGTTATGCAGGTCACTATTGACGGCGTTCAGTATGTGCCCGCCAGTCAGCAGCAATCCCGCATCGGCATCGCAATAACCACGCACAACCGTCCTGACGTTCTGAAGCAAGCCATTGAGCAACATCTGAAGCATTTGCCCGCCGGCGCGCTGGTGGTTGTGGTGGATGATGGTTCCAGTCCTGCCGCTGTGGTGCCTGACGGCATTCGCTTAATCCGGCATGAAACCTCTCTTGGTATCGTGGCATCGAAGAACGCCAGCCTTGAAGCGCTGATGGATGCTGGTTGCGAACATCTTTTCCTGTGGGACGATGATGCCTGGCCGATTGCCGATGAATGGCATCTACCTTACATCGAATCACCGGAGCCGCATCTGGCTTATCAGTTTCTCGATCTGGCGGGCCCGCGCAAGCTGAATGACCTCTCCGTCCTGTACCGCGATGATAACCACATCGCCTACACCGGGCAGCGCGGCGTGATGCTCTACTACCACCACAGCGCTATTGAAAAGGTTGGCGGATTCGACCCCATTTACGGGCGCGGGATGTACGAGCACAGCGATTTAGCCCTGCGCATTCATAACGCGGGACTGACCACATGGGCCTATGCCGATGTTGTTGGTTCTGAAAAGCTGATTCATTCCCTCGATGAACATGAAGCCATTGAGCGTTCGGTACCTAAACCGGACCGGGTAGCGCTGGTGGAACGTAACGTGAAGATCCACAACGAGCGCCGTGATAACGGGTTTACTGGTTACGTTGACTACCGGCGACAGCGTGACGTGGTCATCACTACTCTGCTTACCAGTCAGCCAGATCCGCAGCGAGGCACCAAAATTGCTGCCTCGCCTGACATGCTGGTCAAATGGGCGGCCTCGCTTCGGGAGTGTATACGTATCGCGCTGGTGGATGAATTGCAGACCGCCCCGGCAGACGTTGAACTGTGCCGTGTTCCTGACGTAAAGATGAATATCTACTTCCGGCGCTGGCTGCATATCTGGCAGCACCTCCGTGACCATCCTGAATATCGGTTCGTCTGGTGTACAGATGGCACTGATGTCGAGATGCTTCGCGCACCGTGGGAAGAAATGCAGCCCGGTAAGGTTTATGTCGGTTCTGAGCCGAAGACTTATTCCGATGAATGGGCCATCAAAAATCATCCTGAGCGCGTATATCAGTCATTCCTGAAGCAGTATGCCAGTGACACTATGCTGAACGCCGGATTACCCGCCTATTGCTGTTTATGACGCCGACGACCTCGAAATCGTCGGCGTTGTCATTTGCGTTATAAATACCCTGCACCGCAATGTTCGCGCTGGTTGATATGAACTCGTTTTACACGAGCTGCGAGACGGCATTCCGTCCCGATCTTGTCGGTCAGCCGATCGTGGCGCTTTCCAATAACGACGGCTGCGTGATAGCGCGCAGCCGCGAAGCCAAAGCGCTTGGCATAAAAATGGGCATGCCCTGGTTCCAGTTGCGCGAGATGCAGTTCCCTCAGCGGATCATTGCCTTTTCCAGCAACTATGAACTTTACGGTGATATGAGCCAGCGGGTGATGACGACGCTTGAGGAAATGTGTCCGCGCGTTGAGATATACAGCATCGATGAGGCTTTCTGCGACCTGACGGGAGTGCGGAACTGCAGGGACCTGGCTGATTTTGGCCGGGAGATACGCGACACCGTCCGGCGCAACACCCGGATCCATTGTGGTGTCGGTATCGCCCAGACAAAGACGCTGGCTAAACTCGCTAACCGCGCGGCCAAAGAGTGGCCGCAGACAGGCGGGGTGGTGGACCTTTCAAACCAGGCGCGCCAGCGGCGGCTGATGGCGCTGATGCCGGTGGAGGAAGTCTGGGGCGTCGGTCGGCGTATTGCCAGAAAGCTGGAGGCAATGAGTATTAAAAATGCACTGCAGCTATGCGATACCGACATCCGCTTTATCCGCAAACATTTTAACGTCGTGCTGGAGCGCACCGTGCGCGAGTTGCGCGGCGAACCCTGTCTGGAAATCGAGGAGTTTGCCCCGGCGAAACAGGAAATCGTCTGCAGCCGGTCATTCGGGGAGCGAATCACCGACTATGAAGCGATGCGCCAGGCTATCTGCAGCTATGCGGCGCGCGCGGCGGAGAAGCTCCGCGGCGAACATCAGTTCTGCCGGTACATTTCGGTGTTCGTGAAAACGTCGCCGTTCTCTGCTGAACCGTATTACGGCAACCACGCCGGGACTAAGCTGCTGACGCCCACACAGGACACGCGCGACATAATTGCCGCGGCGACGTGCTGCCTCGATGCGGTCTGGCGCGACGGCCACCGGTACCAGAAAGCGGGCGTTATGCTGGGTGACTTTTTCAGCCAGGGCGTGGCGCAGCTGAATCTGTTTGACGAGAACGCGCCGCGCGCGAACAGCGAGGCGCTGATGTCACTGATGGACAAATTGAACCAGCAGGGCCGGGGAACCCTGTATTTTGCGGGGCAGGGTATCCAGCAGTCGTGGCAGATGAAGCGGGAAATGCTGTCACCGTGCTATACGACACGGCTTGCAGATGTGCCAGTTGTACGAGCTAATTAGGGAAAAAGCTGTGTCGCTTTTGTGTCGTAAATGTGTCGTGACTGGCCGCCAAGAGCAGTTCCAGAATGACAAATAACGACACTTTACGACACAGTGAGCGATGCGAACGCGGAAAAACAGTGTATTTACAATGCGTTAAAAATAGACCTACGTTCTTCTAAGCCGTGGGTCGCAGGTTCGAGTCCTGCAGGGCGCGCCATGATTATTCAGTCATTTACTCTTTACCTTTTGCCTCCTGTTTTTCCATGTGGGACAGACTTGGGACGTTAACGTCAAAAGGGGTTTTCATATCCACGCGTGTGCGCAAAGAGCGTTTGGTTATGGCGCGGCAGATGACAGAACCGCTGTTACGCTTTCAAACCAGCCCGTCGGCTGGTTTGATATCTTTCCTCGTTAGATCCAGACATCGTTCTCTGCGGTGCGCGCTCCTCCTTCGTGCCCGGTATTGAGCACCCCGCAGGGTTCGATCATCATCATTTTTACCGCCGCCTCAGCAGAGGTTTTATGCTCGATGCCTTTGGGTACAACGTACATTTCACCCGGGCCGACGAACACGTGGCCGTCCCGAAAATCAATCCGTAATACGCCTTCAATTACAATAAATGCTTCGTCGGTTTCAGGATGCGAGTGCCATATAAAATCGCCTTCGATTTTCACTACCTTGAACTGGTAGTCATTCATTTGGGCGATGACTTTCGGCTGCCAGTACGTATCGAAGAGAGAAAATTTCTGTTCAAGATTAATGGGATAATACATTGTCATGCTCCCTGTGGTTGAGAAGCATCGAGGATAGAGTAAGGCTACAGCAATGGTCTTGAACGATCGTGCAACTTAGCGCTGGCTGTTTTGTATAAATTTTTGCCAGCGTCCCGGCGAGAGACCAAACGTTTTAATAAACTGGCGAGTCATATGGCTTTGATGGGAAAACCCGGCTTCCGTCGCGGCTTCAGCCAGCGTCAACCCTGCCTGAATCTGCCGCCGACAATATTCAAGGCGGCGCATCGTCACATATCGATAAGGACTCGTGCCATAAAGCGCCCGGAAATCCCGGCTCAGGCTCCAGCGATCTTTGCCACTGACGGCGGATAACGTCTCCAGCGTAATATTTTGGGTAAATTCTGTTTGAATATATTCGCGTGCGCTTTCCGCAGAACGGTAATCCACCAGACACCGGCGAAAACGCTGCCCTCCGATACTCGCCATCGTCCGGGCAAGATCATAGAGCGCATCCTCTTCTTCCAGTGCATCAAAAGATTCTTCAGGGGCTTTTAACAGAGGTTCCGTCGCCGCATAAAGCCGGGGATCGGATGAGATCCCACCTGGAATAAAGGGCAAGGGTTTTCCACCGAGGATTTTCTGAATTAATGCAGGATCGATATACAACATCCGATACTGAAAGCCTTCGGTTGTCCCCGCTTCGCCATCATGAATTTCGTCCGGATGTAAGACCATCGTCCCACCGGGCAGGCTGTGCTTTTTACCGTCCCGATAATGAAAGCGCTGCACGCCGGATAATGTTCTGCCGATGGCATAGGTATCATGCCGATGTGGTTCATAGCCATGTCCACTGAAATAGGCTTCAATGCGTTCTATTTTTCCCGGCGTTTGTGCGAGTTTGACCCAGTCTTTATTCTCTTTTTCGCCAGGCATAGGTAACCTTATTTTCACCGGGAATGGATATTTACCATAAACGGATGAGAGGCATTTTTGAAAGAATTAAATAAGCCGCAAGAAGATAAATCATCAGCAAGCCGTGTTGAATGCAGTGTACGCGTTAAATACTCTGGCCTTTACTCTGCTCCTGCATGGCCTGAAAGAAAAACCAGCCTTTGAGATATCATCACCTCGCCTCAGTAAATCCTTAATGGATAACATTGTGTCCAGTTGTAGTTAACCTTCGCTAATATCAATTCGCCGGTGACATCGCCGAAATCCATGTCCTGACGCTTAAGAAAAAATTGACGTAGCGTGGCGGGTAAAAACGCGGCGTTATAGCGCAGAAGCGTGCTGTGCCAGAATGGCGCGGGTAACGCGCTGCCGTGATGACGCCGCAGTAACTCATTTTTCCAGTCAGTTTCCAGCACCTTTTCGCAGAATGACTGACGCAGGGCTATCGCCGGGTTTTCAGGAATGCCCGCCAGCAGTAACTGACCGGGCAGCGCCACTAACTGAAGATTTCTGATAATAATTTTTTTCGCATCAAACTGAGTCCAGAGCGTGGTCAATTGCTCCACGTTGGCTGGCAATGGCTCGTTTATGTTATAGAGCGGTAGCGTCAGGGGTAAGAAAGTAAAATGTAAACCGTGTGCGGGAAGAATATCGGCAAGCGGATCATCCTGTGTGAGCTGTTGTAGTTCGCACAGCAGGCGTGAAACCTTCACGGGCACGGTCGGTTGTATGCCAGTGGCGAGCGCGAGCTTTACCGGATCGTAGTAGTTTTCTTTTCTGATTTCCCCGATGCCTGCGTTTTTCGACCAGATCGCGAGAGTATTTTCGTTCGCGGTACGGTACATCTCTTGCAGGTTTATAGTATTCATGGCTGACCTTATAGCATGGGGGTTAATACAGGGTATTTATTATGAAACGTATTGCTATCAGATTCGCCGCCTTTATCGCGCGCTGCCTAAATCGCGATCGTGCGCTTTACCCTTAAGTAGTAGCGTCGTTTCCTCAATGCGGGTGAAGCGTCCCTTGTCGTCGGTTTCGGCGAACATATAGACCTCCATCACCACCTCTTCTCCGTCGCGCTTTGTACACTGAACACGGTGCCGGGTGGCGTAGCGTCTCCCGTCGCGCAGTTCATCAAGCACATCGATGCTGGCGAACGAAATGAGTTCCCTCAGTTTACGTGCATGATGAGCGAACCCCTGACGGTCGTCCCAGGCACCATCGGTGCGCTGCCGGTAGTCAGGGCTAAAGTAACTATCAAGCACGTCTTCAAGCGGGCGTTCCTGCTGGTTAAGCAGGGCATTCAGAACGGTATCAATGGTAAAAGTTTGCATGGGAGTTCCTCTGTGTGGTTTGCAGGCAGTTTACCGTTGAGGAGGGTGGCTTCAGTACGCTATAAAAGACATCTGATAATCTTTTGACGCCACGGATGACTGATTCGCTAATCCCCTTATCCCTTGCTTCATCGACAGACGGACCCGTGTTAATGGCCGTGTTGCGCCGATCGGGGGCGATACGGGAAACGCCCCTGCATCAGCACGCGCGTGGACAGCTCCTTGGCGCCGAACAGGGCCTGCTGACGGTTGATGCCGGGAATGCCCGTTGGGTGGTGCCTGCAACGCATGCGGTCTGGATACCTCCGGCAACGCCACACGGTTTATGTTCACATGGCCCTTATTCAGGATGGAATGTGTATATCGCGGCGGCGGCCTGCGATGCCTTACCCGATGCCCCCTGTATTCTCACCCTTTCCGGCCTGTTAAGAGAGGCGGTGACACGCGCGGCAACCTGGAAGGAAAATCATCTTACAGCATCGCAGCAACGGCTCGCTGGCGTCATTCTTGATGAGATAGCGTCACTGCCCCAGGTTAACCTCGGGCTGCCCATGCCGCAGGATGCGCGCCTTATCAGGATCGCGCGGGCGCTTTCAGCCAGGCCAGATGACGCTCGCAGACTGGAGGAGTGGGCCGCATGGGCCGGGCTATCCTCACGCACGCTGACGAGACGATTCAGTGCCGAAACCGGATTCAGCTTTACGCAGTGGCGACAGCGCGTGCGGTTGCTAAAAGCGCTCGAACTTCTGGCGGCGGGTAAACCTGTCACTGCGGTTGCGCTGGATTTGGGTTACGACAATGTCAGCACGTTTATTGCCTTATTTCGCCGGGTGTTTGGCACGACGCCTGGCCGGTATCAGATTTGATTTCTGGCGGCCTGAACAAACAACCTTGAGCCACTCTTACGCCCGTGCTTCGCTAATCCCAGACACCGCTTGCGTATAAAGATGCCGCTAACGCAGGCGTCACTGGTGAGTGATGACAGCGCATCCGGAGATACGCGCGCCGGTTTTTCTGCCACCGGCGCGCGGTACCTCAACGAATGCCGTTTACGCCGTCATTCCGCCATCAATAACCAGCTCCGCGCCGCTGATATACGTGCTTTCGTCCGAGGCAAGGAACAGGGCGGCGGCGGCCACTTCGTCGGGGTGGCCTAAGCGCCCGGCCGGGATGCGCGCGTTCATCATTTGCCTGAACTCATCGCTCACTTTGTCAAACATCGGCGTATCCGTGGAGCCGGGACTTAGCGTATTCACCCTGATGCCGCGCGGCGTAAGCTCCGCGTTCCACGTGCGGGCATAGGAGCGCACCGCGGCTTTAGTGGCAGAATAGGTGCCATAACCGGCATTGGCCATGGAGCCTGCGATCGAGCCGAGCAACACGATGGCTCCACCATCGTTCATATGCCGGACCGCGCGCTGCGTCGTTAACACCATAGCACGCACGTTGAGGCCAAAAGCGTGGTCGAGATGCTCCTCCGTGGTCTCTTCAAGGCTCGCTGGCTCGGAGACGCCGGAGGAATAGACCAGAATATCGAGGCGTCCGGCTTTTGTCTGAATGGTGTCAAAAAGGCGGGTGAGGTCGTCGGTCTTTGTGAGGTCGCAGGGAATGGCGTCGATCTGACCGCCGATGTCAGCCACTGCATCGGCGAGCTGCGCTTCGCGTCGGGCGGTGATAAACACATGCGCGCCTTCCTGCACAAAACGGCGCGCGATAGCAAGCCCGATACCGCTGTTGCCGCCTGTCACCAGGACGGTCTTTCCTTCAAGTTTCAACATGGCTACTCCAGAAAGAGGGGGTGGAAGCCAGATGATACATTTTGTATATTTACGGTCAATTACGCACCTGATGTACACCAGATATAGAGAAGGTAACCACATGTCGACGGATATCGCTGCCCAACTGGCTGAAATCAACAGCACCCGCCCTGTTCTGGAACAGGTGGCCAACAAATGGTCGGTATTGATTCTGACCGTACTGTGCACCCAGCCCGCGCGCTTTAACGCCATTAAACGCAGGCTGGATCCGATCACGCATAAGGCTCTTACGGAAGCGCTGCGTCGCCTTGAGCGCAACGGTCTGGTCAGCCGTCGCGTCATTGCGTCATCGCCCGTGGCGGTTGAGTATTCGATTACGCCGCTCGGGCGAACGCTGCAGGAACCGTTTGTGGCGCTGGTGGGCTGGGCCAGGCAGCATGGCGCGGCTATCGAACAGGCGCAAATGGCTTACGACGAGCGTCTTGCTGCCGATGAAGTGGTCTGACGAATAAGGTCTGGCAGGCATCACTTCTTACCCAATATGGCGGAGAATTTATGGATATCACCCCTTTTTACACCCGCATTGAAGGCGTTTTTTATCGGGCGATCGATCCGGCGTACCGGGACTTTGCGCTGTCAGGCTCCAGGGCACCGGGGCGATATTCACGGGGCGATCAACCCACGCTGTATTTGAGTTCTTCACCGCAGGGCGTTGAGGCGGCCATGCAAGCGCATCGCGATAACAGAGCCAGCCTGGAAATCGTCAACGTCAGCGTGGTGGCCGAGAAGATTTTTGATCTGCGCAATACTGACGCCGTTATTGCGGCCGGGATCGACATCAATGACGCGATTGCGCCGTGGCAGGAGACGGTGAAAGCAGGCGGCATTTCGCCGTCATGGCAGGTGCGCGCGCGCCTTGAATCGCTGGGAATGAACGGGCTGATTGACCCTTCACGCAAAGCGCCTGGCCTCTGGCATCTGGTGCTGTTTTCATGGAATGAAAACAGCCACGCTCAGGTGCGAATGATTGAATGAGGCCTTACAGCCCCATCCACAACGCGATTAACGCCAGCAGCGCGGGCAGCGCCTGAACATACAGTATTTTCCTGCTGGCGGTAATTGCACCAAAAATCCCGGCAATCAGCACGCAAACCAGAAAGAAAAACTTAAATGGCAAACCGCTGTCGCCGAGCCATAGCCCGCAGAATAACCCCGCCGCTAAAAAGCCGTTATACAGCCCCTGATTGGCGGCCAGCACCCGGCTGTCGCGCGCGAAGTCGGCGCTCAGATTAAACGCCTTACGGCCTGTTTTCGTATCCCATAAAAACATTTCGAGCACGACGATATAGACATGAATAATGGCGACAAGCGCAATAAGAATGGTGGCTACCATAAGCAACTCTCATCAGGAAGAATGCAATAACAACAGTATACGCGCGGCTGGCCCGTACGGATGCGATCAGGCCGTCGCCGATACCCGCTCGCCCGCACGCCACCAGACGATGAGCGCGCCCAACGCCACGACGCCCAGCGCGGCAAATGCCATGCGCCACGACGAGTGCGCGACGATACTGCCCGCCAGCGCCGGGCTGAACGCCGCGCCCGCGCCCTGCATCAGCATAATGACGCTTTGCCCGGCATTGACGTGCCCGGAGCCGCGCAGCGCGTTAACGATATAGCCCGGCACCGCGACGCCTAAAATCCCGGCAGCAACGCCATCAAGGATTTGCACCGGTATCACGGACAGCGGCCCGGCAAAGCTTGCCGCGAGCGCGGCGCGGACTGGCAGCACGATCAGCGCAATCAGAATAAGCCTGCGATAGCCATAGCGCTGTGCCTGCGAGGCGGTGAAGAGCGCGACCGGGATCATGACGCACTGCGAAATCACCACTGTCGCCGCGGCGTAAAGACCGGGGCTCCACAGGCTGCTGCCCGTAGACGCCACGCGCATGCTCAGCATCGGCAGCAGCGCGGCATTGCCTAAGTGAAACAGCAGCAGCGTAAGCCCGGTTGTGATAAGCACCGGGTTACGCAGCAGTACGGAGAGTTGCGGTACGGCATGGGCCTGGTCATTTTTTTCAATGCCGCGCGCCACATCGTGATCGATATCCTGTTCACGGATCGCCAGTACGCAAAGCGCGGTGAAAACGGCCATGCCGGTCATCAGAATAAATACGGCACCGATACCCCACAGCCACATCGCGACGCCTGCCAGCACCGCCGCCACCATATTGCCGCCGTGGTTGAATGCTTCGTTGCGGCCCATCTGCCGGGTGAAGCCGTGCTGGCCGGTCAGGCCGAGCGTGATCCCGGCGACAAGCGGCCCAATCAACGCGGCGGCAAGCCCGGAGACGATTTGCGACACCACGGCGACGCTGTAATGCGTGCTGTACCAGAGCAGCAGCGTCGCGAGCGTCACCAGTGCGCAGCAAGCCAGCAGTAACAGGCGCTTTTTACGGGTGGCGTCGATCATAATCCCGGCTGGCACCGTCGCCAGCAGCGCGGCAATCCCGCCCGCCGTCATCACAAAGCCAATGTCATCCGGCCGCCAGTGCCGCTCCGTCAGAAAAATGCCCAGAAAAGGCCCCAGCCCATCGCGCACATCCGCCAGAAAAAAGCTCATCAGGCACAGTGCCTGTAGCGATCGCAGCATCGGTTTGATCTCCCTGTGATCCTTGAAGGTACGTCATAGCGTTATCGTGTTGTTATCACAAAAGTATGAAGGCAATAGAAAAAGTCACACAACGTTAACGTAACCAAATGAAACGAGCGAGGCGGGGGAGAACAGCCGCGGAGATTGACAGTCATGCTTTTATTTTAGTATTTTCTAAATTTATATAAATCTAAAGTATTAAACCATGACCGATCTGAATGCGTTACACAGGCAGGCCGCCAGTGCCGCCGCGCTTCTCAAAACGCTGAGCCACCCGCAGCGATTGCTGATTTTATGCGTACTCATAGAAAACCCCGGCACCGAAGCCGGAGAGCTTTGCAAAATGAGTGGCCTCAGCCCTTCGGCAACCTCTCAGCATCTGGCGCGGATGAAAGCGGAAGGGCTGATAGAAGGCATTCGCGAGGCACGGTACATCCGTTATCACATTAAAAATGAGGCGGTTGTGGCGGTGGTGCACACGCTTAAAACTATTTATTGTCCGGGAGAATAAAATGTCATCAATATTTATCACCCCTGAGGAAGTGCACGCGCTTTCCGGGCAGAAGATCATGCTGATCGATATCCGGGGGCAGGATGAGTGGCGGCGGGAACATCTGGCTGATGCCCGCGCATTACCGCTGGAGCAGATCCAGCCCGGCTGTCTTGATAAAGACGCTCTGGCGCAAACCGACATGGTTATCTTCCACTGTCAGAGCGGAATGCGAACAGAGAAAGCCCAACAGCAACTGATAGCGGCGGCGCATCCGGCAAACGTGCGGATAATGCAGGGCGGCCTGAACGCGTGGAAAGCGGCGGGACTGCCGGTCATTACCGACCGCCGCCAGCCCTTACCGCTGATGCGCCAGGTGCAGATTGTCGCCGGTGCGCTGGCGCTTGGCGGCACTATTGCGGGCGCGGTAGTGACGCCTGCGTTTTATATTATTCCGGCTTTCGTCGGCACCGGGCTGATGTTCGCTGGCATCACCGGCTGGTGCGGGATGGCGAAACTGCTGGTCGTGATGCCCTGGAATCAGCACCGGGTTTCGTGAACCACACTTGCAAAAGCGGTCCTGATATAGTTGCATAATACAACTATATCTTTGTGGGCACTGTGAATGATTATTGAACCGCAACTGGTTGAAAATATCCGCGTGGCTTCGCGTCTGATGGTCCGTGAGCTCGGCTTTATGAATCAGACGCTGGCGGCAACCAATTACTCGCCTTCCGTCGTTCATACCCTGCTCGAAGCAGAGCGCTGCGGCACGATCACAGCAGCGCATCTGGTACAGGTTCTGGGGCTTGAGAAATCGAGCGTCAGCCGCATGCTGGCAAAACTCGTCACGGCCGGGGAATTACAGGAAACGGGGTCTGCCGGGGATGCAAGAAGCAAGTTGCTTCGCCTGACGGCGCAAGGCAAAACCACGGTCGCAAAGATTAACCACTACGGTAACGAGCGCGTTATTGCCGCGTTAAAAAACCTGTCTGCACCCCAGCGCGAGCTGGTGTCGCAAGGGCTGACGCATTATGCCGGGGCGCTGCAGGCATGCCGCCACGGTGTGGAAACCGGCGAAAAGGAAAATTTGCACATCGTTACCGGCTACCATCCGGGCATGATTGGCCGCATTACGGAAATACATGGCCGTTATTACGCCAGAGAGCATGCCTTTGGCGCTTTTTTTGAAAGCAAAGTGGCCGCGGGGCTGGCTGATTTTGCCAGGCGTCTGGATAACCCCTGTAACCAGATTTGGCTTGCGATGCTCGACGGGCGCATTGTCGGCTCTGTGGCCATTGACGGGGAAGATCTCGGGAGCGGAGAAGCGCATCTGCGCTGGTTAATCCTAGATGATGGCTGTCGTGGCAGCGGCGCTGGCAGAACGCTGATGGCAGAAGCCATGCGGTTTTGCGATGAAAGGCAATTTCCGGCCGTTCAGTTATGGACATTCAATAAACTGACCGCGGCGAGACGCCTGTATGAGTCGTTTGGTTTTACCCTGACAAAAGAGTGGGTGGGCTCTCAGTGGGGAAGCACGATTACGGAACAGCAGTTCACCCGCAAATGTCCTGAATAAATGCATACAGAAAGAGAAAATGAGGCCGGTGCGCCTCATTTTCTTTGGGCTTTGCGTAAAAGCCTATTCCACCAGCGGTGATACGTTCGGATTAAAACTATTAATGATCTGCACGTAGTGCTTACGCTGATACTCGGTGAAGTCAGCCTCGGCGTAAAGCGTAAAAATAATGACTTCCCGGTTCAGGGGATTGGTAACTGCGTCAAAAGGCAACTGAACCAGCGTTTGCACCTGACGAATGGTTTTTCCTTCCTGTAAATAGCGGTTCGCGATCTGCACGACCGGCAGCCGCGACGGGCCGGTTTCGTGGCGGAGCATTTTTCCTTCGAGCTGAAAGCCGGGGAGTTTGTTGCGCAGAATGTCCATTTGCGACTCGCAAAACGCTTCCGGCGTCTGGTCTTCATCCAGCGTCGCGCGATTAATTATCAGGCTATATTCCTGATTATCCGGGTCGCGAAACATCAGCACATTAACGCTTCTGTCGAGCACCGGCGCGGTGGTCAGAAAATTTCCCTCATAAAGCGAATAGGGCTGCACTTTATTACTCATTTTTGAATTTCCTTATTTCCATTGAGTCGGCGGGCAGCGCGATGGCTTCAACCCGCCGGTTAAGCTCTCTGCCCGTTTCATTGTCATTACCGGCGACAGGCTCGCTGGCGCCGAGACCGTAAATATCAAATTGGATCGCAGGCCTCTTTGTAGTTTTCACAAGCCATTCCCGCACCGCGATCGCCCGGCTCACGGAAAGCTGCTGGTTAACCTCAGGGCTGCCGGTGTTATCCGAGTGGCCAATAATCAGAAAACGCTTTTCCGGGTGTTGATTCACCAGCGTGAACAAAGGCTGCAGTGCGTCCGGGCCGTGCGGCCGCAGACGGGCGCTGCCCGATGAAAAGAGTGACACCGGTGCCTGCGAGCTGAAATAAGGTAAATTCCTGTAGCGCCCGATGACGGCCTGCGCTTCCTGTTGCAGACGTGAGCACGGCGATAAACCCCAGTCAGTGAGCCGCGGTTTTTCCGCGCACGCTAAAAGACGCTGTTGCTGCGCTTCAAGTGCCGCCAGTGCGGCGCGCCGGGCGCGTATTCGCCACGGTTCGAGGGCTTCGGTATGCGCAATCAGGGATGTTGTCAGCTGGATTTGTTCACGCGCGCACTGAAATGCAGTGAGCAGCGAGGCGGCAAGCAGGATGAAAACGGCGGTAACGCTCAGTAACGTTCCTGCGGTGCGCTGGTTTTTCACGGTGTCATGTGAGAGCGAGACAGCTTTTAATGCTGGCGGCAGCGGCGGCAACAGCAGCGCGGAAGAGAGCGGCGGAAGCACGCCATACTGATTTTCCAGAAAGCGCGCCCATGCCCCGTGGCGCGTAAAACCCTGACCGTCATCGGCCACCACAATGCCACTCAGACATAGCGTGGGATGTGTCGTGAGTGGCATCAGCGCTTCACGTAACGGCGTGGTCTGCAGCCAGTTCAGCAACGGTTTGCCCATGAGGCTTCGCTGACGCGTTTCGATGTTGTTCGACGTGCCCATAGCATCGAAAGCCTGTGCAAGCGTTTCAAAGGGTGTGGTCGTTGGTGTTTCAGTCCAGGGAGAAAGACAGTGCAAACCGGTCCAGTAAACGCTATCGGTGTTGCTTAGCCTGGCGTAAATAGCAACACAGCAGGGCAAAGGATGCGCCAGGCCCAGGGCTGCGACGGAACGTTGCCACTCCTCCAGTTGCGCCGCGAGCGTTGCGACATCGTCATAACCGTCCGGCAGCAGAGGAAGCCAGAGCCGGATCTGTGCCTGTGGGTGCTGCAGGCGCACCTTTTCAACGCGGGTCTGAAGTACCTCCACTGTGGCGGTGAGCAACCACAGGGTGTCCTGCTCTGTCCGTAAGTCCGAAGCATAGCCGGTGCGGTTAAACCAGCGTGCGGCAAAGGGCCCGACGATAAGAATGACCTGTTGGTGGTTCGCTGGCTTCGCGGCTTTCAGCGTTCGCTGTCTGGCAGGTAATAATTGTTGGCCAATGAAACACAACCCAGCCAGCAGCGCCACTATCGCACAAGCGTTGTTGAGCCCTGCAGGGCCGGGCATCAGTTGTGTGGCGATAAACGCCAGCAATGCCGTGGTGCCCGTCAGCCTGCGAGCGGATCTGCGATGTAATGCCGACATTTACTATTGCTCACTTAGGCGCTGTACGCACCACCACCACACACCCGAAAGCGCGGCCATCAAAAGAATGACAAAGGCGATAAGGGCTCTCTGACGAATGATCCCGTTGCCGGCAGGACGCATGACAGGGGAGGCGACAAGATTTTCGCAAGTTAGAGATGGGATTGCCGTTTCATACTGAAAGCGCAGCGTGCGCAGTGCGCTGTCGGTCGGGAAAAGCGCCGCCAGTAAAAACAGAAGCCGTTTCGCGTAGAGATCAAGATGACAGGCTGGTTGTTGCAGCAGGGGCGAAAGCACCTCTGCGACGATGACAGGTTCCTCGTGATAGCCATAATAATGATGGGTCAGCGCATGGCCCTCCCAGCTTAGCCCTTGTCGTGCAAGCATCGTGTGTGCGCGCGCATCTATACAGAGGCAGAGAATTTTACAAAGCCTGTCGACATCCTCTTGCGGCGCGCCTGCCGTCATCAGCGAATGGCAGAATCTGTCAAGCGTTGTTGTCAGCCTGAGTTTTAACTCTGAAAACGAAGGAATAATGCCATCCATAGACAGCAGAATTTCTATCGTGAGTATTTTTTCAAATAATACGTCGGGCGTTACCATGGCTTTTGCAACACCTCGCCCCAGCCCTGACTGTCGCTGAATGAAGACAAGCGCACCCACACCGGTGCTACGGCCGCCGGGCTCGTAAATTCGACGACAATATCCAGATTATCCTCAGCGACGATCACTTTTTTCGCCAGCGCGTCGGGTGTCAGCTCCTGTCGGTAAATCAGGGTGTTATTCTCATCATAAATACCGAGATGCCACCAGCTCACATCTGAGCGCTGATAATCCAGCTCCTTTTTAGAGAATTTAACGACTTTCCTGAAAGGGTAAATTAACGCGATATCTTGCTGTGGTTCTTCCGATTTATCCGCTGAGAAAAAACTGACTTTATTCTCACCCACGACCGACGGATGTACCGCCCGCTTACCGAAATTCACACCGATGGCCTGCTCAAAGGAGTGAAAATCTCTCACGCTTCCGAGGCCATATTTCCCCATTTCACATGGCGGTTGTTCCAGCCCCAACAAAGTCCGAACGCGTTGTTTCGCAACCTGGTCTCGTTCCCACCACGCAAGCGCGACGCTTCCCGTCGCCTTCGCCTGATTACTGTGGTCTGCCCAGACTTTGGGGTGTTGCCTGCGGCCATAAAAATGCCAGAGCAGGATCTTATGCGGGCAATAAATATCGTAGCCATTGGTCCATGCGCGTGCCGCCATGGCTATCTCTTCACCCGCGAAGAAAATATGCGGATCGTTGGGCACTTCTTTGACAAAACTGCCATCAGCAAAAATAAAACCGCCAGCCAGATAGCCGCAGCGTAAAGGCGATGGCGACGTTACCGTTCGGGAAGAGAGCATGACAATACCCTGTGGGGTAAACTCACGGAAAATAAGCCGACTGATGTAACGCTTTCTGTCTTCACTATTATCCGGGTCATAAGGCGGCGGGTAAGTTGATAACACAGGCTTAGAGCTCGATGAGCGCAATTCTTCGACTGTGTTAATCATTTCCTGATCCCAGTTTTCAATAAAACGGCAGTGGGAATCGATTTGCAGGAAATAGTCTTCGTCGTTAAATCGCGTTTCGGCCATATGACGCGCCCAGCACGCCCCCTGGCTGGTGTAGTAGTGCAGGCTTATTACATCAATCACTACGCCTGCGAAACTGAGTTTATACAACGCGCCGTTATCCATCCCTTCCACAAATACGACGGTAAATCCTTGATTAAGAAACTGCTTAATATCGTTATCGTCCTGCCAGCATACCGAAATATGTAACCGTTCAGGAAAAGCCGCCGTTTGCAGCATATCTTTAAGCGTCGGGATCAGTTCAGGATCCCGGTAACTGGCAATACTAACGAACAGGGTTGAAAGCGAATGATTCATAGGGCAGGCCGCTACTTTGTTTGCAGGATAATTTCAGCCTGAGCGGTAAAATCGCCGTTCGCCGGATGGAGAACGCCTGCCGTGGGCTTAAGGTGCGCCTTCCAGTGAAAGGTCGCCGGGGTATTGGCCACGATATTCGTCAGTTGCTCGCGGGTACTGCCATCTAACAACATCAGTTGCCCTTGGCTGTCTTTGATTTCTATGCCAAGCCTGTCGCTGTTACCGGCGCTATCTTTGACTTTAATATATTGATTGTCCGCAGAGGGCGTATTTGTTGAAATGGCGGCTGTTGCGGAATAATTCCCATAATCAGACTGACAAGTAATGTCAAAATTGAGATCTTTTTCGATGCCGCCTGCAGCCAGGTCCGCTGCGGTAACAAGGCCGAAGTCCACCACTTTATTATTGTTGAAAGTGCATGCGGGTGTACTCACCACCAGTATCTGTCCGATATTAAGTTTTTGAGCATAGTGGCCGATGTTATTTATCAAAACCCAGTTATAAGCAATGTCGCCGGGTGGCAAAAGAATATCACCATCGGGGTTTTTCAGAGAAACGGTTGGCTGTGTTTTATAAAGCTCTATACGGAAGTAAGAGCCTACAGAATAAATAAATCGCCCCATGGGTGACGGGAAACTCATGGCACCTTCGGAGGGAAAATCACCGAAAGCGGAGGCATTATTCCAGCGCAATTTTAGCCCAATGCCCGGCACAGACGTTGGGTAAAGTTTTGTGCTGGTATCCTGTGGGCCAAGATTATAAGGGCTTTTACCGAATGGTGTGCCGTTCAGGCAGTTAATATAAGAAATCCGCGTGCTTTGCAATGAGGAGTCATAGCTGTAAACAGGCACTGTCGTGCTGGTTTGCGCCGCGGCATCAATAGTAATGGTCTGGGATGGAATGGATAACGTCGTGGGGCCGACGCCGTCGCTCAGGTCAACCTCACAGGCCTGAGCTTTTACAATAGTAATAACAAATAGCGCCACAATGGAAAGCCATTTTTTCATTTTTTTAATCCTTTTCTGCGTCCAGTCGGGAAATTAATTCCGCCGGGATAAACTTTAATAACTCATTGAAGTGCATTCCGATGGTCCGCTCGGTAAAAGCCAGTAGCGGTATAACGGGGCTACTTGGCTCGGCATGAATAAACCAGGCGCGGATTTCTTTAAGCCGGGAAAGCGCCTCCGTTCGACTATTAATAGTGTGCGGTTGCGCTGTCATTGTTACTTGCGCAGATACCTCTTCTGGCATCAGCACAGGCACTATTGACTCCTCTCCTGACGCGCCCGGTTGAGGGGGAACAACCGGAGTTTCGCAATAGACCGCTGACTCTTCATCCTCTGAGAGAAACAGGCTCAAAAGCTGGCTCATTTGAGGAAAATCAGGCATATCGATATTGGTTTTCTGCGGGATTATATTTTTTATTTTATCGAGCCATGCCTTTGCCACTTGTAAGGAGCGGATTACAGGATCATTCCGCGTTTTCCATTCGAGACGTAAGGCGGAAAGCATTATTTCAGGCAATGCATCGCTGTCGCGCGGGAGAGCATGCGATTTTTCGAATGTTTTAAGTGTGATCTGCGTACCGGCGGCTTTGGGCAACAATTGATTACGCAAATCGCCAATGATGCCATGAATATCTTCCAGCTCATTTAGCGCGTTAATACGCATCAGGGGATCGAACTCCCCTTCGTCATAAAGCTGTGGATGAATATCTTCAGACCAGCGCGTGAGAAAAAAAGATAGCGCAATGAGCCCTTCCTCAAGCGCCGTCAGTCCTGTTTGTCGCAAGCGGCACCGCATAAGAATAATCAGCAATCTGATATCTTTACTGCGGTTGAACAGGGCTAAACTGTCACGTTCAATTTCCGCCCAGTTTACGGGTTCCGCGGCCTCGATAAACTGACCATATTCCGCATCAAGCCTCGGCTGTAATCGTGACAGCAGTAAAATGAAATCGGAGTCATATTCGAGGTTTACACCGCACGGAAATGCACCTGGGAGAGGCATCGTGAGTGGTTGATAATATTCCGATATCTGCAGAGTATCGATGTCCATAAGTTATTCATCCTTTACGGCAAGCATTATTGCGCCAGGGCGTGGTGAGGAAATTCAGCCATGTTGGTTAAGTTCAGGCTCAAAACACATGCCATAGAGCGGTTTCATAGACTCTTCTCTGGGAAGCCAGCTGGCGTAGCCGAGTTGATGTGTGCCGTCCAGCGAGGCATGCGGCACCGCCTGCGCGTTAAGAAGCAGTTGTACTTCCCATGCGTATTCAAAGCCGACAAAATTGCGCACCCATTCTTTCAGGATGGGAAGATCCTGACCCCACGGGCTAAAACGCAGGTATTGCTCAAGACTGAGCGGCCCGATGATGAGCTGAAATTTATGCTGGCGATCCAGTACGGTTTCACCGAGTATCGCGCCTTTACCGAGTAACATCGCGGCGTCGTTACTGCCTAACTGTGTTTGATCACAGCGTTCAAGAACGATCCACTGACCGACAAACTCTTTGATATTGACGGGTACCTGGAAATAGTCCTGGATAGCGCCAAGCAATCCCTCCGGGTTTCGCGCCTCCCGCACAAGATGTGCAGTTGATCTCAGCCTTGCGTGAGAGGGCAGCGCGAAGGCGGTGATCTCCTGAAGATCCAGCCCGGCCAGACTCCCTACATAAAAGGCGAATTTTTCGTCATCGGTTCTGTCAAGCGTCGCGGAATCCTGTGAAATAAACCAGGCACGATAAAAAAGAGAAAGCGCGCGGTGATGAAAGAGATCGACAAAATCCGCCAGCGCGTGATCGTGATTCTCCATTCGGCTGTAGACGAGTTCGGTAAAATGGAGTGGCATTGCCCCTTGCGCGCCCCATACGCCGGTTCCAAAAACCTGCAGATTCACCTTGCCGTTGCGCCAGTCCATGCAGGCGATTTCACGTGGCGCAAATGCCATATACGCGCGCTGTCCAATTCTGAACGCTTCCTCTGAAGGCAGGGCGGCGCGCCCGACCGGTGGCCGGTGAGAATATCGTGCCGCGATAGCACGTAATACGCTGATGAACCCTGATTGCCAGGGGGCTTCATGTTGATACCACGCTTCCAGGCAAGCGGGCAGCGCCGTTTTCTCTGGGGTTTCGGGAAACATTACAAAACGCCTCGCCTTCCCGGGCGCGCTTTCCAGCGACTGATGCGTCCACGTTGCATGGAGACTAATTCTGTTTCGGTGAACACATTAATCGCAGCATGTCGGGCGATGTAATTTTCCATAATGAGACCGAAGAGATACGGACTAATGCCTGAGAAACCTGCCTCGTCTACCGTCAGGGTACAGCGCACGCCTCTGCCATAAATAAGCAGACCATCATCGGGTAAGCGGCGGACAATGGGCTCGCTTTTACATCCCACCAGGGCATCTATCTGGGTACTTGCCTCATGATCAGAATGGCTGATGAACAACCGCAGCATCTTGCGTAGCGCTTCTCCACCCGTGCTGTGATCCATGTCTGCCAGCGGCTGATAATTGAAACTGAGCTGTCGTATCAGTCGCCAGGCGGATTCGCCTTCTGCAAAAGGAGTGTGTGGAAAAGAGGGCGCGCAGACAAATCGTGCGCTTTCAACCGGTGCGGCGTCGGTCATGGTGAGATCAAAATGGCCAGAACGAGAAAGCAAAACGGGCAGATCGCGATTAGTGACCAGCGCATCGACCGATAAATAACGCAGATCGTCGCTGAAAGGCGCCTCATGCTGGTCAACCAACGAGATAAACACTTCGGTGCCCCGATACGAGGTGCGTGTTTCATAATGACGCACGTTTTTGTCCAGCGTTCTGGGGCGTCGGGTATGAGAAAAATAACGTCCGGCATTCCCATGATGGTAATGACGCGTCTGGAAAAGAGGACTGAACGTGACTTCGTTGCTGCTTTCAGCCTGCTGTCCTGCCACTTTACTTATCGAAAAAATTTCGTAATCCAGCGGGCGACTGCGATCGGCAACAACATGAAACTCATTCAATGCCCGGTTAATTTCGATTCTGTCCATCTGTTTGGGAAACAGATTTATCACCGGTGTACAAAAAAGCAGAAAGCGCGCAGCCGTGATATGGGCCACCAGATCCTGAGGCGCGTTATCAAGCAAGATAATGATTTCAGCTTCGTTGCTGTCTATCTTTTTTAGCCCTTCACTCAGTTGTGTGAGCGTAAAAAAGTAGAAGCGCTTGCGGCAGGTAAAATATTCCTGAAGAAGCGTATGCCCATGAAAGATGTTCCACTGCGCAGGCAGTAAGGACTGTTCAGGATTTAACCCCTCAAAGGTAAGCGGCATCTCTGTGACTAACGTGTCGACATTCCCGGCAGACGTCTTACCGTGAATCATCATAGCGACATGCGCAGTATGGATGAGTTCAAAAATGTGCGAAACGACACGCTCATCACCGTCAATATAAACAGGCAGTTGTTCAAGCCCGGCTAATTGCGAAAAACGTAAATTCTCATGCAGCTTTAGCTTAATACGCAGTGCGCCTTTAAGGCGCTGAACAGGCAGAACGAATTTTGCTGTCGAAGGAATGTCAGGCGGTAAAGAAGTTAACCTTGCCTCGGTAATCTCCAGTGGCCAGAGCGTGACCGCGTGACCGTTGCGGAATTCACAGCGGGTTGCCTCACCCGGTGCGATGGGGGAATAAAAAGCGCTGTGACGGGCAACGGTATACCCGTGAGTTAAATCTCCCTCTTTGAAATCGGGCTTCAATTGCACTACCCCCATAGAGGGAACCGGAGAAGTATAATTAGGATAAATAATATCTAACAGGCGCTGTGTAAACCGCGGAAAGCCGGCGTCCAGTTTAATCTGGACTCTGGCAGACATAAAACAAAACGCTTCTATCAAACGTTCCACGTAAGGATCGGCAATTTCAATTCCATGCATACCCAGGCGCGCAGCAATTTTGGGATGCTGCAATGCAAACTCCTGCGCCATTTCTCGCATGTAAGTGAGTTCTTTATTGTAATAATCAAGAAATTTATTATCCATGCCATGTCCTGATTAAGTGCTTGCCATTCCATTCAGCTTAGAAAGGACGGTTTAAAACGCTGAGCATAACGCTGTTATTCAATTTTGAATTTTGATTGATAACCTGTATCGGCTTTTCTACAGCGAGAGCTTGTCCTTTGCGTTTTTTATAAAGAAAATTATGAGAATCATTCATTGAATGTATAAAAAAAGTTCCATTAATGCACTAACCAAAGGTCGTAAAGCCGCTCAGGCGAATAGGTTATCTGATAAAAGTATGTCATGACAAAAGGACAGGCTCAACGCCCGAGGTTGACTGGTAGCGTTTTAGAAAAATGTTCTGGAAAGATATTTACTTAAAAAACAGTTTGTTACGCTGGGTGTTCGTTTCAATTTAGGAATTGTGCTTGGATTGCTTTCTTAAAACGTTCCTGTAACTGGATTACATATTTATCTTTCCTCTCTTTTTGTCTAATTTCTAAAAAAAGAAATGGCGCAATCGCGTAATCAGGCTGCAGTTCTTTTCGGAAACTATGTTAAGAGAAAACATAAAGTGGCTATCTCAAGGAAGAATCTTTTTTCAAAGCTGGGTGACACGCTCTTCAGAAGTATTGAAAGCGCAACGACGCTCTGTAAGTTACGCGGTAATCCTTATGTGGAGCTGGTCCATTGGATTAATCAGCTCTGGCACCAGGAAGATAACGATCTCAAACATGTCGCACGTTATTTCAACGTTGACTGCGAATCCCTGGAGCGTGAGTTAGCGCGTTCTCTTAATCATTTACCTGATGGCGCAACAGCGGTCGCAGATTTTTCTTATCTTATTGAGCTGGCGATTGAACGGGCCTGGATGTATACCAGTCTTGAGCATTCTGAAAGTAAAATACGTAGCGGACATCTTTTAATAGCGTTGCTGACGTCTGTAGAGCTTCGCCGTGCTTTATTAGCGATTGCTGCGCCACTGGAGAAAATTGTACTCGAGCAATTCAATCGCGATTTCAACTATATCACCCGCAATTCACCTGAAGTAAAAGAGAGCGAATCGACGGTATTTCTTAGCAGCCAGAATGCTATTCCAGGTGAAGCCAGCGGCGCTATCAAATTACAAGGCAGTGGCAGCCTTGCTCAATATGCAACCGACCTCACCGCGCTTGCCAGAGAAGGAAAGATTGACCCTGTGCTGGGCCGCGATCGCGAAATCAGCACAATGATCGATATCCTTCTGCGGCGCCGTCAAAACAATCCCTTACTGACCGGAGACGCTGGCGTTGGCAAAACGGCTGTCGTCGAAGGACTGGCGCTCGCCATTAGCGCAGGTGAAGTGCCTCCCTCGCTCGCTGAGGTGCGCTTAATGAGCCTGGATATCGTGGCGCTTTCTGCAGGGGCCAGTATGAAAGGCGAATTCGAAGCGCGTCTTAAAGCTGTGCTGGAAGAAGCGGCCTCTTCTGAGCAACCGGTGATTCTATTTATTGATGAGGTTCATAATCTGGTCGGCGCGGGAAATACCGCAGGAAACGGCGATGCGGCAAATTTACTGAAGCCAGCGTTAGCCCGTGGTCAGTTAAGGACAATCGGAGCAACGACCTGGAGTGAATTTAAACGACATATCGAAAAAGATCCTGCGCTGACACGTCGTTTTCAGGTGTTGCAGGTAGAGGAGCCTGATGAGGACAATGCCACGGAAATGTTGCGTGGTCTGGTGCCGGTGCTGGAAGCGCATCATAACGTCTGGGTTTTAGAAGAAGCATTACGCGCAGCCGTAAAACTCTCGCATCGCTATATCCCCGCCAGGCAGTTACCTGACAAAGCGATCAGTTTGCTGGATACGGCCTGCGCCAGAGTTGCCGTAGGGCAATATGCGCCCCCGCAAATGTTGCAGGATTTAAAATACCAGACGGAATCTGCAAAAAGGCAGCTTTCGCTGGCCGTTAAAGCCAGTACGCTTGGTAAAGGTAATGAGGCATCTGTTAATGCATTAAAGCGCGTTATCACACAGAAGATTAAAGAAGCCGATTCGTTTGAATCGCGTTGGCTGCAGGAAAAAAATATTGTTAGCGAAATTAATGCGCTGCGAGCCACGCTACAGAATCATTGCCAGCAGGAAAACGTCGATGACGAACAGCAAGCAGCGTTAAAAAAGGCACTTTTACAGGCAGAGAGTCATCTTAATCGGGTTCGTGGTGAACAGGCGATGATTCACACGGAGGTTAGCGCAAATGTCGTTGCCGCTATTGTAAGTGAATGGACAGGTGTTCCGATTGGCCAGATGCTTCAGGATGAGATGAATATTGTCCGCGAACTTCCTTTGCATCTTGCTGAACGTGTCACCGGCCAGCCTTTTGCGCTTAAGCAAATCAGTGAGCGTATTTTAATGGCCCGGGCAGGCCTGGCGGATCCTGGCCGTCCGACAGGCGTCTTTATGCTGACAGGGCCGTCCGGGACCGGTAAAACGGAAACTGCGCTGGCCATTGCGGAAAAAATGTATGGCGGCGAGCATAATCTCATTACTATTAATATGAGTGAGTATCAGGAAGCGCATACTGTATCTGCTTTAAAAGGATCACCGCCGGGATATATTGGTTATGGTGAAGGAGGCGTTCTTACCGAAGCGGTTCGCCGTAAACCTTATAGCGTTATTTTGCTGGATGAGATTGAAAAAGCCCATCCTGATGTGCATGAGTTGTTTTTCCAGGTTTTTGATAAAGGACGGATGGAAGATGGCGAGGGTCGATTAATTGATTTTCGTAATACCATCATCCTGTTAACAAGCAACGTGGGTAGTGAAAAGCTAATCTCGTTATCGCGTGATGAAAATACACTGCCTGAAGAGAAAATGCTGGCAGAACTACTGCATACTGAGTTATTAAATTTTTTCCCTGCTGCATTTCTCGGCCGGCTAACGGTAATTCCTTATCTCCCTTTGAGGAGAGAAGCATTAGGATTCATTATAAATACTCAGCTTAAGCGGGTGGCAAAGCGTCTTTATGAAAATCATAAAGTAACGCTTGAATATAGCGATGAAGTGATTAACTACATTATTGACCAATGCCACGTATCCGATACCGGCGCGAGAGTGTTAATTCGTTATATCGAGCAGAATATTTTACCCCAGATAGGAGGGATTCTTATGAATAACGCCCAAAAAGCGAAGCTTTCAGGCGTGACGATCTCAACGGGAACAGAATGTCTTCTGGTAGCACCTTATTGCGAGGATGACATAGCAGAAAAAAGCACTACTGTGCAATAAACGGGAACCATACAAGGATGGTTCGTTTTCGAAAGCTATTATGTGAATAAATGAAGGATTATCATGCGTAAATTACGTTTTGCATACTGCGCTCTGGCGCTTGGCTTAATTTCTGGTTATGCCAGCGCAGCTTCGCAAGGGACCGTTACTTTTAACGGAAAACTGATTGCTGAAACATGCGAAATCGACACCAATGATGTGGATAAAACTGTCACGCTGCCGACGATATCCACACAAACCCTTGCAAAAGCGGGAGATGAAGCAGGTAGCACGACATTTACGATTAAAGCAGTCAGTTGCCCTGCTGCCATTACTAAAGTGGCTGCGCATTTTGAAGCCCTGGATTCCACAGGATTCGATCCGGTTACAGGTAACCTGACAAATGCTGCTGCAACGGGAGGCGCTAAAAACGTAGAGGTACGGTTATATAATACCGACTCAAGTGTTATTGCCGTTGGTGAGACTGGTGCTGCGTTTGATGTACAGCCTGACCAGACAGCTTTAATGCGTTATATCGGTGGCTATTATGCTACTGCCGCCACCGAAGCGGGTGATGTCACGGCTAAAGTAAATTATACCTTAAGTTATCCCTGATATTTAAATATGGCGACTCTGAAAAGGGTCGCCATTACCGAGTGCTATATCATCATTTCATAAAAATAGTTAATTAGGGTTTTGCTATGTCTTTCAAACTTTTAAAGATAATGGCTGTTTTTTTGTGCGGCATTTCTGTTTGCTCAGCGTCAATGACAATCAGCGGTACGCGAATAATATTTCCTGGTAATGAAAAAGATGTCAGTGTACGCACGAATAACAAAGGCAGCCAACCTGCTCTGGTACAAGTATGGGTTGATGATGGTCAAACGGATTACCCTCGCTGACGGGCACTTTCAGGGCTATATCCCGGCTCGCTACCCGCTGACGCCGCAAGCGACGCAGGAAACCCGCCTCGGCAGCCTGACCGACTGGCAGCCGGTCAGCGAGTCGCTCTGTATCGGGCTTGGCAGAAAGATGCTGATTACCGATAACGCGGACTATGCGCTGCCGGATCTGCGTGAGCTTCGGTTTTATTAAGGCTGGGCGATGGAGAGAAAAAAACAGTTCGCGCCGACGCTACTTGACCGGCTGCTGGACGAGGAGCCAAAAGCCCGCCACGAAGCGCATGACGCGAGTTTTATTAATGCGCGTCGCTACCGGCAGTTAGTGCTGCGCGATATTGATGTGTTACTCAACAACACCAATATTGAAGCGCTCATCGACCCGGTGCGACACCCGGCGGTGGTTAATTCGGTGATTAATCACGGCCTCGCGCCGCTCTCCGGGAAATATGCGACGCCGCAAAGCTGGACGATGGTAGAGCAGGCTATCCGCAACGCATTATTGCGCTTTGAGCCGCGTATTATCCCGTCATCGCTGGTGGTAAGTCCGAAGCGGCAGTCCGCGCCGGGTACAACGCTGTGGTTTGAAATAGCGGCGTTGCTTTACTGGCAACCGGAACCCGTCGGGTTTGCGGTTAGCGGCAGTTATGATACCGAAACGGAAAAAACGACGCTGACGGCGTTATAGAAAAAAGATGCGTCGCGCCTCTTTTTCATTACCGTATAACAACGGTGGAGAATAAAGGTGCCAAATCCATCTGGCGAGGGTAATAATCCGTTACGGTCAATGCTGTTATTTACAGCGCGCCATTAATTAATGCGCAAACGGAAATAACAAACACGCTGATTTGCGAAAGGATAAAAAATTTCGCACCGAAACTATATTCCATGTTTTGCTCTCCCGGAGCAGGTCAGAGGCTGTATTTCGTCAGAATGTCATTAGTTGCGGAACGTTATAATTACAGTGCCTTAATGGCGCGATATCCCGTCAACGATGACTGCAATGCAAATAATAAAAAAGCCGCGGGGCGAGTGCGGCTTAAAACCTGTATTCAGGTGGCTGGGGATAGTAGGAAATAACCCAACCTTAATCAAGCGATGGGTCAATATTCCCTGAAAAACCACTATATTTTGTAGCCGTACTCCTGCGGCGACGTTATGGTTTTTACGCCACCACGAACCGGTTAACCAACTGCGACATGGTTTCAGACTGATTATCCAGCGTCTGGCTGGCCGTCGCGGCCTCGGAAACCAGCGCGGCGTTCTGCTGCGTCACTTGTTCCAGCTGGTTTAGCGCCTCGTGCACCTGAGATACGCCAAGCGACTGTTCCGCCGCTGCGCGGGCGATATCGCTGATAAACGTCCGCATCCGGGCAGTATTGGCGACTGCGCCATCCAGCGCCTTGCCGGAAGCATCGACATGTTCCACGCCTTCGCCGATTTTCGCCATGTTGTTCGCCACCAGCTCGCGGATAAGCCCTGCCTCGCGGGCGCAGCGCTGCGACAGCGTGCGCACTTCGGAAGCCACTACCGCAAAGCCGCGCCCCAGTTCTCCGGCACGCGCCGCTTCCACCGCGGCATTGAGCGCGAGCAGGTTAGTCTGGAAGGAAATGTCGTCAATCGAGCCGACAATCCGCGAGATCTGCTCGCTGGAGGCCTGAATATCCGCCATGCTCTGGCGGGCAGCGTGCGCCACCGCGCTCGCGCTCTGCATCTCTTCTTCCATCAGTCGCGTCAGGCGCTCCGCCTCATGGGCGTTATCGGCCGTCTGGGTAATAACCGTCGTTATCTGCTCCATGCTGGCGGCAGTTTCCACCAGCGATGCCGCCTGTTCATCCGTGCGCTGCGCCAGATCCTGATTGCCCGCGGCGATATCGGCGCTGGCGTGACGCAACACGACCGCACCGGTTTTTATTTCAGCGACGATCCGCTGAATATCTTCAATGGCGCGGTTGTAGGCGCGGTTCAGGGCGGAGAGTTCATCGCTGCCCGGCACGTCCAGACGGCGCGTGAGATCGCCCTCCATGCCGTCAATGGCGGTGAGCGTCGCATGCAGCTGACGATGGATGCTGCGCGCCACCACGACGGCGAAACTCACCGCCACGATAAGCGCCAGCAGGGTAATGGCGAGAAAGCGCTGCCAGCCTGCGCGTGCGTCGCTTGCAAGCTGGCCTGCTGTGGCGAGAAGCTGCGCGGAAGCGGCGTTCTCCAGCGTGCGCAGGGTATCGATACGCTGCGTCTGTGCGGTAAACCAGCTCGCCGGTGACACGCCAAACCCACCGCTCGCGGCTTTCCCGAACGCTATCTGACGCAGCGCCAGCGCGCGGGTCGCTGACGGCAGCGCGAGTGCGGCGTCAATCCGCTTCACGCCCTCAGCGTCGGAAAGCTGGCGCGAGGCGGCGAGCCACGCCTGCTGTTTGCCCACCACTTCGCTCAGGCGCGCCAGCTGGTCATCTGCAAAACGATCGGCGAAGAAAATGCCGGAAAGGAGCGCGCGCTCAACGCCCGCCTGTTCTTTCATACTGAGCAGGCTGTAGTAAACCACCATCTGATTCACAATCACTCCGGCGTGGCTTAAGCGCGTACTGCGGCCCACCAGCTCCAGCACGGTGCTGATGGTGTCGGTATAAAACGCAACACCCTGCGGGGCGGGAAGGGAAAGGGCGGTTATCTGCTGGCGCGTGTCGTCAAGCATCGACACCCGCTGGCGGAAGGCGCGGATGGCCTCGCCCACGCTGCCTTTCAGGCTCTCTTCATCGGTGTTTTTCATGGCGGCGTTAAAGGCCGCCAGCGCGCTGTCCGTCCGGGCGCGCTGTGCGGTGAGCTCACGGCTGAACTGCGCGCCGCGGCTGCCCAGATAACCGGCGCTCAGGCCGCGTTCTTTTTGCAGCTCATGCACCACATCACCGGCGCTTTTCGCAAGGCGCGTCACTTCTTCGACGTTGCGCATCTGCCGTTCGGTATCGATGCGCGACAGCATCCCGGCACCCGCCAGCCAGAGCAGCGCAATTAATAACGGTAAAAGCGCGATGGCTAATTTGGTTTTCATAGAGAGGCGATATATCCATGACATTAGCGTCATTCCTGTGTTGCGATAGAAATCGTTATATTTCCTATCGGTAAGACAAATTAGATGCTTTAATCGCTGCCGCTGCGTTTGAGGCCAAAAAATAACTCAAAAGAGTTATTCTGATGATCCAGAATAAAAAAAGACGAGTTATTGTTTTCAGAAAAGATAAAAGCCAGCGATAAATGGCTGGCTTTTACAGGCAGGTGGTTCCTTGTTTAAGGTAAATTCCCTTAATCAGTCAGGAGCCGGTCAGGCGTAACGCGGTTTTCAGGCGGCCCAGATTTCTCCATTCAGGCGCACCAGTTCAGAGAGCGAGCCGCCATCGGCGGTAAATTCACGAATGCGGTGTACGTCGCTGTCGTTATTCTTCACATATCGGTGGATCGCCTCCAGCGCGCTGCTGGCGTTCAGCGGGCGGGCATAGCGCTCAAGCTTGTCGAGCAGGCGCAAAATATCCTCCCCGATGGTGCGTTGCTCGCCAGTGCTAACATCCGTCAGCGTACCTTCCAGCCCATAACGGCAGGCCTGAAAACGGTTAAACCGGTAAATCAGGTAATCCTCAGCCTTATGTTTATAAGGCCGCTCATCCAGCAGCCAGTGGGAAATCGCCTGAATAAATCCGGCGATATTAATGGCGCGCTCAAGCGTTAATGGCGTATCCATCACGCGCACTTCCACGGTGCCAAATCCGGGGCTTGGGCGAATATCCCAGTGCAAATCTTTAATCGACTCCACTACCTTCGTGCCTTCGAGACGCGCATACATATTCTCGAACTGCGTCCAGTCGGTGGCAAATGGGGCCGGGCCGTTATCCGGGAAGGCCGAGAAAATATTGAGTCTTGAGGAGGCAAAGCCGGTATCTGCGCCCTGCATATACGGCGAAGACGCCGACAGCGCGACAAAATGCGGCACGAAACGCGACAGCCCGTGCAGCAGATACATCGCTTCTTCTCCGTTGCGACAGCCCACATGCACATGCTGACCGAAGACGGTGGCCTGCTTGATGAGATAACCGAACAGCTCCAGCGTGCGGGCGTAACGCTCGCTGGAACATACTTCCTGGCGCTGCCATTTCTGAAACGGATGCGTGCCGCCGCCGCTTATCATCAGGTGATATTGCTGGGCGCAGGCGAGAATTTCACGCTGCATGGCAGCGAATTCTGCGGCCACCTGGTTGATATCGCGACAGACGCCGGTCGCGATTTCCAGCATGCTTTCGGTGATATCGTGCTTCACTTCACCCGCCGTGACGCGGCTCTCCAGCGCGCTGATCAGCGTTGAGGAATCCTGGCTTAAGTTAAAGCCGGGCGGGCTGACCACCTGGAGCTCCAGTTCAACGCCCAGGGTGTAGGGTTCGGAAGGGGCAAACGGTTTAAGGGGCATGGGCAGCTCGCTTATCAGTAAAGGGTTTTCTCCAAGTATAGTCATGCAAAATCATCCAGTTGCGGTGAAAACGCTCAGATAAAACCGAGTTCCTGTGCGCGGTTTTCCCGCTGCGTTATCGCTATCTTCCTGGTTTCACTCCTGATATAAATTTTTATTAACAACCATCAGGAGGAGTGCTTGTGGCTTATTTCAACCATTACGATCAGCAGGTCGGCGCGCCAGTGCCGGACTGGAAAGGCGCACGGATGCCTGAGCGCACAACGCTTGCAGGGCGCTACTGCACGCTGGAACCGCTGAATGCCGACGCGCACGCCGCCGCGCTGCTGGCGGCCTATCAGGACGCGCCGGACGATCGCGACTGGACATGGCTTGCAAGCGATCGCCCCGATACGCTCGCGCAGTGCCATGAATGGGTGGCGCAAAAAGTGATGGATCCGTCGCTGGTGCCTTTCGCGGTGATGGATAACGCGCGCGGCGAGGCGGTCGGGCTGGTCTGTTTTATGCGCATTGATAAGGCTAACGGCGTGCTGGAAATAGGCCACGTAACCTGGTCGCCGCGCATGAAAAACCGCGTTACCGGCACCGAGGCGCTGTGGCTGTTGATGCGCGACGCCTTTGAGCACGGTTTCCGCCGCGTGGAGTGGAAATGCGATTCGATGAACACCGCTTCGCGCCGCGCCGCTGAACGGCTTGGCTTCACGTATGAAGGGCGACTGCGTCAGATGATAGTGCGTAAAGGGCGCAACCGCGATTCCGAATGGTTTTCGCTGCTCGACAGCGAATGGCCACAGGCCGATGCCGCGCTGCGCGCCTGGCTGTCGCCGGAGAATTTTACCGCCGACGGTATACAGAAACAGCCGCTCAGCCACTTCCGGGCGCGTTCACCAGCGTGAGGATCTGCTGCGCCTCCTGACGCCAGTGCAGTGTAAAGCACTGCGTTTGTGCGAACGGCCCGAGCGGGCAGGCGAGGCGCAGCGTTAACTGATGGTCGTCCAGCGCGACGACTTTCGCGCATTCGAAACCGAACCAGTCGCCCACCTGCGGGAACAGCGCTTTAAAAAGACTCTCTTTAGCGGAAAACGCGAGCGTCAGGGCGCTGGCGAAGGGCAGCGGCGTACGGGCCAGCAGCGCGCGCTCTTGTGTGTCGATAATACCGGGCGCCAGCTCGCGCGCCGTCTGCGCGTCCATCAGGTTTTCAACGTCGATCCCGATGCCGCCCGGCGTGGTGATAACCGCAGCCCAGGCGCGGTGGCCGGTGTGCGTAATGCTGCCGGTGAAACCCGCAGGCCAGCGCGGCTCGCGGTGCGCGCAGATGCCGGGCGGGGAGAATGGCGCGCCCGCCGCCTTCAGTGCGGCGACGGCGGCGATACGGCCCGCCAGATGCTCGGCCTGACGTGACGCGACGGCATTCGCCAGCATGGCGTGGTGCGGCAGCCACAGCAGATCGGCAGGTGTGAAAGTGTCGGGAGCGAAATCAACGCGCCAGAGCGGGTGTCCGGCGAAGGTGAATGAAGTGAGGGTGGTCTGCATCGGAAAAAGGCGGGCATCGCTGCCCGCCGTTGTCATTATCAGAAATGAGTGTTAATGCCCATGAACCAGGTCCGGCCCGATTCGTTATAGGTTTCCGCCCCCGCGCCATACATCCAGGCGTTGGTTTTGGCGTTACCGGTGGTCTGGGCGTTGCCCGCGCGCCAGTGACGCTTGTCGAAGACATTATCAACGCCCGCCGTCAGGCTGACGTTTTTGGTCACATCCCAGGTGCCGCTGAGGCCGACGATGCTGTAAGGGCTGACTTCATTGGTGCCGCTGTCGGTCACGCGCTCGCCCTTATAGTTGTACATCTTCGGCTTCTGACGGCCATACCAGGTGAGCGTGCTTTGCAGCGACAGATCGTCTCGCACCTGCCAGCTCAGCGTTGAGTTCAGCGTAAATTCCGGGATGATCGACAACCGATCGCCGGTGGTTTTGTTCTTACTCTGCAACATCCAGGTCAGGTTATTGCTCCACTGAACGGTATCGGTCACCGGCAGGTTTAGCGTGCCCTCAAGCCCTTCCACCACGGCTTTCGGCACGTTCTCCCATTGGTAGAGATCCGTTTTATTGCTGATGGCCGTGACGCGGGTATAACCGGCTTCGATCTTGTCGTGGTAATCATTACGGAACCAGGTCAGGCCCGCCTGATAGCCATCCTGCTTATACTCAAGGCCAATCTCTTTGTTGACGCTGGTCTCCGCCTTCAGGTCTTCATTACCCATCAGGTAGCAGCCGGTATTGGTGGCGCTGGCGTAGCAACCCTGGCCACGGCTGTAGAGAATATAATTTTCGTTGGTCTGATAGAGGCTCGGCGCTTTGTAGGCGCGCGCGATGCCCATTTTCAGCGTTACCGCGTCGGTCAGCGCCTGCGTCAGGTTCAGCGCCGGGCTCCAGTTATTGCCAACGATAGTATGGTGATCGAAGCGCAGCGACGGGGTCAGCGTGGTGCTGTCGGTGAGCTGCATATTGTCTTCCGCGAACAGCGAGAAGATCTCCGCTTTGGCATACGGGCTACGGTTAGTGGAATCGACGCCAGGGATAGCGCCGCCGCTGGTGGAGCCGGTCAGCGCCTGCGCGGTAGAGGTGCCATCCTTCATACGCTGCTGATTCCACTCGGTGCCGAGCGTCAGGTTCTGGTTCACCAGCCAGTCGAAGGGAATGCTCACTTCGCTGTGCAGCAGCACGTCGCTCAGGTTGATATCGGAGAATTTCTCGCTGTTAAACAGCCCCTCCAGGCCGCCCGTCAGCCCTTCGCCAAGACGCGAGTTGCGCGTGTGTTCATACTGGGCGTAAGTGTTGGTGGTTACGCCGTTATCCCAGCCGCCGGTCCAGGTGACCGCATAGTTCTGGCGATAGAGACGGTTGGTCTCCTTGCCGTAGTATTTTTTCACCAGTCCGTTGGTGCTGTTGTCGTTGTTGGTGTTCTGAGTGTCGCCCGCGTAGAGATTGCCCTGGCGGCTATAGCCCGCTTCAAACTCCAGCGCCTGCATCGGCGCGAATTCCCAGCGTACCTGGCCGTTAATATCTTTATTCACCACCCCTTCGCGCCCGGCGGGCAGGGTATCAGCGTAGCTGCCGGTGCGCAGCGATTCATGCCCGGCGTTGATGTCCTGCGCGTCGGCCTGGGTTTTCGCCAGGTTCCCGTACAGGCGGAAACTGACGCTGTCGCCAAGCGGTCCGGTGAGGCTGAAGTTGGTGCGTTTGGTGGCGCCTTCGGTTTTGTGTTCCGGCACGTCGAAGTAGCTGTTCCAGCTGCCGTGCCAGTCGTTGCTGCTGCGTTTGGTGATGATATTCACCACGCCGCCCGCCGCGCCGTTGCCGTAGCGTGCGGCGGCAGGGCCGCGCAGCACCTCGATACGCTCGATCATCTCCGGCGGCACCCAGGCGGTATCGCCGCGGCTGTCGCGCTCGCCGCGCCAGCCCTGACGCACCGAATTACGGCTGCTGACCGGTTTGCCATCAATCAGGATCAGCGTGTTTTCCGGGCCCATCCCGCGGATATCGATCTGGCGGTTGTTGCCGCGCTGGCCGCTGGTGGAGTTGCCTGTCAGGTTGACGCCAGGCATGGTGCGGATGATTTCCGACACATCGCGCGCCGGCGGGTTTTTGCGTATTTCATCGGCGGTAATGGTCGAGACGCCAGGTGCCTGAAGGTTTTGCTGTGCGGCGGTGACGACTATCGTGTCATCGCCATCCGTTGCGTTGCCATCCACGGGAGCGGTGCTCTCCTGCGCCCAGGCGGGCAGCGCAGCGCCATACATCCCAAGATTAATCAGCATCGCCAGAGAAAGAGGGAGCTTTTTATTCATTTTGTATCCTGCTGTCTGTGCTGCGGCCCGTAAGTCCTTCCCCAGTGGGGCAGGGCGCAGCAGGGAATAGGCCAGAGCCGCTATACGCAAACCCCGCTCGTCCCGGAGCGGCAGCGCGCAAACGTCTGGCTGGGTTAATGTTTTTTGAGTGAAAGACGCGCTTCCCACAGCGCGCCAATACGCTATTGCAAATGCAAATAATTATCAATAATATTATCATCAAATTATCGGGATTGACGTCATTCCATGATATTTATCAACACTAACAAGGAGTTGGGCAGTGGCGGAGCACGCGGCGGGAAGTGATGCCTGGTGGCAGGCGAAGCAGGCGCAGGGCATTCCGGAGATTTCCGGCACGGCGTCGGGCACCTGCTGCGTGACGTTCTGGTGGCGCGATCCGGCAGGGGATGAAAGCACGTCTGATACAAAGCGCGTGTGGATTTACCTCACCGGTATCACCGATCACCACAAGTCCTCCGCGCCGCAGTCGCTCACGCGTCTGCCGGGCACCGACGCCTGGTACTGGCGCACCGAATTAGACGCCGCCTGGCGCGGCAGTTACTGTTTTATCCCTTCCACAAAGACCGATGATTTCGCCCCCGACGCCTTTGCTGACGTTCCGGCGCGCCACGCGCTGCGCGAAGGCTGGCGCGCACTGCTGCCGCAGGCCGTTCCCGACCCATTTAACCCGCACCACTGGCGCGGCGGCCGCGGCCATCCGGTCAGCGCGCTGCATCTGCCAGACGCGCCCGCGCAGCCGGGCTGGGAGGAGAGCGACGTGGCTTACACGCCCGCGCGGGAATTTCTCTGGCAAAGCGAACGGCTCGGCAACGCGCGTCGCGTATGGCTGTTTACTACCGGCGGTGATGACGCGCCCCTGACGCGCCCGCTCGCTATTTTGCTGGACGGTCAGTTCTGGGCGCACAGCCAGCCGGTTTGGCCCGCGCTCCAGTCGCTCACCGATCGCGGCGTTCTGCCGCCTGCTGTTTATCTGCTGGTGGATGTGATTGACACCGCGCACCGCAGCCGGGAACTCCCCTGCAACGCCGCCTTCTGGGAGGCGCTGTGGGAGGAATTACTGCCGCAGGCGCGTCATTACACGAGATGGCGTGACGCGCCGGACACCACCGTGATTGCCGGGCAGAGCTTCGGTGGGCTCGCCGCGCTCTATGCGGGGCTGCGCTGGCCGGCGCGCTTCGGTTGCGTACTGAGCCAGTCCGGCTCTTTCTGGTGGCCAACGCGCGAGGCGAGCGGTGAGGGCGGCTGGCTGGTTGAAGAGCTGGTCGCAGGCCGCTTCGATCCGCGCGGGTTGCGCATTTTTCTTGAAGCGGGCCTCCATGAACCGCTCATTTTGCAGGCCAATCAGCGCCTGGTTTCTGTATTACAACGGACACAGCAGCCGCTTTTCTGGCGTCAGGTGGAGGGCGGCCACGACGCGCTTTGCTGGCGCGGCGGCCTGACCGACGGTCTCGCCGCACTCTGGGCCGCTACACCCGCCCCGACGCCTTTTTCAGGACAGGAGTGACGTATGGAATTCAGCAATCCCTTCGATAATCCGCAGGGCCGTTTCTGGCTGCTCGAAAATCACGAAAAACAGATAAGCCTCTGGCCGGAGCCGTGCGCGCTGCCGCCGGGCTGGCGTGTGGTGGCCGCGCCGCAGCCTTTTGAGGTTTGCGAGGCGTGGCTCAATGAGCACGGGCAGGCGCTGCAGCCCGCCCATTTCGCACACCAGAACGCGGCGCGAGGTTAATGTGACGGATATAACTCTTTCCCCTGTGGAGCAGGCCACCGCCGCGCTGCCGCTGGTGGCGGCGCAGCCGGGTATCTGGATGGCTGAAAAACTCTCCCGCCAGGCCAACGCCTGGAGCGTGGCGCATTACGTCGAGCTGAACGGCACGGTTGACGCGCCGCTGCTGGCGCGCGCTATCGTGGCGGGCATGATGGAAGCCGACACGCTGCGAATGCGTTTTGAGGAACGCGACGGCATCGTCACGCAGCGGTTTGACGCATCGCTCACCTTTGCCACGCCTGAAATCATCGATCTGCGCCACGAAGCCTGCCCGCTGACCACGGCCCAGCGCCTGATGCATGCCGATCTGGAGCAGGATCTGCGCGTCACCCACGGCACACCGCCGGTGCACCATGCGCTGCTGCGTGTCGGCGAGACGCGCTGGTTCTGGTATCAGCGTTATCATCATCTGGTGGTGGATGGTTTCAGTTTTACGGCGATTACCCGCCGTATCGCCGATATTTACGGCAGCCTGCGCCGGGGTGAGCAACCCGACGCGTCGCCATTTGTCTGCTTTAACGAGGTGGTTGATGAATACGCGCGCTATCAGACGTCAGACGCCTGCGCGCGCGACGCCGCCTTCTGGGCGCAGCAGGTGCGCGAACTGCCGCCGCCGGCGACGCTCTCTGACCAGCCGCTTACCGGGCAATCTTCCACCACCTCGCTGATCCGCCGCTCGCTGCGCTTTAATGACGCGCATTTCGCTGCGCTTATGGCGAACAGCGGCGGGCTGACCGCGCCGGATATGGCGCTGGCGCTGGTGGCGCTCTGGCTTGGCCGCCTGAGCGGGCGTGACGCCTACAGCGCCGGTTTCATCTTTATGCGCCGCATCGGCTCGGCCGCGCTGTGCGCCACCGGCCCGGTGCTGAACGTGCTGCCTTGCCCGGTGCGCATTGCGCCTGAGCAGACGCTGGCGCAGTTCGCCGCCGCCTTTGCGAAGACGCTCAAAACGCTGCGCCGTCATCAGCGCTATGACGCCGAGCAGGTGCTGCGCGACGCGGGCAGAGTGGCGCAGCAGACGCCGCTCTATGGCCCGGTGCTGAACCTGAAAATGTTTGATTACCGGCTCGATTTCGATGGCGTGGAGGGGATAACCCATCAGCTCGCCTCGGGGCCGGTGAAAGATCTCGAAATCGCGCTCTATATCGACGAACAGGGCGGCGTAACGCTGGAACTGCTCGCGAATCAGCAGCGCTATGACGCCGCGCAGATTGAGCGCCATCTCGCCCGTCTGCCGCATCTGCTCACACAGTTTGCCGCTGATCCTGAGCTTGCGTGCGCGCAGGCGGATCTGCTGGATGATAACGACTACGCACTGATTGCGCGTGTGAACCAGACCGCCGTGCCACTGCCGCAGGAGACGCTCAGCAGCCTGCTGGCGAAACAGGCGCAGGCGACGCCGCAGGCCCCGGCGCTTGCGGATGCGCGCTATGCCTTTACCTATCGTGAAATGCGTGAGCAAGTGCTTACGCTTGCGTCAGAGCTGGTGCGTCGCGGTGTTAAGCCGGGTGATATCGTGGCCGTCGCGCTGCCGCGCTCGGTCTTTCTCTCACTGGCGCTACAGGCGATTGTGGAAACGGGCGCGGCCTGGCTGCCGCTCGATACGGGCTACCCGGACGATCGCCTGCAAATGATGCTGGAGGATGCCCGCCCGGCGCTGCTGATTACCGCCGCGTCAGAGCAGGGGCGTTTCGCGCATCTCCCGAGCCTGCCCGTGTTCTGCTACGACGCGCCGCTGCCGGCAAGCGATCCGCAGCCGCTTTTGCGCTCGCGCCCGGCGCACACCGCCTATGTGATTTTCACCTCTGGCTCCACCGGGCGGCCGAAAGGCGTCATGGTCGGTCAGACCGCTATCGTTAACCGGCTGCTGTGGATGCAAAGCCAGTATCCGCTCGGCGCGGATGACGTGGTGCTGCAAAAAACGCCGTGCAGTTTTGATGTGTCGGTATGGGAGTTTTTCTGGCCGCTTATCGTCGGCGCGCGGCTGGTGATGGCACCGCCACAGGCGCACCGCGATCCGCAGGCGCTTCAGACACTGTTTGCGCGCTGGCGGGTGACGACGACGCATTTTGTGCCGTCGATGCTGGCGGCGTTTGTCGGCGCGCTCACTTCTGAAGCGGCGATCGACGCCTGCGCGTCGCTGCGCCAGGTGTTCTGTAGCGGCGAGGCGCTGCCGACGGCACTGTGTCGCGACTGGGAGCGGCTCACCGCCGTGCCGCTGCATAATCTCTACGGTCCGACGGAGGCGGCAGTGGACGTGAGCGGGTATCCGGCTTTCGGTGCGGCGCTTTCGCAGGTGACGGGGGCCAGCGTGCCGATTGGCTTCCCGGTCTGGAATACCGGCCTGCGCATTCTCGATGGCCGGATGCGTCCGGTGCCGCCGGGCATGGCGGGCGATCTCTATCTCACGGGCGTTCAGCTGGCTCAGGGCTATCTTGGCCGCCCGGATCTGACCGCCAGCCGCTTTATCGCCGATCCGTTTGTACCCGGCGAGCGGATGTACCGCACCGGCGACGTGGCGCGCTGGCTGCCGGACGGCGCGGTGGAATATCTCGGGCGCAGTGACGATCAGCTGAAAATCCGCGGCCAGCGTATTGAGCCTGGCGAGATAGACCGCGTGATGCAGCGCCTGCCGGACGTGGCGCAGGCGGTGACGCACGCCTGCGTGCTGAATAGCCATGCCGAAACGGGCGGCGATGCGCGCCAGCTGGTGGGTTATCTGGTTTCCGCCTCCGGCGCTACGCTGGATGTGGCCGCACTGCGCGCGCGCTTAAGCGAATGGCTGCCCGCGCATATGGTGCCGGTGACGCTTGTTCAGTTGCCTGCGCTGCCTCTCAGCGCCAACGGCAAGCTGGATCGCAAAGCGCTGCCGTTGCCGCAGCTTGCGGTGCGTGAGCCGGGCAGAGCCGTAGCGCCGGGCAGCGAGACGGCAATCGCCCGCGCTTTTTCGGAACTTTTAGGTGTGGAAGTGACCGACGCGCAGGCGGATTTCTTTGCGCTCGGCGGCCACTCGCTGCTGGCGATGCGCCTGGCGGCAAGGCTCACGCGTGAGCTGGAACGTCCTGTTACGGTCGGACAGGTGATGGTGGCGTCGACGGTGGAAAAACTCGCGGCGGCCGTGGCGGAACAACGCGACGCGCAGGCGGGCTTTGGCGCTATTTTGCCGCTGCGTGAAGGCAACGGGCCGACGTTGTTCTGCTTCCATCCGGCGTCGGGCTTCGCCTGGCAGTTCAGCGTTCTGCAACGCTGGTTGTCGCCGCGCTGGGCGATAACGGGCATTCAGTCGCCGCGCCCGGATGGGCCGATGCAACAGTGCGCCTCGGTGGATGAACTGTGCGACCACCATTATGCGACGCTTCGCGAGCAGCAGCCGCACGGGCCGTACTGGCTGTTTGGCTATTCGCTCGGCGGGACAATCGCGCATGGCGTCGCCGCACGGTTACAGGCGGCGGGCGAGGAGGTGGCGTTCCTCGGGTTGCTCGACACCTGGCCGCCGGAAACGCAAAACTGGCAGGAGAAGGGCGGGCGCGAGCTCGACCCGGAAGTGCTGGCGGAGATAGAGCGCGAGCGGGCGGCGTTTGTGAGCGCGCAGCAGGGGCAGGGGTCGACGAGGTTATTTGAAACCATCGAAGGCAATTACGCCGACGCGGTGCGGCTGCTTTCTACCGCGCGCAGTACGCGCTTTGAAGGTGACGCGACGCTGTTTGTCGCCGAACGCACCGTAACGCCGGGCCTTAACCCTTACGAGGCGTGGGCACCGTGGACGCGGGCGCTTGATGTGTACAGTGTCGATTGCGCGCATGTGGAGATTATCTCCCCGCAGGCGTTCGAGGTGATAGGCCCGGTGTTGCGGGAAATTCTCGGGTAGGTTTTGTGTAATTGGGTGGGTGGGTACATCGGTGGGTGCGCTTCGCTTACCCACCCTACGCACATGTTGTGAGTGTTGTAAAAAGGTGGGTGCGCTTCGCTTACCCACCCTACGTACATGTTGTGAATGCCGCTGAAAGGTGGGTGCGCTTCGCTTACCCACCCTACAAACGACGAAGACGGGTGCCTGAATGGATGTAGGGCGGGTAAGCGAAGCGCACCCGCCATGCCGCCTCTACAGGCACCCACTACATTCAACCGCCACCCGCACGCTACGCCAGACGCGGGTACGCTTCGGCTATCGTGCTGCCGGTGAAATTCGCAATCCAGCCTTCCGGGTTATCGAAAATGCGGATCGCCGTGAAATGCGGCTCAGAACCCATATCAAACCAGTGCGGTGTGCCGGCGGGCACCGAAATCAAATCATTCTTCTCGCACAACACCTGATACACCTTGTCGCCGATGTGCAGACAGAACAACCCGGCACCTTCCACGAAAAACCGCACTTCATCTTCGCCGTGGGTATGCTCATTGAGAAATTTGTCGCGTAGCGCCTCTTTCTGCGGGTTATCGGCGCGCATGCTGATGACATCCCAGCTCTGGTAGCCTTTTTCCGCCACCAGCAGGTCAATCGCGTGCTGATAGGCGGTCAGCACCGTCTCCGGCGTTGGGTTATCACCGAGCTCGCGGTCGGCCTGCCAGCGTTCGAAACGCACGCCCTGCGCGTTAAGCTGTTCGCGGATAGCGTCGGCATCGGTGCTCTGCCACAGCGGTTCGCTGGCACCGTTATCGGCAAAAATCGTCAATGCGCTCATGTGGGGATCTGCTCCGGGTGAATATCATCGAAACTGGACACCTGGCGGTGGGTGCTTTGCGTATCGGGCTCGCCGCGGATGAGCTGGACAGTTTTCCAGCCCGCTTCGCGCGCGGCGTCCAGCTCCTCGCGGATATCCGAGAGAAACAGCATCTGATGCACCGGCACGCCGGTTTTCATGGAGATATTGCGGTACGACGATACCTGACGTTTGGCACCGACGTGCGTATCGAAAAAGCCGCTCAGAAGCTCCGTGACGTCGCCCTCATCGCTGTGGCTAAAGAGCAGCTTCTGCGCCGGTACGGAGCCTGAGGAGTAGATGTAAATATCGATATCCTGAGCGCTCCAGCGGCGCAGGGCGGGCACAACATCCGGGTAGAGATGGCCGGTGAAATCGCCGTTCACGTAGCCTTCGCGCCAGATATAGCCCTGAATCGATTTCAGCGCGGGGGATTTGCGGTCTTCATCCATAAATTTGAAGAGCGTTTCAATCAGCTGATCCACCGACGCGGCGGGCGCGTGGATCTCACCGCGCAGCTCGTTAAGCAGTAGATTCACCGGCTCGCGCTGTTCGCCCGAGCGGATAAAGCGCTCCAGACGCTCGCGCGCATAGGGGAAAAGGACGTTATGAACGAAACGAATATCGGTCGTGGTGCCTTCAATATCGGTAACTATGGCGCGGATCATGCTCTCTCCAGCAGGCGTCGCTGCATTTCACATTCAAACAGAAATTCGAGCCCCTCCAGATGGCGACGCGCGACGGCGACATCGCTCCCCCAGCAGGTCAGCCCGTGGCCGCGCAGCAGAAATCCGTAGCGCAGCGGGAACTGGCGGTGGTGACGCGCAATGCGCTCCGCCAGAGCATCAATATCCTGATCGTTATCGAAAATGGCAACAGGCACATCATCAAGATGCGTTATTTGTCCCGCCAGCGATTTCTGCATCTCGTAGCCGGACAAATGCAGCGCGTCGCTTTTCTCCACGCGTGACAGCACCGTCGCGTTAACGGTATGCACGTGCAGCACGCAGTTCGCCTCCGGGAACAGGCGATAAATCAGAGTATGCAGCCCGGTTTCGGCGGAGGGCTTACGGCCGGACGGCGCGAGGTTAGTGGCAATTTCCACCTGCAGAAAATCGTCTGTCGTCAGGCTGCCTTTATCTTTGCCGGATTCGCTCAGCCAGCACCAGCGCGCGTCTTCGCGCAGCGACATATTGCCGCCGGTGGCAGGCGCCCAGCCCTTCGCGCCAATCCAGTGACAGGCGGCCACCAGCGCTTCCAGTTGGCTCTCTTTACTCATCGCATCCCCGCAGGCATATCGTTAGCGTTTAGACGTCTAAGCGTCTTGATTGCCAGAGAGTAGCATCGTGTTATAGTGTCGGCAACAGACAGATAACATCAAAACAACACGACACCGCGCGAAAGGATCAGCCGTTATGAGCCAAACCCCGTTGACGCCAGAAAGCAAATTGCCAGCGCTGGGCACGACCATCTTTACCCGCATGAGCGCGCTGGCGCAGCAGCATCAGGCGATTAACCTGTCGCAAGGATTCCCGGATTTCGACGGCCCGCGCTATTTACAGGAGCGACTGGCGCACCACGTGGCGGCGGGCGCAAACCAGTACGCGCCCATGACCGGCGTGCAGGCGCTGCGCGAGGCGATCGCCGATAAAACCGAGGCGCTCTACGGCCACCGTCCGGATGCCAACAGCGATATTACCGTCACGGCGGGGGCCACCGAGGCGCTCTATGCGGCCATTACCGCGCTGGTGCGCCCCGGCGATGAAGTGATCTGCTTCGACCCGAGCTACGACAGTTACGCGCCCGCGGTGGCGCTTTCGGGTGGTGTGCTCAAGCGCATCGCGCTGACGCCGCCGCATTTTCGCGTGGACTGGGCGCAATTCGCCGCGCTGCTCTCTGAGCGCACCCGGCTGGTTATCCTCAACACGCCGCATAACCCGTCCGCCACCGTCTGGCGTAGCGCGGATTTCGCCGCGCTCTGGCAGGCCATCGAGGAGCGTGAAATTTACGTGTTGAGCGATGAAGTTTATGAGCACATCTGTTTTGCCGAAGAGGGCCACGCCAGCGTGCTGGCGCATCCGCAACTGCGCGAGCGGGCAATTGCGGTGTCGTCATTCGGCAAGACCTATCACATGACCGGCTGGAAAGTGGGCTACTGCGTGGCGCCCGCCGCGCTCAGCGCGGAACTGCGCAAAGTGCATCAGTATCTGACGTTCTCCGTCAACACGCCTGCGCAGCTGGCGCTGGCGGATATGCTGCGCGCCGAGCCTGCGCACTATCTCGATTTGCCGGAATTTTACCGCGCGCGCCGCGATCGCTTTATCCAGGCGCTCGGTGACAGCCGCTTTAAAATCCTGCCCTGTGAAGGCACCTATTTTCTGCTGGCGGATTACAGCGCTATCTCAACGCTTGATGACGTGAGTTTCTGCGAATGGCTGACCACGGAAGCGGGCGTCGCGGCTATTCCTTTGTCGGTATTTTGCGACGCGCCGTTTCCGCACAAGCTGATTCGCCTCTGCTTCGCCAAGCAGGAGGCGACGCTGCTCGCCGCCGCGGAGCGTCTGGCGCGGTTATAAGGTGGGCTGATCGGGTGAAGCCGTGCTGCGGCTCTGCGCCTGTGGCACATCGCGCAGGAAGTGCTGTTCGATGAGCGACACAAAGCTTACGAACGACGCATTCGTTAACGATGAGCGGTTATAAATAAGGTAGTAATCATACTGCGGCAGGCTGAAGTTCAGCTTGACGGGGCGTAGTCCAAAGAGCTGACGATAACGGCGCAGCACGGGGGCAGGCAGAATGCCAACAAAATCGGTGCTGCCAATCACCGCCATGATCGAGGAAATCGAGTTACTGGTAAAGGCTATCTGCCGCTCGCCGAAAAGCTCCGCCGACTTCACGTGAAACTGTTTCTGGCCTTCCGCAGTGCCGTTAAACAGCGTGAATTTCTCCTGGGCGAGCGCGGCTTCATCGGCGTGCTCGCCAAGCCGCGGATGGTTTTCACTGCATACCAGCACGGTCTCTTCGCTAAAGCAGTGTTTGCAAATCAGCGAGTGACTGGCAACCGGTGCCATACCGATAATCAGATCCGCCTTGCGATAGGCCAGCAGATCTTCCACGGTCTCGCTGGCAAGCGTGGTGTCGTAATGCTCCAGTTCAAAATCGTAATGCTCGCGAAACGCGCTGACTAACGCCGGCAGATGATCGGCGGCGAGAGCGGGCGGGCAGTAGAGCACGAAGTTTTTGCGCAGCGGCGCGCCCTGCATGATGTTAATGGTCTGCTCAAGCTGGTTCAGGTTGTCTTCCAGATAGTGATGCAGATTAGTGCCTACGGTTGTCGGCGTAATGCCTTTGCCGGAGCGCACGAAGAGCGGGTCATTGAGCTGGTTGCGCAGCCGCTGTAACGACTGGCTTATCGCTGACGGCGTCAGGAACAGGGCTTCCGCCGCCTTGCTGACGCTGCGATACAAATAAATGCACTCGAAAATCACCAGAAGATTGAGGTCAAACTTTTTCAAATCCTGCAAATTTGCCATGACAGCCTCGCAACGAGACGAAAAGGGGATTTTTATGGTTTATCTGTTCTCAGTAAATGATAGATAAGGAATATGTTTTTGCGCAGGCGAGACGGGGCATAATCCGAAAAAATGGCGCAGCCTCACACATCAGAGAGATGATGAATTTTGCAAAGCGCTCCCTATCACAGCCATAGGCACGAATAATCTTCACGTGCGTTGCCCTTTAGGCAGGGGAGTGTTCTAATCGAAGGTACGTCTGCGTCGCAAAACACCGCGCGCAACGCTTTCGCCAGCACGCTGGCTCTGCTGTGGCCTGCGGGTATCTCAGCGCTCAGGCCGCCCGTTGAGGTGGCTTTTTTATTTTTTCGCGAGACGGCGAGAAACGTTCACTAAGGTTGGCCCGGATCGGTTGTTAGCTATTGCTTATTGATTTGATAACGCAAACGCATTGGCCTGGGTTACGAAAATTCGATACCTTACATCCCATCGAAAACACGGAGGAAGTATAGATGTCCTTGATTAATACCAAAATCAAACCTTTCAAAAACATGGCGTTCAAAAACGGTGAGTTCATCGAAGTTACCGAGAAAAACACGGAAGGCCGCTGGAGCGTATTCTTCTTCTATCCTGCTGACTTTACCTTCGTATGCCCGACCGAACTGGGCGACGTGGCTGACCACTACGAAGAACTGCAGAAACTGGGCGTAGACGTTTACTCCGTTTCTACCGATACCCACTTCACCCACAAAGCGTGGCACAGCAGCTCCGACACCATCGCGAAAATCAAATACGCGATGATCGGCGACCCGACTGGCGCCCTGACCCGTAACTTCGAAATCATGCGTGAAGACGAAGGTCTGGCTGACCGCGGTACGTTCATCGTTGACCCGCAGGGTGTTATCCAGGCTATCGAAATTACTGCTGAAGGTATCGGCCGTGACGCATCTGACCTGCTGCGTAAAATCAAAGCGGCTCAGTATGTAGCCTCTCACCCAGGCGAAGTATGCCCGGCTAAGTGGAAAGAAGGCGATGCGACCTTAGCGCCGTCTCTGGACCTGGTTGGCAAAATCTAATTTTTCTGTCGTCTTTCACGCCACAGGTGCATTGGCTGCGCTTACTCACCCCGGTCACTTACTGAGGTAAGCTCCCGGGGATTCCTAAGCCTGCCGCCTTCCTGTAACGCGAAATACTCGGAAAAAGGCATTATCACGGGTGCAGTCTTGCACCCGTTTTTTTGAAAACGCTTTTACGCGCTCTCATTTAAGTTGCATCGCGGCGGCGCGGCACTGAGGCGGCTTAAATGAGGAAGCGTAAGCTCAGGAGAAAATTATGCTCGACACAAACATGAAAACCCAGCTCAAGGCCTATCTTGAGCGTCTGACAAAGCCTGTTGAGTTAGTGGCCACGCTGGATGACAGCGCGAAATCGGCAGAGATTAAAGAACTGCTGCTGGAAATCGCCGAGCTGTCTGACAAAGTCTCCTTCAGGGAAGACAACACGCTCGCGGCGCGCAAACCTTCATTTTTGATTACCAACCCGGGTTCCACGCAGGGGCCGCGCTTTGCAGGCTCTCCGCTGGGTCACGAATTTACGTCGCTGGTGCTGGCGCTGCTGTGGACCGGCGGTCATCCGTCGAAAGAAGCGCAGGCTCTGCTTGAGCAGATCCGTGACCTGGACGGCGATTTCGAGTTTGAAACCTACTACTCGCTCTCCTGCCACAACTGCCCGGACGTGGTGCAGGCGCTGAACCTGATGGCTGTGCTGAACCCGCGCATCAAACATACGGCGATTGATGGTGCGGTGTTCCAGAATGAAATCACCGAGCGCAACGTGATGGGCGTTCCGGCGGTCTTCATGAACGGTGTGGAATTTGGTTCTGGCCGTATGACCCTTGCCGAAATCGTCGCGAAAGTGGATACCGGCGCGGAAAAACGCGCGGCGGAAGAGCTGAACCAGCGCGACGCTTACGATGTACTGATTGTCGGCTCCGGCCCGGCGGGCGCGGCGGCGGCGATTTACTCCGCACGTAAAGGCATCCGTACCGGCCTGATGGGCGAGCGTTTCGGTGGTCAGGTGCTGGACACCGTTGATATCGAAAACTACATCTCTGTGCCGAAAACCGAAGGCCAGAAACTGGCAGGCGCGCTGAAGGCGCACGTGGATGATTACGACGTTGACGTTATCGATACTCAAAGCGCAACGAAGCTGATTCCGGCGGCGAGCGAAGGCGGTCTGCATCAGATTGAAACCGCCTCCGGCGCGGTGCTCAAAGCGCGCAGCGTGATCGTGGCGACCGGTGCGAAATGGCGCAACATGGGCGTGCCGGGTGAAGATCAGTATCGCACCAAAGGCGTGACTTACTGCCCGCACTGCGACGGCCCGCTGTTTAAAGGCAAACGCGTGGCGGTCATCGGTGGCGGTAACTCCGGTGTGGAAGCGGCTATCGACCTCGCGGGGATCGTTGAGCACGTAACGCTGCTGGAATTCGCGCCAGAAATGAAAGCGGACCAGGTGTTACAGGATAAACTGCGTAGCCTGAAAAATGTCGACATCATCCTGAACGCGATGACCACTGAAGTGAAAGGCGACGGCACGAAGCTGACCGGTCTTGATTATCAGGATCGCGTAACAGGCTCGGTGAAGCACCTGGAAGTGGCGGGGATTTTCGTTCAGATCGGTCTGCTGCCGAACACGACCTGGCTTGAAGGCGCTGTCGAGCGTAACCGCATGGGCGAGATTATCATCGACGCCAAATGCGAGACCAGCGTGAAAGGCGTATTCGCCGCGGGCGACTGCACCACCGTGCCGTACAAACAGATTATTATCGCCACCGGTGAAGGCGCCAAAGCCTCCCTGAGCGCGTTTGATTATCTGATTCGTACCAAAACCGCATAAGAAGAAAGTAAGATACCTGCGTAAAAGCCGCCCTCAGGGGCGGCTTTTTTATTGGTGGATTGGGTGGATGATCTGTTGTAACTGGCGGGTGCGCGTTGCTTACCCGCCCTACGTTTAACGTCACAGATAGAGGTAGGGCGGGTAAGCGCAGCGCACCCGCCGACCCGAGATTCAGCATCATCGTTGCCAGCCTTGTAGGGCGGGTAAGCGCCAGCGCACCCGCCAATACTGCCCAAAACTTAACGCACCACAAACACCGGCACATGCGCGTGGCGTACCACGCTTGACGCGTTCGAGCCTAACAGATGCGTGCTGATCGACGGATCGCGCGAGCCGATCACCACCACATCGGCGTGTAACTCTTTAGCCATCGCGTTAACTTCATCACGCACGCTGCCAAAACGAACGTGACTGCGCAGGCGCGATTCCGGCAGGGTGAAATGCTGCTTCAGGGTTTGCAGGCGCTGGTTCGCCTCGGCCTCTAAATGTTCTTCAAAACGGCGGATATCGGCGGCGAAGCGGTGCAGACTCAGGTTGGCAGATCCAGGCAACACATGCAGCAGATGAATAATTCCCTCCTCCTGTGCCAGAAACTCCGCGTGGCGGATCGCCTTGTCGCTCAGCTCCATTTCAAACACATCTACAGGCATCAGAATGGTGTTGTACATCGTCACTCCTCCTTTAGCGGTTATCAACGTGCTTATTAAACCCTGTTTTTGTCAGGGATACTTTTATTGACCCGACAAATTTGTGTTTTTTTGCGCAGCCGCATTCGCCAGGAAAACTCTCAAAGCCGCCACACTGGCGGCGGATCCGGCGGCTCGCGGCCCATCCCGACTACCCTTGGTGTAGACCAGATGAACTTTCGCACTGGAACCTGTCTCTTTTTACCGACTGCCAGGAGGTCGTAATGAAGGCGTTAACCTACCACGGGCCGCATAACGTTAAGGTCGAAAATGTTCCGGATCCGATTATCGAGGCGCAGGACGATATTATTCTGCGCGTCACCGCGACCGCGATTTGCGGCTCCGATTTACACCTCTATCGCGGCAAAATTCCGCAGGTTCATCACGGCGATATTTTCGGCCATGAGTTTATGGGGGAAGTGGTGGAAACCGGCAGCGCGGTGAAGGATATCCGTAAAGGCGACCGCGTGGTGATCCCGTTCGTTATCGCCTGCGGCGACTGCTTTTTCTGCAAACTTCAGCAATATTCCGCCTGCGAAAACACCAACAAAGGCACCGGTGCGGCGCTGAATAAAAAGCAGATCCCGGCCCCCGCGGCGCTGTTTGGCTACAGCCATCTCTATGGCGGCATTCCTGGCGGCCAGGCGGAGTATGTGCGCGTGCCGAAGGGCAATGTCGGGCCGTTTAAAGTGCCGCCAGTGCTTTCTGACGATAAAGCGCTATTCCTCTCCGATATCCTGCCGACGGCCTGGCAGGCGGTGAAAAACGGCCAGGTACAGAAAGGCTCTCAGGTAGCGATTTACGGCGCAGGCCCGGTGGGGCTGCTCAGCGCCGCCTGCGCGCGACTGCTCGGCGCAGAACAGATCTTTATGGTCGACCACAACGATTATCGTCTCGCGTTTGCGAAAGAGCGTTATGGGGTTATCCCGATCAACTTTGATGAAAACGACGATCCGGCGGCGTTTATTATCGAAAACACGCCGGGCAACCGCGGCGTGGATGCCGTTATCGATGCGGTCGGTTTTGAGGCCAAAGGCAGCCTGACGGAAACCGTGCTGTCAAATCTCAAAATCGAAGGCAGCAGCGGCAAAGCGCTGCGCCAGTGCATCGCGGCGGTGCGTCGCGGTGGCGTGGTGAGCGTGCCGGGCGTCTATGCGGGCTTTATCCACGGCTTTCTCTTTGGCGATGCGTTTGATAAAGGCATCAGCTTTAAGATGGGCCAGACGCACGTGCACGCGTTCCTGCCGGAGCTGCTGCCGCTTATCGAGCAGGGTTTGCTGACGCCGGAAGAGATAGTCACGCACTATCTGCCGCTGGAAGATGCCGCGCGCGGCTACAAGATTTTCGAGAAGCGCGAAGAGGAGTGCCGCAAGGTGATTCTGGTGCCGGGTGCCGCGACGCCTGAAGCCGCGCGGGAGAAAGTCACCGCGCTGATGAACGCGCCGTTACAGCCGTTGCAGCCGTAATTTTCAGCAACTAAAAACAGAAAGAGGATGCCCTGGCATCCTCTTATTTTTTGCCGCAGACAGGCGGTTAAAGGCGGTATTCGCCCGCCGCTTCCGGCTGGTAGAGCAACTCAAGCACTTCGATATGAGTTTCGCTGCCGTCCGGCAGCGGCCACCGAATAGCATCGCCCACGCGCAGGCCAAGCAGCGCCGCGCCCACCGGTGCCATGACTGACAGCGCTTCCGGGCTGCTGCCCGCATTTTGCGGATAGACCAGCAGGCGCTCGTAAGTTTCGCCGCTCGCCAGATCGCGGAATTTCACCCGGCTGTTCATTGTCACCACATCTTCCGGCATCGCCTGCGGGCTAACCATCCGGGCGCGATCCAGCTCATCGTTCAGCGCGTCAGCCACCGGCAGACGCGCGAACGCCGGCTGCTCCAGCAGGCTGTCGAGACGTTCAGCATCGAGTTCGTTGATGATAAGGGCAGGTCGGGACATTTCTTACTCCATGTCATTGAATCAGGCGGCATTTCGCCGCTAACAAGCGTCCAAAGAAAAACCCTCACCGTCAAAACGATGAGGGTCCGCGTCAGGGGATGATACTCAGCCTTGCGCGCCGTTTGAAGTGAGCCAGCTCACGAAACGGGGCTTAAAGCAGAATGCTCCCCACGGCTGCCAGCAGGAAGGCGATGGTGCCCAGCAGGGTTTCCATCACGGTCCAGGTTTTCAGCGTGGTTTTCTCGTCCATTTCAAGGAAACGGCCTACCAGCCAGAAACCGGAGTCGTTGACGTGTGAGAGCACCGTCGCGCCGCCCGCGATGGCGATAACAATAAAGCAAAGGTCAAACTGGCTTAAGCCCGGCGTCGCCTGCACCATCGGCGCGACCAGCGCGGCGGTGGTCGTCAGCGCGACCGTCGCCGAGCCCTGCGCCACGCGCAGCGCGGTGGAGATAACAAACGCCGCGAGAATCACCGGCATGCCGGTGTCTGAGAGCACGCCCGCCAGCGCGTCGCCGATGCCGCTGGCGCGCAGCACGCCGCCGAACATGCCGCCTGCGCCGGTCACCAGAATGATGCCGCAGATAGGGCCAAGCGCGCCGTCGCAAATTTTCTCCAGATGCTGGCGGCTGTGGTTGCGGCTGAACACCATCAGCGCGAAAAAGACGGTAATCAGCAGCGCGACCGGGGTTTTACCGAGCATACGCAGGAAGTTCGCCACGCTGTTATCGGCGCTGACCCAGCCCAGCACTTTGGCGGTATTGAGGCCGGTATCAAGGAAAATCAGCAGCAGCGGCAGCAGCAGGATGGTGATCACCATGCCGAATGACGGCGGGCGGTGCGTCGGATCGGCCTCCACTTCGCCAAGGAAAGAAGAGGGCAGCTTAATGTCGAATTTTTTACCGGCGTACTGACCATACAGATAGCCGCCGAAATACCAGGTCGGGATAGCGATAATCAACCCGACAATCACCAGCAGACCGATATTCGCCCCCAGCAGTTCGCTGGCGGCAACCGGGCCGGGGTGCGGCGGCACTAACGCATGCATGGCCGCAAACGCGCCCGCCGCCGGGAAGGCGTATTTCAGCGTCGAGCCGCCAAAGCGTTTCGCCACGCTGAAGATAATCGGCAGCATGACGACAAGACCCGCGTCAAAGAAGATAGGGAAGCCAAACAGCAGCGAGGCGACGCCGAGCGCGAAGGGCGCGCGGTGTTCACCGAATTTGTTAATCAGCGTATCGGCCAGCACTTTCGCGCCGCCGGACACTTCCAGCAGACGACCAATCATCGCGCCGATGCCCACCAGCAGAGCAACGCCCGCAAGCGTACTGCCAAAACCGGTCAGCAGCGTAGGCACGACTTTATCAAACGGCACTTTGGTCAACAGCGCCACCACGATACTGACCAGGGTAAGCGCAAGAAAAGCATGCACTTTAAAGCGCATGATAAGTACCAGCAGCAGTACGACGGCACCGGCAGCAATGCCAAGCAGCGTACCGGCGCTATAAGCGAAAGTGGTTTCTGTCATCGTTATTATCCTCAACATGGGTACAGTGAAACCGTAGCCTGGTCGGCGGTTTTCTCACTGATACCGGTAACATGATACCGATAACATGTGGCGGCTTGTAAACAGGGTCTGTCATATTTATTAACATTTTGAGATCACCGTCAAACTCCCGCGCGACGCGGGCTTCTCGCTTGCGGTTGCATATATCGCCTCGCGGATCTGTCAAATTTTCCGATGCGTTTTTTTCACAAAATCACCAGATTTGTTGGCGATATCCAGCTTTTTTGTTGTGAAGTCGCCGCAAAGTTGCCGCTATTCCATAACGTTAACTAGCTTAGGATCGTGATGATTTGCCGTACATCGCGCTGTGGGCGGCGGCGCAACGCCTCCGCACCCTGTTCAGTGCATAAGAGGACATCATGAAAAAGCTCACCTTCACTTTTCTGACCGTCGCGCTGGCGGGCGCAAGCTCACTGGCGTTTGCCGATACCCTGCGCATGGAGTGCCCCGTGTCGCCCGGTGGCAAACAGTATTGCCAGTACATCAAAGAACGCTTCGAGAAGCAGACCGGCAATCAGCTGGAGTTTATCGAGTTCCCGGCGGCCTCCGATGAAAAGCTGGCGCTGCTGCAACAACTCTTCGCCGCTAAAGATGAAAAAGCAGTGGATGTGTTTCAGTCCGACACCATCTGGATAGGCCTGCTGGACAAGCAGACGCTCGATCTCACCGACGCGATGGGCGGGATGGAAAAAGACTTTTTCCCCGGCCCATGGAAAAACAACACCGTCAACGGACGCCTGAAAGCGGTGCCGTCGTATATCGACACCGGCGTGCTGTTCTATCGCAAAGATTTACTGGAGAAATATAAAGAGCAGCCGCCAAAAACGTGGGACGAAATGACGCGCATCGCCACGAAAATTCAGGCCGAAGAGCGCAAAGCGGGGCATAAAAACTTTTGGGGATACATCTTCCAGGGCAAATCTTATGAAGGGCTGACCTGTAACGCGCTGGAGTGGATCGACTCATACGGCGGCGGCACGTTTGTCGATGAAAAAGGGAACGTGACCATTAATAACCCGAAAGCGGCGCAGGCGCTGGATATGGCGCGCGGCTGGATGGGCAAGATTACGCCGAAGGGCGTGCTGGGCTACAAAGAGGAAGAGTCGCGCACCGTGTTCCAGAACGGTGACGCGCTGTTTATGCGCAACTGGCCCTATGTCTGGCAGCTGTCACAGGCCGATGACAGCCCGCTCAAAGGCAAAGTGGGCGTGATGCAGCTTCCCGCCGGGCCGGAAGGGCGTCAGGCGACGACGCTCGGCGGCTGGCAGTGGTCGATTAACGCCAATACAAAAAACCCGGAGGCCGCCATCGCGCTGCTGAAAATCTTAAGCGATGACGATTCGCAAATCACACGCCTGAAAATGCTCGGCCATGCGCCGACCCGCGTTGCGCTCTATGAGAACAAAGATGTGCTGGCCGTTGCGCCGGAGCTGACGCAGTTCCGCGATATTTTCGCCCAGGCGGTGCCACGCCCGGCGACGGTGACCAAAGCGCAGTATCCGCGCGTGTCGAATGCCATTTTCAACGTGACGTTTAGCGTGCTGAACGGCAAAGAGGATGGCAAGAAAGCGACGGAAGATTTGCAAAAGCGTCTGACCCGCGCGAAGGGGACTGGCTGGCGGTAAGCGCTGGATGACATTGTGGCTGGCGGGTGCCTCCTGGCAATAACAAACCTGGCCCCTATGGCGGGTGCGCTTTGCTTACCCGCCCTACGAACTCGAAACAGGTTTTTGTAGGGCGGGTAAGCGGAGCGCACCCGCCGTGCGGCGTTAATCCCGAGACTCGCTCGTCGGGGGGAAGGGCAACATCATCGTGTCCGTCAACATACTCAACGGAGCGCCTATGAAATCCGATAGCCTTACGCCGCCGTCTCCCCGGCGGCATAACGCCTCCTGGCATCAGCGCCGTCGGCGCGTGGCGTGGGGGCTGGTGCTGCCCTCGCTGCTCCTGCTGGCGCTGGCGGCGGGCTGGCCGCTGGTTCGCACCATCTGGTTTAGCTTCACCAACGCCATGCTCGACGCGCCTCAGGATTACCAGATGGTGGGTATCGCGAACTACTTTGCGCGCAAGGATGGTGTGAGCATCGGCGTGCTAAGCGACCCGCTCTGGTGGCAGGCGGTCGGCAACACACTCTGGTTCACGTTCACCTCGGTGGCGCTGGAGCTGCTGCTCGGTATGCTGCTGGCGCTGCTGATGAACGAGAAATTCCGCGGGCAGGGGCTGGTGCGCACCGCCATTCTCATCCCGTGGGCGATCCCGACGATTGTCAGCGCCAAAATGTGGGGCTGGATGTTCCACGATCAGTACGGCGTGGTGAACGATCTGCTCGGCAAAATCGGCCTGCCGTCGCATCTCGCGTGGATTGCCGAGCCGTCGCTTTCCATGTGGGCGGTGGTGATCGCCGACGTCTGGAAAACCACGCCGTTTATGGCGCTGATGCTGCTGGCGGCGCTACAGCTGATTCCGGCAGATCTTTACGAGGCCGCGAAAGTGGACGGCGCCAGCCCCTGGCAGCGCTTTAAGCGCATCACGCTGCCGCTGATTATGCCCGCGCTGGTGGTGGCACTGATTTTCCGCGTGATGGATTCGATGCGTATCTTCGATCTCATCTATGTGCTGACCTCCAACAGCGAAGCGACGATGTCGATTTCCGGCTACGCCCGCGAACAGATCGTCTCTTATCAGGACATGGGCATGGGCTCCGCGGCCTCGGTGCTGGTCTTTATGATGGTGGCGGGCATCGCGGCCTGCTTTATCCGCGTCGCGCGCTTAAACGACAAGGAGAAAAGCTGATGAAAACCACGCGCTGGCAACGCAGGATGGGGCATAAAGCGGTGATTTATATCGGCGCGCTGATGGCCTGTCTGTTCTGCGTTTTTCCTTTCTATTACGCCATTATCAGCTCGCTGCGCGCGGGCCAGGAGCTGTTTACGCCCGCCTATTTCCCGAACAGCTGGCACTGGGATAACTATGTGGTCGCGCTGGTAGATAACGGCATCGCCCGCAGTCTGCTGAACTCGGTGCTGGTGGCGGTGGTGACAGTGGGGCTGTGTCTGCTGGTGTCGGTGACGGCCGCCTTTGCGCTGGCGCGCGTGCCGTTTCGCGGGCGTCGCGTACTGCTTTTTACCATTCTCTGCGTCTCGATGTTTCCGCAGGTGGCGGTGCTGACGGGCATGTTTGAACTGGTGCGCTTTCTCGGGCTTTACGATTCGCTCGGCGCGCTGGTTATCTCCTACACCACATTTTCGCTGCCGTTCACCGTCTGGGTGCTGACGACGTTTATGAAGTCGATTCCGGTGGAGCTGGAAGAGGCGGCGATCGTTGATGGCGCGAAAACGGGCACCATTATTCGCCGTGTCTTTGCGCCGGTGTTGGCGCCTGCGCTGGTGACCACCGGGTTGCTGGCGTTTATCGGCGCCTGGAATGAATTCATGTTCGCGCTGACGTTTATTATTTCCGGCGACAAACGCACCGTACCGGTCGCCATCAGCATGTTCAGCGGCGCGTCGAGCTACGAGCTGCCCTGGGGCAGCATTATGGCCGCGTCGGTGGTGGTGACGCTGCCCATTATTGTTCTGGTGCTTATCTTCCAGAAACGCATCGTCAGCGGGCTGACCAGCGGGGCGATTAAGGGGTAAATCATGGCGCAACTTCGTTTAGAGAAAGTCCAGAAACGCTACGGCACCCATGCCGAAGTGATTAAGCCGCTCGATTTACAGATCAACAGCGGCGAATTTGTGGTGGTGGTTGGCCCGTCCGGCTGCGGCAAATCGACGCTGCTGCGCCTGGTGGCGGGGCTTGAGGAGATAACCGACGGCGATATGTATATCGATGACCTGCGGGTTAACGACGATTCGCCATCCGAGCGCGGCATCGGCATGGTGTTTCAGTCCTATGCGCTCTATCCGCATATGACGGTCTACCAGAATATGGCGTTTGCGCTTGAAATGGCGAAGGTGCCCGAGAAGGAGATTGACGAGCGGGTGCGCGAAAGCGCGCGGATTTTACAGCTGGAGCATCTGCTGGATCGCCGCCCGAAAGATCTCTCCGGCGGCCAGCGCCAGCGCGTGGCCATAGGCCGCGCGATTGTGCGCGAGCCGAGCCTGTTTCTCTTCGACGAACCGCTCTCTAACCTCGACGCCTCGCTGCGCGTGCAGATGCGCATGGAGATAGCGGCGCTACACAGGCGTATTCACGCCACCATTCTGTATGTGACCCACGATCAGGTGGAGGCGATGACGCTCGCCGACCGCATCGTTGTGTTAAACCAGGGCCAGATTGAACAGGTCGGTACACCGCTTGAGCTTTACGACACCCCGGCCAACGTGTTTGTCGCGCAGTTTATCGGCTCGCCGAAAATGAACCTGATCCCCGGCAAAATGCTCCGCGTGATGGAGCACGCCTGCGAGGTGGAGCTGGAAAACGGCCTGCGCCTGACGCTGCCGGTGCAGGCCGCCGCCGGGCAGGAGGGCGACACGGTGCAGCTTGGCATTCGTCCGGAGCACGTGGAGGTCATGGCGCTTGCGAAAGCGGACGTGGAGGGCGAAGTGTTATTCGTTGAGCATATGGGCAATGAAACCCTGGTTTATGTGAACGGCGGTTATGGCGCAGAACCGCTGGTCATGCGCCATACTGAGAGGCTGGAAGTCCGGCCGGAGCATCATCTGGGGCTGAAACTGCCAGTGGAACACTGTTACCTTTTTGACAGCGCGGGCAACGCGTTTGCGCGCTTAAGCGGCCCGAAAACCCAGCATTAAGGGAGCGTGATGAAAGCAATCGACAAGAAGTGGTGGCACAACGCGGTGGTCTATCAGATCTACCCGCGCAGCTTTATGGACGCCAACGGCGACGGCGTGGGCGATCTGGCAGGCATTATCAGCAAGCTCGACTATCTGCAACAGCTTGGCATCAACCTTATCTGGCTCTCGCCGGTCTACAAATCGCCGATGGACGACAATGGCTACGATATCTCCGACTACGACGATATCGCCGCGGAGTTCGGCACGATGGCGGAAATGGAACAGCTGATTCAGGAAGCGAAGGCGCGTGATATCTATATCCTGATGGATCTGGTGGTGAACCATACCTCTGACGAGCATCCGTGGTTTATCGAGGCGAAAAAGGGCAAAGATAACCCGTACCGCGATTTCTATATCTGGCGCAAACCGGCGCCGGACGGCGGCCCGCCGAATGACTACCGCTCGCATTTTGGCGGCAGCGGCTGGGCGTATGACGAGGCGAGCGGCGAATATTATCTGCACCAGTTTTCGGTGCGCCAGCCGGATCTCAACTGGGAAAACCCGCGCGTGCAGGAGGAGATCCACGCGATGATGAACCGCTGGCTGGATAAGGGCATCGGCGGTTTCCGCATGGACGTTATCGATTTAATCGGCAAAGAGGTCGACCGGCAGATCATGGCGAACGGCAAACATCTGCATGTGCTGCTGCGCCAGATGAACGAGGCGACGTTCGGCCCGCGCGATTCGCTGACCGTGGGCGAAGCCTGGAGCGCCACGCCGGAAGACGCGCTGCTCTACAGCGACCCGGAACGCCGGGAACTCTCGATGGTGTTTCAGTTTGAACATATTAAACAGACCTGGGATGAAAAAGCCGGCAAGTGGCGCAGCAGACCGTTCGAACTGCCGCGCTTTAAGGCGGTGATTGATAAGTGGCAGACGGCGCTGGCCGACCGCGGCTGGAACTCGCTGTTCTGGAGTAATCATGACCTGCCGCGCGCGGTGTCGAAATTTGGTAATGACGGCGAGTTTCGTGAGGTCTCGGCGAAAATGCTCGCCACCGCGCTCCACTGCCTGCGCGGCACGCCCTATATTTATCAGGGCGAGGAAATCGGTATGACCAACGTGCGTTACTCCACCATTGAAGAGTATCGCGACATCGAGAGCCTCAATTTTTACCGGGAACTCATCGCAGGCGGCCTGACGCATGACGAGATGATGACCGGTATCTACGCCAACGGCCGCGACAACGCCCGCACGCCGATGCAGTGGGATGACAGCCCGAATGGCGGTTTTACCACTGGCATGCCGTGGCTTGGTGTTAACCCCAATTACCGCGAGATTAACGTGGCGCAGGCGCTGGCCGAGCCTGACTCTATTCTCTGGCACTATCAAAAGCTGGTGGCGCTGCGTAAACAGTATCCGATTCTGGTGTATGGCGATTATCAGATGCTCTTTGCCGAGCACCCGGAAGTGTTCGCCTGGGTGCGCCGCTACGAGGGCGACACGCTGCTGGTGATAAATAACTTTTTTGGCAACGCCATTACGTTGCCCATTCCGGAAGCGATGCAGGCGTGGCACGGCGAATGCCTTATCAGTAACTATGCGCCGCGTGACCAGCTGGCTGTGAGCCTGGAGCTGCAACCTTATGAATCTTTTGCGCTGTTAATTCATCAGGAGGGGTAATGAGTGAAGCACCGACGCAGGTAAAAGGCCGCTGGTGGAAAGAGGCAACGGCCTACCAGATTTATCCGCGCAGCTTTAAAGACAGCAACGGCGACGGCATTGGCGATCTCAACGGGATTATCGAAAAGCTCGATTACCTGAAAGATTTAGGTATCGATCTTATCTGGATCTGCCCGATGTACCCGTCGCCCAACGACGATAACGGTTATGACATCAGCGACTATCAGGGGATCATGGCGGAATTTGGCACGATGGCCGATTTCGACCGGCTGCTGGAGGGCGTGCATCAGCGCGGCATGCGGCTGATCCTCGACCTGGTGGTGAACCATACGTCCGACGAACATCCGTGGTTTCTTGAATCGCGCTCCTCAAAGGATAACCCCAAACGCGACTGGTATATCTGGCGCGACGGCAAAAACGGGGCGGAGCCGAATAACTGGGAATCGATTTTCAGCGGCTCGGCCTGGAAGCGGGATGACGTGACCGGCCAGTATTTCATGCACCTGTTCAGCAGCCGTCAGCCCGATCTCAACTGGGAAAATCATGAGATGCGCGCCGCCGTCTACGACATGATGCGCTGGTGGCTGGATAAGGGCATTGACGGGTTTCGCATCGACGCCATCGCGCATATGAAAAAGGAGCCGACGTTAAGCGACGTGCCGAACCCCGAAAAACTGCCCTACGCGCCGTCGATGGTGTCGCACCTCAATTACGACGGTCTGCTCGATTATGTGGACGATATCTGTCGCAATGTCTTTAACCACTACGACATCGTCACGGTGGGCGAGATGAACGGGCTGGACGCCGCCCACGCGGAAGAGTGGGTGGGCGAAAACCGCGGGCGGCTCAATATGGTGTTTCAGTTCGAGCATGTCCGGCTCTGGGAGCCGCAGGCGGGACTGCGCCCGACGCCCGCCGTGCTGCGCAACATTTTCACCGCCTGGCAGCAGGCGCTGGAGGGCAAAGGCTGGAACGCGCTCTATGTGGAAAACCACGATGTGACGCGCGTGGTCTCGCGCTGGGGCGATACCGAGCATCACTGGCGCGAAAGCGCGACCTGCATCGCGGCGATGTATTTTCTGATGCAGGGCACGCCGTTTATCTATCAGGGCCAGGAGATCGGCATGACCAATACGCGCTTTGCGAGCCTGGACGATTTTGACGACGTCTCGGCCCATAACAAAGCGCGCGATTTGCGGGATCAGGGAATGCGCGAGGAGGAGATTGTCGAATTCCTGACGCGCACCGGGCGCGATAACTCCCGCACGCCGATGCAGTGGGACGCGTCGCCGTATGCAGGCTTCAGCACCCATGAGCCCTGGCTGAAGGTGAACCCGAATTACGAGATGATCAACGTCGAAAGCCAGCAGCACGATCCGCATTCGGTGCTCAATTTTTACCGGCGGATGATCCACCTGCGAAAACGCGAGCCGGCGCTGATTTACGGGCGCTACGAGACGGTGCTTGACGATCACGAGCAGATCTACGCCTACCGCCGCGTGCTGGGTGATGAACAACTGGTGGTGCTGTGTAACTTCTCCGGCAAAGCGGCGGAATGGGACGCCGCAGCGCTGTCGCTCAACGGCGCGTTCTGCGTGCTGGCGAACCTTGACGAGACGCAGGAGCCGCACCGGTTACGCGCCTGGGAGACACGGGTTTATAAACTGACGTCGTGAAGCGTCAAAACCTGTGACGTAACAGTCTTTTTTGCGAGACAGATCGCGCCACAATGGCGCGATTTTTTTTACATGGACGCAAATGATGATTCGTAAAACAGGTATAGCAGCGCTGGCGCTGCTCGCCGTGTGGTATGCGGCACCCGCCATGGCGGCGCTCAGCGACGATCAAGTTAAAGAACAAATTATCCAGGAATCGATAGACAATTATTCCGGCAACTGTCCGTGCCCCTATAACGCGATGCGTAATGGCCGTGCCTGCGGCGGGCGCAGCGCCTGGAGCCGGGCCGGAGGGTATTCACCCATCTGCTATAAACGTGAGGTGACGGTGGAGATGATCCGCGAATGGCGCGAGCGCAACGAGTGATTGCGCCCGCGTAGTTGATCAGTATCCGACGTTATCGAGAATAAAATTTTTACCGCAATTACCCGGATGCGGCTGCGGCGCAAAAGAATCGGCGGTGAGCGGCTCGTTGATCTTCGCGGCATTCAGTGAAATCTGCATCTCGGTGAGGTAAGCCGGATTGCCGTTACAGGTGAGTTTCACCGCCCGCACGTTCTGGCGGCCAAACGCTTTAGCGACGGCGGTATCGAACGCCTGGCGGCTGACCGCTTTACCGTAGTTAGCGGCAAGAAACGCGCCGACTGGGCTCTGCTTCACTTCGTTGTTCATACGCACCATCGTGCCGAAATAGGCGTCCGGGTCGAATCCGAAGCAGACGCCATGCTTGGCGTATTCATAACGCTCAAGGCAGGAGTCACCGCCAGCGCCCGGCATGGTCTCGCTGAGCTTCTCGGCAGTCTCCAGCGACAGGCCGGTTTCCGCCGCCTGGCATTTTTTATCGGCGCGGGCGAGCGGCATATTCGGGATGGGGCGGGTGGCGCAGCCAAAACGCATCCAGCGTTTTTCATCGACGCCGCGTAAAGCGATGGATTTCGGCAGCCCCGGCCACAGACCATGCACCGTCAGGTAATTGCGTTTATCGTCTTCTTCTTTTTGCAGCGCGCACTCGGCAGGCTCATCGCGCTGCCGCTCATGCATGCTCTGGCAAAAGCCGGTTTGCCATGAGAGCGCCAGCACGTAGCGATCGAAATCGCCATACTGCTTCGCTTCCAGCGGCTGCGCGCTCGCAGTCGTCGCCGCCATCGCCAGCAGCGCGCCTGCGGCGAGTAAAACTTTCCTGTTAACCATAGTATGGGTCCGAAATCGACGGGATAAATCACAAGGGTGTGTCATTTAACCATAAAAAAAGCGCCACGAGGGCGCTTTTCGGACAGATTCCGCTTAAGGACAGCAGATTATGCCGCAACCAGCAGTTGCGTCGCCAGGATCACGACGATTAATCCAACCAGCACCGGCACCGAGGTGCGTTTAACGACTTCAAACGGTGAGATTTTCGCCATCCCGGCGACCGCCACCACCACGCCGGAAACCGGCGAAATGGTGCGTCCCAGGTTGGACGCCTGCAGCATCGGGATCGTCAGATAGGCCGGATTCACCCCGGCGCTGTGCGCGAGTTTTGGGATCATCTCCACGAAAGCGTAAAACGGCGCGTTGCCGGAGCCGGTCGTCATCGCTGCAAGCATGGTGAGTGTGACCAACACCAGCAACAGGATAATGCTGGCCGAGCCAAACGAGGTGGCGATAGAGATAAGGCTCTCGATAAAGCCTATCGCGCTGAGCCCCTGAGCGAAAACGCCGGCGGCCACCAGCAGGATCACCACGCCTGCAAACGCGTCCGCCATGCCGCGGTACGCCACTTCCAGCCCGGCAAACACCGTTTTACTGTTAAAGCTGCGGATAAATTCAATCACGGCGGTCAGCACCATGCAGATCACCAGAATGGTGATGATATGCAGTTGCGGCCCCCATTTGCCGTCGAAAATCAGCACGCCAATGATTGGGCTGAACGGCAGAATCGCGTAAAAAGCGGGCGCGCTGGTGGTGATTTCTTTTACCTCCAGCGTTTCGTGATAGATGTGCTCTTTTTTATCCAGAAAGCGCTGCCAGAAGAAGTGGGCGACAGCCATGCAGATAATGGCCGCGATGGAAATCGGCAGTGTGGTTTTAAACGCAAAATTGATGAGCGGCATTTCAGAGGCCTGCGCGGCCAGCACCACATCGCCAGAGGTTGGGGAGAGAATAATCGCCGCCGGAGAGGCGCAGATGGCCGCTGCCGCGCCGCGGCTGATACCGACGTTGACCATGACCGGGAACAGCGTCGCCATCAGCAACACGCCAAGGCCGGTCGCGGACGAGACGGCAAGCGACATCAGGCAGGCGACGAAATAGGCGGCAATCATCAGTAAATAAGGTGAATTGATATAACGCAGCGGGCGGGAGGCGAGTTTGACCACCATATCGTTGGCACCGGTATGCGTCATATACGCCGCGAAACCACACAGCATCATAATCATCATGCCGAGATCGCCGCCGCGGCTCATCAGCAGAATTTTAATATATTCAAAAATATCGCTGATAGCGTAACCGGTACTCGTTTCTTTCGCGGGCAATATGGCGTGACCCATTAGCGCGCTAATCATTAACAGGGTAATACCGCCAACAAAAAGTACGCCCGTGGCGGAATAACCTTTAATGATATAACGCGCGACCCCCACAATAACCACGGCTCCCGTGAGGAGTTCCAGAATTGTTCCCATAATTGCCTCTGTTAAGCGACTGCAAAAATAACCTGCGACGTCAGGCGCGTGGCGCAGGCAAGCTGTGGGGGAATGTGCCTGAATTACTCTGAGCGTTATCTGATACACATCAATAAACCTTCTGCTTACCAGAAAGATGAAATTCAGATAAATAAATCTATTTTAAATTAATGGCTTGCATGGAAGCGCCATACTGTTAGTGCAAAGAGAATGGTGTGAAAGCGCAGGATGGACGGAATTTACGTTAGGGGGCGGCACAGGGCGTGGTTATTGACGCGCATTATTTCGCAAGAGGGGTTAATACGTTTTCAGCGCGGTGGGACAGGGGAGAAGCGTCTGAAAAAAACGCCTGACAGAGGCGTGCGGGCGCGCTTTAGGAATTAACTGGCAGTCGGTTAAGTCTTCATTGAGGCAGGATCGCCCAGAATATGACTTCATACTAACAGTGGTAATTAAGACGTGACCGTAGTTAACAAATCCTTTCTGACAATCCTTATCTTTTTCTGCCAGATATTATTTCCCCTGAATGCCTCGGCGCTGGAAGCGCCACGCACCGTAAAAGCGTGGGCTTCTGTGCTTGGCGATAATATCGCCGAAACCTGGAACGAGCCGCAGCATGTCGATCTCTATGTGCCGGCCATCACCTGGCATGCGCGGTTCGCGTATGACAAAGAGAAAACCGATCGCTATAACGAACGTCCGTGGGGCGCGGGTATGGGTAAATCGCGCTGGGATGAAAAAGGCAACTGGCATGGCCTGTATGTGATGGCGTTTAAAGATTCCTACAACAAATGGGAGCCTATCGCCGGTTACGGCTGGGAAGCGACGTGGCGCCCGCTGCCTGACGACGCGTTCCATGTGGGGCTGGGTTATACCGTGGGCGTAACAGCGCGTGATAACTGGGACTATATCCCGATTCCGCTGGTGCTGCCGCTGGCGTCGGTGGGTTACGGACCGGCGACATTCCAGATGACGTACATCCCCGGCACCTACAACAACGGAAACGTTTACTTCGCCTGGCTGCGCTTGCAGTTTTAAGCACAAAATATTTTCTGACATAAGAAAATGCGCTAAGCCAGAGAAGACAAGGCTCGCAAGCCCAACGGCAAAAAAAGTTCGCGACTTTTATCACTTTTTCTAAAAGTTCGACTGGACAAAAGCCACCACAATTGATGTACTGATATCCGACACAGCATTTGTGTCGATTTTTCATGTAAAGGTAATTTTGATGTCTAAGATTAAAGGTAACGTTAAGTGGTTTAATGAATCCAAAGGATTCGGTTTCATTACTCCGGAAGATGGCAGCAAAGACGTGTTCGTACACTTCTCTGCGATCCAGAGCAATGGTTTCAAAACTCTGGCTGAAGGTCAGCGTGTAGAGTTCGAAATCACTAACGGTGCCAAAGGCCCTTCTGCTGCTAACGTAATCGCTCTGTAATTACATACAGCAAGAATTTCAAAACCCGCTGATTCAGCGGGTTTTTTTATGCCTGTCGTTTTACTTTTTCTCAGTAAAACAGAAAGCTTTTCAGAAAAAAGGCGACGACCAGAATACTGAACAACACGGCCAGACCGCTCATCATTTGCGCTTTCATAAGCCCCTCCCGACACAGACGACAGGCCGATAGTGGCAGAGAAAAATTAAGCTAACATTAACGAGGCGTCGCTTAGCGCACGCTGAGGGAAGAAAAAAGCCAGAATGCGAGCGCCGTCATCATAAACGAGCCAAACAGATTTAGCGCCATGTTCAGCCCCGCCCAGCCGATGCGCCCTTCCTGCAGTAAAAACACCACTTCTGCAGAGAAAGTCGAGAAAGTCGTCAGGCCACCGCACAGGCCGGTGGTGATAAGCAGCTTCCACATCGGGTCCAGATGCGTCATACGGTTAAACCACGCCAGCCCCGCGCCGATGATAAACGCTCCGGCAAGGTTGGCAGTCAGCGTACCAACGGGAATCGCGTGATGCACAGGGTTCAGACGCAGACCAAGCCACCAGCGCAATACGCTGCCGGTGCCGCCGCCGAGAAATACTGCGAGCATGATTTTCAACATGGGCGTTTGTCATAATGTTATTTGCAAGGCGAATAGTTTACCGTCAGCACAGGCACGCTGGCTACCGTAAGGGGGATGTGACATGAAAGTAGCGGTTGGACAGTTTGCAGTGACGCCTGACGCGCAACAGAACGCGCAAACCTGTGTGGAGCTGATGGCGAATGCCGCCAGTCAGAATGCCGCATTGCTGGTGCTTCCGGAGGCGCTGCTGGCGCGTAGCGACAGCGACCCGGATATGTCGGTAAAATCGGCCCAGCCGCTCAATGGCGATTACGTGCAGCGGTTGCGCGAGGAGAGCGCCAGAAACCGTCTGACAACGCTTCTGACGATTCATACTCCCACCCGTGAGGGCCGGGCGGCGAATACGCTCATCGCGCTGCGCGGCGGCGAGATTATCGCGCAGTATCAGAAGATCCATCTGTATGACGCCTTCGCGATGCAGGAGTCGCGGCTGGTGGACGCGGGCAGCGCGCTGCCGCCGTTGATTGAGGTGGAAGGCATGAAGGTCGGGCTGATGACGTGCTATGACTTACGCTTCCCGGAGATGGCGCTGAGCCTGGCGCTTGCGGGCGCAGAGATACTGGCGCTCCCGGCCGCGTGGGTGTGCGGGCCGCTCAAAGAGCATCACTGGGCCACGCTGCTCGCAGCTCGCGCGCTGGACACCACCTGCTATATGGTGGCGAGCGGCGAGTGCGGCAACCGTAATATTGGTCAGAGCCGCGTCGTGGATCCGCTCGGCGTGACGATTGCGGCGGCGGGTGAATGCCCGGATCTCATTTTTGCTGAGATTTCAGCGCATCGCGTAGAGCAGGTTCGCGAACAGCTGCCGGTGCTCAAAAATCGCCGTTTCGCTGCCCCGCAATTATTTTGATGTTTTTTTATCCAGCGCTTGATTCATCTCGTTACAGATTGCTATTGTGTGTCGGGCTTAAATGACCGTTAATAAGTGCGGTCTTTGACATCGCCGTCTGGCGCCAGATTTTCTAAGAAGGTAAGTATGGGTGAAATTAGTATTACCAAACTGCTCGTGATCGCCGCACTGGTTGTTCTGCTGTTTGGTACCAAAAAACTGCGTACGCTTGGGGGAGACCTGGGTGCTGCGATTAAAGGCTTCAAGAAAGCGATGAACGACGACGACACTGGCGCGAAAACGCCTGCGGCGTCCGAAGCGCCGGCAGAACGCCTTTCTCATAAAGAATAATTTCCGGCCCTTGCGGCATAAAAAAACCGGCTCATCAGAGGCCGGTTTTTTTGTGGGCGATGCTGCGATCGTAACAAGCTGTTACGTGTTTATTTGACTTCTTCGCCTTTTGCCTGGAGATCGGCATGATAAGAAGAGCGAACGAACGGGCCGCAGGCGGCGTGGGTAAAGCCCATCGCCATCGCTTCCGCTTTCATCTCTTCAAACTCGTCCGGGCTTACGTAGCGCTGCACCGGCAGGTGGTGACGGCTCGGTTGCAGGTACTGGCCGAGCGTCAGCATGGTCACGCCGTGCGCACGCAGATCGCGCATTACCTCGATGATTTCCGCATTGGTCTCGCCCAGGCCAACCATCAGACCGGATTTAGTCGGGATCTCCGGGTGCGCTTCTTTAAAGCGCTCCAGCAGCTTCAGCGACCAGTTATAATCCGCGCCCGGACGCACCTGACGATAAAGACGCGGCACGTTTTCCAGGTTGTGGTTGAACACATCCGGCGGCGTGGCGGTCAGGATCTCCAGCGCTCTGTCCATACGACCACGGAAATCAGGTACCAGCGTCTCGATTTTGATAGACGGGCTCTTTTCGCGAATAGCCGTAATGCAGTCAGCAAAATGCTGAGCACCGCCATCACGCAGGTCGTCGCGATCCACCGAGGTGATAACCACGTAGCGCAGCGCCATATCGGCGATGGTTTGCGCCAGCTTCTGCGGCTCGTTGGCGTCCGGGGCAACCGGGCGACCGTGGGCCACGTCGCAGAACGGGCAGCGACGGGTACAGATAGCGCCGAGGATCATAAAGGTCGCGGTGCCGTGGTTGAAACACTCCGCAAGGTTCGGGCAGGAGGCCTCTTCACAGACAGAGTGGAGGCCATTTTTGCGCATCGCCGCTTTGATACCCTGGATGCGGGTAGAGTCGGCAGGGAGTTTGATTTTCATCCACTCCGGCTTTCTTAACAAAGCCTCCCGCTCTGTCGCCACATTCTTAACCGGGATAAGGGCCATTTTATCGGCATCGCGGTATTTCACACCGCGTTCCATCACAATGGGTTTACTCATAGCGTGCGTGTTCCAGTTGCGGATAACGAAGGAAAGCGTTTAAATTCAAGCTTGTGTTGTATTTATCAACTATTTTTGAATTAACGGCACGCAGTATAACATTACTGACACACAGAATCAGCCTGAGGGCACCCGAAACGACAAAGAATTTGTAAAATAGTTGTTATTTGGTGCCCTTAAGCCGCTGCTCTTATGAAGGCGACGCACCAGCCGACACGGCGTGGTGATTAAATCCCTCCACTATCGCTTCAATCACATTTTGCACGACAGGATCACGCAGGCTGAATTTATTGTAATGTAATGAAATGTCGATGGTTTCTTTTATAACGACATCGCTTTCCACTTCAATAAGTCCAAAGCTGTCTTTAAATAACGTGAATATTCGTGCGGGCATAAAGCCGATTAAATCGCTGCTGCCGATGATAGACGCAATCGTCACCATATTGTAACTACTAAACGAAACGTTTCGATCTGGCAGTAGCGTATTAATTTGCTTGCGCACGCCGTTCACCATTCCGCCCGGCAGCATAATGAAAGTGTGCTCCCATTGTTGTAAATCGTCAGACGTGACCGGCTTGCCGGTACGAGAGCACGGATGCCCGCGACGACACACGACCGCGACGCGATCTTTAAAGAGCAGGTGAGAGCTAAGGGTTCGCGAGGACCACGAGCCACTGTCGACCACCAGATCGGTCTGGAACTGGCTCAACTGGGTTTCGGTGTCCTGCAGGGGGACATTACGAATTTGCAGGTGCGGGTTTACTGCACGGATCTGCTGGTAAATCTGCGGGATCACCAGTGCGCCCAGCGAGGCGGACGTAGCGATGGTAATCGTGCGCTGCTTTTCGTGCTCGCCCTGTAAATCCAGCGCGCCGAGAATAGATTCCAGTCCCTGACTGATATATTCATGCATATGAGTCGCATAAGCAGTCGGCGTTACTCCTTGTCCTTTGCGAATAAACAACGGATCGGGAAATATCAGGCGCAGTTTCTGAATAGACTGGCTGATAGCCGATGGCGTCAGGTTCAGTACTCTTGCCGCGTTTACAATGCCTTTATGCACGTATACGGCTTCGAAAATCGTCAGTAGATTTAGATCGATATTTCGCAGAGTCTGGAATATTTGCGGTCTACTGTCATCTTCCTGTTTGGCTGAAGGTTTTTCAGGGGGATGGTTCAATTCCACGCTACGCTCCAACTGTATAGATAAATCAAATAATAGAGAGGTTCTATTTATAATAACTGTGAACAGGTCCCTTAGCCGACAATAAAACGCTCCGGGGATCATACCCGCATAAAGTGAACAGGACTTTACATGGACGGCATAGGGGCGGGTGGCGTTTTCAGATAAATCCCGCTTATCTTCTCGTGCCGTTAATCCATTGATGAGATTAAGGAAAATCTATTCAGGCGCAGAGAAAATAAATAATCCGTTATGGAATGTAAAGCGGCAAATTGCATAACGATTAAAGGCCGCCACAAGAAGGGCGGCGAACAAGGAAAGTCTTAAGCGCTGATATATTCCGCCGGGGGATTATTAAGTAGCGCTAAAAAGTGATGCACCAGTCGGGGTTGTACCGCTTCGAGGTTTGCGCCAGCAGAAAGGGCGCTAACCTGCGTCATTTCCATTCCGGCGTACCCGCAAGGATTAATTCGTAAAAACGGACGTAAATCCATATTAATATTAAGTGCAAGCCCGTGAAACGAGCAGCCTTTACGAATACGCAGCCCCAGCGAACAGATTTTTTTACCGTCGACATAAACGCCAGGCGCGTCTGGCCGAGGGTAGGCGTTAATATCCCACTCTGCAAGCGTATTAACCACGGTCTGTTCCAGCAGCGTGACCAACTCACGCACGCCGAGCTTACGGCGTCTGAGATCCAGCATTATATACATGACCTGCTGTCCGGGCCCGTGATACGTCACCTGACCGCCGCGATCGCTCTGGATGACGGGGATGTCGCCCGGCATCAGCACATGCTCTGCCTTGCCGGCCTGCCCCTGTGTAAAAACCGGGGTATGCTCGACCAGCCAGATCTCATCCGGGGTGGTTTCAGCGCGTTCGTCGGTAAACTGATGCATTGCCTGCGAAACGGGTTCATACGGTTGAAGCCCGAGCTGGCGAACGATGATTTTTTCCTGAAGCAAAACGGCGTCTCCGAAGAGAGAAGGTGCGGGGAGTATATCACGAAGAGACGTTACCCGGACGCGGCCGGGTAACGGGGATCACAGTACCATACGCACGATGTCGATATCACCGAGTTCTTCATAGAGCGTTTCCACCTGCTCGATATGCGTCGCGTTGATAGTGATAGAAACGGAGTGGTAATTACCTTTGCTGCTCGGTTTGACCTGCGGCGTGTAGTCGCCAGGAGCGTGGCGCTGCACTACCTCGACGACCAGATCGACCAACTCAGGCTTCGCCAGGCCCATCACTTTGTAAGTAAAGGGGGTCGGGAACTCAAGCAGTTCGTTAAGTTTGGTTTTCATGTCAGCTCCAGCGTTACGTCAAAAAATAATAACTCCCGCCGAAGCGGGAGTTGCATTGATGCTTAGTATATGGGGATGAAAGTCAGGCTTTCAAGTGGTCAGTAATTAACCAAACCAGTGGTGGAACATCAGCTTGATGTAATCGATGATGCGACCAAAGAAATTGCCTTCCTGAATCTCTTCCAGCACGACCAGCGGGCGCTGCTCGATGGTTTTACCGTCCAGCTGGAAGTTAATGGTGCCGACCACCTGGTTTTTCGCGAGCGGCGCGTGCAGCTCGGAAGTGTTCAGCACGTAGCTCGCTTTCAGATCTTTCATGCGACCGCGCGGGATGGTCAGATAGATATCTTTATCCACGCCCAACGAGGCGCGGTCGTTATCGCCAAACCACGCCGGCTCAGACGCAAACTCTTTCCCGGCTTTCAGTGGGTTCACGGTTTCGAAGAAGCGGAAGCCCCAGGTAAGCAGTTTTTTACTTTCGGCTTCGCGGCCTTTGAACGTGCGACCGCCCATCACGGCGGAGATAAGGCGCATCTGGCCTTCGGTAGCGGACGCGACCAGGTTATAGCCCGCTTTATCAGTGTGGCCGGTTTTAATGCCGTCCACGTTCAGGCTGTTATCCCACAGCAAGCCGTTACGGTTGGTCTGGCGGATGCCGTTAAAAGTGAACTCTTTCTCTTTATAAATAGAGTATTCGTTCGGCACGTCGCGGATCAGCGCCTGGCCAATCAGCGCCATGTCGCGCGCCGAGCTGTACTGGCCATCCGCATCAAGACCATGTACGGTCTGGAAATGGGTATTTTTCAGGCCAAGCGCGGTGACGTAGCTGTTCATCAGGCCCACAAACGCGTCCTGGCTGCCCGCCACGTAATCGGCCATCGCCACGCAGGCGTCGTTACCGGACTGCAGGTTAATGCCGCGGATCAGCTGCGAGACCGGCACCTGCATACCTGGCTTCAGGAACATCAGGGATGAGCCTTTAAAGACCGGGTTGCCGGTGGCCCAGGCGTCATTGCCGATAGTCACCAGATCGGACTCTTTAAATTTACCTGCTTTCATCGCCTGACCGATGACGTAGCTGGTCATCATTTTGGTCAGGCTCGCCGGATCGCGGCGCGCGTCAGCGTTCTGCTCCGCCAGCACTTTCCCTGAGTTGTAATCGATGAGGATGTAAGCTTCCGCGTCGATCTGCGGCACGCCTGGGATCATCGTTTTGATATTGAGGTCGTCGGCATGGGCGGCGGTGGAAAGGGCTGCGACAGAAAGCGCCGTGGTAACGGCGAGACGCTGCATAAAACGAACGGAGAAAGTGGTCTTCATGGTCTGAACAACGACATCCGTGATGAGTGAAAAAAAGTGCCTTACTATAGCAAATGCCTTATGGGCTGGCATCCGACTTTGCGCATGACTTTGTTAACGGTCTTTACCGTAACTGACAAAGCGGCAGGCCAGCCCGGCCTGCAATTATTGGGCGACAGTAATGAACGATTGTACCTGGGCTTCGCTCTGCAAACGCTGCTGGAGCGAGGCTGCCTGCGTTTTGCTGGCGAACGGCCCTAACTGAACGCGATAGACCGCGCCGTTCTGGCTGACGCGTCCTGGCACGGAAAACTGCTGGCTCAGCTTTTGCTGCCACTGCGCGGCGCGCGCGCTGTCGCTGACGGCTCCAACCTGGACGACGTAATTACCAGCCGCACTCGCAGGGGCGCTGGCGGCGGGTGCAACGCTACCCTGCACGGAGCCTGGCGCGGTTACCGGCGCGTTACGGGTAGCTGGCGCGGCAAGCTGTGCGGGTTCAGATGCGGGTTGCGCGGCGGTACTGTCAGTGGTCGGCTGTGCCGTGGCGGCAGGCGGTGTCGCTTCCGGCGTTGCGCTTTCCAGCACGCCCGAGGCCAGCGTCGTCGGCGCGCCTAAAAAGCCGCCGCTTTTCACCGGCGCGCCGGTGGCGTCATCGCTTTGCAGCGTATCGTTGCTCACCGGGCGAATATCGCCCTGCGGCGCGGCAGGCTGGGGGGCAGAAGAGACGCTGCCGAGGCCGCCGCTTAAATCCGGACGTGCCGGGAGCGCATACGTCTGTTTCGCGACCGTCGTACAGGCCATGCCTGGCCCGGAGAGCGAACCATCCGGCGCGACAATAATCGGGTCGATACGTACTTTGGTGTTGTTTGAGGTATTCAGACGATCCGCCGCCGCGCGGGAGAGCGAAATCACGCGGTCGTTGCCGTAAGGGCCGCGGTCGTTAATACGCACGACAATCATGCGGCCGTTGGCGAGGTTAGTAATGCGCGCGTAGCTCGGCACCGGCAGGGTGGGATGCGCGGCGGTGAGCTGCATCGGGTCGAACGGTTCGCCCGAGGCGGTCAGGTTGCTGTCTGGCTCCGCGTCATAGATAGCGGCAAGGCCCGCCTGGCTGAAGCGCGAGAGATCCTGAACGATGGTGTAACGCTTACCGTCACGCTCATAATCGCTGTTTACGGAAGGATTCAGCTGTTCGTAGCGAGGCTCCGCGCCGCTTATCTCAACGACGGGGCCGTTGCAGACCGGCTGCTGTGGCGCTACGCTCGCCTGTTGTTGCCCTTCGTTATTGACGCCGCAGGCGGTTAATAACCCTGCGGCGATGCAGACGCCAATCCACTGCTTACGCATTGCGAACCTCTTATACGCTCTTCGACAACATTTTCCTGTGGGTATGGATCGACATGACGATGCCAAACCCTGCCATGAGTACAATGAGGGCGGAGCCCCCGTAGCTGACCAGCGGCAGCGGAACGCCCACCACCGGTAAGATACCACTCACCATACCAATATTCACAAACACATAAACGAACAGAATCAGCATCAGGCCGCCGGCCATGACGCGCCCGAAAGTCGTCTGGGCGCGCGCGGCAATCCACAGCCCGCGCATAATCAGCAGGACATAGAGCGCCAGCAGCACCAGTACGCCAACAAGCCCCAGTTCTTCAGCAAGAACCGCGAAGATAAAGTCGGTATGGCGTTCCGGCAGGAATTCCAGCTGCGACTGGGTGCCATGCAGCCAGCCCTTGCCACGCAGGCCGCCTGAGCCAATGGCGATTTTCGACTGAATAATATGATAGCCCGCGCCCAGCGGATCGCTCTCCGGATCCAGCAGCATCATGACGCGCTGGCGCTGATAGTCATGCATCAGGAAGAACCAGAGAATGGGGATAAACGCCGCGATAAGCACCACCGCGATGCCGATCACACGCCAGCTTAAGCCGGAGAGGAACAGCACAAACAGGCCGGAGGCGGCGATAAGAATCGAGGTGCCGAGGTCAGGCTGCGCGGCCACCAGCAGCGTCGGCATGAAAATCAGCACCAGCGCGATACCGGTGTTTTTAAGCGTTGGCGGGCAGACGTCGCGGTTAATAAAGCGCGCCACCATCAGCGGGACGGCGATTTTGGCGATTTCCGAGGGCTGGAAACGCACCACGCCGAGATCGAGCCAGCGCTGCGCCCCTTTGGATATCGCCCCGAAGGCATCTACCGCCACCAGTAAAATGATACAGACGATGTACAGATAGGGCGCCCAGCCTTCATAGACGCGCGGCGGGATCTGCGCCAGCACGATCATAATCACCAGGCCCATCATAATCTGGCCGATTTTGCGCTCCATCATGCCGATATCCTGGCCGCTGGCGCTCCAGATTACCATCGCGCTGTAGAAGCAGAGCGCCAGGATTATCAGCATCAAGGTTGGGTCGAGGTGGATTTTATCCCACAGCGACTTTTTATTCGGATTGTCGGTCATCTTATCGATCCTCCGCCGCCGCTGTGGCGGGGTTTTCCGTCGGCAGTTCGGTGTTATTGTCCCCGAGCATAATGTGGTCGAGGATTTGACGCATGATGGTCCCCACCGCCGGGCCCGCGCCGCCGTTTTCCAGGATCATCGCCACCGCCACCTGCGGGTTATCGTAAGGCGCGAAGGCGGTCATCAGCTTGTGGTCGCGCAGACGTTCAGCAATGCGGTGCGCATTATAGGTTTCGTTGGCTTTCAGCCCGAAGACCTGCGCAGTACCGGATTTCGCGGCGATTTTATACGGCGCGCCAGCGAAATATTTGTGGCCGGTGCCGTTGGCGCGGTTGGCGACGCCATACATGCCGTCTTTGGCGATTTCCCAGTAGCCTGAATGAATATCGCCGACCGGCGGCTGTTCCGGCTGTTTCCACGGCACTTTCTGACCGTTCACCACCGTCGTCATCAGCAGGTGCGGCACTTTGACTACGCCGTCGTTTATCAGGATCATCATGGCTTTGTTCATCTGTACCGGCGTGGCGGTCCAGTAGCCCTGGCCGATCCCGACCGGAATAGTGTCGCCCTGATACCACGGTTTTTTGAAGCGTTTCATCTTCCATTCGCGCGTCGGCATGTTGCCGGAGCGCTCCTCGGAGAGATCGATACCCGTCAGGCTGCCGTAGCCGAACTTGCGCATCCACTCAGAAAGCCGGTCGATGCCCATGTCGTAAGCGACCTGATAGAAGAAGGTATCTGCAGATTCTTCCAGTGATTTCGTGACGTTAAGCCGCCCGTGGCCCCATTTTTTCCAGTCGCGGTAGCGCTTCTCAGAGCCTGGCAGTTGCCACCAGCCGGGGTCGAACAGCGACGTGTTGCGGTTAATAACGCCCGCGCTTAACGCGGAAACCGCCACATACGGCTTCACGGTAGATGCCGGCGGGTAGACGCCCTGCGTGGCGCGGTTAATCAGCGGCGTGTTCGGATCGTTAAGCAAGCCGGAGTAATCTTTGCTTGAGATACCATCCACGAACAGGTTCGGGTTGTAGCTTGGCATCGACACCATCGCCAGAATACCGCCGGTACGCGGATCGGTGACAACCACCGCGGCGCGGCTGCCCTGAAGCAGCGTTTCGATATAGGTTTGAAGCTTGAGATCGAGCGTCAGGTAGATGTCGTGGCCCGCCTGCGGCGGCACTTCTTTCAGCTGGCGAATGACGCGCCCGCGGTTGTTAACTTCAACCTCTTCATAACCGGTCTGGCCATGCAGGACATCTTCGTAGTAACGCTCAATGCCGAGCTTGCCGATATCGTGCGTGGCGGCGTAGTTGGCGAGCTTGCCGTCTTTATCGAGGCGTTCGACGTCTTTATCGTTAATCTTCGAGACGTAGCCGATAACGTGCGTCAGCGCCGCGCCGTAAGGGTAATAGCGACGCTTATAGCCTTTGACTTCCACGCCGGGGAAGCGGTACTGATTCACGGCAAAGCGCGCCACCTGTACTTCCGTCAGGTTGGTTTTTACGGGAATCGACGTAAAGCGGTGCGAGCGCGCGCGCTCTTTTTTGAAGTTGGCGATGTCGTCATCGTTGAGATCGACCACCGAGCGCAGCGCCTCCAGCGTATCCTGCACGCTGTCTACCTTCTCAGGCATCATTTCTATCTGGTAGATGGTGCGGTTCAGGGCGAGCGGCGTGCCGTTGCGATCGTAGATAATCCCGCGGCTTGGCGGGATCGGCACCAGTTTGATGCGGTTTTCGTTGGATCGGGTCTGATAGTCGTTAAAACGCAGGATCTGTAAGTGATAGAGGTTGACGATCAGAATCCCGGTCAGCACCAGGATGCCGGCAAAAGCGACCAGCGCCCGACGCACAAAGAGCGCTGACTCAGCCGTATAATCGCGAAAGGAATCCTTGAGTTTCATCCGCTGCTTAACTTACCTGTGGTGGTTATTCACGATGATACGGGTGATTAGTGGTAATACTCCAGGCGCGGTAGAGACTCTCCGCGACAATCACACGTACCAGCGGATGGGGCAGGGTGAGCGCGGAAAGCGACCAGCTCTGTTCCGCCGCCGCTTTGCAGGCATCGGAAAGCCCTTCCGGCCCGCCGATAAGCAGGCTCACATCGCGGCCGTCTTGCTTCCAGCGCTCAAGCTCGCGGGCCAGCTGCGGCGTATCCCACGGGCGCCCCGGAATATCGAGCGTGACGATGCGGTTTTTCCCCGCCGCTGCCAGCATCATTTCGCCTTCTTTATCCAGAATGCGTTTGATGTCAGCGTTTTTGCCACGCTTCCCCGCCGGGATCTCAATGAGCTCAAACGGCATATCTTTAGGGAAGCGGCGCAGATATTCGCTGAAACCTGTCTGCACCCATTCGGGCATTTTTGTGCCAACGGCGACCAGCTGAAGCTTCACGCCTTAACCCCAGAGCTTTTCCAGCTCATACAGGTGACGGCTCTCTTCCTGCATGACGTGCACAATCACATCGCCGAGATCGACGACGATCCAGTCGGCGGCGTTTTCGCCTTCTACGCCGAGCGGCATCATGCCCGCCTTGCGGGACTCCTGAACAACATGATCGGCGATAGACATCACGTGACGGCTGGAGGTGCCGGTGCAGATAATCATACAATCTGTAATGCTGGATTTGCCCTTAACATCAATGGCGATGATATCCTGGCCTTTAAGATCGTCGATTTTATCAATGACAAAATCCTGGAGTGCTTTACCCTGCAAGTTTTCCCCCTGGGAATATGAACCACAGATGACGCCGTATGCGCCATCGGATAATCGATACGAGTACAGCGCCGCGTAATGCGGGCGGGCTGCGCTCAGAAGTGGGCTATCATCCCACCGCAGGCAAGAGTTTGCATCGCCATTTTTGTAAAACAATTTCAGAAAGGCGGCTTGCGGCGGGAAATATCTGGCAGCGGAGGATAACAGTATCGCCCGTTGTGTCAATGCCTGTGCCACAATCGGTTCAGCATGCGTCAGCAGAAGCGCGCCACGGGACGTATGAGTTCATTATCTTTCTTTATATTACGCCGGACGATAAAGCGCGTGCCGCTGGATGTACGCCAGTACCGCAGGCGGCAGCAGGTCGTCGCACGATTGATGGCTGGCAAGACGCGCGCGGATGTCCGTCGCGGAAATCGGGTAGAGCGGGGTGTCCGCAAGATAGATTTTCCCGGCGGGCTCGCGGTGAAGCTCATCGACATGGCGGGCGAGGCGAGGCGCTAACCAGCGCTGATCTTCGTCGGTTTTCATCTCAACCGGATAGCCAGGACGACGACAGACCAGCAGGTGGCAGCACGCCAGCAGCGCCTCGTAGTTATGCCATGTGCGCAGCGTCAGCAGAGAATCCTGGCCGATGATAAACGCCAGCGGCGCGTCCGGGCCTGCCTCAAGGCGCAACTGCGCCATCGTTTCGCTGGTCCAGGAGGGCGTGGCGCGCTGCAGCTCACGGGTATCCAGGCGAAACAGCGGATGACCGGCAATCGCCAGCTCCACCATCGCTTTACGCTGAAGGCTGCTGGCGCCAGGCTGCGGGCGATGCGGCGGCACATTATTTGGCAGTATCGTCACCTGCGTCAGTTTCACTTCTCTGGCGAGCGCTTCTACGGCGCGCAGATGACCGTAATGAATGGGGTCGAACGTACCGCCATACCAGGCCTGAAGTGCAGGGATGCGGTCAGTCATCGATAAACACTCCGGCCAGCGCTTTATGGCACAGCACCAGCGAGAGGCTTTCCAGCTCCGGCCAGACATTCTGACCATAATCCTGTTTGAGCGTGATCTCGCACTGTGTCAGCAGGCGCACCGCCTGCCAGAGCCTGTCGTCGCTCAGGCGCGAGAGCGCCTCGCTGATAAGCGCGCGACGGTTCTGCCAGACGCGATGTTGATCGAAGAGCGCGCGCAGCGGTGTGTTTGCCGACTGGCGTTTGAGCGTGACCAGCGTCAACAGCTCGCGCTGTAAAGTGCGCAGCAGAATCACCGGCTCGGCACCTTCCTGCCGTAACTGCTGAAGAATATGCAGCGCGCGTTTGCTTTTCCCCGCCAGCAGGGCATCAACCCAGTGGAACGGCGTAAAATGCGCGGCGTCGTTAACCGCCTGTTCAACGCGCGGCAGCGTCAGTTTGCCATCCGGCCAGATAAGCGACAGCCGCTCCAGCGCCTGGGCAAGCGCCAGCAGGTTGCCTTCGTAGCAGTAGCACAGCAGCTGACAGGCGGCGTCATCGAGTTGCAGATTCATCTGCTTGGCCCGGTTTGCGACCCAGCGCGGCAGTTGCGCCTGCTCCGGCGTCTGGCAGGTTATCTGCACGGCGCGGTCGGAGAGGGCCGTTATCCAGGCAGCGTTTTCCTGGGCTTTTGTAAGCTTATTGCCGCGCACGATCAGCAGCAGATCGTCATGCAGCAGGCTGACCAGCGTGGCGAGCTGTTCGTTAATGGCCGCGTTAGGGCCGTTCTCCGGCAGCGCCAGCAAAAGCGTCTGGCGACTTGCGAACAGACTCATCGCCTGACAGAGCGAGAAAATCGCCTGCCAGTCGGTGCTGACATCAATAATAAAGCGGTGATGCTCCTCAAATCCGTGGGCCTGCGCCTGCTGATGAATGGCGTCCTGGCTTTCTTGGAGCAGCAACGGGTCGTTGCCGAGCACTAAATAGGCCGCGCGCAGCCCTTCGTTGAGCTGCGCGCGGAGTTGTTCAGGGTAAAGCCGTAGCATTACTGAACGGGGAGCGTGGTGGAAACGCGACCGCTGTCTGGCGTCGCTGCACTGGAGGGCGCGCTGGTCACCTGCGACGCATCGCGGGTTTGCGACTCATCGCGTGCGTGAACCGCCACCAGTTTGCGGATCAACTGTTCAGCGGCTTTGTCATACATCTCCTGAACGATGATACTGCGTTCAGCCGACTTCGCCAGCGCCGTCAGCGGGTTATCAAAGAACGAGCGATACACGCGGGCGTTGATCGGATAGATATCATGGCCCGGGATCAGCACGGTGGCGTTAACTGTCATCACCATCTGATACTCCGCGGTACGACCGTTCTGGAAGACCGAAGCGGTATCCTGAGAAATGCTCGAGCTGCCGATACGCAGCGACGGAATATCCTGACGAACCGAGCTCGCCTCGACAATCTCGACGCCATTCAGACGCAGCTGGTTACGCACCGCGCGCGTCAGTGGGCCGTTCGGATCGCCGGAATTAAGGATCAATGTATGCATTTGCTCCGGCACCTGCGTGGTATTGCGCAGATGCCAGCCGCAACCGGCGGTGAGCATCACCGCCAGGCCTACAAACAGAGTAATCAGATGTCGCACGCTTCCTCCTGCGCTTAGCCCACAACCAGGTTAAGCAGTTTACCCGGTACGTAAATCACTTTACGCACGGTCACGCCGGCGAGGTATTTCGCCACCAGATGTTCCTGAGCGGCGCGCTCGCGCACCTGCTCTTCGGTCGCGTCAGCCGCCACGGTGATTTTACCGCGCACTTTACCGTTGACCTGAACGACGACCAGCGTCGTATCTTCCACCATCGCGCTGTCGTCAGCCTGCGGCCACGGCGCGTTGTCGATATCGCCTTCGCCTTTCAGCTCCTGCCAGAGCGTAAAGCTGACGTGCGGGGTGAACGGGTTGAGCATACGCACCACGGCCAGCAGCGCTTCACGCATTAAGGCACGATCCTGCTCGCCTTCCTGCGGCGCTTTCGCCAGTTTGTTCATCAGTTCCATGATGGCGGCGATAGCGGTGTTAAAGGTCTGACGGCGGCCGATATCATCGGATACTTTCGCGATGGTTTTATGAACGTCGCGACGCAGCGCTTTCTGATCGTCGTTCAGCGCATCGACATTCAGCGCTGGCGCGTCACCGAGCGACGTGTGCTCGTACACCAGACGCCAGACGCGCTTCAGGAAGCGGTTTGCGCCTTCCACGCCGGACTCCTGCCATTCGAGCGTCATATCCGCCGGAGAGGCGAACATCATGAACAGACGCACGGTATCCGCACCGTAACGCTCAACCATCTCCTGCGGGTCGATGCCGTTGTTTTTGGACTTCGACATTTTGCTCATGCCGGTATACACCAGCTCATGGCCCGCGGCGTCGCTCGCTTTCACGATGCGGCCTTTTTCGTCGCGTTCGACGATGGCGTCTTTCGGGGAAACCCAGTTACGTTCGCCATTCGCGCCCACGTAGTAGAACGCGTCCGCCAGCACCATTCCCTGACACAGCAGCTGTTTCGCCGGTTCGTCAGAGTTCACCATGCCCGCGTCACGCATCAGCTTGTGGAAGAAGCGGAAGTAGAGGAGGTGCATGATGGCGTGTTCGATGCCGCCGATATAAATATCGACCGGCAGCCAGTAGTTGGCGGCTTTTTCGTCCAGCATACCTTCTTTGTACTGCGGGCAGGTGTAGCGCGCGTAGTACCAGGAGGATTCCATGAAGGTGTCGAAGGTGTCGGTTTCACGCAGCGCAGGCTGACCGTTAACGGTGGTTTTCGCCCATTCCGGGTCTGCTTTAATCGGGCTGGTGATACCGTCCATGACCACATCTTCCGGCAGGATAACCGGCAGTTGATCGGCAGGCGTCGGCATAACGGTGCCGTCTTCCAGGGTCACCATCGGGATTGGCGCGCCCCAGTAACGCTGGCGGGAAACCCCCCAGTCGCGCAGGCGATAGTTCACTTTGCGCTCGCCCACGCCTTTCGCGGCGAGTTTGTCGGCAATGGCGTTAAAGGCGGCTTCAAAATCAAGACCGTCAAACTCACCAGAGTTGAACAGCACGCCTTTTTCAGTGAGCGCTTGTTCGCTCAGATCCGGCGCGGTGCCTTCTGCGGTCAGGATAACCGGCTTAATCGGCAGGCTGTATTTGGTCGCGAATTCATAGTCGCGCTGGTCGTGGCCCGGAACGGCCATAACCGCGCCGGTGCCATATTCCATCAGCACGAAGTTCGCCGCCCATACCGGGATAGCTTCGCCGGTCAGCGGGTGAATCGCTTTCAGGCCCGTATCGACGCCTTTTTTCTCCATCGTCGCCATATCGGCTTCAGCAACTTTGGTGTTGCGGCATTCGGCAATGAAATCGCCCAGCGCCGGGTTAGCGGCTGCCGCGGCCTGCGCCAGCGGATGACCCGCCGCCACGGCCAGATAGGTGACGCCCATAAAGGTGTCCGGACGGGTGGTATAAACCGTCAGCTTTTCGTCGCTGTTCTGGACGTCAAAGGTGATTTCCACACCTTCAGAGCGACCAATCCAGTTACGCTGCATGGTTTTAACGGTATCCGGCCAGTGATCGAGCTTATCGAGATCGTTTAACAGCTCGTCGGCATAGGCGGTGATTTTAATAAACCACTGCGGGATCTCTTTACGCTCGACTTTGGTGTCGCAGCGCCAGCAGCAGCCGTCGATAACCTGTTCGTTGGCAAGCACGGTCTGGTCGTTCGGGCACCAGTTCACCGCAGAGGTTTTCTTATACACCAGGCCTTTTTTGTAGAGCTCGGTGAAGAACTGCTGTTCCCAGCGGTAATATTCCGGCGTACAGGTCGCCAGCTCGCGGCTCCAGTCATAGCCGAAGCCCAGCATTTTGAGCTGGTTCTTCATGTAGTTGATGTTGTCATAAGTCCACGGGGCCGGCGCGGTGTTGTTTTTCACCGCCGCACCTTCCGCCGGCAGGCCGAAGGCGTCCCAGCCGATGGGCTGCAGCACGTTTTTACCGAGCATACGCTGGTAGCGCGCAATCACATCGCCGATGGTGTAGTTACGAACGTGGCCCATGTGTAGTCGGCCAGAAGGATAGGGAAGCATCGACAGGCAGTAATACTTCTCTTTGCTCTCGTCTTCGGTCACTTCAAATGTGCGCTTCTCTTCCCAGTGAAGCTGTACTTTGGATTCTATCTCTTCCGGGCGATATTGCTCTTGCATGGCAGCCAGTAGTCCTGTTTTCAATACAGCTACAAATGTAGCCTTAACGTGTGTTATTTCAGATCCGCATAGCATAGCCGATTAGACCGCCGCACAACAGCCTTTCAGCGGAGGGGGCGCGAATAAGGAAATACAGGCTTTTACACGGCGCTGTGCGCTGGCTGACAAAGCGCTGCGGGATTAACGTCTACAATAAGAAGAGGTTACCCATTCAGGAGGAAAAGGCGATGAACAAGGTTGCGCAATATTACCGTGAACTGGTGGCCTCGCTCACCGAACGCGTCCGCAACGGGGAGCGGGATATCGATGCGCTGGTGGAGAGTGCAAGACGGCATATTGCCCGCACCGGCGAACTTACCCGCACGGAAGAAGAGGAAGTCACCCGCGCGGTGCGACGCGATCTGGAAGAGTTCGCCCGCAGCTATAAGGAAAGCCAGGAAGAACTGACAGACAGCGTCTTTTTCCGGGTAATCAAAGAGAGTGTCTGGCAGGAGCTGGCGGATATTACCGATAAAACCCAGCTGGAGTGGCGCGAAGTGTTCCAGGATCTCAACCATCACGGTGTTTATCACAGCGGCGAGGTAGTGGGCCTTGGCAACCTGGTGTGCGAAAACTGCCATCACCATCTGGCCTTTTACACCCCGGAAGTGCTGCCGGTTTGCCCGAAATGCGGCCATAACCAGTTCCAGCGTCGGCCGTTTGAGCCTTAATAAAACAACGCGCGGGCCGAAGCCCGCGCATTATTTTGGCAGTAATTAGTGAAGGATTTTCGCGAGAAAGTCTTTCGCACGTTCTGACTTCGGGTTTGCGAAGAACTCTTCTTTTGGCGAATCTTCCACAATTTTGCCTTCATCCATAAAGATAACGCGGTGCGCCACTTTACGCGCAAAGCCCATCTCGTGCGTTACCACCATCATCGTCATCCCTTCCTGCGCCAGTTCAACCATCACGTCCAGCACTTCGTTGATCATTTCCGGATCGAGCGCGGAGGTGGGTTCGTCAAACAGCATCGCGACCGGGTCCATGCAGAGTGCGCGGGCAATCGCCACACGCTGCTGCTGGCCGCCGGAAAGCTGCGCCGGATATTTATTGGCGTGCGCGGATAGCCCGACGCGCTCCAGCAGTTTCAGCCCTTTTTCACGGGCGGCGGCTTTGTCGCGCTTGAGCACTTTGACCTGCGCGAGCGTCAGGTTTTCGATAATAGAGAGGTGCGGGAACAGCTCGAAGTGCTGGAACACCATGCCGACGTGTGAGCGAAGCTGCGCCAGATTGGTTTTTCTGTCGTTAACCTTCGTGCCGTTGACGACAATTTCGCCCTGCTGAACGGGTTCAAGGCCGTTGACGGTTTTAATCAGCGTCGATTTGCCGGAGCCGGAAGGGCCGCACACCACCACGACTTCGCCTTTTTTCACCGCCGTGGAGCAGTCGGTAAGCACCTGAAAGTGACCATACCATTTTGAAACGTTTTTCAGGGTAATCATTATACCGTCCTTTTCTTCAGCCAGCTGACCAACAGCGATGCACTTAAACTAATGACAAAATAAACGGCGCCTGCAAACAGGATCATCTCCACCTGAGTGCCGTCGCGCTCGCCGATAGTGGACGCGGTGCGGAAGAAATCCGCAAGGCTAAGCACATAAACGAGCGAGGTATCCTGAAAGAGCACGATGCCCTGAGTGAGCAACAGCGGCACCATGGCGCGAAACGCCTGCGGCAGGATAATTAGCTTCATGGATTGCCAGTGCGTCATCCCGAGCGCCAGCGCGGCACTCGACTGGCCGCGGGAGATGCTCTGAATACCGGCGCGGATAATCTCCGAATAATAGGCGGCTTCAAACATCGAGAACGCCACCATCGCGGAGATCAGACGGATATCGGTTTTCGGCGAAATCCCCAGCACGTCCTGTAACAGCCCCGGCACAATCAGGTAAAACCACAGCAGCACCATGACCAGCGGAATAGAACGAAACACGTTCACGTAGGCGGTGGCAAACCAGGCCAGTGGCTTAAACGCCGAAAGCCGCATCACGGCAAGCAACGTGCCCCAGACGATGCCGAAGATAACGGCAGTGACGGTGATTTTTAAGGTAATGACCAGGCCCGCCAGCAGATAAGGCATGGAGGGAACAATGGAGCTCCAGTCAAATTCGTACATTATTTGCTCCCCATGTTGCCCGGCAGGCGAACCTTACGTTCCACCAGATTCATCACCAGCATAATGACCGCGTTGATAAAAACATAAGCGAGGGTGATGGCCGTAAAAGACTCCCAGGCGTGCGCGGAGTAGTCGAGCAGCTTGCCAGCCTGCGCCGCCATATCCACCAGACCGATGGTTGAAGCGATGGCCGAGTTTTTCACCAGGTTCATCATCTCTGAGGTCATTGGTGGCACAATCACGCGGTAGGCGTTGGGCAGCAGCACATAGCGGTAGGTTTGCGGCAGCGTCAGCCCCATCGCGAGACCGGCGTTTTTCTGGCCGCGCGGCAGCGACTGGATAGCGGCGCGCACCTGCTCGCAGACGCGGGCGGCCGTAAAAAGCCCGAGGCAGATCATTGAGGAGAGGAAAAACTGCACGTTCGGATCGAGCTCCGCTTTAAACCACATGCCGAGATTTTCCGGCAGCAATTCCGGCACGACCAGATACCAGGTAAAGAACTGGACGATCAGCGGAACGTTACGGAAAAGCTCGACGTAGCAGGTGCCGATGCCGGAGAGAAAACGGTTCGGTACGGTGCGCAGAATGCCGAACAGGGAGCCAACGAGGAAGGCGATTATCCAGGCGCTTATCGACAGCGCGACGGTCACCTGGAAGCCACTCCATAGCCAGCCTAAATAGGTGGTGTTGCCGAACGGCGCATCCTGCAGAAAGATGCCCCAGTTCCAGTCTATAGACATAACGTACTCCGAAAAAAAAGAAGGGTAGCAGCGCTACCCCCTAAGATTGATGAGAAGCCTCTTTGTTCGCGCCGGTTGGGGAACGGCCAACCGACGTATAGTCTGTCCGGGCTTGCTTCTTCAATCATGAGGGCAGGGTGACCCGCCCCTTAATGGTTGTAATTAGTTAAGCGCTTTATCGTTAGGCTCTTTGAACAGGGCTTTCATGTCGTCAGAAAGCTCAAAGTTCAGGTTAAGGTTTTTCGGTGGGATCGGGTTTTTAAACCATTTATCAAACCACTTTTCCGCGTCGCCAGAGGTCTGTGCTTTGGCGATGGTCTCGTCTACCAGCTTTTTGAAAGACTCGTCGCCTTTACGCAGCATGCAGCCATAGGCTTCTTTAGACTGCGGCGTGCCGACGATTTCCCAGTTATCCGGTTTCTTCGCCTTCGCGCGCTCGCCAGCCAGCAGGGCATCATCCATCATAAACGCCACCGCGCGGCCGCTTTCCAGGGTACGGAAGGAGTCGCCGTGATCTTTGGCGCTGATGATGCGCATGTCCATTTTCTTCTCGTCGTTCAGCTTATGCAGCAGCACTTCTGACGTCGTGCCGGAAGTTACAACGACCGCTTTGCCTTTCAGATCCGGGAAATCTTTAATCGGGCCGCCTTTTTTCACCAGCAGGCGAGTACCTACGACGAAAATGGTGTCAGAGAAAGCCGCCTGTTTCTGGCGCTCCAGGTTGTTGGTGGTGGAGCCGCATTCGAAATCAAAGGTGCCGTTTTGCAGCAGCGGGATACGGTTCTGCGAGGTAATGGGGATCATTTTGACCTGCAGATCCGGCTTGTTGAGCTGTTTCTTCACGGCTTCAACGATAGCGTTGGAGTAATCCTGCGAATAGCCGACCACTTTTTGCTGGTTGTCGTAATAGGAGAAAGGAACTGAGGATTCGCGATGGCCGACAACAATAACGCCGTTCGCTTTGATTTTATCCAGCGTGCTTTGACCGCCGCTTGCGTCTTCCGCATGGGCCAGACCTGCGCTCAGACCCATTACCAGCATTGCTGCGGTCAGTTTACGTAACTGCATATCCAACTCCTTTATCGCGGCGCCAGAAACGCCATTGATACCCAATTGTGAATGTGTGTTGTTATATCCTGCCGTCCCGCCAGCAGCGTTAGTACCGTGTTGGTACCATTTAGCCTGGCTGGATGTAAATAATTTGCTGTGAATTTGTTTATTTTTGCGAAGCGCGCCGCACCAATGAGAGGCAAAAATGCGGTGTTGCACTAAAGTGGTGCCGCAAAAGATCGCTGCTGGTGCATCTAACGCGCCTGCGTCGCCCGATTAGGCGTTTCAGCTAAATCATTGGGTTAACTAAAGCAAAGGGTGTGCCAGAAAAGGAAAAGGCCAGCATAGCTGACCTTTTTAGGGGAAATGGAGCGGTAATTTACGAACGTCTGCGTCTGCCGAGGCTCATCAGCACGGAGACGAAACCACCCAGCGCAACGATTATCCAGATAATCGCGTTGCCAAAACGGGCATACGGCGTCAGCCCGCTGGTGGGCGTAACGGAGGCATTTAACACCTCGCGGGTGAACTGCGGGATGATCGACTGAACATTACCGTTAGCGTCAATGACCGCCGTCACGCCGTTATTGGTGCTGCGAAGCAGCGGACGCGCCAGCTCCAGCGCACGCATACGCGCCATCTGAAAGTGCTGCCACGGGCCGATAGAGTGGCCAAACCAGGCGTCGTTCGAGATAGTCAGCAGGAAGTCAGTATCCGGGCGGAAGTTATCGCGCACCTGTTCGCCGAGAATAATTTCATAGCAGATCGCCGCCGTGAGCTTCATGCCGTGCGCCTGTAACTGCGGCTGCATATACGGGCCGCGGCTGAAAGAGGACATCGGCAGATCGAAGAACGGCGCGAGCGGGCGCAGAATCGATTCCAGCGGCACGAACTCGCCAAACGGCACCAGATGGTTTTTATGGTAGCGGTTGGCGGAGTTGTAGCTGTATGGCGTACCGGCACCGAGCGTAATGATGGTGTTGTAGGTGTCGTAACGGTTTTTCTCGTTAAGACGCGCATCCACCACGCCGGTAATCAGCGTCGCGTCGTTATCGCGAAGCACAGTGTCCAGATCGTGCAGGAACGGTTGCTGATTGCTCTCTAAATCGGGAATGGCGGATTCCGGCCAGATAATCAACCCGGCTTTACCGAGCTGCTCGCGCGTGGCGTTAAAGTAAATCCGCAGCGTGTTCATCAACTCGCGCTCATCCCATTTCATCGACTGCGGAATATTGCCCTGCACCAGCGCGACGTTTATTGCGCGTTCGGCATGCGGCTGATACCACTGGATATAGCGCAGCGGGAAGGGCAGCGCGAACAGCACGAGCGCGCAAACGGCAGGCTTCCAGGCGCGATGCACGATCGCCAGCACCAGCAGGCCGCTCACTGCCATCAGTAAAAAGGTGATGGCTTCAACGCCCATCACTGGCGCCAGGCCTTTCAGCGGGCCGTCTATCTGGCTGTAGCCAAACTGCAGCCACGGGAAGCCGGTCAGCACCCAGCCGCGTAAAAACTCGGTGAGATGCCAGAAGACGGGCGCGGCAATCGCAAGGCGCAGCCAGCTGGTTTTCGGCCACAGGCGCGAGAGGACGCCTGCGAAAAGACCGGTATAGAGTGAAAGATACGCGGCAAGCAGGACGACCAGCGCCACGTTGACCGGCCCCGGCATGCCGCCGAACTGGGCGATGCTGACATAGACCCAGTTCACGCCGCTGCCAAACAGGCCAAGCCCCCAGAAGAAACCAATCCAGGCGCTTTGCATCGGGCGACGATTAAGCGTAAGCCCCTGTAAGCCCATCAGCGAAATAAGGGCGGCGGGCCAGAAATCGTAAGGGGAAAAGGCCAGCGTTCCGCTGGCACCAAAAAGCAGCGCCAGCAGCAGACGCACGCGCTGGCGTTCAATCATTGAGGCAAGAGCCATTCCATTAGTCTTCCAGTTTAGGCTGCGGCGAGTTTTCCGGCATTCTGACGTGGACCTGGATAATACGACGGCTGTCCGCCATGGCAACTTTAAACTGGTAACCATCGATGTCGATGGTTTCTCCGCGCGCAGGCAGATGACCGAACGCCTGCATCACCAGACCGCCGATGGTGTCGACTTCTTCATCGCTGAACTGGGTGCCGAAGGTATCGTTAAAATCTTCAATGGACGCCAGTGCGCGCACGGTCCAGGTGTGGCGGCTGAGCTGACGGAAATCGATATCTTCTTCGTCGTCGTATTCATCTTCGATTTCGCCGACGATGAGCTCAAGAATATCTTCGATAGTCACAAGCCCGGATACGCCGCCGAATTCATCAATCACGATAGCCATGTGATAACGCTGGGAGCGGAACTCTTTCAGCATCCGGTCAACCCGTTTGCTTTCCGGCACGACAACCGCCGGGCGCAGCACTTTATCCATGCTGAAGGCTTCGGCATCGCTGCGCATAAACGGCAGCAGATCCTTGGCCATCAGGATCCCTTCAATGTGATCTTTATCTTCGCTGATCACCGGGAAACGTGAATGCGCCGATTCGATAATGACGTCAAGACATTCATCAAGGCTCTGGTTGCGTTTCAGGGTGACCATCTGGGAGCGGGGGATCATGATGTCGCGCACGCGCTGGTCGGCGATATCCATTACCCCTTCAAGCATGTCGCGCGTATCCTGGTCGATAAGCTCGTTCTGCTCGGAATCACGGATAAGCTCTAGCAGTTCGTCACGGTTTTTGGGTTCACCGTGGAACAGCTGGCTTAAGAGGAGGGAGAAAAATCCCTTTTTGTTAAGTGAGTCGCTACTGTGTGAGTTGTCGTCGCTCATGGCGTTAATTCAGGGTTCTCATGTTGGTTTATGTCTCGCTCGTGGCGGAAAACTCACGCCACGGCGGTAGAAATCACTGGCGGCAGCGGGCTGCCGCACAGATTACGCTTTCTCGGCAATGTACGGATCGTCAAAGCCCAGGGCAAGCATTATCTCGGTTTCGATGCCTTCCATCTCTTCGGCTTCGTCATCCTCAATATGGTCATAGCCCAGAAGATGCAGACTGCCGTGCACCACCATATGCGCCCAGTGGGCTTCCAGCGGCTTTTCCTGTTCCCGCGCTTCGCGCTCGACCACCTGACGACAGATGATCAAATCGCCAAGCAGCGGCATGTCGATGCCGGGCGGCGCTTCGAACGGGAACGACAGCACGTTGGTCGGTTTATCTTTTCCGCGATAAGTCAGGTTTAAATCATGGCTTTCCGCTTCATCCACCAGACGCACCGTGACTTCTGATTCTTCCTGAAACTGCGGCACAACGGCATTCAGCCATGTCTGAAACTGCGCCTCGTCCGGTAATCCCGTGGTGTCTTCGCAGGCAATCTGCAAATCAAGAATGACCTGACTCATTTGCTCTCCTGCGTGCCCGCGGCCAGCGCCTGGGCTTCACGTTTACGTTCCGCGGCCTGTTCGGCTTTGCGTTTCTGGTCAGCCTCTTCCCACGCTTCATAGGCGGTGACGATGCGCGCGACAACCGGATGGCGCACCACGTCTTCGCTGTGGAAGAAGTTAAAGCTGATCTCTTCGACTTCCGAAAGCACTTCAATGGCGTGACGCAGGCCGGACTTCAGGTTTCGCGGCAGGTCAATCTGCGTGACGTCGCCGGTGATCACCGCTTTGGAGTTAAAGCCGATACGGGTCAGGAACATTTTCATCTGTTCGATGGTGGTGTTCTGGCTCTCATCGAGAATAATAAACGCGTCGTTAAGCGTACGGCCGCGCATGTAAGCCAGCGGCGCGACTTCAATCACGTTGCGCTCCATCAGTTTTTCCACACGCTCAAAGCCGAGCATCTCAAAGAGTGCGTCATACAGCGGGCGCAAATATGGGTCCACTTTCTGGCTGAGATCGCCTGGCAGGAAGCCGAGTTTTTCACCGGCTTCCACGGCCGGACGGGTCAGCAGAATACGGCGAATTTCCTGGCGCTCCAGCGCGTCCACGGCGGCCGCGACCGCAAGATACGTTTTACCCGTACCGGCAGGGCCGATACCGAAGGTGATGTCGTGGTCGAGAATATTCGCGATGTACTGCGCCTGGTTTGGCGTGCGCGGTTTAATCACGCCGCGTTTGGTCTTGATATTGACCGCTTTGCCATACTCCGGCACGCTTTCGGCGCTCTGCTCAAGCACGCGAAATTCTTTAATGGCCAGATGAATTTGTTCCGGCTCGATCTCTTTGATTTCGCCACGCATCGGGGCGGTATCGACGTACAGATGGCGCAGAATATCCGCCGCCGCGCTGACGCAAATCGTGCGGCCGGTCAGTTTAAAATGGTTGTCGCGACGGGCGATTTCGATGCCGAGGCGGCGTTCAAGCTGTTTGATGTTGTCATCAAAGGGTCCACAGAGGCTAAGCAGACGGGCATTGTCTGCCGGTTCCAGCGTAAATTCACGAGTTTCGATATTCAAACTTGTCCTCTTGGTCACTCAGGGCCAGTTAAGGTGAGTAAAAATGCCTGCTGATTTTCTCAGGGCCTGAGAGAAATTATTCACGGCGAGGGAAAAAGGCGCAAGCGACAACCCGGATATTTGGGTGACGCCTTCAGAATACAAGCACGGATGGTGTAAAAATAAGCGTATGCCGCGCCAGGGCGGCATACGTGAGAGAGCAGATTATGGCTGGAAAATCCCGACGCCGAGTTCGTTTTCTTTGCGGGTGCGGGCGATGATCGATTCCGGCGATTCCACCACGCGCAGGCCCATCTCGTCTTCGGTGCGGATAACCTTGCCGCGCAGCGAATTCGGGAACACTTCCGTGATTTCCACATCGACGAATTTACCCACCATATCCGGCGAGCCCTCGAAGTTCACCACGCGGTTGTTTTCGGTACGCCCGGAAAGCTCCATGATGCTCTTACGCGACGTGCCTTCCACCAGAATGCGCTGGGTTGTGCCGAGCATACGGCGGCTCCACGCCATCGCCTGCTGGTTGATGCGCTCCTGAAGGATGTACAGACGCTGTTTTTTCTCCTCTTCCGGCACGTCATCCACCATGTCGGCGGCAGGCGTACCCGGACGCGCGGAGAAAATAAAGCTGTAGCTCATGTCGAAATTCACCTCGGCAATCAGCTTCATGGTCTGTTCGAAATCCTGCTGGGTTTCGCCAGGGAAGCCGACGATGAAGTCGGAGCTAATCTGAATATCCGGACGCGCGGCGCGCAGCTTGCGGATAATGGCTTTATATTCCAGCGCCGTGTGGGTGCGTCCCATCATGTTCAGTACGCGGTCGGAGCCGCTCTGTACCGGCAGATGCAGGAAGCTCACCAGCTCCGGCGTGTCGCGATAGACTTCGATGATGTCATCGGTAAATTCAATCGGGTGGCTGGTGGTGAAGCGGATGCGGTCAATGCCGTCAATCGCCGCGACCAGACGCAGCAAGTCGGCAAACGTGCCGGTAGTGCCGTCGTAGTTTTCGCCGCGCCAGGCGTTCACGTTCTGGCCGAGCAGGTTAACTTCACGCACTCCCTGGGCGGCGAGCTGGGCGATTTCCAGCACGATGTCGTCGCTCGGACGGCTCACTTCTTCACCGCGGGTATACGGAACCACGCAGTAGGTGCAGTATTTATTGCAGCCTTCCATGATGGAAACGAACGCCGTCGGGCCTTCCGCGCGCGGCTCAGGCAGGCGATCGAATTTTTCGATTTCCGGGAAGCTGATGTCCACAACCGGGCTGCGCGTGCCTTTTACCTGGTTGATCATTTCCGGCAGGCGGTGCAGGGTCTGAGGCCCGAAAATGATGTCAACGTAGCGGGCGCGATCGCGAATATGGTCACCTTCCTGAGACGCTACACAGCCGCCCACGCCGATAATCACATCCGGGTTCTTTTCCTTTAACGTTTTCCAGCGACCTAACTGATGGAAAACCTTCTCCTGTGCCTTCTCGCGGATTGAGCAGGTATTCAGCAGCAGAATATCTGCTTCTTCCGCCACGTCGGTCAGCGTAAAGCCGTGCGTGGTTTCCAGCAGATCGGCCATCTTCGATGAATCGTATTCATTCATCTGACAGCCCCAGGTTTTGATATGGAGTTTTTTTGTCATTGACTTGCCATTGCTCAGTTAAAGCCACTCATTTTGGCCGCGTATTGTAATGCTTTGACGGGTTCGTGACCAGTGGCGAGGCAAAGACGTCAGGCGGCGAAAAATCCGGTAAACTGAAGGGAGATTGCTTAAGGATGAAATGACCATGACAAATCAACCAATTGAAGTCGTCGTTGTCGGCGGGGGCATGGTGGGTGCCGCCGCCGCGCTTGGGCTTGCGCAAAATGGCTTTCAGGTCGCCGTCGTGGAACATGCCGCGCCGCCGCCGTTTTCACCGCAAAACCCGCCGGACGTGCGGATCTCGTCGATCAGTTGCGCGTCGGTGGATCTGCTGCGCGGGCTGGGCGTCTGGCAGCGCGTGCTTGAGATGCGCGCGCATCCTTATCGTCGCCTCGAAACCTGGGAGTGGAACGAGGCGCGGGTTGAATTCAGCGCCGATGAACTGCAACTGCCGGAGCTGGGCTATATGGTAGAAAACAGCGTGCTGCAACGCGCGCTGTGGGAGGCGCTGGAGGCGCATCCGGCGGTGCAACTGCTGTGCCCGGCGACGCTCACGCAGATGACGCCAGTGCAAAATGGGTATCAGCTCACTCTCACTAATGGCGACACCTTACAGGCGCGCCTGGTGATCGGTGCGGACGGTGCCAGCTCGCAAGTGCGTAAATGGGCAGGCATCGGCGTTAACGCCTGGCAGTATCAGCAGTCATGCCTGTTGATTAGCGTGGAATGCGAGCAGTCGCCCGGCGACAGCACCTGGCAGCACTTTACCCCGAGTGGGCCGCATGCGTTTTTACCGCTGTTTGATAACCGTGCGTCGCTCGTCTGGTATGACCGCCCGGCACGTGTTCGTCAGCTTCAGGCGATGACCATGACACAGCTTGGTCGAGAGATTGCCGCCGCATTTCCTGCCCGGCTTGGCCGCGTGACGCCGGTCGCCTGCGGCGCGTTTCCGCTGGTGCGTCGCCATGCGCTGCGTTATGTGCTGCCGGGCGTCGCGCTGATTGGTGACGCCGCGCATACCATTCATCCGCTGGCGGGGCAGGGGGTGAATCTCGGCTATCGCGATGTGGACGCGCTGCTGAAAGTGGTGATAGATGCCCGCAATGCGGCGGAAGACTGGGCTTCCGGCGCGGTGCTTAAGCGCTATCAGCGTCGTCGTATGCCGGATAACCTGCTGATGCAAAGCGGTATGGATCTGTTCCATGCCGGGTTTACTGCGAAACTGAAACCGCTGCGCGTGCTGCGCAACCTTGGGCTTATCGCCGCCCAGCGCTCAGGCGTGCTGAAACGCCAGGCGCTGCGGTATGCGCTCGGTTTATGACGCCTTAGTTACAACATGCTTTAAGGTGCATTAAGGGTTGATAACCGGGGCGTTGTCGTCGTTGTCGCCTTACAGTGAAAATTTGCTTATTTAAGAAGCCTGCCTGTGCAGGCTTTTTTATGGGGATTGCGTGTCTGAATGGCAACGTGACTTTGTTGCACGTATAGACAGAAAGAGGAAACGCCGAAAAGAAAAAAGCCTGCGAGAGCAGGCTTTTAAAGAGTGGCTGGGGTGCAGGGATTCGAACCCCGGAATGGCGGAATCAGAATCCGCTGCCTTACCGCTTGGCGACACCCCAACAAAATGTTGGTGCTGAATTGTCAGTTAAAGGAAGAAATAAAGAACCTTTAACCAGCGCGTTTAGCTTCTTGCCAACCGCTTCTTCAAAGTGGCTGGGGTGCAGGGATTCGAACCCCGGAATGGCGGAATCAGAATCCGCTGCCTTACCGCTTGGCGACACCCCAAGAAACTCTTGCGAATTTTACTTCGCGCTATCCCGCATAAAAAATGCAAGACGCTTTAAATATGGTGGCTACGACGGGAATCGAACCTGTGACCCCAGCATTATGAGTGCTGTGCTCTAACCAGCTGAGCTACGTAGCCAAAGTGTACTGCTTTACCAGACATAACGACTGGCTGGGGTACCTGGATTCGAACCAGGGGATGCCGGTATCAAAAACCGGTGCCTTACCGCTTGGCGATACCCCAACGACTGCTGCGTAAAACGCAAAAGTCGAAGAAATATGGCTGGGGTACCTGGATTCGAACCAGGGAATGCCGGTATCAAAAACCGGTGCCTTACCGCTTGGCGATACCCCATCCGTGCAACGCAATTACGAAGTGGTGCGGGAGGCGAGACTTGAACTCGCACACCTTGCGGCGCCAGAACCTAAATCTGGTGCGTCTACCAATTTCGCCACTCCCGCAAAAAAGATGGTGGCTACGACGGGAATCGAACCTGTGACCCCATCATTATGAGTGATGTGCTCTAACCAGCTGAGCTACGTAGCCATCTTTTTTCGCGTTACCTTATCGGCGTTGCGGGGCGCATTATGCGTATTGGGCCTGGAAGCGTCAACACCTTTTTTGGCGAAAATCGACGTAAAGTGACTGTTTGACTAGCTTGCGAACAGCTTGATGCAATATTCGGCGATTCCAGGCGAATTATCCACTAATTCAATAGAAACAGCGTCCCTGGCCGCGCATCTTTACACCCATAAAAAACGGGCCCGAAGGCCCGTTATTCGTTTGGCAGCGCTTACTTGTAAGCAGACTGGTGTACGCCCACCGCGCGGCCTGACGGATCGTTCATGGTTTTAAACGCTTCGTCCCATTCGATGGCTTTCGCAGAAGAGCAGGCGACAGACGGGCCGCCAGGCACGCACTCCGCCGCACTCGGGACCGGGAACAGCTCTTCGAAAATTTCGCGGTAGAGATAGGCTTCTTTCGAGGCTGGCGTATTGTACGGGAAGCGGAAGCGCGCAGTTTCCAGTTGCTGATCGGAAACCTGTTTTGCCGCCACTTCTTTCAGCGTATCAATCCAGCTGTAGCCCACGCCGTCGGAGAACTGCTCTTTCTGACGCCACGCCACGCTCGCCGGCAGATAAGACTCGAAACATTCACGCAGAATATGTTTTTCCATCTTGCCGTTGCCGCACATTTTATCCTGCGGGTTAATGCGCATCGCCACATCAAGGAATTTCTTATCGAGGAACGGCACACGCGCCTCAACGCCCCAGGCTGACATCGCTTTGTTGGCACGCGCGCAGTCAAACATATGCAGCGCCTGCAGCTTGCGAACGGTTTCTTCGTGCAGCTCTTTCGCGTTCGGCGCTTTGTGGAAGTAGAGATAGCCGCCGAACACTTCGTCTGAACCTTCGCCGGAAAGCACCATTTTAATGCCCATCGCTTTGATTTTACGGGACATCAAATACATCGGCGTTGACGCGCGAATCGTGGTCACGTCATAGGTTTCGATGTGGTAAATCACATCGCGGATCGCATCCAGGCCTTCCTGCACGGTAAAGTGAATTTCATGATGTACCGTGCCGAGATGGTTGGCCACTTCCTGCGCGGCTTTCAGATCCGGTGAACCTTCAAGACCTACGGCAAACGAGTGCAGTTGCGGCCACCAGGCTTCGGAGCGTTCCTGATCTTCCACGCGGCGCGCTGCGAATTTCTTGGTAATGGCCGAAATAATGGAAGAATCGAGACCGCCAGAGAGCAGCACGCCGTAAGGCACGTCAGACATCAGGTGGCTTTTGACCGCATCTTCCAGCGCCTGGCGCAGCTCAGCTTTGTCCGTCACGTTATCTTTTACCGCGTCATACTCAAACCAGTCGCGCTGATAGTACTGGCGAATTTCGCCATCCTGGCTCCAGAGATAGCTGCCCGCTGGGAACTCTTTAATGGTGCGACACACCGGCACCAGCGATTTCATTTCTGAAGCGACATAAAAGTTGCCGTGCTCATCGTGACCCATATAGAGCGGAATGATGCCGATATGGTCACGGCCAATCAGGTATGCGTCTTTTTCGCTGTCATAGAGCACAAAAGCGAACATGCCCTGCAGTTCGTCCAGAAATTCCGGCCCTTTTTCTTTATACAGCGCCAGGATGACTTCGCAGTCAGAGCCGGTCTGGAACTGGAAACGATCGCCATATTCCGCGCGCAGCGCCTGGTGGTTGTAGATTTCACCGTTAACGGCCAGCACGTGCGTTTTTTCAGTGTTGTAGAGCGGCTGCGCGCCTGCGTTGACGTCCACGATGGAAAGACGCTCATGCGCGAGAATAGCTTTGTCGCTGGCGAACACGCCGGACCAGTCCGGGCCGCGGTGGCGCATCAGGCGCGACAGCTCAAGCGCTTTTTTACGCAGTTCGACCGCGTCGGTTTTGATATCCAGCACACCAAAAATAGAACACATAGAGAACTCCGTTAACCCTGGCGGTAATGTTGTGTTGTCTGTCTGCGAGGCGTTGCGGTTTATGCAATTTTTTCGCTTCGGCCTCTGTCGTTGTTTAAGAAAATGCCGCAAAGCGTGCAGGTTGTGCAAGCGTTTTAGCGTTCAAACCATAAATAGTTCAATGAGCGTTAGCGATAATTTAAAAATGGTCAGTAAAGCAGGGCAGTTTTTAGCGAATCGGCAAAAAAAGAGCGCTTTTGTTAAACGAGGGTTTGTCTGAAGGGAAAAAAAACGGCCATCGTTAATGGCCGTCAGGTTCAGATTACGTCGATTTCAGCGACGGAGGGGTAGATCCAGCTTGGCCGGAACGGCATGGCGTCAATGTCATTTATCGTCGATACGCCCGACAGCACCAGAATCGTCTCCAGGCCTGCCTGGAAACCGGCCAGAATATCGGTGCGCAGATTATCGCCGACGATTACGGTATGTTCGGAGTGGGCCTGCATTTTGTTGAGCGCTGCGCGGATTATCCAGGGGCTTGGCTTGCCGACATAAAACGGCTTACGCCCGGAAATTTTCTCAATGCCCGCGCACAGCGCGCCGCAGGCCGGGTAAAAACCGCGCCCATGAGTGTCCGGGTTAGTGGCGATAAAGCGCGCGCCGTTGGCGACAAAAAAGGCGGCCTTATGCATCATCTCCCAGTTATAGGAGCGGGTTTCGCCCACGATAACGAAATCGGGGTTGATATCGGTAATGGTAAAGCCAGCTTTATAAAGCTCGTGAATTAATGCCCCTTCGCCGACGACATAGGCCTTTTTACCTTCCTGACGACGCAGAAAATCGGCGGTGGCCATCGCGGAGGTGTAAAACACGCTGTCCGGCACGTCGATCCCGGCGGAGGCAAAGCGGTTGGCCAGATCCTGGCCCGTCTGTGACGGGTAGTTGGTCAGCAGAACCAGCGGAAACCCTTTCTCAAGAATGCGGGTCAGAAATTCGCTGGCGCCGGGCACCGCAACGTTATCGTGCATCAGCACGCCATCGATATCGCAAATTACGTTCTGAATGGTCATGGACTACTCTGGCTCAGGGAACAGAAAGGCGTAACTATAGCGCAAATCGCTACGGTCACTCGTTAACTTTCCAGCAAACGCTGTAATAACAATCCGTTAAGCATGGCGCGTTTTACCAGGGCAAACGCGCCGATAGCCGAGCGGTGATCGAGTTGCGAAGGCACGACCGGCAGATTTTTACGAAATGCTTTCAGCGATTGCGTGTTGATACAGCTTTCGATAGCAGGCAGCAGCACTTTCTGCGCTTCAACGATTTCACCGGCGATCACCACTTTTTGTGGGTTAAACAGGTTGATAGCGATGGCGATAGTTTTACCGAGCTGACGACCGACGCGCTCGATAACTTCGCAGGCCAGCGCATCGCCCCGGTTCGCGGCTTTGCAAATCGCTTTGATATTGCACTCATCGGGCGTCAGGCGGCTCTGATAGCCCTGTTCAAGCAGCTGGCGCACGCGCTGTTCAATTGCGGCGTTAGCAGCGACGGTTTCAAGGCACCCGAAATTGCCGCAGTGACAGCGCTCGCCAAGCGGATCGACCTGAATATGGCCAATCTCGCCGACGTTGCCGTTACGGCCAATGAATATGCGGCCGTTCGAGATAATGCCCGCGCCGGTGCCGCGGTGAACGCGCACCAGAATGGAATCTTCACAGTCGCGCGTTGCACCGAAATAGTGCTCCGCCAGCGCCAGGCTGCGGATATCGTGACCGACAAAACAGGCGACGTTAAAGCGCTTTTGCAGCGCGTCCACCAGCGGCCAGTTTTCCACATTGATATGCGGCATATAGCGAATAACGCCGCTTTCCGGATCGACCAGACCCGGCAGGATCACCGACACGGCGATAAGCTCGCGGATTTTACGCTGCCAGGTGTCAATAAACTGCGCAATGGTGTTCAGGAGCGCATGTTCCAGCGTTTCCTGGGTGCGTTCGGGCAGCGGAAAATGTTCTTCGGCCAGCACTTTACTGCTGAGATCGAACAGCGTCAGCGTGGCATCATGGCGGCCAAGGCGCACGCCAACGGCCTGGAAATGCCGGGTTTCGGTAACGATGGAGATTGCGCGGCGGCCTCCTGTCGAGGCCTGCTGATCGACTTCTTTAATCAGACCGCGCTCAATAAGCTGGCGGGTAATTTTGGTGACGCTGGCGGGCGCAAGCTGGCTCTGTTCGGCTATCTGAATGCGCGATATCGGCCCCTGCTGGTCGATAAGACGGTAAACCGCCGCGCTGTTAAGCTGTTTTACGAGATCAACGTTGCCAATTTGAGCCTGTCCGCCAGTCGTCATGCCTTTATTTACTCAGTAACGACCTCGTTACCATTAACGATGGTCTTGATGATTTTATAGTCGCGGGTAAAGGCGGTAAGGTTCGCCACTTTGCCCGCTTCAATGCTGCCAAGCCGGTGCGCCACACCCATGGCGCGAGCCGGATAAAGCGTCGCCATACGCAGCGCTTCGTCCAGCGCGATATTGACATGCTCAACCAGGTTGCGCACGCCTTCGATCATGGTCAGCGCCGAGCCGCTCAGGGTGCCGTTTTCATCCACGCACAGGCCGTTGCGGTAGTATATTGTTTTGCCAGCAAAAATGAACTCATCAATATTGGCACCTGCAGGCGCCGTCGCGTCCGTCACCAGACACAGCTTGTCGCCTTTCACTTTTTTCGCCAGACGCACGTTGGCGAAATCGACATGCAGGCCGTCAGCGATAATGCCGCACCAGACATCCGGCTCGTCAAAAATAGCGCCCGTCAGCCCCGGCTCGCGACCAGTAATATAAGGCATGGCGTTGAACAGATGCGTGGCGAAACGAATACCCGCGCGGAAGCCTTTTTTCGCTTCCTTAAGCGTCGCGTTGGAGTGCCCGGCGGAAACCACAATGCCGGCAGCGGTCAGTTTTTCGATAACGTCCGGCGCGACGCGTTCCGGCGCGAGGGTGATTTTAGTAATGACGTCGGCGTTTTCGCACAGGAAATCGACCAGCTCTGCGTCCGGCTGGCGCACGTAATCCGGGTTATGCGTGCCTTTTTTAACGATATTCAGCCACGGGCCTTCAAGATGCAGGCCCAGCGCCTGGTTCTGATGACGCGACAGGTATTCGCGCATCACGCGCACGCCCTGTTTCATCAGCGCGTCGCTACAGGTAATGAGTGTTGGCAGATAGCTGGTGCAGCCCGATTTCTCGTTGGCTTTTTGCATGATTTCCAGCGTTTCAATCGATACCGCTTCAGCGGTGTCGTTAAACTGCACGCCGCCGCAGCCGTTGAGCTGCACGTCGATAAAACCGGGGGCGATAATGGCGCCGCCCATGTCGCGCTGCTCGATACCTGCCGGCAATTCAGCCAGCGGGCAGAGGCGCTCAATCAGGCCATCGGCGATGATAATCGCGTGGTCATCCAGAATGTCGTGGCCGGTGTAAATCCGGCCGTGGGTTAATGCGTACATAATGCCCCCGGTAACCAGTCCTTAAAGATCTTTGATATTTTCAGCTTCGAGCTCGGTGAAGTACTTCAGCGTTTTCACTTTCAGTTCCATTGTGGAAGGCTCATCGCACACGATAACCGCTTTCGGGTGCAGCTGCAGACAGCTAATCGTCCACATATGGTTGACGTTGCCTTCAACCGCCGCCTGCAGCGCCTGCGCCTTAACGTGGCCCAGCACCAGAATCATCACTTCCTGCGCGTCCAGCAGCGTGCCGACGCCCACGGTGAGCGCGTATTTTGGCACCTGATTCACATCGCCGCCAAAGAAACGCGAATTCGCCACACGGGTGTCGTGCGTCAGGGTTTTGATACGCGTGCGGGAAGCCAGAGAAGATGCGGGCTCGTTAAACGCGATATGACCATCGTTACCGACGCCGCCCATAAACAGATGAATTTTGCCGTAAGCGCGAATTTTTTCTTCATAGCGGCGGCATTCTGCGTCAATATCCGGCGCGTTGCCATCCAGCAGGTTGATATTTTCTTCGGTAATATCAACGTGGTCGAAGAAATTGCGGTACATGAAGCTGTGATAGCTTTCCGGGTGATCTTTCGGCAGGCCAACATATTCATCCATGTTAAAGGTCACAACATGTTTGAAACTGACCTGGCCTGCTTTATGCATCTCAATCAGCGCCTTGTACGCTTCAAGCGGGGTGCCGCCAGTCGGCAGACCAAGAACGAAAGGGCGGTCAGCGGTGGGATTGAAATCGTTAATGCGCTTAACAATATGGCGGGCGGCCCATTTGCCTACCTGCTGCGGCGTAGCCAGCGGAATCAGTCTCATTGTTCACCTCGGAAGTTAGAAAACAGGAGCGGATTAAACGACGCACAGTGTAAGGGTATACCCGTTCGCTGAAAGCGGAAGTAATCCGTCTCGATTTTTTGAATGATAAAATAAGTTTTCGACTCAGGCCATAGGAAAGGAAGCGAAATAACAATATTTGGTGATAAAAATCACAGAAAAGACGCGTTTAATTTGCGAGGCGAATTAATTTTGCAGACACTCAGGGTTGATGCAAAGTGTCGCCGCGTTTCAGAGTTAGTAGCACAATAAAAACACTGCTTAGCTGGAGCCTCATCGGGGTCTCATAGGGGGAAAAAGTGAGTATTTTAGGTTATTTACAACGAGTAGGCCGGGCGCTGATGGTGCCTGTGGCTACGCTGCCTGCGGCAGCCATTCTGATGGGGGTCGGTTACTGGCTTGACCCGACCGGCTGGGGCGGCAGCAATGCGCTTGCGGCTTTCTTCATTCAGTCCGGTTCCGCAATCATCGACAACATGGGCGTGCTGTTTGCGGTCGGCGTCGCATACGGTATGTCAAAAGATAAAGACGGCGCTGCGGCGCTGGCGGGGTTTGTCGGGTTCCTGGTGCTGACGACGCTCTGCTCGCCAGCGGCTGTCGCCATGATTATGAAGATCCCGGCCGATCAGGTGCCTGCCGCCTTCGGTAAAATCAAAAACCAGTTCGTGGGCATTATGGTGGGGATTATTGCCGCCGAACTGTACAACCGCTTTAGCGCCGTTGAGCTGCCGAAAGCGCTGTCCTTCTTCAGCGGCCGCCGTCTGGTCCCGATTCTGACGTCTTTCGTGATGATTGTTGTGGCATTCATCATGATGTACATCTGGCCGGTCGTGTTTGGCGGTCTCGTTGACTTTGGCGAGCAGATCCAGAAGCTCGGTTCAGTCGGCGCGGGCGTTTACGCATTCTTTAACCGTCTGCTGATCCCGGTGGGCCTGCATCACGCCCTGAACTCCGTGTTCTGGTTCGATGTGGCAGGCATTAACGATATCCCGAATTTCCTGGGCGGCGCGCAGTCTATCGAATCCGGTAAAGCCGTGGTCGGTATCACTGGCCGTTATCAGGCGGGCTTCTTCCCGATTATGATGTTCGGCCTGCCGGGCGCGGCGCTGGCGATTTACCACTGCGCGCGTCCTGAAAATAAAGCCAAAGTGCTGGGGATTATGATGGCGGGCGCTTTCGCCGCATTCTTTACCGGCATTACCGAACCGCTGGAATTCTCCTTTATGTTCGTGGCACCGGTGCTGTATGTCATTCACGCGGTATTGACGGGGATCTCCGTATTTATCGCGGCGACGATGCACTGGATTGCCGGTTTCGGCTTCAGCGCGGGGCTGGTGGATATGGTGCTGTCGTCACGTAACCCGCTGGCGACGCACTGGTACATGCTGATTCCGCAGGGTCTGGTCTTCTTTGTCATCTATTACGTGGTGTTCCGCTTTACTATCACTAAATTCAACCTGATGACGCCTGGCCGTGAGCTGGCCGTGGCGGGCAGCGAAGCAGACGGTGTGGACGTTAACGTCAGCGACGAGAAAGATCTCGACGCAGCAGGCCTTGCGCGTCAATACATCGCGGCGGTGGGCGGCTCCGATAACCTGACGGGTATCGATGCCTGCATCACGCGTCTGCGTCTGAACGTGAAAGATTCCGCGCTGGTGGATGAAGCGATGGCTAAGCGCCTTGGCGCGACGGGCGTGATTCGCCTTAACAAAACCAGCGTGCAAATCATTGTCGGCTTCGTGGCGGAAAAAATCGCCAACGCGATGAAAACGACCGGTCATGTCGATGCCTCTGCGCCGAAAGCGCAGACCGCGGCGCCTGTCGCACCGGCTGTGAAGCCGCAGGCGGTCGCTAATGCCAGAACCATCTCTGCGCTGGTGTCGCCGGTGACAGGCGAAGTGGTCGCGCTCGACGAGGTGCCGGATGAAGCCTTCGCCAGCAAAGCGGTTGGCGATGGCGTCGCCATCAAGCCCACCGATAAGCTGGTGGTGGCACCAGCGGCCGGGACTATCGTGAAAATCTTCAACACCAACCATGCGTTCTGCCTGGAAACCGAGAACGGCGCAGAGATCGTGGTGCACATGGGGATTGATACCGTCGCGCTGAACGGCCAGGGCTTTAAACGCCTGGTGGAAGAGGGCGCGCAGGTGACGGCGGGCCAGCCGGTACTGGAGCTGGATCTGGACTTCCTGAACGCCAACGCGCGCTCAATGGTCAGCCCGGTGGTGTGCAGCAACATTGACGATTTCGGCGGTCTGGTTATCCAGGCGCAGGGCGCGGTGGTCGCAGGCCAGAGCGCGCTGTATGAAATTAAAGGCAAGTAATCGCTTCTGAGTCGTTATGCCTGAACGGCGGGGGAACACTCCCGCCGTTTTTTTTGCCTTTTTTTGGGGCTGGCGCGCACCGCGTAACGCCATGTAGGGTAGCGGTCACTGAGATTAAGGAGAATCAGATGCGTCAGGTTATTTTTGTCCTTTTCGCCGCCGTGCTGTTAAGTGGCTGCATCCCGCGCTACGCGACCCACCGGCCCGCGCTTGACGTCGATATACAGAACGAGCAGGGCGAGCCCATTCCTCATGCCACGTTCTGGCTGCAAACGCACCGCATGCCGCCGGGCTATTACCCGCCGCCGGAGAAATTCACCGCAGATAATAACGGCCATGTTTCCGTCTCGCGCGTTTCGGAGTGGGAAAACATGATCTTCTTTCTCCACGGCACGATGATCTATTCCTGGAGCTGGTGCGTTGAGGCGCCAGGCTACCTGCCGCGTGAAGGGACTGTCGAGTCCTTAAGGCCACAAGTCAAATTACTCAAAGCCAGAACGCCCGAGCGTTGTCGACTGGCGCAGTATGCTGAAGCCCGCCAGTAACATGCGGTGCTGCGCGGCGGGATTTTCTGTAACTAAAGGTTGTTTCCCGCCTCTGCTTATAAGATCATACGCCGTTAAACGATGTTGACGCTTTGAGGAATATGCGATGAGTGAGGCAGAAGCCCGCCCGACTAACTTTATTCGCCAGATTATCGATGAAGATCTGGCGTCTGGAAAACACACCACGATTTGCACCCGCTTTCCGCCGGAGCCGAATGGCTATCTGCACATCGGCCACGCGAAATCTATCTGCCTGAACTTCGGCATCGCGCAGGACTACCACGGCCAGTGCAACCTCCGCTTTGACGACACCAACCCGGTCAAAGAAGATCTGGAATTTGTCGAGTCGATTAAAAATGACGTGCAATGGCTGGGTTTCCACTGGTCTGGCGACGTGCGCTACTCCTCTGACTATTTCGATCAGCTTTATAACTATGCAGTTGAGCTTATCAACAAAGGCCTGGCCTACGTTGACGAACTGTCGCCGGAGCAGATCCGCGAATACCGCGGCACGCTGACCGCGCCTGGCAAAAACAGCCCGTTCCGCGATCGCAGCGTGGAAGAAAACCTGGCGCTGTTCGAGAAAATGCGTGCCGGTGGGTTTGAAGAAGGCAAAGCGTGCCTGCGCGCGAAAATCGATATGGCCTCGCCGTTTATCGTGATGCGTGACCCGGTGCTGTACCGCATTAAGTTCGCCGAGCATCACCAGACCGGCAACAAGTGGTGCATCTACCCGATGTACGACTTTACCCACTGCATCTCCGATGCGCTGGAAGGCATCACCCATTCGCTCTGTACGCTGGAGTTCCAGGACAACCGCCGTCTGTATGACTGGGTACTGGATAACATCACCATTCCGGTTCACCCGCGCCAGTATGAATTCTCGCGCCTGAATCTGGAATATACGGTGATGTCCAAGCGTAAGCTGAACCTGCTGGTCACCGATAAGCACGTCGAAGGCTGGGACGACCCGCGTATGCCGACGATTTCCGGCCTGCGCCGCCGCGGTTATACCGCCGCGTCCATCCGTGAATTCTGCAAGCGTATCGGTGTGACCAAGCAGGATAACACCGTGGAAATGGCGGCGCTGGAAGCCTGTATTCGCGAAGATCTCAACGAGAATGCGCCGCGCGCGATGGCGGTTATCGATCCGGTGAAACTGGTTATCGAAAACTACCCGCAGGGCCACAGCGAAATGGTGTCGATGCCTAACCATCCGAACAAACCGGAAATGGGCAACCGCGACGTACCGTTTAGCGGCGAAATCTGGATCGATCGCGCGGATTTCCGTGAAGAAGCCAACAAGCAGTACAAGCGTCTGGTGCTCGGTAAAGAAGTGCGTCTGCGCAACGCGTATGTGATTAAAGCCGAGCGCGTGGAGAAAGACGACGCGGGTGAAATCACCACTATCTACTGCACCTACGATGCCGAAACGCTGAGTAAAGATCCGGCGGACGGTCGCAAGGTCAAAGGCGTGATCCACTGGGTCAGCGCGGCGCATGCGCTGCCGGTTGAAATTCGTCTCTATGACCGTCTGTTCAGCGTGCCAAACCCGGGGGCGGCGGAAGATTTCCTCACGACCATCAACAAAGACTCGCTGGTCATCAAGCAGGGTTACGCGGAGCCGGGCCTGAAAAACGCTGAAGCGGGTAAAGCCTGGCAGTTTGAGCGTGAAGGTTATTTCTGCCTCGACAGCCGCCATGCAAACGGTGACAAACTGGTGTTCAACCGCACCGTTGGCCTGCGCGATACCTGGGCTAAAATCGGCGAGTAATACCTTGCCTGTTACAAGACGCCGCCTCTGCGCGGCGTTTTTTTTGCCTTTCTATTCAATGCGTTAACAGGATTTAAATATTCGCGACGCGAATTAATCTACATGTTTTTCGTTAAACGCAAGCCCGTCATAAAACCTCATGTTGCTATTTTCATCTGCTGATGTGCATGAAATCGCTTTCATTTTATAGCTTTAACTGATTCCTCTTCTTTTATCCGCATTAAAAGCTGTCTTCTGAAAATGTTTCAAAATGAAAATTATTTTGTGCACTGTGTCATAAAGCCACGAAAATTCAGGGGATTTAGATTGATAATTCGCGTCGCGAAAAATAGTCTTGAGGGGCTGTTTCGGGGGTTCTCCTTCAGCACTTTTATTTTTTTATTTCATTCGTTTTATGCGCCATATGCGCTGCGAATTTTTTTACGTCAAAGAGGAATTTCACATGCGTTCGTTGAGATACAAACGTAGTGGCGTCGCGCTGGCTGTCGCCAGCGTTACCGCACTGGGTGGCCTGTGTAGCCCGCCCGTTCACGCCGCAGGCTTTATTGATGACTCTACATTAACCGGCGGCATCTATTACTGGCAGCGCGAGCGCGACCGTAAAGATGTCGTTGAAGACAAATATAAAACCAACCTCTCACACTCCACCTGGAACGCGAACCTGGATTTCCAGTCAGGGTTTGCCGCCGATATGTTTGGGCTCGACATCGCCGCATTCACGGCCATCGAAATGGCGGAAAACGGCGACAGTGGGCACCCGAATGAAATCGCGTTCTCCGCAAGTAACAAAGCCTACGACGAAGACTGGTCCGGCGATAAAAGCGGCATCAGCCTTTATAAAGCCGCCGGTAAATTTAAATATGGCCCGCTCTGGGCGAGGGCTGGCTGGTTGCAGCCCACCGGTCAGACGCTGCTGGCGCCGCACTGGAGCTTTATGCCCGGTACGTATCAAGGGGCTGAAGCGGGCGCGAATTTTGACTACGGCGAGGCGGGCGCGCTGAGCTTCTCGTACATGTGGACCAACGAATATAAATCGCCGTGGCATCTGGAGATGGACAAGTTCTACCAGAACGACAGAACCACCCGCGTGGATTATCTCCACTCCATCGGCGCGAAATACGATTTTAAAAACTCGCTGGTGCTCGAAGCGGCTTTTGGCCAGGCGGAAGGGTATATCGATCAATACTTCGCGAAAGCGAGCTACAACTTCCCGCTTGCGGGCAATCCTCTTTCAACCAGTTATCAGTTCTATGGCGCGCGTGACAAAGCCAGTAACGGCAGCGTCAATGATATTTATGACGGCACCGCGTGGCTCCAGGCGCTGACATTTGGCTATAAAATTGGCCAGGTCGATCTGCGTCTGGAAGGTACCTGGGTGAGCGCTGAAGGGCAGCAGGGCTATTTTCTGCAGCGCATGACGCCCACTTATGCGTCTTCCAACGGACGGCTGGATATCTGGTGGGATAACCGCTCCGATTTTAACGCCGATGGCGAAAAAGCTGTGTTCTTCGGCGCGATGTATGACCTGAAAAACTGGAACCTGCCTGGGTTTGCGCTGGGCGCGTCATACGTTTATGCCTGGGATGCGAAACCCTCTACGCTGCCGACCACTGACGGCTATTACGATCCCAACTACCGCCTCAAAGAATCCGCTTACAGCCTCGATGCGGTTTACACCCTGCAGGATGGCCGTGCCAAAGGCACAATGTTTAAGCTGCATTTCACCCAATACGACAACCATTCCGACATCCCAAGCTACGGCGGCGGTTACGGCAACATCTTCCAGGACGAGCGCGACGTGAAATTTATCGTCACGGCGCCGTTCACGATTTTCTGATTGCGCAGGGGCGCGCAGATGCGCCTTCCATCAAGGGCAGTGAAAAGGAGAAGTCGATGAAAAAGTTACAGGTCAGTATGTTAGCAGGAGCGGTGATGGGGCTTTTCACCGGTGCCAACGCACAGGCGTCAACGACAGATAGCATCAGCCAGTTTGGGATTAATTACACCATTACTGACAACCAGGCCGCGCAGCACGGTACAGACTGCGCCGCGCTTGGCGCTGACTGGGCGTCATGCAATAAAGCCGTCATCACGCTGACCAACCCGGGCGACGCGGTGACCGACAAAAACTGGACTATCTGGTTTCACAGCATTCGCCAGATCCTCAAAGTCGATAACGATCAGTTTAAAGTGACCCACGTGATGGGCGATCTCCACAAGCTTGAGCCGACGGACAAATTCACCGGCTTCCCGGCGAAAGCCTCGGTGGAAATCCCGATTATCAATGAATACTGGCAACTCTTTATCACCGACGTGCTACCGCGCTGGTATGTCACGGTGGACGACGGCGCGCCGAAGGTTATCACCAGTACCGATACCGAAACGCTGACGGATTTTGTCAGCCCGCTGAACGATCAGTGGAGGCGCACGCCGGATGATAAAAATATCCTGATGACCGCCGAAGCGCGGTTTGATAAAAACAGCGATGTCAAAACACTGAACGCAGAGCGCCTGCGCGGGCAGATCGTGCCCACGCCGCGGCACGTCAAAGTACACGGGCAAAATGTTTCTCTCGAAAAAGGCGTTCAGCTCGATATTGCCGCGCTGGAGAAACCCGCACAGGAGGCGATTTTCGCCCGTTTCGCGCTGCTCGGTATAAAAACTGATGCAGGCTACCCGGTACGCACAGCCATTGCCAGCCACGCCTTTAGTGGTAAAGAGGCGGTATCCGGCGCATATCAACTGCATATTGGCCAAAAAGAGACGACGATTACCGGTTATGACCGCGCGGGCGTCTTTTACGGGCTGCAATCGCTGCTGTCGCTGATCCCGGCTGAGGGCGCGAAGCAAATCGCCACGCTCGATGCGCAGGACGCGCCGCGTTTTGATTATCGCGGCATTCAACTCGATGTGGGACGCAACTTCCACACTAAAGCCGCTGTGCTGCGCCTGCTTGACCAGATGGCGGCCTATAAGCTCAATAAATTCCACTTTCATTTGAGCGATGATGAAGGCTGGCGTATTGAAATACCGGGCTTGCCGGAACTGACCGATGTAGGGGCGAAGCGCTGTCACGATCTCAGCGAAAAAACCTGCCTGCTGCCGCAGCTCGGCTCCGGGCCAGATACGAACAACAACGGCAGCGGCTACTTCACCCGCGCGGATTATATTGAGATTGTGAAATATGCCGCCGCGCGCCAGATAGAAGTGATCCCGGAAATCGACATGCCCGCACATGCCCGCGCGGCGGTGATTGCGATGGAAGCGCGTTACGACAGGCTGCAGAAAGCGGGTAAAACCGAAGAGGCGAACCAGTATCGCCTGCTCGACCCGAAAGATACGTCCGTTACCACTGGCGTGCAGTACTACAACCGCACCGGCTATCTCAATCCGTGCCTCGACTCCTCGCGCCGCTTTGTCGATAAAGTGATTGGCGAGATCCAGCAGATGCATAAAGAGGCCGGACAGCCGCTCACCACCTGGCATTTTGGCGGCGATGAGGCGAAAAATATCTATCTCGGCGCGGGTTATACGGATAAAGCGAAACCGGAGGCCGGGAAGGGGATTATCGACCAGAGCCGTCAGGACAAGCCCTGGGCGCGCTCGCCGGTGTGTCAGAAAATGGTGCAAGACGGTGTCGTCGCTGATGTCGAGCACCTCTCCAGCTATTTTGGCGTGGAAGTAAGCAAACTGGTCAAAGCGCACGGCATCGACACCATGCAGGCGTGGCAGGACGGGCTTAAGGATGCGAAAGACGCCAGCGCGTTCGCCACCTCGCACGTTAACGTCAACTTCTGGGACACGCTCTACTGGGGCGGTTTCGATACAGCGAACGACTGGGCGAATAAAGGTTTCCGCGTGGTGGTTTCTAACCCCGATTACGTCTACCTCGATTTCCCGAATGAAGTGAATCCGGCGGAGAGCGGCTATTACTGGGGCACACGCTTTAGCGACGAACGTAAGATTTTCAGCTTCGCGCCGGATAACCTCCCGCAAAACGCCGAGACATCCGTCGATCGCGACGGCAACGCGTTCAGCGCTAAGTCGGACAAACCCTGGCCAGGCGCGTATGGACTCTCGGCGCAGCTCTGGAGCGAAGTGGTGCGCACCGATAAACAAATGGAGTACATGATCTACCCGCGTCTGTTAGCTGTAGCTGAACGCGCCTGGCATCGCGCGGCCTGGGAGCAGGATTATCAGGCTGGTCGCGAATATAAAGGCGGCGAAACCCATCAGGTGGATGTAAAAGCGCTGCATGATGACTGGACGCGCTTTGCGAACCTGGCGGGCAGCCGTGAGCTGCCGAAGCTTGAAAAAGCGGGCGTACAATTCCGCCTGCCTGTGCCGGGCGCGCGGATTCACGACGGCGTGTTGCAGATGAACGTCAGTCTGCCAGGTGTCGCGATAGAATACTCCACTGATGGCGGCGCGCACTGGCAGCGCTATGATGATGCGAAGCCACCACGCGTGACGGGGGCCGTACAGGTACGAAGCGTCAGCAGCGACGGTAAACGTTACAGCCGTGTGGATAACGTACAGCCCTAACGCAATAAAAAGCCAGCCTCCGGGCTGGCTTTCTTATGAGCGCGCGCGCTCTACAGCGATTCAGGCAGATGGTGAACTGCAACCAGTTTGCCTTTGCTTATCTCAATATTTTTCGCACCACGCAACTGAGAAAGGGTTTTCATCACCATGCTGCGGGAAAGATTGGTTTTTTTAACGATATAATCGGCCACGTTAATCCGGTTACGCATGAACTCATCCATTGTCGCGAGACAATCGATATTCGCTTTAATCATGCTGTAGCTGTTTCGTCCCATCATAATTTCTTCGCGATAGCAAAGCATATTAATAAACCATGAGGACAAAATAAGCAGATGTAACTGGCAGTGATTTTTCTCAATTTCCTGAATGAAATAATCAAAAGGAATTAACTGGTAATGGCATTCGGAATCCGCCTGTAATTTGGCGAATTGAGTTTTGCCTAAATTCCTCGCCAGCCCCAGCACAGAGGGTGCGCTGCTTTTTTCCAGCAACAGCCTGTCACTCTGGCGCATCAGAGAGAACTGACCGCCACGAATGATGCAGATCTCCCCGTCCCGAAGCGGGATCAGCGTATTTTTCTCTGCACGAGACCAGTTGCCGTAGCTATTAAAAATATCCGCAATACGGTAAATCTCAGCAAGCGGTTTAGGGGGTAAGACCATGTTGGTTACCTTAATAAAATAAAATTAAATCGTTGCTGTATCTTAATGGATGCTTTTTTATGGCTGCAATAAGGGGCAGAGAACAGAAAAGGAAAAACAGGGATGATCTCATCTCTAACCGATTGAGTGATAAAGATATTTATCTTTTCTGAATTTCGATTTAAAAAAATATATGTGGTTTAATTAAGCATTGTGCGCTGTATTAAAACACTCCAGTTTTCAAATTTTATCTAAAAAAATACATCTATATTTTTGTTAAAGGGGTTTCAGGCAATAAAAAGGCCGACAAATGTCGGCCTGGGATAATGCAGTATAGCGAGCGTTATTTCCCGCCAGCCTCGTGGGCGTGTTCATTTTCGCGGCAGTCGCCATCGGCGCAGTGACCGTACAGATAGAGGCTGTGGTTGGTCAGGCGGATGCCGTGGCGCGTGGCGATTTCACGCTGACGCGCTTCAATAGAATCATCACTGAATTCGATCACTTTGCCGCAATCGAGGCAAATCAGGTGATCGTGATGATGCTGTTGCGTCAGCTCGAAAACGGATTTACCGCCTTCAAAGTTGTGACGAGTGACGATGCCGGCATCGTCGAACTGGTTAAGTACGCGATAGACCGTGGCAAGGCCAATCTCTTCACCCATGTCAATCAGACGCTTATAGAGGTCTTCCGCACTGACATGATGATTGACCGGTTCCTGCAGCACTTCGAGGATTTTTAATCGAGGAAGCGTGACTTTCAGGCCGGCCTTCTTTAATGCGGTATTGTTGTCAGTCATGCGGAATCTGTCCTGTTGCTTAACGACTCGCTCCGGAAGGGAGCGATACATCGGATACGCCGAAGATGAATGCGTCTCATTATAGAACTGACATGCCTAAATGAAAACCGCAAGCGTCCGGCAAAAAAGGGCTTAAAAATCGTGGGCCAGCCAGCGTTTTTCACGTGGAGAGCCTGATAATTAAGAAAGCCATTGTACAGCGTAGTGAGGGAAAGTTAAAAATTTGTAGCAATTATTTTCATTGCTTTTATCTATCAAACGGCGCGGAACGGTGCCCGCGCCGCTTATCATCAGGCGTTGATGATTTCCTGCAGATGCAGCTCTTCGGACACCTGTTTGACCCATTTTTCAACGCGTTCCGCGGTCAGCTCCGGCTGGCGGTCTTCGTCAATCGCGAGACCAACGAAGTGGTCGTCATCAGCGAGGCCTTTAGAAGCTTCAAAGTGGTAACCTTCGGTCGGCCAGTGGCCAACAATGGTCGCACCGCGCGGCTCGATGATGTCGCGAATGGTGCCCAGCGCGTCGCAGAAATATTCTGCGTAATCTTCCTGGTCGCCGCAGCCGAAAAGCGCCACCAGCTTGCCGTTAAAGTCAATTTCTTCGAGCGTCGGGAAGAAATCGTCCCAGTCGCACTGCGCTTCGCCGTAGTACCAGGTCGGGATGCCAAGCAGAAGAATATCGAATGCTTCCAGATCCTCTTTGCTGCTTTTAGCAATGTCATGCACTTCAGCAACGTCAGTCCCGAGCTGTTTCTGGATAATTTTTGCGATATTTTCGGTATTGCCGGTGTCGCTGCCGAAAAAGATGCCTACGATTGCCATAAGAAGAATAACCTCTTGAATCTAAATGTGATGATGCTGGCATAACGCCCACAGATAGGGCAATCATAGCAGAACAGAAGAAGGTGCGGAAACGCTATCAGGCGCCGGGTGCACTCTCTGCTACATTGCCCGGTCCTTTTGGGTAAAATTCAGACCAGACCTTACTCCTGCAAGGCTTTCAGCTGCGCAAGCAGCATCGCTTCTATCAGCTCGCTGCGGCTAATATTGCGCGCCTGCGCGAGATGGTTCAGCGCGTCTACCGCGTCGGCGTTCAGCTTCAGCTCCACGCGCTTAAGCCCGCGAACTTTGTCACGCTTAAGCTGGTTGCGCTTATTGATGCGCAGCTGTTCGTCGCGCGACAGCGGATTGGTTTTCGGTCTGCCCGGACGGCGTTCATCCGCGAAGAGATCGAGCGTTGTGCGGTCCGTTTGTTCTTTTGCCATGGTATGAGTATAGACAGGGGAAACAGGCTGCCGTGGCGGAGCCCGGCGGTATTTCAGCGCGCCATCATACATCAGGGAGCGAAGCGCGCCAACGCATCCGGCGCGCGACGGCGCCGGTCGGTCTGTTTTTAATCAGTTTCCAGAAAACGACGAATCGCGCGCAGCACCGCCTGCGGTTTTTCGGCATGCACCCAGTGACCTGCGCCCGCAATCACATGCGCGCGGGCTTTGGGGAACTGAGAAAGCAACGCCTCGCGGTGCGTCTCTTCCACATAAGGCGACGCGCCGCCGCGAATGAACAGCGCCGGGCCGTGCCAGGCAGGCACTGTTTCCCAGCCGACGATATGCGAATACTGGCTCCACAGCACCGGCACATTAAAGCGCCACTCGCCATCGACAAACGATTTCAGCAGAAACTGCACCACGCCTTCCTCGCGGATATGCTGGCGCATAATCTCCGCCGCCTGCTGGCGTGAGGTAACGCCCGCGTCGCTCACCGCGTTCACCGCATTGAATATTTCATCGTGACGGCGTACCTGATAATCCACCGGCGCGATATCAATCGCCACCAGCTTTTCAATGCGATCTGGCGCGAGGGCGGTCACCGCCATTGCCGCTTTGCCGCCCATTGAATGACCAATAAGAATCACCTTATTCAGCCCCAGCGCATCCAGCGTTTCGAGAATATCCTGCGCCATCGCCGGATAATCCATCGTCTCGCTGCGCCCGGAAAGCCCGTGGTTTCGCAAATCAACCTGCACAACGTCATGATCGGCCACCAGATCGCGGGCCAGTACGCCCAGGTTATCCAGGCTGCCAAACAGCCCGTGAATTAACACAATCGGTGTATTTTGAGTCGGTTGTTGCGCAGATTGCGTACGGGTATTTAATTTCATGGCAAAGTTCTTTTTTGGCGACTGACAGGTTAGGTTATCATGTTGACCATTCTGCCGCCCGGCTGCAAGGTTCCAGTTAATTCCGACTTTTGCGGCCTTCCTGGTTTGACGCTATCCGCTGTTGGGTTTTAACTTTATACTCCCAACGACTTGTATTCAGAAAAGATATCGCACTGGATTAAGATGAAAACGATTGAAGTTGATGACGAGCTGTATCGCTACATTGCCAGCCACACCCTGCATATTGGCGAAAGCGCGTCCGACATTTTACGGCGCATGTTGAAATTTTCCGCCTCCTCGCCATTAGCCGCTACACCCGCCAAAGCAGAGACTCCCGCCCCTGTTGCGCCCGCCGCTGAGCCTGAAAAGCCAGTGAACCCGGCGCGCGACCGCGTGCGAGCCATGCGTGAGCTATTGTTGTCGGATGAATACGCCGAACAAAAACGCGCGGTCAATCGTTTTATGCTGGTGCTGTCTACACTCTATTCACTGGATGCAAACGCATTTGCCGAAGCGACCGAGTCGTTACACGGCCGTACCCGCGTCTATTTCGCCGGTGACGAGCAAACGCTGCTGCAAAGTGGCAACCAGACGAAACCTCGCCACGTGCCGGGCACACCGTACTGGGTGATTACGAATACGAATACAGGCCGCAAATGCAGCATGATCGAACACATCATGCAGACCATGCAGTTCCCGGCGGAATTGATTGAGAAGGTTTGCGGCACCATTTAACTCTTGCGTCAGAAGGACCAGGCCATGGCAGTCAATAACCGTGCGGGACAGCCTGCACAACAGAGTGATTTAATCAACGTCGCCCAGCTCACCGCGCAGTACTACGTGCTGACGCCGGAAGTGGGTAATGCGGAACACGCGGTCAAGTTCGGTACGTCCGGCCACCGTGGGAGCGCCGCGCGCCACAGCTTTAACGAGCCGCACATTCTGGCGATAGCCCAGGCGATCGCCGAAGAGCGTACGAAAAACGGCATCACCGGGCCGTGCTATGTCGGTAAAGATACGCACGCGCTCTCCGAGCCTGCGATTATCTCCGTGCTGGAAGTGCTGGCCGCCAACGGCGTCGATATCATCGTGCAAGAGAACAACGGTTATACGCCGACGCCTGCGGTTTCGAATGCCATTCTTGAGCATAACAAACGCGGCGGCGCGCAGGCCGATGGCATCGTCATCACCCCGTCGCACAACCCACCGGACGATGGCGGCATCAAATACAACCCGCCTAACGGCGGCCCGGCAGACACCAACGTCACCAAAGTGGTCGAAAACCGTGCCAACGAACTGCTGGCGAACGGCCTGAAAGAGGTGAAGCGCATCTCTCTGGACGAGGCCTGGGCGAGCGGCCGCATTCAGGAAAAAGACCTGGTGCAGCCGTTTATCGAGGGGCTTGCAGAAATCGTCGATATGGCCGCTATCCAGAAAGCGGGCCTGAAGCTCGGCGTCGACCCGCTCGGCGGCTCCGGTATCGAATACTGGAAGCGCATCGCGGAGCACTACAAGCTCAATCTCACCATCGTTAACGATCAGGTGGATCAGACTTTCCGCTTTATGCACCTCGATAAAGACGGCGCAATCCGCATGGACTGCTCGTCGGAATCGGCGATGGCCGGTCTGCTGGCGCTGCGTGATAAGTTCGACCTGGCGTTCGCGAACGACCCGGACTACGACCGTCACGGTATCGTCACGCCTGCGGGCCTGATGAACCCGAACCACTATCTGGCGGTGGCGATCAACTACCTGTTCCAGCATCGTCCGCAGTGGGGCCAGGATGTGGCCGTTGGCAAAACGCTGGTCTCCTCCGCGATGATTGATCGCGTGGTGGACGCGCTGGGCCGTAAGCTCGTGGAAGTGCCGGTTGGCTTTAAGTGGTTTGTTGACGGTCTCTACGACGGCAGCTTCGGCTTTGGCGGCGAAGAGAGCGCGGGCGCGTCTTTCCTGCGCTTTGACGGCACGCCGTGGTCCACTGATAAAGACGGCATCATCATGTGCCTGCTGGCGGCGGAAATCACCGCCGTAACCGGTAAAAACCCGCAGCAGCACTATGACGAACTGGCCGCGCGTTTCGGCGCGCCGAGCTATAACCGTCTCCAGGCCTCCGCGACCTCCGCGCAGAAAGCGGCGCTCTCGAAGCTCTCTCCGGAAATGGTCAGCGCCAGTACGCTGGCAGGCGACCCCATCACCGCGCGTCTGACTGCCGCTCCGGGCAACGGTGCGGCTATCGGCGGCCTGAAAGTGATGACCGAGAACGGCTGGTTCGCGGCGCGTCCTTCCGGCACCGAAGACGCGTACAAGATCTACTGCGAAAGCTTCCTCGGTGAAGAACACCGCAAGCAGATCGAGAAAGAAGCGGTGGAAATCGTCAGCGAAGTGCTGAAAAACGCCTAAATGCGCTCCTGAACAGGAGACGCGAAAAACGGCAACCTTCGGGTTGCCGTTTTGTTTTCATCGTCATGCCGCTCATTAACTGTGTTTATTGGTCAGCTCAAAGCGCGGCGACACCAGCCCGTACAGCGTCCAGCCCATAAAGGTGACTATCGCGCCATACAGCATCGCCTCCTCGCCTGACGAGTAGAGCGCGTAGAAGCTGTAAATCGCCCCGAGCAGCGCCACCAGATTCGCCGGTTTCGCCTTACGTGGCGGCACTTTCGCCACCTGCTGAATAATCACCAGCGCCGCCATCGACAGAATATAGGGGATGATATTCGTCACCACCGCCAGATTCACCAGCACGTTAAACTGCTTGTTAAGCGAAGGGCTGATGGTCATCAGCGACAGCCCGCTCTGGATAATCACAATCGTCAGCATCCCTTTGACCGGCGCTTCCGCGCGGCTCAGGTGGGAAAAGACTTTCGGGAAATAGCCCTCATCGGCGGAGGAGCGGAACACCTGGGCAATGGTGAACTGCCAGCCGAGCAGCGAGCCGCAGCAGGACATCACCATCAGCGCCATAATGATTTTCCCGACGCCCGGCGTAAACATCTGCGCGAACGCCAGCCCGAACGGCGCGGTGGAGTGGGCCAGATCCAGGTTCGGCACAATGCCCGCAATCACATTGGTCGAGACGATATAAATCACCGCCGCGCCCAGCGTGCCGCCGAGCACCGCGATCGGCACGTTGCGCTCCGGGTTTTCCACCACTTCCGTATTGGCGCAGGCCGATTCCAGTCCCAGGAAGGCCCACAGCGTCATGGCGATTGACGATCCGACCGCATCGAAAAACGGCACGTGATGCGGGTTCCACGAGGCGGCATACAGTGTCGGGCTGAACCAGAACCAGCCGATGACCGACAGCCCGACCACCGGAATGATCACCCCCCAGACGGTCACGCTGCTGAGCTTGCCGGTAATACGCGCGCCGCCGAAATTAGCGACGGTGCAGATCCACAGCACGCCGATAGTGGCGATCCCGGTTTGCACCGGCGTTAAGGCCGCGCCGAACAGCTCGCTGCCGTAGCCGACCGCTGAAATAGCGATGGCCACGTTCGCGATAAGCAGCGACACCCCGTAGGTGTAGTTCGCCATAAAGTTGCCGGATTTGCCGAAGGCGTATTCCGCATAGCCGCCCATGCCGCCCGATTTACGGCTGTACATCCCGCATTTGGCAAACGCCCAGGCGAGCGCTGTCGAGCCGACGGCGGTCACAAGCCACGAGATAATCGAAATCGTCCCCACTTCGGCGAGTTTGGTCGGCAGCATGATAATACCGGAGCCCATCATGTTGACCATGGTCAGGATAGTCAGCGGCACAACGCCCATTTTGTTGGATTTGCTCATCATAACGCTCCTTCTGTACGGGGTTGCGAGGCAGGGTTTTCACTGACCACGTAACACCAGACCTGACGGCGACCATCGCAGGTTTCGACATAGACGCCCTGCAACTCCGGCGCGAAGCCCGGCAGCAGGTTGATCCCTTCTTCCAGCGCCTGAAAATAATGCAGCGCCGCGCCGCCCCAGATTTCGCCGGGCACCACGCACAGCACGCCGGGCGGGTAGGGGAGCGCGCCCTCCGCCGCGATACGCCCTTCGGCCTGTTCAAGCCGTACCAGTTCAATATTGCCGCGAATAAACGCCTGGTGGGCCGCCTGCGGACTCATGGCGACGCGCGGGAAATGCGCTTTACGGAACATCTCTTTTTGCAGCTGTTTAACGTTACGGCTGGCGTAAAAGTCGTGCATCTCCTGGCAGAGCTGGCGCAGCGTATAGCCTTCGTAGCGCGCCTGGTGCTGTTTAAAGAGCGAGGGCAGCACGTCGACGAGCGGCGCGTCGCGCTCCAGCAGCGCTTCAAAGCGCGCCAGTTGCGCCACCAGCTGTTGCAGCTTGCTCATCTCCTCGGCGGGCGTCAGCAGGAACAGAATCGAGTTGAGATCGCATTTCTCCGGGATGACGTGGTTTTCACGCAGGTAGCTTGCGAGCACGGCGGCGGGTACGCCGAAAGCCTCATACTCGCCGGTTTCGGTGTTAATCCCCGGCGTGGTGAGCAGCAGCTTGCACGGATCGACGAAGTACTGGTGCGGCGCGTAGCCCTCAAAAGCGTGCCAGCGCTCGCCGGGCTCGAAGTGGAAAAAGCGCAAATCAGCGGCTATCTCCGCCGTCTCATAGCTCTGCCACGGGCGGCCATCAACGGTCGTCGGAACAAACGGGCGAATGGCGCGGCAGCTTTCAAAAATCATCTTGCGGGCGTCAATGCCATGTTCCACGCAGCGCATCCACATCCGGCGTCCGGCCTCGCCCTCGTGCATCCGCGCGTTAATGTCCAGGGCCGCGAAGAGCGGATAAAACGGGCTGGTGGAGGCGTGCATCATGAAGGCGTTATTCATGCGCTTATGCGACACATAACGCGGTTGCCCTTTGATATGGCTGTCTTTTTTATGGATTTGCGAGGTCTGCGAAAACCCGGCCTGCTGTTTATGCACCGACTGCGTGACGAGAATGCCCGGATCGTTTTCATTAAGCGTCAGCAGCAGCGGCGAGCAAGGGGCCATCATCGGAATAAACTGCTCATAGCCGACCCACGCGGAATCAAAAAGCAGGTAGTCGCACAGCGGCCCGAGCGTATCCACGACCTGACGGGCGTTATAAATCGTGCCGTCATAGGTGCCGAGCTGGATAACCGCCAGGCGGAACGGGCGCTTTTCTGCGGCCCGCGCAGGAGCCACTTCCCGCACCCGCTCGCGCAGGTAGCGCTCCTCGAAACAATGCGCGTCGATCCCGCCGATAAACCCGTACGGGTTACGCGCGGTTTCCAGATAGACCGGCGTCGCGCCCGCCTGCAACAGCGCGCCGTGATGGTTCGATTTATGGTTATTACGGTCAAACAGCACCAGATCGCCCGGTGCCAGCAGCGCATTAAGCACCACTTTATTGGCCGAAGAAGTGCCGTTCAGCACAAAGTAGGTTTTATCGGCGTTAAACACCGCTGCGGCGTGCTGCTGCGCGAGGCAGGGCGCGCCTTCGTGGATTAACAAATCCCCCATCGCCACGTCAGCGTTGCACAGATCGGCGCGAAACAGCGTATCGCCGAAGAAACTGACGAACTGATTCCCCGCGGGGTGGCGGCGGAAAAAATCACCGCCCTGATGGCCTGGGCAGTCAAACGCGCTGTTGCCCTGGCTGACGTAATCCACCAGCGCGCGAAAGAACGGCGGGCGCAGCGCGGTTTCATATTTCTGTGCGGCGGCCTCAAGCTGGCGACCATAGTGTTCGCGGTACGTTTCACTGTCTTCGAAGACGCCCGCAACGCGTGGCAAATACTCCGCCGGCACCCGCTCTTCAGGCTGGCATACCACAAACACCGGAATACCAAATCCGGTCATTTCTATTTCATCGATAAGACCCAGGTAAATATCGCTGACGGTCATCACCGCCGCGGCGATATCAATATAGTCAGATTCGTGAATATTTATCGTCGTGCGGTCTGTTGAAAAACAGTCCGGGCATAAACGACTGACGCCAATTTTTAATGCTTGCATGATGTTTCCTTATTTCAGGCAAAGCAACCCCGCCACTTTTCCTCGCGGAAAATTGCTCAAGATAAATGTCGGGCAACATATTCCCGCTGCCTCTAAAAGGCAGTAGAGAAGATTTGCTCTTTTTAGGCCAGACAACCCCCACCCGACGTTATGCCGGTATTACAAAGGGTTGTGGCAAAAGCGCGCACGCATTCCCAGGCAGTTACCTGTTAATGAACAGCGTTAGGCTCTTTCTCAGGAATAAGCGGCGCGCAGCAGCGCAATACGCTAGCGGGCGTTAAAAAGGTGGAAGTCAAAGCAGTTGCGGTGGGCGAACATCATAATATGGGTCGTCCGCCTGATATGTGGCATAAACCGATTATTATTTTCCATGTGATTATTACCTTTCAGTAATTGAAAGCGTAGTCATTTTATCCAGGATAAGAGGTTAATCTGTGAAAAGGATCAACAAAAATGCGCTGAACCAGAAATAAATAGTCGTCATTTATGCATAATGTAGAGTAGATCGCTGTCGGTTGTAAAGATGTAAGTCTCTGGTTAATAAATGGTGTTCATTTTATTTGGGCAGAAAACCCTTCTTATTTCGATGAAACAGAAAATAAAAAATGAATAAAAATAAGGGAGGAGTGAAAAGCTATTCAGAATAAAAAGCGGGGATATTTAAAACCGCGCCAGGCGTGACGCGGCGTCAGCGTTAAAGCATAAACCGGTAGCCGATGCCGGTTTCAGTCAACAGATGGCGCGGGCGCGCCGGATCGCTTTCGAGCTTCTGGCGCAGATGGCCCATATAGATACGCAGATAATGGCTGTGCTCGACCGCGTTCGGCCCCCACACCTGGCTTAACAGCTGTCGCTGGGTCAGTACCTTGCCGGGATTATTCAGCAGCACGCCCAGCAGGCGAAACTCAATTGGCGTCAGGTGGATCTCCTCAGTGCCGCGCGTGATGCGTCTTGCGGCCAGATCGACTGTAATGTCGGAAAAGCGCACCACCGGATCGCTCTGGCTTGCGCTCCCGTGGCGGCGCAGGGCCACGCGCAGCCGCGCCTGAAGCTCGCCGATGCCGAACGGCTTCGCGAGAAAATCATCCGCACCGGCATCGAGCGCCGCGATTTTGTCCTGCTCGTCGCTGCGCGCCGACAGGACAATCACTGGCGTCTGGCTCCACTGCCGATAGTCGCGGATAAAATCGATGCCGTCGCCGTCCGGCAGCCCGAGATCGAGGATCACCAGATCGGGCTTGCGGGTGGCGGCTTCAATCAGCCCGCGCTGGAGGGTTTCGGCGTCATAGACGCGCAGCCCTTCGCTCTCAAGCGCGGTGCGCAGAAAGCGGCGGATCTCTTTTTCATCTTCGACTATCAGAACGCTAATCACATGACCTCGTGGATATCCAGTTCCGGGGGCGTTTCGTTAGGCAGCAGCACATGAAAACTCGCGCCGCCTTCCGGGCGGTTACGCGCGTAAATCTCGCCGCCGTGCACCTCGACAATCGCCTGACAAATGGCAAGCCCCAGACCGACGCCGGGGATAGCGGATTCTTTATTGCCGCGAGCGAATTTAGCAAAGATAGCCTGTTCCTGACCAGCCGGAATACCAGGGCCTTTATCCCAGACTTCCAGATCGAGCCGGTCGTCGCGCCAGCTCGTGCGCACGCCTGTCTGCGCCCGTGGCCCTGCGTATTTGGCGGCGTTCTCCAGAAGGTTAATCAGCACGCGCTCAAACAGCGGCCCGTCAACATGGATGAGGGTGAGCGGATCGCTAAGGCTGAGTTCGATATGCCGCCCACCGAGACCCGGCTCCAGCATCTTGAGCGCGCTGCCCACCACTTCTTCCACCGTCAGCCACTCTTTGCGCAGGTTAAAGCCGCCCGACTGAATGCGCGCCATATCCAGCAGATTATTCACAAGCCTTGTGGTGTTCAGTACATGCTGGCGGATTTCGCTCGCCTGCGGCGCATGCTTCGAGCCTTCGGCAGCCAGATCGAGCGTCAGGATCTCCGCCTGGCCGAACAGCACCGTCAGCGGCGTGCGCAGGTCATGAGAGAGTGCCGCCAGCAATGAATTGCGTAGCTGTTCGCGCTCGCTGGCGAGCCGCGCCTGCCCTTCGCTTTCGGTCAGAAAGAGCCGATCAAGAGCACTTGCCACCAGTAACGTGAACGTTTCCAGCAGCCGCTGCTGTTCGGGGATCATCAACTGGCGCAGGTTACCGGGCTCGACAATGACCAGCCCGAGCGTTTTCCCGGCGGTGCGCAGCGGCAAAATTTGATACGGCACGCCGGGCAGGGTGTCGGTGCCCGCGCCGGCAGGCAAGCCTTTATCGAAGCTCCAGCGGGCAATGGCTTCATCCCACGGGGTGATTTCCGCGAGCGGTTGCGGCGCTTGCAGTTTGCCGTGTTCGTCCGGCAGCAGCAGCAGGCCGCGGGCGTGAAAGGTGGAGGCGATAAACTGCTGGCTGGTGGCTGCGATATCGCGCGCGCTGCGGCCCACCGCCAGCGCTTTGGACATCTCATAAAGATGGCGGGTGCGCTGCTCGCGATAGCGCGCGATGCGCGCCTGGTAGCGCACGCCCGCGGTCAGGTTGCCGATAATCAGCCCGACGCTCAGCATCACCGCGAAGGTCAGCAGATACTGGACGTCAGAGACCGCCAGCGTGCCGCGCGGCGCGATAAAAAAGAGATCAAAGCTCACCACGTTGATGACTGTCGCCACCACCGACGGCCAGCGGCCATAAAACAGCGCCACCAGCACCACGCCCAGCAGATAGACCATCACCAGGTTGGCGGCGTCAAACGCGATAAGCCACTGGTGCGCCACCAGCGTAATCAGCGCGCAGAGCGCTACCGCCACCGCGCAGCCGCGCAACTGTACCCGCCATTTCTCCATAAACGGGCGGTTATCGGCGGCTTTGGCGGTGGCAGGCGTCGGCTTGTCGTCCAGCGCGACAATCAGTAAATCGAGCTCCGGCGCGTGGCGCGCGAGCCGCTCGGCGAACGTATCCTGGCTCCACCAGCGGCGTTTATTGCGCCGCCCGATGACGATTTTGCCGAGGTTATGCTCGCGGGCGTAGCGCAGCACGGCTTTCTCCTCGACCGGGTCGGCGAGGGTGGCGGTTTCCGCGCCCAACTCCTGGGCGAGATGCAGGGCGCTCAGAATCGCGCGGCGTGATGTTTCCGGTAGCCGGTGCAGGCGCGGCGTCTCCACATACACCGCATGCCAGACGCTGCCGAGCCGCGCCGCCAGACGCGCGGCGGTGCGCACCAGTTTTTCGTTGCCCGCGCCCTGGCCGATGCACAGCAGGATGGCGTCGCGCGTGTGCCACACTTTCTCCTGGCCCTGGCGGTCGCGCCAGGCGCGCATCTGGTCGTCCACGCGGTCGGCGGTACGGCGCAGCGCCAGCTCGCGCAGCGCGATAAGATTGCCTTTGCGAAAGAAATGCTCGATGGCGCGCTCTGCCTGGCCTGCGATGTACACTTTGCCTTCATGCAACCGCTGGCGCAGGTCGTCCGGCGGCAGATCCACCAGCACGATTTCATCGGCCGCATCGAAAATCGGGTCGGGCACGGTTTCGCGCACCTGAATGCCGGTGACGCCGCCCACCACGTCGTTGAGGCTCTCCAGATGCTGCACGTTCACGGTGGTAAAGACGTCGATGCCCGCGTCGAGCAGCTCATCGACATCCTGCCAGCGCTTCGGGTGGCGCGAGCCGGGCGCGTTGCTGTGCGCCAGCTCGTCCATCAGGATCAGGGCCGGGTTACGGGCAAGCGCCGCGTCGAGATCGAACTCCTGCACCACGCGGCCCCGGTGATGAATACGCTTAAGGGGCTGGATAGCCAGCCCCTCAAGTAACGCCGCGGTCTCCTGGCGGCCGTGGGTTTCCACCACGCCCACCAGGATATCGAGCCCCTGCGCCCGCAGGCGCTGAGCCTCCTGCAACATGGCGTAGGTTTTCCCTACGCCTGCGCAGGCCCCGAAGAAGATTTTGAGTTTTCCGCGCGTCCGGCCCTGCGTCTGTATCAGCAGGCGGTCCGGGTCGGGGCGCATCGGCTCTTCGGTCATGAGGGTTCCTTACGGTTGCAGGGCGTCCAGCGCCATATTCAGTTTCAGCACGTTAACCACCGGCTGGCCGAGAAAGCCCGCGAGAGGGGCGTCGGTGTTTTCACGGATAAGGCGTCCCACTTCCGCTTCAGAAATGCCGCGGGCCTGCGCCACGCGCGGGGCCTGCCAGAAGGCGGCGTCAGGCGTTATGCCGTAATCAAGACCGCTCGCGGAGGCGGTGACCAGCTCCACCGGCACCGCCGCGCGGGCGTCCGGGTTGGCGGCGCGCAGCGCCTGTACGCGCGCCTGGACCTCTTTATCCAGCGCCGGGTTGCTGGCGGCAAGGTTACTGCCGCCGGAAGCCATTGGATTATAAGGCGCTTCGGCCGTCGCGGAAGGGCGGCCCTGGAAATATTTCGCCTCGCTGAACGCCTGGCCAATCAGGCGCGAGCCGCGCACCTCGTCATTCTGGCGGATAAGCGAGCCTTCCGCCTGGTCCTTAAACCACCACTGGCCGAGCACCGTGGTCGCCAGCGGATAGACGCCGCCGGTGAGTATCGTCAGGAAAACCAGCAGGGTGAGTGCGGGACGTAACATAGCCATAATGATTCCTTTTAAACCAGACCAAATAGCGTTAACAGCAGGTCGATGAGCTTGATGCCGATAAACGGCACCACCAGCCCGCCCAGACCGTAAATCCACAGGTTGCGGCGCAGCATCGCCGCCGCCGCGAGCGGCTTGTAGCTCACGCCTTTCAGCGCCAGCGGGATCAGAAAGACGATGATCAGCGCGTTAAAAATAACGGCGCTGAGAATAGCCGAGGCAGGGGAGTGCAGATGCATCACGTTCAGCGCGTTAAGCTGCGGGTAGGTCGCCGCGAACGCCGCCGGGATAATGGCGAAATATTTCGCCACGTCGTTGGCGATGCTGAATGTCGTCAGCGAGCCGCGCGTCATCAGCATCTGTTTGCCGATGTGCACCACTTCGATGAGCTTGGTGGGGTTAGAGTCGAGATCCACCATGTTGCCCGCTTCTTTCGCCGCCTGGGTGCCGGAGTTCATCGCCACCGCCACATCGGCCTGCGCCAGCGCCGGGGCGTCGTTGGTGCCGTCGCCGGTCATCGCCACCAGCCGTCCTTCGGCCTGGTACTGGCGGATCAGCGCCAGTTTCGCTTCCGGCGTCGCTTCGGAGAGAAAATCGTCCACGCCCGCTTCGGCGGCGATGGCGGCCGCCGTCAGCCGATTATCGCCGGTGATCATCACCGTCTTGATGCCCATTTTGCGCAGCTGCGCGAAGCGCTCTTTAATGCCGCCTTTGACGATATCTTTCAGCGCGATAACGCCGAGCACCTGCGCGCCTTCGGCCACGACCAGCGGAGTACCGCCGGTGCGCGCCACGCCTTCCACGAGCGTGTCGACCTGCGCCGGGAACTGGCCGCCGTTGGCTTCCACGTGGCGGCGAATGGCGTCCACCGAGCCTTTACGGATCATCCGGTCCTGCACGTTGATGCCGCTCATGCGCGTCTGGGCGGTGAAGGGCACAAAGGTAGCCTGCAAATGCTGTACGTCGCGCTCGCGCAGGTTAAAGCGCTGCTTCGCCAGCACCACAATGCTGCGGCCTTCCGGGGTTTCATCCGCAAGCGAGGCTAACTGGGCGGCGTCAGCCAGCGTTTTTTCATCCACGCCGGGGGCGGGCAGGAAGTCAGACGCCTGACGGTTGCCGAGCGTGATGGTGCCGGTTTTATCCAGCAGCAGTACGTCCACATCGCCTGCGGCTTCCACCGCGCGGCCGCTGGTGGCGATAACGTTCGCGCCAAGCATCCGGCTCATGCCCGCCACGCCGATGGCGGAGAGCAGCCCGCCGATAGTGGTCGGGATCAGGCACACCAGCAGCGCCACCAGCACCGTCACGCTGACCGCCGTACCGCCGTATTGCGAGAACGGGTAGAGCGTGGCGGTCGCCAGCAGAAAGACAATCGTCAGCGCCACCAGCAGAATGGTCAGCGCGATTTCGTTCGGCGTTTTGCGGCGCTCGGCGCTCTCGACCATCGCAATCATACGATCGAGGAACGTCTCGCCGGGGTTGACGCTGCACTGGATAACCAGCCAGTCGGAGAGAATACGCGTGCCGCCGGTTACCGAGGCGAAATCGCCGCCCGATTCACGGATAACCGGCGCGGATTCGCCGGTAATGGCGCTCTCATCCACCGACGCGCCGCCTTCGATAACTTCGCCGTCGCACGGGATAATATCGCCTGCTTCCACCAGCACGATATCGCCTTTGCGCAGGTCAGCGGCGGGGATGTGATCCATCTGGGCGTCGTGATGCGGCGCACGCAGTTTGCGGGCGAACGCGGTCTTTTTTACACCCTTGAGGCTGTTGGCCTGGGCTTTGCTGCGGCCTTCGGCCAGCGCTTCGGCGAAATTCGCGAACAGCACCGTAAACCACAGCCACAGGCTGATGGCAGCGGTAAACAGCGCCTCGCCAGGCAGTTTTCCGGCGGCGATCGCCAGGGCGATCAGCGTGGTCAGCAGGCTGCCGACCCAGACGATAAACATGACCGGGTTGCGCCACTGGGCGCGCGGACTCAGTTTTTTAAGAGCATCGAAAAGCGCCTGACGAACCAGCGAGGATTCAAACAGGGCCAGTTGCTTGCGACTCATGGATAGCGACTCCGCAATGGTCATTTCACAAGAGAAAGATGTTCCGCGACCGGGCCTAAGGCGAGGGCGGGGATAAACGTCAGGGCGCCCACCAGCAGCACCGTACCCGTCAGCAGGCCGATAAACAGCGCGCCGTGGGTGGGCAGCGTGCCGGGGCTGGCGGGCTGCGCTTTTTTGGCGGCGAGCGAGCCGGCTATCGCCATCACCGGGATAATCACCAGGAAGCGGCCAAACCACATGCAGAACGCCAGCAGCAGGTTCCAGAACGGCGTGTTGGCGCTAAGGCCGCCGAAGGCGCTGCCGTTGTTATTGGCGGCGGACGACACCGCGTAGAGCACTTCGCTGAAGCCGTGAATGCCGGGGTTGAACATGCCCGCCCGGCCCGTATCGGTCATCATGGCGAGCGCGGTGCCGAGCAGCACCAGCGCAGGCGTCACCAGAATCGCCAGCGCGGTCATTTTCATCTCGCGCACGTCGATTTTCTTACCGAGGTATTCCGGCGTGCGGCCAATCATCAGGCCCGCGATAAACACGCCCAGCAGCACGAACAGCAGCATCCCGTACAGCCCGGAGCCGACGCCGCCGAAGACCACTTCGCCAATCTGCATCAGCCACATCGGGATCATGCCGCCGAGCGCGGTAAAGGAGTCATGCATGGCGTTTACCGCGCCGCAGGAGGCTGCCGTGGTGACGACCGCAAACAGGCTGCTCGCGAGAATGCCAAAGCGGCTCTCTTTGCCTTCCATATTGGCGGCGCTGTCGGCACCGAGCGTCAGGAAGTGCGGGTTGCCGGTGGTTTCAGCCCACATCACCAGCGCCACGCAGACCACGAAAATCACCGTCATGGTCCAGAGAATGGCGCGGCCCTGGCGCGCGTCGCCCACCGCATCGCCAAAGGCGAAGCAGAGCGCCGCCGGGATCAGGAAAATAGCCATCATCTGCACGACATTGGTGAGCGCGGTCGGGTTCTCAAAGGGGTGCGAGGAGTTGGCGTTAAAGAAGCCGCCGCCGTTGGTGCCAAGCATTTTGATCGCCTCCTGCGACGCCACCGGCCCCATCGGCAGCATCTGCCGCGCGCCTTCCAGCGTGGTGAACGGCTGGTAGGCAGAGAAATTCTGAATCGCGCCTTGCTGAATAAAAAACAGGGCGATAATCAGCGAAATGGGCATCAGCACCCACAGCGTGACGCGAGTGAGATCCTGCCAGGCGTTGCCAAGCGTGGTCGCCGACTGGCGCGCAAAGGCGCGGATCAGCGCGAACGCCACCGCAATACCGGTCGCCGCCGAGAGGAAATTCTGCACCGCGAGGCCCGCCATCTGGCTGAAATAGCTGACGGTGCTTTCACCCGCGTACGACTGCCAGTTGGTATTGGCGACGAAACTCACCGCGGTATTGAGCGCCAGATGCCAGGACATTCCCGGCAGGTGTTGCGGATTCAGCGGCAGCACGCCCTGGCACATCAGGATGGCGAACAGCAGCGCCAGACCGAGCGTGTTAAACACCAGAATAGCCAGCAGATAGCGCTTCCAGTCCATCTCTTCCTGACGAATGCCGAGCACGGCCCAGAGCGCGCGCTCCACGCCGCCCACGCCAGGCAGGGGTTCGCCGTTAATCAGTCGGGCCAGCAGGCTGCCCAGCGGTTTCGCCAGCGCCATCAGCACCAGCAGGAAACTGGCGATAAGTAAAAATGCGGACGCCGCCATCAGAACGCCTCCGCATTAATCAGGGCATACACCAGATAGCCCAGTAACAGGAAAACCAGCACGATGCCGGTTATCAGGCCTGCACTCACAATCCACCTCCAGTGGGGTTTTTTGAATATGTGCAGAGGGTAGGGATTCGGGCGTAAAGGTTTCGCAAAAATCGCGAAGCGGGGTGTAAAAAAAATATAAAAATGGCAAAAGCCATGATTTAACTGCGGGTTAGTATTTGTTTAACCGTTTTGTAACTTATTTACGATATCAATTGTAAAGATGGTAAGAATTCACCCTAAAAGCTGGTCGGATGAGTAGTAAAATTACAGGCAAAGCGATACAATTTTAACCAGCTCACAAAATCCGGTTTCCGGCCTTGATTGCCGGGCAAGTTAAGTAAGGGGGAAAAACCTATGTCTTTATATAAAAAATATCCTGCGCATCAGGTCTTCCTGCGTCGCGCGTTAGTGCTCCTGGTCGGCATTGCGGCCCTGCCGGTGATGCTGTTCTGGAAAGACCGTTCGCGTTTTTACAGCTATCTGCATCGCGTGTGGTCGAAAACCAGCGATCAGCCGGTCTGGATGGCGCAGGCGGAACAAACTGCCAGCTATTTCTACTGATTCGCGCGACTCCCTGAAAAACCGCTCATAAAGAGCGGTTTTTTTATGCCTGCGATACGCCGCGCCGCTGCGTTTTTCGCTGTCATCAGACTGGTGTTAACAGGCCGCCTCTGGCTACACTGAGAGTGTATAAAAATGAGGATGGCCGAATGAGTATAAAAATCCCTGTTGGCATTAGCGCCTGTCTTTTAGGGGAAAATGTGCGTTTTGACGGCGGCCATAAACGGCTTGCCTTTGCAGTGGAAGAGCTGGCTCCCTGGGTGAAATATGAGCCTGTCTGCCCGGAGATGGCGGTCGGCCTGCCGGTGCCGCGCCCGGCGCTGCGCCTGGTGAAAACCGACGACGGCCTGGCGCTGCGCTTTAGCGATAAGCGCGAAGGGGATTTAACCGCCGAGATGCAAACCTTTTCGCGCGAGCGCGTCAGCCGTCTCGATCACCTGTGCGGCTATATCGTCTGCGCCAAATCGCCAAGCTGCGGCATGGAGCGCGTGCGCGTCTACGATGCGGACGGCAAAAACAACCGTAAAGCCGGTCGCGGCATTTATACCGAAATTCTGATGAACGCGCTGCCGTGGCTGCCGGTGGAAGAGGACGGACGTTTGCACGATCCGGCCATTCGCGAAAACTTCGTTGAGCGCATCTACACGCTGCATGAGCTTCACGCGCTGCGCGCCGAAGGGCTGACGCGCGGTAATCTCATCGCCTTTCACAGCCGCTACAAACTGCTGCTGCTGGCGCATTCGCAGCCGCTCTACCGCGAGCTGGGGCGCTTTGTGGCCGCTATCGACCAGTGGGATTCGCTGGAAGCGTTTTTTGACGAATACCGTCTGCGTCTGATGACGCTGCTCTCCATTCATGCAACCCGCCGCAACCACACCAACGTGCTGATGCACGTGCAGGGGTATTTTCGCAACCAGCTCAACGGACGTCAGCGCCAGGAGCTTTCCGCGCTTATCGACCGCTACCGCCAGGGCACGCAGCCGCTGCTGGCGCCGGTGACGCTGCTTAAGCACTACATGGCGGAATACCCTGACGCTTATCTTGATCAACAACGCTACTTCGAGCCGTACCCGGAAGCGCTGCGCCTGCGCTATGGCCGTTAAACAAGGAGTGTTATGACCACGCATCTGGTCTGGTTTCGCGCGGATCTGCGCGTCAACGACAATCTGGCGCTCGCCGCCGCCTGCCGTGACCCCGACGCGCGGGTCATCGGCCTGTTTATCGCGACCCCGCAGCAGTGGCGCGATCACACCCTCGCGCCGCGTCAGGCGGCGTTTATTCACCAGAATCTGGAAGCCCTGCAACAGGCGCTGGCGAAGCGTGGCATTGCGCTGTTTACGCGCGAGGTGCCCGATTTCGCCGCCGCCGTGGACGCGCTGGCCGCGTTTTGCGATGAGCAGCAGGTTTCCGCGCTCTTTTATAACTATCAGTATGAGCTGAACGAAGCCCGGCGCGACGCCGCCGTTGAGCGCAGGCTGGAGGGCCGCGTTGCCTGCCAGGGCTTTGACGACAGCGTGATGCTGCCGCCCGGAAGCGTCGTCACCGGCAACGGCGAAATGTATAAAGTGTTCACGCCTTACAGCCGGGCGTTTTTACGCCGTCTCGGCGAAGGATTACCGCCCTGCGTCAGCGCGCCGAAGCCGCGTAACGGCGGCGCGTTAACCGACGTGCCTGCGCTTGCGCCGTTCGATTACCCCTGTGAGACGCCGGACGCGCTGCTGTTCCCGGCGGGCGAAGAGGCCGCGCTTAAACGTCTGCGGGAGTTTTGCCAGACGGCCGCGGGCGACTACCCGGAAAAGCGCGATTTCCCGGCGATTCGCGGCACCAGTTTATTGTCGGCGTATCTCGCCATCGGCGTGCTGTCGCCGCGCCAGTGCCTGCATCGTCTGTTAACCGAACACCCGCGCGCGCTGGAAGGCGGCAGCGGGGCGGTGTGGCTGAACGAGCTTATCTGGCGCGAATTTTACCGACACCTTATCGTCGCCTGGCCGCACCTGTGCCGCCATCAGCCGTTTATCGACTGGACGGCGCGGGTGGCGTGGCAGCAGAACGACGCCCATTTTCAGGCGTGGTGCGAAGGCAACACGGGGTATCCCATTGTCGATGCCGCCATGCGCCAGATGAATGCCACCGGCTGGATGCATAACCGCCTGCGGATGATCACCGCGAGCTTTCTGGTCAAAGACTTACTGGTCGACTGGCGGCGCGGTGAACGCTATTTTATGTCGCAATTGATTGACGGCGATTTTGCCGCCAATAACGGCGGCTGGCAGTGGGCGGCCTCCACCGGCACCGACGCCGCGCCCTATTTCCGCATCTTTAACCCCACCACGCAGGGGCAGCGGTTTGACGCTGAGGGCGAGTTTATCCGCCGCTGGGTGCCGGAACTGAGCCATATTCCCGGCAAGGCGGTGCATGAGCCGCATCTGTGGGCGAAGAAAAACGGCAAGGCGCTGCGTTATCCGCAGCCCATCGTCGATCACAAACAGGCGCGCGTCGCGACGCTCGCGGCGTATGAAGCGGCCCGCAAGGAATAAGAGAGAGACCATGAAAAACAGCGAACTGGAACAACTGATCAACGACAAACTCAATAGCGCGACGTTCAGCGACTACGCCCCGAACGGCTTGCAGGTTGAGGGCCGCGACGAGGTGCGCAAAATCGTCACCGGCGTTACCGCAAGCCAGGCGCTGCTCGACGAAGCGGTGCGCCTGGAAGCCGACGCGGTGATCGTCCACCACGGCTATTTCTGGAAAGGCGAATCGCCGGTGGTGCGCGGCATGAAGCGCAACCGCCTGAAAACGCTGCTCACTAACGATATCAATCTCTACGGCTGGCATTTGCCGCTCGACGCGCATCCGCAGCTTGGCAATAACGTCCAGCTCGCGCAGCTGCTCGGCATTGACGTGAAGGGCGAAATCGAGCCGCTGGTGCCGTGGGGCGAGCTGTCGATGGCGGTATCAGGCCCGGAGTTCGCCTCCTGGCTTGAAGCGCGTCTGGGCCGCCGCCCGCTGTGGTGCGGCGATACCGGGCCTGATCTGATTAAGCGCGTCGCCTGGTGTACCGGTGGCGGACAGAGCTTTATCGACAGCGCGGCGCGTTTCGGCGTGGACGCCTTCATCACCGGCGAAGTGTCTGAGCAGACCATCCACTCGGCGCGCGAGCAGTCGCTGCACTTCTACGCGGCAGGCCACCACGCCACCGAGCGCGGCGGCATTCGCGCGCTCAGCGAGTGGCTGAACGAAACCACCGATCTGGACGTGACCTTTATCGATATCCCGAACCCGGCTTAACCAACACAAGAGAGGAAAACGTGCAGCGAGCCCGTTGTTATCTGTTAGGCGAAAGCGCCGTGGTACTGGAGCTGGAGCCGCCCGTCACGCTTGCCAGCCAGCAGCGCATCTGGGGGCTGGTGCAGCGCCTCGCGGACGTGCCCGCCGTGGTAGAAGTCATTCCCGGCATGAATAACATTACCGTGATGCTGCGCGAGCCGGGCACGATGGCGCTGGATGCTATTGAGCGGCTGCAACGCTGGTGGGAGGAGAGCGAGGCGATCATTCCCGAAGCGCGGCGCATTGAAATCCCGGTGGTGTACGGCAAAGACGCCGGGCCGGATCTGTCGGTGGTCGCACACCACGCCGGGCTGAGTGAGAAACAGGTGGTGGAGATGCATGCGCAGGTCGACTACGTGGTCTATTTCATCGGCTTTCAGCCAGGCTTTCCGTATCTCGGCGGGCTGGCACCGGAGCTTGCCACGCCGCGCCGCGCGGAGCCGCGTCTTCAGGTACCCGCAGGCTCGGTCGGCATCGGCGGCAGCCAGACGGGCATCTATCCGCTGCCTACGCCTGGCGGCTGGCAGATTATCGGCCACACCTCGCGCGCGCTGTTTGATCCGCACAGTAACCCGCCGGGCCTGCTCGCGCCGGGCGACACCGTGCGCTTTGTGCCGCAAAAGGAGGGCGTATGCTGAAGATTATTCGCGCGGGCATTCACGCAACTATTCAGGATGGCGGCCGTTTTGGGCTGCGCCAGTACGGCGTGAGCCAGTGCGGCGCGCTGGATGGCCCGTCGCTGCATATCGCCAACCTGCTGGTGGGTAATGATCCTGATGCGGCGGCGCTGGAGATAACGCTCGGCCAGTGCGTGGTGGAGTTCACCGAAGACACCTGGTTTGCGCTCACCGGCGCGGGCTGCGACGCGACGCTTAACGAACGCGCCGTCTGGACCGGCTGGCGGCTGCTTGCCCGCGCGGGCGAGCGCCTGAGCCTCAGGCTGCCGCGCCGCGGTATGCGCAGTTATCTGGCGCTGGCGGGCGGTTTCGACGTGCCGGAAGTCATGGGCTCGCGCAGTACCGATGTGAAAGCGGGCCTCGGGGGTTTTGAAGGACGCCCCCTGCGCGACGGCGACGTGCTGCCAGTGAATCCGCCCACGCGTCACTTCCGCGAGGCGCGCGGCGTGAAGCAACTGCTGTGGGGCAACCGCATTCGCGCGCTGCCGGGGCCGGAGTACCACGAATTCAGCGAGGCGTCGAAAGAAGCCTTCTGGCGCACGCCGTGGCAGCTAAGCCCGCAGAGTAACCGCATGGGTTACCGGCTGCATGGTCACGTGCTGGAGCGCACCACCAAACGCGATCTGGTGTCTCACGGTCTGCTGCCGGGCGTGGTGCAGGTGCCGCACGGTGGCCAGCCCATCGTGCTGATGAATGACGCCCAGACCACCGGCGGCTATCCGCGCATCGCGTGCGTCATCGACGCCGATCGCTATAACCTCGCGCAGCTGCGCCTCGGCGAGCCGATTCACTTCGTGCCGTGCTCCATCGAAGAGGCGCTGGAAGCGCGCAGCGACCGGGCGCGTTATCTGCAACAACTGGCATGGCGGCTTAATGATGAAGATTGATCTCAACGCCGATCTCGGCGAGGGCTGCGGCAACGACGCGCTACTGATGCCGCTGATTAGCTCGGCCAATATCGCCTGCGGCTTCCACGCGGGCGATGCGCAGACCATGCGCGAGAGCGTGCGGCTGGCGCTGGCGCACGGCGTGGCGATGGGCGCGCATCCGGGGTTCGCGGATCGTGAAAACTTTGGGCGCACGGCGATGCAGCTGCCGCCAGAGACGATTTACGCCGAGACGCTTTATCAGGTCGGCGCGCTCGCGGCTATCGCCCGCGCCGAAGGCGGCAGGCTGGCGCATGTAAAGCCGCACGGCATGCTCTATAACCAGGCCGCGAAAGACGCCGCGCTTGCCGACGCCATCGCGCAGGCGGTGAAGGATTTCGATGCGTCGCTGATTCTGGTGGGGCTGGCGGGCAGCGAGCTTATCCGCGCGGGCGCGCGTTATCGGCTCGCCACGCGCGAAGAAGTCTTCGCCGATCGCGGTTATCTGGCCGACGGTGCGCTGGTGCCGCGCAGCGAGCCGGGCGCGTTGATTGAGGATGACGACGAGGCGGTGTCGCGCACGCTGATGATGGTGCAGGAAGGGCGGGTGCGCAGCCGCGACGGCGCGTGGGCGACAGTCAATGCCCAGACGGTCTGCCTGCATGGTGACGGCGCGCACGCGCTGGCGTTCGCGCGCCGGTTACGCGAGGCGTTCGACGCGCGCCAGATTCAGGTCAGCGCGTAACTCAGAGCGATGCCGCCGCCCGCGCGGCGGTGTCGTAAAGCGAGGCAATCGTGCGCAGCAATTGCGCTGTTTCGCCAATCGCCGCGCCCGGTATGCCGCTCTCGACCTGAATCGCGATAAGACACGCCTCGCGCACGTCGCGGTATTTCATACACAGCGCTTTACCTTCCTCTGTCGTCGAAAAATAGAGCTCTTTACCTACCTTTTCACTGGTGACATACCCGGCTTTGACCAGCTTTTTCAGTGCGTAGGTCACGATGTGCGTGTCTTCCACGTTGAGCACAAAGCAGATATCCGCGAGCTTTTTCTTGCGGTTGCGGTGGTTGACGTGATGCAACAGCGAGACATCAAACGCGCCCATATCCGGCTCGCCTGCCGCCGTCATGCAGCGCACCATCCATTTGTTAAAGGCGTTGCTGGTCATGATCAGCGCGTACTCCAGCTCCGATAATTCCGCGCAACGCTCCGACACCAGATGGCGGGACGACACAATGCGCCCGTCAGCAATATCGTCGTTATCAGTTGATACAACCGCTTTTTTCCGGCTCATGGCGTCCCTTACGCTTTTGGGGGTATTGGCAAAAACTATAAAACGTCACCGACAAAATAAAAACATTTTATTGATAAATTGTTTACATAATTTCACCGTTCAGATATAGCTTTTTGGTCAGGTTCTGCACGTTCACAGCGCCTCTCACACAACAACGTTCGCCGCAATGCCCACGCTTCGCCACTGGCGAAGGAGCAGAATAGCCTTCGGCGTGCAACGCTCACTTTGGAAAGGGTAACAATGTATGGACGGTTCCTCTCTGTTGCCGCTCATCGGTATTCCGGTGGTGGTTATCGGTTTCGCGCTGCGTTTTAACCCGCTGCTGGTGGTGGTGGTCGCCGGGCTGACGACCGGGCTTACCGTCGGCATGGATTTCGGCATGCTGCTGGAAACCTTCGGTGAAAAGTTCGTTAACAGCCGCTCGCTCGCGACCTTCATTCTGATCCTGCCGGTGATTGGCCTGCTGGAGTATTACGGCCTGAAAGAGCGCGCCCAGGCGTGGGTGGCGAAAATCGCCAGCGCCACCTCGGCGCGTATTCTGATGCTCTATTTCGTGGTGCGTGAAGGCACCGCGGCGCTTGGGCTGATGTCGCTTGGCGGCCACGCCCAGACCGTGCGTCCGCTGCTGGCGCCGATGGCGGAAGGCGCGGCGCTCAATGAATATGGCGAGCTGCCTGCGCACATCCGCGACAAAATCAAAGCCCACGCCGCTGCCTGCGACAATATCGCGGTGTTTTTCGGTGAAGATATTTTTATCGCCTTCGGCGCGGTGCTGCTGATTGACGCGTTCCTGAAAGAGAACGGCATTCCCGGTATCGAGCCGCTGCATATCGGCCTGTGGGCCATTCCGACCGCGATTGCGGCGCTGATTATTCATATGGCGCGCCTGCTGCGCTTAGACGCCAGCATTCGCCGCGAGGTGTTGGCCTGGCGCGCAGAGCAGGGCAATCAGGAGGCCGCGCAATGAGTACGTTGCTGACCATTAACCGCGTCTACTACCTGATAGGCTTTATCGTCATGCTGCTGGTGGTGATGACGCTTCGCGATCGCGGTAATCCGAAACGCTTTACCACCGCGCTGTTCTGGTTCCTGTTCGGCGGGATTTTTCTCTTCGGCGATCTGCTGGTGCAGGGGCTGGGCCGCTCGCTGGCCTACCGCATTATCGGCGGCGCGGTGATTGTTATCGCGCTGCTGGCGGGCTTTGGGCTGGTCGGGAAGGGGCACTATAAAATGTCCACCGAGGAGGAGCGCGAGGCGTCGTCTCGCCGTCTGGGTAACTGGCTGTTTCTGCCGGCGTTGCTTATCCCGGTGGTGACGGTGATTGGCACGCTGTTTTTAAAAGGCGTCTCGGTGGGCGGCGTGTTCCTGCTGGATCAAAAACAGCTGACGCTCGCCGCGCTGTGCGTGGCGTGTGTCGCGGCGCTGCTGGTGGGCTGGTGGCTCACGCGCGGCACGCCGCTGCATGCGATTCGCCAGTCGCGCCGACTGGTGGATACCATCGGCTGGGCGGTGATTTTGCCGCAGATGCTGGCGATGCTCGGCGGGGTGTTTGTCGCCGCCGATACCGGCACGGCGGTGCAGCGCGTGGTGAGTCTGTTCGTCGATCCGGAAAACCGCTTCATGCTGGTGGTTATCTACTGCATCGGCATGGCGCTTTTCACGATGATCATGGGCAACGCGTTTGCGGCGTTCCCGGTGCTGAGCGCGGGCATCGCGCTGCCATTGTTGATTAACCATCACCACGGCGACCCGGCACCGCTGCTGGCTATCGGTATGTATGCAGGCTACTGCGGCACGCTGATGACGCCGATGGCGGCGAATTTTAATATCGTTCCCGCCGCGCTGCTGGAGCTGAAAGACAAATATCAGGTGATAAAAATTCAGATCCCGACGGCGTTGACGCTGCTGGTGGTGAACGTTTTCCTGATGTATTTCATCGTATTTCGCTAAGGCCCACTAAGGAGCTGTTATGACACTGACACAACCCCAGGCCGACGCCTTTGCCCGGATGCCTCTGACCTATCTGCGACAGGAGTATCCGAACCACATCATGCATTTGATGAATGATGACGCCGACGCGCTGCCGCCGCGCGAGCTGCACCCGATTTTCTACGGCTGCTTTGACTGGCATTCGGCGGTGCATGGCTACTGGCTGCTGCTGCGCTGCCTGCGCCGCTATCCGACGCTGTCGTGCCGCGAAGAGATCATCGCGCTGTTCGATGAACACATCACGCCTGCGAATGTGGCGCGCGAAGTGGCGTATTTTACCGCGCCGTTCCGCGCCTCGTTTGAGCGCCCGTATGGCTACGGTTGGCTGCTGGCGCTCGCCCGGGAGTTGCACGAATCCGACCTGCCGCAGGCCGCGCGCTGGCATGAAATACTGGCGCCGCTGACCCAGGATATCCGTGCGCGCCTTATCGATTACCTCAGCAAGCTGACGTACCCGATTCGCGTCGGCACCCATTACAACACGGCGTTTGCGCTCGCCCTCGGCCTGGATTACGCCCGCGCGCTTGGTGATAAGACGCTTGAGCGCGCCATTACTGACGCGACGACACGCTTTTATCAGGCCGACACCGACTACCCGGCACACTACGAGCCGGGCGGCGATGAATATCTCTCCGGCGCGCTCACCGAAGCGCTGCTGATGAGTAAAACGGCGGACAATTTCCCGGCCTGGTTTGACGCGTATCTGCCGGATATCGGCAACGTGGCGGCGCTGATGCACCCGGCAATGGTGAGCGATCGCGCCGACCCGAAAATCGCCCACCTCGACGGGCTTAACTTAAGCCGCGCCTGGTGTATGAAGCATATCGCCGCGGCGCTCCCGGAAGATCACCCTGCGCAGATGGCGCTGCAGGAGGCGGTGCAGCGCCATCTCGCGGCAAGCGTTGAGCATGTGGTCGGCAGCCACTACAGCGGCGGCCACTGGCTGGCAAGCTTTGCGCTGCTGGCGCTGGAGTAAGCTGTTAACCGCCGCTTTTTTGCGGCGGTTGCCTGTTTCTCTTCGCCCGTGCTGCTACAGTTTATCCTTACGTTTTAATGCTTAAGTAACCTGAAAGGATGAACGATGCCGGAAGGACCGGAGATCCGCCGCGCGGCGGACAAGCTTGAAGCGGCAGTCGCGGGCAAACCGCTAACCCGTGTCTGGTTTGCGTTTCCTGAATTAAAACCGTTTGAAGCGCAACTGACCGGCGCGCGGGTTGAGCGTTTTGAAACCCGCGGCAAAGCGCTGCTGACGCATTTTTCCTGTGGGCTGACGCTCTACAGCCACAACCAGCTGTATGGCGTCTGGCGCGTGGTGAAAGCGGGTGAAACGCCGCAAACGACGCGAAGCCTGCGCGTGCGGCTTGAAACCGAAGACGCCGCGGTGCTGCTTTACAGCGCCTCGGAAATTGAGATGCTGGATGCCGACGGCGTGGCGGCGCACGCGTTTTTGCAGCGCGTCGGGCCTGATGTGCTGGATATGTCGCTGACGGTGGAGCAGGTGAAAGAACGGCTCCTGAGCCCGCGTTTTCACCGCCGTCAGTTCAGCGGGCTGCTGCTGGACCAGGCGTTTCTCGCGGGGCTTGGCAATTATTTGCGTGTGGAGATCCTCTGGCAGGCGCAGCTTGCGCCGCGCCACAAGGCAATAGAGCTGAATAATACGCAGCTTGATGCGCTGGCCCGCGCGTGTCTTGAGATCCCCCGGCTGTCTTATCAAACGCGCGGCACGGTGGATGAGAATAAGCATCACGGCGCGCTGTTTCGCTTCGAGGTGTTTCACCGCGCCGGGAAAAAATGCCGCCGCTGCGGGGGAATTATCGAGAAGACGACGCTGTCGTCGCGGCCGTTTTACTGGTGTCCAGGGTGCCAGGCGTAGGGGATGCGTGGACCAGGGAAATGGCGGGTGCGCGTTGCTTACCCGCCCTACGTAAAATATAGATGGGTTGTGGCGGGTGCGCTGCGCTTACCCACTCTACAAAATCTGGCGGGTGCGCGTTGCTTACCCGCCCTACGTTAAATACAAAAACGGTTGTTCGGTGTAGGGCGGGTAAGCGCAGCGCACCCGCCGCCAAAACGCCCATAAAAAAACGCGCCCGAAGGCGCGTTTTTCAGATTAACCGCAGCGTCAAATTAACGTTTGGTCAGGTCAGATTTGAAATCACGCTGCTCGTAGCCGGTGTACAGCTGACGCGGACGCGCGATCTTCATGCCTTCGCTGTGCATCTCGTTCCAGTGCGCAATCCAGCCCACGGTACGCGCCATCGCGAAAATAACGGTAAACATGGAAGACGGAATGCCCATCGCTTTCAGGATGATGCCGGAGTAGAAATCCACGTTCGGGTAGAGTTTCTTCTCGATGAAATACGGATCGTTCAGCGCGATGTTTTCCAGCTCCATCGCCACTTCCAGCAGATCGTCTTTGGTGCCCAGCTCTTTCAGCACTTCGTGGCAGGTTTCGCGCATTACGGTGGCGCGCGGGTCATAGTTTTTATAAACGCGATGACCAAAGCCCATCAGGCGGAAAGAGTCGTTTTTGTCTTTCGCGCGGCGCACGAATTCCGGAATGTGCTCAACGGTGCTGATCTCTTCCAGCATCTTGAGCGCGGCTTCGTTAGCGCCACCGTGCGCCGGTCCCCACAGGGAGGCGATGCCCGCGGCGATACATGCGAACGGGTTCGCGCCGGAGGAGCCTGCGGTACGCACGGTAGAGGTTGACGCGTTCTGCTCATGATCCGCGTGCAGGATCAGAATGCGATCCATCGCGCGCTCCAGCACCGGGTTGACCTCGTAAGGCTCGCACGGGGTGGAGAACATCATATTCAGGAAGTTGCCGGAGTAGGAGAGATCGTTACGCGGATAAACAAACGGCTGGCCGATCGAATACTTGTAACACATCGCCGCCACGGTCGGCATTTTAGAGAGCAGACGGAATGCCGCGATTTCACGGTGACGCGGGTTATTGACGTCCAGCGAGTCGTGGTAGAACGCCGCCAGCGCGCCGGTCACACCGCATAGTACGGCCATCGGATGCGAGTCGCGACGGAAACCGTGGAACAGACGCGTGATCTGCTCATGGATCATGGTGTGGCGGGTGACGGTGGTTCTGAATTCGTCATACTGCTCCTGGGTCGGCTTCTCGCCGTAGAGCAGGATGTAACATACTTCGAGATAGTTAGATTCGGTGGCTAACTGATCGATAGGGAAACCGCGGTGCAGCAGGATACCTTCGTCACCATCGATAAAGGTGATTTTGGACTCGCAGGATGCGGTGGAAGTAAAGCCGGGGTCGAACGTGAAAACACCTTTAGAACCAAGACTACGGATATCGATTACATCCTGACCGAGCGTGCCTTTTAGCACATCCAGTTCGATAGCACCATCACCGTTATAGGTTAGGTTTGCTTTTTTATCAGCCATTTACGGTCTCCTTAGCGCCTGTTGCTTGCGACGGTTAACCGCCGATTTACCTCCAGCCAGCAGGGGGACAGTTGCCAGTTTGTTGTGTGGCGCGCAGCTCTGTTTCAGAGGGGAAACCAGGGTACAGAGCGATGGGCGGCTTGCAGGCAACCATTCAAACCTGGGTGAAACAACAGTAAATCAGGGTGTTAGCCGTCAGTATTTGTCAAACCTGTTTATCACTAATACCGGGCTAAATTACTGCGGTCAATACTGGCACACTGTTACATAACTTATTGTCAGGTGAAAGCATGACCCCATAACTTTTGCGAATTATATGCATTTCCTGGTGATGTTTGTAACTAATTTGTTTAACATTTGTCAAATCAGATGATTAAAATTTAAAATAATGTTGTTATCGTGATCCTGGTCACTGTTCCGACCAAAAGCGGCCAAAGAATTTGTAGGTTAATTGTAATGATATTGTGAACATCCTATACTGCCGCCAGGTCTCCGGAACACCTTGCAACCGCGAGCCACCCAGCGTAGTAACGCGTCATGCAGCCTTTGGAAGCGGTGATTTTGCATGACGCGGAGTTATAGAAAAATGACGCTGCTTGACCCGCCTGCAGACCGGAGGAAGGACACAATAAGAACAGCATGTGGGCGCATTCATGATAAAAAAGGTGAATAAACAACGACCTGTCAACCTGGATCTGACAACGATCCGGTTTCCTGTCACCGCGATTGCTTCTATCCTCCACCGCGTTTCCGGCGTGATTACCTTTGTCGCCGTCGGCATTCTGCTGTGGTTGTTAGGACTCTCTCTCTCGTCTCAAGAAGGCTTTCTGACTGCGTCCAACATCATGGACAGCTTCTTCGTAAAATTCATCCTGTGGGGCATTCTGACAGCGCTGGCTTACCACGTTGTTGGCGGCGTTCGCCACATGCTGATGGATTTCGGCTATCTTGAAGAAACCTTCGCAGCAGGCCAACGCTCCGCTAAGTTCGCTTTTATTATCACTGTCGTGCTTTCAATTCTCGCAGGAGTCCTCGTATGGTAAGCAACGCCTCCGCATTAGGACGCAACGGCGTACATGACTTCATCCTGGTTCGCGCCACCTCCATCGTAATGACGCTGTATATCATTTATATGATCGGTTTCTTCGCGATGAACGGCGACCTGACATATGAAGTCTGGACTGGTTTCTTCTCATCCACCTTCACCAAAGTGTTCACCCTGCTGACGCTGATTTCGATTCTCGTCCATACCTGGATTGGGATGTGGCAGGTGCTGACCGACTACGTAAAACATCTGGCGCTGCGTCTGTTTTTGCAGCTCGCGATTGTTGTCGCGCTGGTGGTTTACGTGATTTATGGATTTGTTGTGGTGTGGGGTGTGTAAATGAATTTGCCAGTCAGAGAATTTGATGCCGTTGTTATTGGCGCAGGCGGTGCAGGTATGCGCGCGGCGCTGCAGATTTCCCAGAGCGGCCAGACCTGTGCGCTGCTCTCCAAGGTGTTCCCGACCCGTTCTCACACCGTATCCGCCCAGGGCGGTATTACCGTTGCGCTTGGCAATTCCCATGAAGATAACTGGGAATGGCACATGTATGACACGGTAAAAGGTTCCGACTATATCGGCGACCAGGACGCGATTGAATATATGTGTAAAACCGGCCCGGAAGCGATTCTGGAGCTTGAGCACATGGGGCTGCCGTTCTCCCGTCTTGATGACGGCCGTATTTATCAGCGCCCGTTCGGCGGCCAGTCGAAAAACTTCGGCGGCGAGCAGGCGGCGCGCACCGCGGCGGCGGCGGACCGTACCGGTCACGCGCTGCTGCATACGCTGTATCAGCAGAACCTCAAAAACCACACCACCATTTTTTCTGAGTGGTATGCGCTGGATCTGGTGAAAAACCAGGATGGCGCGGTGGTGGGTTGCACCGCACTGTGCATTGAAACCGGCGAAGTGGTCTACTTCAAAGCCCGCGCGACCGTGCTGGCGACCGGCGGCGCAGGCCGTATTTATCAGTCTACCACCAACGCCCACATCAACACCGGCGACGGTGTCGGCATGGCGCTGCGCGCTGGCGTGCCGGTACAGGACATGGAAATGTGGCAGTTCCACCCGACCGGCATCGCCGGCGCGGGCGTACTCGTCACCGAAGGGTGCCGCGGCGAAGGCGGTTACCTGCTGAACAAACATGGCGAGCGCTTTATGGAGCGTTACGCGCCGAACGCGAAAGATCTGGCGGGCCGCGACGTCGTGGCTCGCTCTATCATGATCGAAATCCGCGAAGGCCGCGGCTGCGACGGCCCGTGGGGCCCGCACGCCAAGCTGAAGCTCGACCATCTCGGTAAAGAAGTCCTGGAATCCCGCCTGCCGGGCATTCTGGAACTCTCCCGTACCTTTGCTCACGTTGACCCGGTTAAAGAGCCGATCCCGGTTATCCCGACCTGCCACTACATGATGGGCGGTATTCCGACCAAAGTGACCGGCCAGGCGCTGACCGTGAACGAGAAGGGCGAAGACGTGGTGATCCCGGGCCTGTTCGCCGTTGGCGAAATCGCCTGCGTATCGGTACACGGCGCCAACCGTCTGGGCGGCAACTCGCTGCTTGACCTGGTGGTGTTTGGCCGCGCGGCGGGCCTGCATTTGCAGGAATCCATCGCCGAGCAGGGCCAGCTTCGCGACGCCAGCGACTCCGACGTGGAGTTCTCGCTGGAGCGCCTCAACCGCTGGAACAACAACCGCAGCGGCGAAGATCCGGTCGAAATCCGCAAAGCGCTGCAGGAATGTATGCAGCATAACTTCTCGGTATTCCGCGAAGGCGACGCGATGGCCAAAGGGCTTGAGCAGCTGAAAGCTATCCGCGAGCGCCTGAAAAACGCCCGTCTGGACGACACCTCCAGCGAGTTCAACACCCAGCGCGTCGAATGCCTTGAGCTGGACAACCTGATGGAAACCGCTTACGCCACCGCCGTATCGGCGAACTTCCGTACCGAGAGCCGTGGCGCGCACAGCCGCTTCGACTACCCGGACCGCGACGACGAAAACTGGCTGTGCCACAGCCTCTATTTGCCGCAAACCGAGAGCATGACGCGTCGCGAAGTGAATATGCAGCCTAAGCTGCGCCCGGCTTTCCCGCCGAAAGTGCGTACTTATTAAGAGCGGAGCAATGTGATGAAACTCGAGTTTTCCATTTATCGCTATAACCCGGATGTCGACGACGCGCCGCGCATGCAGGATTACACCCTGGAGCAGGAAGAAGGGCGCGACATGATGCTGCTCGACGCCCTGATGCTGCTGAAAGAGAAGGACCCGAGCCTCTCTTTCCGCCGCTCCTGCCGTGAAGGCGTCTGCGGCTCCGATGGCCTGAACATGAACGGCAAAAACGGCCTCGCCTGTATTACGCCGGTCTCAAGCCTGGGCGCGGGCAAGCAGAAAATCGTTATCCGTCCGTTGCCTGGCCTGCCGGTTATCCGCGACCTGGTAGTGGACATGGGACAGTTCTACGCCCAATATGAGAAGATTAAGCCTTACTTGTTGAATAATGGGCAGAATCCGCCAGCGCGTGAACATTTGCAGATGCCGGAGCAACGCGAGAAGCTCGACGGGCTGTACGAGTGCATTCTGTGCGCCTGCTGCTCCACGTCGTGCCCGTCGTTCTGGTGGAACCCGGACAAGTTCATCGGCCCGGCAGGCCTGCTGGCCGCGTACCGTTTCCTTATCGACAGCCGCGATACCGAAACCAATGCGCGCCTGGATGGCCTGAGCGATGCGTTCAGCGTGTTCCGTTGCCATAGCATCATGAACTGCGTGAGCGTCTGTCCGAAAGGGTTAAACCCGACGCGCGCCATCGGCCATATTAAGTCGATGTTGTTGCAGCGCAGCGCGTAAGTAAGTGTTGCGGTAGTGGCGGGTGCGCTTACGCTTACCCGCCCTACATATCAGTGTCCCTCTCCCTGAAGGGAGAGGGAAAAGCAGGAAACCTTTAAAAACCGCCATACAGAGAAAGGTCACTACTATTTTCTGTGCGATAACGTGGTGGCGGGTGCGCTTGCGCTTATCCGCCCTACGAAATCCGCTATGGAGAAATAGGTAACCGAGATTTTCTGAGCGAGACAAGGCGCGGCTGAACGAGTCCCCAGGAGCATAGTGAACTATGTGACTGGGGTGAGAGAAAGACGCAACGCCGTCGCAGCCAGAAAAGCGAGAGTTACAGACGGTTTTTAAAGGTTCCTTCGCGGGCCCGCACTAAACAAGAGCTCGCAGGTGAACCCCGGCACGTACAACACTGTACGTGGTAGTTTCTACGGCGAAATAAGCAGACATGCTTAAGGGATCACGATGCAGAACGGCGCAATGAAAGCCTGGCTGGACTCTTCTTACCTCTCTGGCTCTAACCAGAGCTGGATAGAACAGCTCTATGAAGACTTCTTAACCGATCCTGATTCAGTGGACGCCCACTGGCGCTCTATGTTCCAGCAACTGCCTGGCACCGGCGCGAAACCGGATCAATTCCATTCAAAAACGCGTGATTATTTCCGTCGTCTGGCGAAGGATGCCTCACGTTACTCTTCCTCGATTTCCGACCCTGACACGAATGCGAAGCAGGTTAAAGTCCTGCAGCTTATTAACGCCTATCGCTTCCGTGGCCACCAGCACGCGAATCTCGATCCGCTGGGCCTGTGGCAGCAGGAGCGCGTCGCGGATCTGGACCCTGCGTTCCACGATCTGACCGAAGCCGATTTCCAGGAAACCTTTAACGTAGGCTCTTTTGCACTCGGCAAAGAGACCATGAAGCTCGGCGACCTCATCGAGGCGCTTAAGCAGACTTACTGCGGCTCCATCGGCGCGGAATACATGCATATCACCTCGACGGAAGAGAAACGCTGGATCCAGCAGCGTATCGAATCGGTCGCGGGCCACGCGGGCTTTAGCGCGGACGAGAAAAAACGCTTCTTAAGCGAACTGACCGCCGCCGAAGGCCTGGAGCGTTATCTGGGCGCGAAATTCCCTGGCGCGAAACGCTTCTCGCTGGAAGGCGGCGATGCGTTAATCCCGATGCTCAAAGAGATGATCCGCCACGCCGGTAAAAGCGGCACGCGCGAAGTGGTGCTGGGTATGGCGCACCGCGGTCGTCTGAACGTGCTCATCAACGTGCTCGGTAAAAAACCGCAGGATCTGTTTGACGAATTCGCCGGTAAACATAAAGAACACCTCGGCACCGGCGATGTGAAATATCACATGGGCTTCTCGTCGGATATCGAAACCGAAGGCGGCCTGGTCCACCTGGCGCTGGCGTTTAACCCGTCGCACCTGGAGATTGTCAGCCCGGTGGTGATGGGCTCGGTGCGCGCGCGTCTCGACCGTCTGGACGAGCCGAGCAGCAACAAAGTGCTGCCGATCACCATTCACGGCGACGCAGCGGTTGCCGGGCAGGGCGTGGTTCAGGAAACCCTGAACATGTCCAAAGCGCGCGGCTACGAAGTGGGCGGTACGGTCCGTATCGTTATCAACAACCAGGTAGGCTTCACCACCTCTAACCCGCTTGACGCCCGTTCCACCCCGTACTGCACCGACATCGGCAAAATGGTCATGGCACCGATTTTCCACGTCAACGCAGACGACCCGGAAGCGGTTGCGTTTGTGACCCGCCTGGCGCTGGATTTCCGTAACACCTTTAAGCGCGACGTGTTTATTGATCTGGTGTGCTACCGCCGTCACGGCCATAACGAAGCCGATGAGCCGAGCGCCACCCAGCCGCTGATGTATCAGAAAATCAAAAAACACCCGACCCCGCGCAAAATCTACGCCGACAAGCTGGAGCAGGAAGGCGTGGCGAAACTCGAAGACGCGACCGAAATGGTCAATCTCTACCGCGACGCGCTGGATGCCGGCGAGTGCGTGGTGAAAGAGTGGCGTCCGATGAATATGCACTCCTTTACCTGGTCGCCGTATCTCAACCACGAATGGGACGAAAGCTACCCGAACAAAGTGGAGATGAAGCGTCTGCAGGAACTGGCGAAGCGCATCAGCACCGTGCCGGACGGCATCGAGATGCAGTCGCGCGTGGCGAAAATCTACGGCGACCGTCAGCTGATGGCGAACGGCGAGAAGCCGTTCGACTGGGGCGGCGCGGAAACGCTGGCCTATGCGACGCTGGTCGATGAAGGCATTCCGGTGCGCCTGTCCGGTGAAGACTCTGGCCGTGGCACCTTCTTCCACCGTCACGCCGTGGTGCATAACCAGGCCAACGGTTCTACCTGGGTGCCGCTGCAACACATCCATAACGGCCAGGGCCAGTTCAAAGTCTGGGACTCCGTGTTGTCTGAAGAAGCGGTACTGGCGTTTGAATATGGCTATGCGACTGCAGAGCCGCGCACGCTGACCATCTGGGAAGCGCAGTTTGGCGACTTCGCCAACGGCGCGCAGGTGGTTATCGACCAGTTCATCAGCTCCGGCGAGCAGAAATGGGGCCGTATGTGTGGCCTGGTGATGCTGCTGCCGCACGGCTACGAAGGCCAGGGGCCGGAACACTCCTCCGCGCGTCTGGAGCGTTATCTGCAGCTCTGCGCCGAGCAGAACATGCAGGTGTGCGTGCCGTCGACCCCGGCGCAGGTTTATCACATGCTGCGCCGCCAGGCGCTGCGCGGTATGCGCCGTCCGCTGGTGGTGATGTCACCGAAATCGCTGCTGCGTCACCCGCTGGCGGTATCAAGCCTTGAAGAGCTGGCCAACGGCGCCTTCCTGCCGGCTATCGGTGAGGTAGACGAGCTTGATCCGCAGGGCGTGAAACGCGTCGTGCTCTGTTCTGGTAAGGTTTATTACGACCTGCTGGAACAGCGTCGTAAGAATGATCAGAAGGATGTGGCGATTGTCCGTATCGAACAGCTCTACCCGTTCCCGCACCACGCCGTGCAGGAAGCGCTGAAGCCGTTCGCGCACGTGCATGATTTCGTCTGGTGCCAGGAAGAGCCGCTCAACCAGGGCGCCTGGTATTGCAGCCAGCACCACCTTCGTGAAGTGATTCCGTTTGGCTCTGCATTACGTTATGCAGGCCGCCCGGCCTCCGCCTCGCCGGCGGTAGGGTATATGTCCGTTCACCAGAAACAGCAACAAGATCTGGTTAATGACGCGCTGAACGTCAATTAATTAAAGGATAAATAATGAGTAGCGTAGATATTCTTGTTCCCGACCTGCCTGAATCCGTTGCTGACGCAACCGTCGCCACCTGGCATAAAAAGCCGGGCGACGCGGTGAAACGCGATGAAGTGCTGGTAGAAATCGAAACTGACAAAGTGGTACTGGAAGTACCGGCGTCGGCTGACGGCGTTCTGGATGCGGTACTGGAAGACGAAGGCAGCACCGTCACCTCTCGCCAGATCCTGGGCCGCCTGCGCGAAGGCAACAGCGCGGGCAAAGAGAGCAGCGCCAAACCGGAAGCGAAAGAATCTACCCCGGCGCAGCGCCAGCAGGCGTCTCTCGAAGAACAAAATAACGACGCGCTGAGCCCGGCTATCCGCCGTCTGCTCGCCGAACACAACCTGGACGCGGCCGCCATCAAAGGCACCGGCGTCGGTGGCCGTCTGACCCGTGAAGATGTGGAAAAACATCTGGCGAAAGCGAACGGCAGCGAATCTGCAAAAGCGCCGGAACAAGCCGCCGCCGCGCCGCAGCCGCAGCTCGGCTCCCGCAGTGAAAAACGCGTGCCGATGACCCGCCTGCGCAAACGCGTGGCCGAGCGTCTGCTGGAAGCGAAAAACTCCACCGCGATGCTGACCACGTTCAACGAAGTGAACATGAAGCCGATTATGGATCTGCGTAAGCAGTACGGCGACGCCTTCGAAAAACGTCACGGTATCCGTCTGGGCTTTATGTCCTTCTACGTGAAAGCGGTCGTTGAAGCGCTCAAACGCTTCCCGGAAGTGAACGCCTCCATCGATGGCGACGACGTGGTGTACCACAACTATTTCGACGTCAGCATGGCGGTCTCTACGCCGCGCGGCCTGGTGACCCCGGTTCTGCGTGATGTGGACGTGCTGGGCATGGCGGACATCGAGAAGAAAATCAAAGAGCTGGCGGTCAAAGGCCGTGACGGCAAACTGACCGTAGAAGACCTGACCGGCGGTAACTTCACCATTACCAACGGAGGCGTTTTCGGCTCGCTGATGTCCACGCCTATCATCAACCCGCCGCAGAGCGCGATCCTCGGCATGCACGCCATTAAAGATCGCCCGATGGCGGTGGACGGCAAGGTTGAGATCCTGCCGATGATGTACCTGGCACTCTCCTACGATCACCGTCTGATCGACGGCCGTGAATCGGTAGGTTTCCTGGTGACCATTAAAGAGTTGCTGGAAGATCCGACTCGTCTGCTGCTGGACGTGTAGTTTCACAAGGGCGGCCCGACCGCCCTCAGGTAGTGTTTATGGTCGCGCCGCGAGGCGCGGCAATTTCGAACTCCGAGCGTGAATGCGCTTTTTCTTGATGGACTGAAGAGATGAACTTACACGAATATCAGGCGAAACAGCTGTTTGCCAGATCAGGCCTGCCGACGCCGGTAGGTTATGCCTGCTCGACTCCGCGTGAAGCAGAAGAAGCCGCCTCTAAAATCGGCTCCGGCCCGTGGGTAGTGAAATGCCAGGTGCACGCAGGCGGCCGCGGTAAAGCGGGCGGTGTAAAAGTCGTTAAGAGCAAAGAAGAGATTCGCGCCTTTGCCGAGCACTGGCTGGGCAAACGCCTGGTGACCTATCAAACGGACGCGAACGGCCAGCCGGTTAACCAGATCCTGGTGGAAGCGGCGACCGATATCGCGAAAGAACTCTACCTCGGCGCGGTGGTTGACCGTGGCTCCCGTCGCGTGGTGTTCATGGCCTCTACCGAAGGCGGCGTGGAAATCGAAAAAGTGGCGGAAGAAACCCCGCACCTGATCCACAAAGTCGCTATCGATCCGCTGACCGGCCCGATGCCGTATCAGGGACGCGAGCTGGCCTTCAAACTGGGCCTTGAAGGGAAACTGGTTCAGCAGTTCACCAAAGTGTTTATGGGGCTGGCGAACATTTTCCTGGAGCGCGACCTGGCACTTATCGAAATCAACCCGCTGGTTATCACCTCTCAGGGCGACCTGATCTGCCTCGACGGCAAACTGGGCGCTGACGGCAACGCACTGTTCCGCCAGCCGGATCTGCGTGAAATGCGCGACCAGTCTCAGGAAGATCCGCGCGAAGCGCAGGCCGCGCAGTGGGAGCTGAACTACGTGGCGCTGGACGGCAACATCGGTTGCATGGTGAACGGCGCGGGCCTCGCGATGGGCACTATGGATATCGTGAAGCTGCACGGCGGCGAACCGGCGAACTTCCTGGACGTGGGCGGCGGCGCGACCAAAGAGCGTGTGACCGAAGCGTTCAAAATCATTCTGTCTGACGACAAAGTGAAAGCCGTACTGGTTAACATCTTCGGCGGTATCGTGCGCTGCGATCTGATTGCCGACGGCATCATCGGCGCGGTGGCGGAAGTGGGCGTGAACGTTCCGGTTGTCGTGCGTCTTGAAGGCAACAACGCCGAGCTGGGCGCGAAGAAACTGGCCGACAGCGGCCTGAATATTATTGCAGCGAAAAGTCTGACGGATGCAGCTCAGCAGGTTGTTGCTGCTGTGGAGGGGAAATAATGTCCATTCTGATCGATAAAAACACCAAAGTTATCTGCCAGGGCTTTACCGGCAGCCAGGGGACATTCCACTCCGAACAGGCTATCGCTTACGGCACCCAGATGGTTGGCGGCGTAACGCCAGGTAAAGGCGGCACCACGCACCTCGGCCTGCCGGTGTTTAACACCGTGCGCGAAGCGGTAGAGGCGACCGGCGCGACCGCGTCCGTTATCTACGTTCCGGCACCGTTCTGCAAAGACTCCATTCTGGAAGCCATCGACGCAGGCATTAAGCTCATCATCACCATTACTGAAGGCATCCCGACGCTGGATATGCTGACGGTGAAAGTGAAGCTGGATGAAGCCGGCGTGCGCATGATCGGGCCGAACTGCCCGGGCGTTATCACCCCAGGCGAGTGCAAAATCGGCATCATGCCGGGCCACATCCACCAGCCTGGCCGCGTGGGCATCGTTTCCCGCTCCGGCACCCTGACCTACGAAGCGGTTAAACAGACCACCGATTACGGTTTTGGTCAGTCGACCTGCGTGGGTATCGGCGGCGACCCGATCCCGGGCTCTAACTTCATCGATATCCTGAAGCTGTTCCAGGAAGATCCGCAGACCGAAGCGATCGTGATGATCGGCGAGATCGGCGGCAGCGCGGAAGAAGAAGCGGCGGCGTATATTAAAGATCACGTCACCAAACCGGTAGTGGGCTACATCGCAGGCGTAACCGCGCCGAAAGGCAAGCGTATGGGCCACGCGGGCGCGATTATCGCAGGCGGCAAAGGCACGGCGGATGAGAAATTCGCGGCGCTGGAAGCGGCAGGCGTGAAAACCGTGCGCAGCCTGGCGGACATCGGCGACGCGCTGAAAACCATTCTGAAGTAAATGTCTTACCTCGTGGGTGGGAGGCTAAACCACCCGATAATAAGATTCGACATGGTTGGCTACTCGTAAGGGTAGCCTTTTTTATTGCCGGCGGCGCGCCACCAGCGTGAACTGGTAGTCGTCGCTTTTAAAGACGTTACGGCTGTATTCAAATACCTGGCCGTCGCGCAGGTAACCCCGTGAGCGCTTCTCAAGCGTGGGCTGCGCCGGGTCGATGCCAAGCGCCTGCACCACTTCGGCATCGGGCATGACCGGCAGGATCTCCTGTTCGCTGCGGTCAATAACGAGCTTTTTCACCTGCTCGATGTAGTGATATTTCGACTGCTCCATCACCTCCCAGGTGAGATCGGTAAAAAGCCGCACCGGCATCCACGTCTCCTCCAGAATCACCGGCTTTTGCTTGATAAAGCGCACCCGTTTCACGTGCCACACTTTATCGGCGGTGGTGAGCTGAAGCCGCGTCGCCAGCGTCTCATCGGGGCGGATCACCTCAAACAGCAGCACTTCGCTGCGGGTCTCTGCTTGTCTGTCCGTCAGCTTTTCCTGAAAGCCGGTGAGCTGGTAGATGTCATAGCGCACGCGCTCTTCTTTCACATAGGTGCCGCTGCCCTGAACGCTCTCCACAATCTGCTCGCTGATGAGCTGTTTCAGTGCCTGGCGCACCGTCACGCGGCTGACGCCAAACTGTGCCTGCAGCGCCGATTCCGTCGGCAGCGCGTCGCCGGGTTTCAGCATGCCTGCGCTGATTTGCTCGCGCAGGGTATCGGCTATCTGGCGATATTTGGGTTTGGCGGCCACAGCGTCTCCTGTTTCGTCGTCCTGGTATTTTCTGATTATGCCCGTAATGTATTATCTGTAAATAAAACAAATTAAATACAAATTATCGGTAATATGAAAATGATCCCATAAAGGTGTGGTTATTGCTGGCAGGATCGGAAGCCTTGCTGGCGAAAGCTGGCGTCATTCCATGGAGGTAATGATGAATCTCAGGGCATTAACGGATCCGGGGCTTATCCAGATCCAGGCGCCGTTTACCACGCGCGATGAGGCGATCGTCGCACTCGCCGGTCTGCTGGCGGCGCAGGGCAAGCTGCATGACCACACCGCGTTTGTAAACGAGGTTATGCAGCGCGAAGCGCTGGGGCCGACGGCGCTCGGCGAAGGGCTGGCGGTGCCGCACGGGAAATGCGCGGCGGTCAGGGAGGCCGCGTTTGCCGTGGCGACGCTGCGCGAACCCGTCGCCTGGCAGGGTGTGGAGGGCGATGAACCGGTACGGCTCATTTTTCTGCTGGCTGTCCCCGCGGCGCAAGCGGGCACCACGCATATTCAACTGCTGACGGAACTCACCACGCTGCTGGTGGACGATGCGGTGCGCGAGGCGGCCATAAACGCGCCTTCAGCGGAGGCGTTGCTCGCCATTCTCGAAGCGCGTCCGCTGCCGCCTCCGGTTGCCGTTGAGGATGCAGACCAGCCGGTGGTCGTCTGCGTGACGGCGTGCCCGGCGGGGATCGCGCACACTTATATGGCGGCGGAGTATCTGGAGCGTGCAGGGCGGCGGCTCGGCATCACCGTATATACTGAAAAGCAGGGCGCGAATGGCATTGAAGGGCGGCTGACGGCGGCACAAATCGCCACGGCGCAGGGCGTGATTTTCGCCGCCGATGTTGCCGTGAAAGACGCGGAGCGTTTCGCCGGGCGGGCGGTGCTCAGCGTGCCGGTGGCGGCCCCCATTAAACAGGCGGAAAGCCTGCTGCGTCAGGCGCTGGCGCAGCAATCATCCGGTAACCCGCAACCTCCTGCGGCGGCGGGCATCGGTACGCAGTGGAAAACCGCGGTTAAGCAGGCATTGCTGAATGGCATTTCGTTTGCGGTGCCGCTGATTGTCGCAGGCGGCACGGTGCTCGCGGTCGCGGTGCTGCTGGCGCAGCTTTTCGATCTTCAGGCGTTGTTTGAGCACGAAAACTCCTGGCTGTGGCTGTGGCGTAAACTCGGTGGCGGTTTGCTCGGCACGCTGATGTTGCCGGTGCTGGCGGCCTTCACCGCGTTTTCCCTTGCCGATAAACCCGCGCTGGCGCCGGGGTTTGCCGCCGGGCTTGCCGCTAACATGATTGGCGCCGGGTTTATCGGCGCGGTGGCAGGCGGGCTGCTGGCAGGCGGACTGATGCAACTGATTAAAACGTATCTGCGCCTGAACAGCCGGTTTAACGGTTTTCTGACATTTTACGTTTATCCGGTGGTCGGCACGCTCGCGACAGGCAGCCTGATGCTGTTTGTCATCGGCGAGCCGGTCGCCTGGATTAACAATACGCTGACCGCCTGGCTGAACGGCCTTTCCGGCTCTAACGCGCTGCTGCTGGGCGCCGTCATCGGCTTTATGTGCTCATTCGATTTGGGCGGCCCGGTGAACAAAGCCGCCTATGCGTTTTGCCTCGGCGCGATGGCAAACGGCGTGCTCGCCCCTTACGCCATGTTTGCTTCGGTGAAGATGGTGTCTGCTTTTACCGTAACGGCGTCCACGCTGCTGGCACCTGGCCTCTTTAAAACCTTTGAAAAAGATCTCGGCAAATCCACCTGGCTGCTGGGCCTGGCGGGCATTACCGAAGGCGCTATCCCGATGGCGATTGAAGATCCGCTGCGGGTGATTGGCGCGTTTGTCACGGGCTCTATGGTGACGGGGGCCATCGTCGGTAGCCTGCACATCGGGCTTGCCACGCCGGGCGCGGGAATTTTCTCGCTGTTTTTGCTCAGCGACGGCGGGCTGGGACGGTTTATAGCCGCTGCTGGCTGGTTTGGCGCGGCGCTTATCGGCAGCGCCATCTCGACACTCGTTTTAATCCTCTGGCGTCGCCATGCCGTTAAGGCAGGCCGCTATCTCCCCGACGGCACGTTGCCGTAAGCATTCACTTTCAAGGATGACCTTATGAACGCTGTATCACGAGTCCATATCACGCCCCACATGCACTGGGACCGCGAATGGTATTTCACCACGGAAGCCTCACGGATTTTGCTGGTCAACAACATGGAAGAGATCCTGACGCGCCTCGAACAGGACGCGGACTATCTCTTTTACGTGCTCGACGGCCAGACGGCAGTGCTGGAGGATTATTTCGCCGTGAAGCCGCAGTACCGTGAACGCGTCCGCGCGCTGGTCGCTGCGGGCAAGTTGATTATCGGCCCCTGGTATACCCAGACCGATACGACAATCGTCGCGGGGGAGTCGATTGCCCGCAATCTCCTTTACGGATTGCGCGACTGCCGCCCGTTCGGCGAGCCGATGAAAATCGGCTATCTGCCCGATTCGTTCGGCATGTCCGGCCAGTTGCCGCATATTTATAACCAGTTCGGCATTACGCGCGCCATGTTCTGGCGCGGCTGCTCGCCTCGTCACGGCAGCGATAAAACGGAATTTCTCTGGCAGAGTGCGGATGGCAGCGTAGTAACGACGCAGGTGCTGCCGCTGGGCTATGCCATTGGTAAGTACTTACCCGAGGATGAAACGGCGCTGCGTAAGCGGCTCGACCCGTGCTTTGCGGTACTGGAAAGGGCCTCGCTGACGAAAGAAATCCTGCTGCCGAACGGCCATGACCAGATGCCGCTTCAGCAGAACATTTTCGCGGTGATGGAAAAACTACGGAAAATCTACCCGCAGCGCGAATTTGTGATGAGCCGGTTCGAAACGGTGTTTGAGCATATCGACGCCATGCGCGATCGCCTGCCGACGCTGAAAGGCGAGTTCATTGATGGTAAGACGATGCGCGTTCATCGCACCATTGGCTCCACGCGAATGGACATTAAAATCGCCCATGCGCGCATCGAAAACAGTATCATCAATCTGCTGGAGCCGCTCGCCGCTATCGCCTGGTCGCTCGGGTTTGAGTACCATCACGGGCTGTTTGAAAAGATGTGGAAGGAGATTTTAAAAAACCACGCGCACGACAGCATCGGCTGCTGCTGCAGCGACGTGGTACACCGCGAAATCATGAGCCGCTTTAGCCTCGCCCAGGATATGGCGGATAACCTGCTGACGTTTTATATGCGCAAAATCGCTGACAGCATGCCTGCCTGTGACGGCGACACACTGACGCTGTTTAATATGATGCCGCACCCGCGTCATGAGGTGGTTAACACCACCGTGCGGTTGCGCGGCCAGCGCTTTGCTCTGTGGGACGATCGGGGCGAGCCGGTGGCGTATTTCATCCGCGCGGCTCGCGCGCTCGATCCGGGCCTGGTGGACCGGCAGCTGGTGCATTACGGCCACGATGAGCCGTTTATGGAGTATGACATTCAGCTCTGCCAGCCGCTGCCCGCGATGGGCTATACCCGGCTACGTCTTGAGCCTGGCGTGGCGGGGCTGCTGTGCCAGTCGCCGCTGCAAAAAGCTTCGCTGCTCGAAAACCGTTTCTGGCGGATTAGCGTTAATGCCAGCGGCACCGTGCAGCTTGAAGATAAGCAGCGCGGCCTGACCTATGACCGGGTGTTTGAGCTGGAAGAGAGTTCTGATGATGGCGACGAGTATGACTATTCACCTGCCCGCGAGGAGTGGGTGCTGCGTTCCGGCGCACAGGCGGCGACACACCAAATCATCCACGAAGCCTGGCAAAGCCACGCCATTATCAATCTGTCCATGCCCGTGCCGGTAAATCTGGCGGCGCGCGCTGCCCGTAAGTGTGACGGGCGGCTTGACGCACAGTTGCGTATCACGCTTTCGCATGACAGCCCGCGGATTGATGTAGCGGTGACGCTGAACAACCAGGCGGATGACCACCGCGTGCGGCTGCTTATCCCGACACCGTTCGCCTGCGAGCAGGTGCTTACCGACATTCCCTTCGGCAGCCTGTATCGCCCGGTTATGGACGAGGCGATGACGCGCTGGGAAGAAGAGGGGTGGGAAGAAGCGCCGGTGCCGGTATGGAATTTCCTGAACTACGCCGCGCTCGAACAGCAGGGGCAGGGGATAGCGCTTTTTACCGAAGGGTTGCGCGAGGTGGAGATTGTCGGCGAGCGGCACGACACCTTTGCATTGACGCTTTTGCGTGGCGTCAGTGCGCTCGGCAAAGCCGATTTGGCGCTCCGTCCTGGCCGTCCTTCCGGCATTCATCTGCCGACGCCGGATTCGCAAATGCGCGGCGAGTTTTCTTGCCGGCTGAGCCTGTGGCCGTATCAGGGCGATGCGCTCACGGCAGGCGTGGCGCAGCAGGCGCGCACCTGGCTTACCCCCGTACAGTGCTATAACAAAATTCCCTGGGATGCGATGAAGCTGAATCCGTCCGGAATAACCACGCCGTGCCGGTATAGCCTCCTGCAGATGACAACGGGCGGTGCACAACTCAGCGCGCTGAAAAAAGCAGAAGATCGCGAGGCGCTGATCGTGCGCATTTATAACCCGTCCTGTGTGACAACGAGCGAGGCGCAGGTCACGTTCAGTGCCTCGCTTCAGGCCTGGCAGCAAACGGGTATGGATGAAGCGCCGCGTGCGGATAATATTCTCCCGAATGGCCACACCGGCGAGCTGAAACCATGCGAATCCCGGACCTTCAGCGCCACAGTCTGTCGCCCTGTTTAAGCCATTTTCTTGACGCCGTCGCCTGTACTTTACGGGCGGCGGCTTTTTTATTTTCAAAAAAAACAGTGCCGTTTTTATGCGGCTAAAGGGGAAATGGTAAATAAGTTGTGAAATAAAATTATCAATCCTGATCTCATGAATTCTTTTTGGCTGCCGATATTAACAAGGAAGTGTGATTAATATCTCATGTCAGGATTGACTAAAATAACGTGGGTTTATTATTGGTAGCGCTTTTATAACCCGCGCTACGTTAAAAAAATACTTATCGTTAACATTATTTTCACTTAACCCATTCGGGGTGAAACATAATTAACAATAGGTACAAAAACTGATTTTAATCAAAGTTTTTAGCTTGAAAAAAATCTGGAGAAGGCGCTAAATTGCGGTCGATCAATCTGGTGTTTACACGGCGTTTTGGGTATAAATTGATCGCCGTCGTAAAACGCAAATAAAGGGATGGGTAAATCTATTTATTATCCCTGGATTGCAGCGTAAAATATTCGCCGAATCAATTTGGAATTCTTTTAACTTATTTGTAACCTTTCGCCATTACTTTTTCACAAATACACGCAGTGATTTAAGCAAGGCTGACGGGAGCAAATGTCATTGGTATTGGGGCATGCGTTGTGGCGCTTTAAAAAGTGTCACGCTCGAAGTCTTCATGCGAGGAGCAAGGAGTCAAGATGTTAGATATAGTCGAACTGTCGCGCTTACAGTTTGCCTTGACCGCGATGTACCACTTCCTTTTTGTGCCGCTGACGCTCGGTATGGCGTTCCTGCTGGCCATTATGGAAACGGTCTACGTCCTCTCTGGTAAACAAATCTATAAAGACATGACCAAGTTCTGGGGCAAGTTGTTTGGTATCAACTTCGCACTGGGCGTGGCGACCGGCTTGACCATGGAGTTCCAGTTCGGGACTAACTGGTCTTACTATTCACACTATGTAGGCGATATCTTCGGTGCCCCGCTGGCTATCGAAGGCCTGATGGCATTCTTCCTTGAATCAACGTTCGTCGGCCTGTTCTTCTTCGGCTGGGATCGCCTGAGCAAAGTGCAGCACATGGCCGTTACCTGGCTGGTGGCGCTGGGCTCCAACCTCTCCGCATTGTGGATTCTGGTAGCGAACGGCTGGATGCAGAACCCGATCGCGTCTGATTTCAACTTCGAAACCATGCGTATGGAGATGGTGAGCTTCTCTGAGCTAGTGCTGAACCCGGTTGCGCAGGTGAAATTCGTTCACACGGTGGCCGCAGGCTACTGCACCGGCGCGATGTTCATTCTGGGTATCAGCGCGTGGTACATGCTGAAAGGCCGCGATTTCGCCTTCGCTAAACGCTCTTTCGCTATCGCGGCGAGCTTCGGCATGGCGGCGGTGCTTTCCGTTATCGTGCTGGGTGACGAATCTGGTTACGAAATGGGCGACGTGCAGAAAACCAAACTGGCCGCTATCGAAGCCGAGTGGGAAACCCAGCCGGCACCGGCCGCGTTTACGCTGTTTGGTATCCCGGATCAGAAAACCCAGGAAAACCGCTTCGCGATTCAAATCCCTTACGCGCTTGGCATTATCGCCACCCGCTCTGTGGATACGCCGGTGATTGGTCTTAAAGATCTGCTGGTGCAGCACGAAGCGCGCATCCGTAACGGGATGAAAGCGTACGCGCTGCTGGAACAACTGCGTTCCGGCTCGAACGACCAGGCGCTTCGCGATGAGTTTAACAGCGTGAAGAAAGACCTCGGTTATGGCCTGCTGCTGAAGCGTTATACCGATAACGTGGCTGAAGCGACCGAAGCGCAGATCCAAAAAGCGACGCAGGATTCTATTCCGAGCGTGGCGCCGCTGTACTTCTCGTTCCGTATCATGGTGCTGTGCGGCATCCTGATGCTGCTGATTATCGGCGCGTCGTTCTGGTCGGTTATTCGCAACCGTATCGGCGATAAAAAATGGCTCCTGCGCGCGGCGTTTTACGGCATTCCGCTGCCGTGGATCGCGGTGGAATCGGGCTGGTTTGTGGCGGAATATGGCCGTCAGCCGTGGGCTATCGGTGAAGTCCTGCCGACCGCGGTGGCGCACTCTAACCTGTCTGCAGGCGACATCCTCTTCTCGATGGTGCTTATCTGCGGCTTGTATACGCTCTTCCTGGTGGCAGAACTGTTCCTGATGTTCAAATTCGCCCGCCTGGGGCCGAGCAGCCTGAAAACGGGTCGCTACCACTTCGAGCAGTCCACTGTGGCTTCTCAGCCGGCACGCTAAGCGAGGAGACGTAAAATGATCGATTATGAAGTACTACGTTTGGTCTGGTGGCTGCTGGTTGGCATTCTGCTGATTGGTTTTGCGGTTACCGATGGTTTTGATATGGGGGTCGGCATGCTGACCCGCATCCTGGGACGCACCGATACCGAGCGCCGCGTGATGATTAACTCCATCGCGCCGCACTGGGACGGCAACCAGGTATGGCTTATTACCGCAGGCGGCGCGCTGTTCGCGGCCTGGCCGCTGGTGTATGCCGCCGCGTTCTCTGGTTTTTATGTCGCGATGATCCTGGTGCTCGCCTCGCTGTTCTTCCGTCCGGTCGGCTTTGACTACCGCTCGAAAATTGAAGATATGCGCTGGCGTAATATGTGGGACTGGGGCGTGTTCGCCGGTAGCTTCGTGCCGCCGCTGGTGATTGGCGTGGCGTTCGGTAACCTTCTGCAGGGCGTGCCGTTCCACTTTGATAAATATCAGGGCATGTTCTACACCGGTAACTTCTTCCAGCTGCTGAACCCGTTTGGCTTGCTGGCAGGTGTTGTGAGCGTGGCGATGATCCTGACGCAGGGCGCGACTTATCTGCAGATGCGTACCACCGGTGAGCTGCACCTGCGTTCCCGCACCACCGCGCAGATCTCAGCCCTGGTGATGATGGTCTGCTTCGTGCTGGCGGGCGTCTGGGTGATGTACGGTATTGACGGTTATGTGGTGACATCCGCTATCGATCCGCGTGCAGCCTCTAACCCGATGAATAAAGAAGTGGTTCGTCAGGCGGGTGCCTGGTTTGCTAACTTTAACAACATGCCGGCTCTGTGGGCGATCCCTGCGCTGGGCGTCGTGCTGCCGCTGCTGACCGTGCTGGCGTCGCGTCTGGAGAAAGGCGCGTGGGCGTTTGTGTTCTCTTCACTGACGCTCGCCTGCGTTATCCTGACTGCCGGTATCGCGATGTTCCCGTTCATCATGCCGTCCAGCACTATGCTGAACGCCAGCCTGACGATGTGGGACGCGACCTCAAGCCAGCTGACGCTGACCGTAATGACCTATGTCGCCGCGGTGTTCGTACCGATTATTTTGCTCTACACCACCTGGTGTTACTGGAAAATGTTTGGTCGTATCACCAAAGAACATATCGAAAGCAACACGCATTCTCTGTACTAATAAGGAGCTGACTATGTGGTATTTCGCCTGGATTCTCGGAACGCTTCTGGCCTGTGCTTTCGGGATCATTACCGCGCTGGCGCTGGAACATGTCGAAGCGACCAAAGCCGGTAAAGTCGAGTCGTGATGAAACGCCTCATTACCGCGCTTTACGCGCTGATGGATAAGAGCCCGCTAAGGGCTCTTTCCTTAATCATGGCGCTGGTGCTCGCGGGTTGCATCTTCTGGGACCCGTCGCGCTTCGCGGCGAAGACCAGCGGTCTTGAAATCTGGCAGGGCTTGTTCCTGATGTGGGCCGTCTGCGCGGGTGTGATTCACGGCGTGGGTTTTCGTCTGCGCGCTGTCCACTGGCAAGGCATTTTCTGTCCGCTGATCGCCTTTCTGGTGATGCTGGCCGGGTTGATTTTTTTCTTCGCCTGAACGCGGCAACATCAGTGATTCTATGGGCTTTCAGGAGCCCATAAATATTTACTCTCCGTTTACTTCTCCCCATTCCCAACCCACATTCACTTGCGTATAGTAGCAGCGTTTATTTGCATTACCGGGATGTAGAGTGAGCACAACGCTGTTTCGATGGCCGGTTCGTGTCTATTACGAAGACACCGACGCCGGTGGTGTGGTTTATCACGCCAGTTACGTCGCCTTTTATGAAAGAGCACGCACAGAGATGCTGCGCCACCACCACTTTAGTCAGCAAGATTTACTGGCGGAGCGAGTAGCCTTTGTGGTTCGCAGGATGTCGCTTGAATATCTTGCGCCTGCCCGACTCGACGATATGCTCGAAGTCCAGACCGAAATTACAACGCTGCGTGGCACCTCCATGGTGTTCAGGCAACGGATTGTTAACGCGGAAAACCAGCTCCTCAATGAAGCCGAGGTGCTGATTGTCTGCGTTGATCCACTCTTAATGAAGCCTCGTGCGCTTCCCAAGTCTATTGTCGCGGAGTTCAAGCAGTGACTGACATGAATATCCTTGATTTGTTCCTGAAGGCAAGTCTTCTGGTCAAACTTATCATGTTGATTTTGATTGGTTTTTCAATCGCGTCCTGGGCCATCATCATTCAGCGAACGCGCATCCTCAATGCCGCGTCGCGTGAAGCGGAAGCCTTTGAAGATAAATTCTGGTCGGGCATTGAGCTCTCTCGCCTGTATCAGGAGAGCCAGGGGCGTCGCGAAAACCTCTCCGGCTCCGAGCAGATCTTCTACGCGGGTTTTAAAGAGTTCGCTCGTCTGCATCGCGCTAACAGCCATGCGCCGGAAGCGATTGTCGAAGGGGCGTCGCGCGCGATGCGTATTTCGATGAATCGCGAGCTTGAAACCCTCGAAACACATATCCCGTTCCTCGGCACCGTAGGTTCCATCAGCCCGTACATCGGTCTGTTCGGCACCGTGTGGGGGATCATGCACGCCTTTATCGCGCTGGGCGCGGTGAAGCAGGCGACGTTGCAAATGGTGGCGCCGGGTATCGCGGAAGCGCTTATCGCGACGGCAATTGGTCTGTTCGCCGCAATCCCGGCGGTAATGGCCTACAACCGTCTGAACCAGCGCGTGAACAAGCTGGAGCTGAATTACGACAACTTTATGGAAGAGTTCACGGCTATCCTGCATCGCCAGGCTTTCACCAGCACCAGCACCGAAAGCAACAAGGGGTAAGTCATGGCCAGAACACGTGGACGTGGTCGTCGTGATCTGAAATCTGAAATCAACATTGTCCCGCTGCTGGACGTGCTGCTGGTGCTGTTGCTGATTTTTATGGCGACAGCGCCCATCATCACCCAGAGCGTGGAAGTGGATTTGCCGGACGCCACGGATTCCCAGACCGTCAGCAGCAATGACAACCCGCCGGTGATTATTGAAGTCTCCGGCGTGGGTCAGTACAGCGTGGTGGTGGAAAAAGATCGTATGGATCAACTGCCTGCTGAGCAAATTGTTGCCGAGGCGCAGCGTCGCCTGCAGGAAAATCCAAAAACGGTCTTTTTAATCGGTGGCGCCAAAGAGGTTCCTTACGACGAGATTATTAAAGCGCTGAACCTGTTACATCAGGCTGGCGTGAAATCTGTCGGCTTGATGACGCAGCCTATCTGATCCACCGCCTGACAGGGCTATAAGTTTTGGAAACCGAGAGTGGCAAAGGCAACCGAACAAAACGATAAGCTGAAACGCGCGATCATCATTTCCGTAGTGCTGCATGTATTGCTCATTGCACTGCTGATCTGGAGTTCGTTCGATGAGCATATCAATGAAGACGCGGCGGGCGGCGGCGGCGGATCGGCTATCGACGCCGTGATGGTCGATCCCGGTGCGGTAGTGCAGCAGTACAACCGCCAGCAGCAACAGCAGGCAAGCGCTAAACAAGCCGCCGAGCAGCGTGAGAAACAGGCGCAGCAGCAGGCGGAGGAACTGCGCGAGAAACAGGCCGCCGAACAAGAACGCCTGAAAAAGCTTGAGCAGGAGCGCCTTGAGGCGCAGGAGAAAGCGCAGCAGCAGGCGGAACAGCAGAAACAGGCTGAAGAAGCCGCGAAACGCGCGCAGGAACAGCAAAAGCAGGCGGAAGAGGCGGCAGCCAAAGCCGCAGCAGACGCGAAAGCGAAAGCTGACGCCCAGGCGAAAGCCGCAGAAGAAGCGGCGAAGAAAGCCGCTGCCGACGCGCAGAAAAAAGCGCAGGAGGAGGCCGCTAAAGCCGCCGCTGCCGCGAAGAAAGCGCAGGAAGAGGCAGAGAAAAAAGCGGCTGCCGATGCGGCGAAAAAAGCCCAGCAGGACGCCGAGAAGAAAGCTGCCGCTGAGGCTGCTAAGAAGGCGGCAGCCGAAAAAGCGGCAGCAGAAAAAGCCGCTGCGGCAGAGAAAGCCGCCGCTGAGAAGAAAGCGGCGGCTGAAAAAGCAGCCGCGGAAAAAGCTGCTGCAGAGAAAGCCGCTGCTGATAAGAAAGCGGCCGCCGAAAAAGCGGCGGCGAAGAAAGCCGCAGCTGCGAAAGCCGCTGCAGAGAAAGCGGCCGCGGCGGAAGGCGTCGACGATCTGCTTGGCGATCTCAGCTCAGGTAAGAATGCGCCGAAAACCGGCGGCGGGGCGAAAGGCAGTAATGCAGCGCCGGCGGGAAGCGGTAATAGTAAGAACAACGGTGCCAGCGGCGCTGAAATCAATGGCTACGCCTCGCAGATAAAGTCGGCCATTGAAAGCAAGTTCTACGATGCGTCATCGTATTCAGGCAAAACCTGTACGCTGCGTATTAAACTTGCACCGGATGGCTTACTGCTGGATATCCAGTCGGAAGGGGGCGATCCTGCGCTTTGCCAGGCAGCCATTTCCGCCGCCCGACAGGCGAAGATTCCTAAACCGCCGAGCCAGGCTGTTTATGAAGTCTTTAAAAACGCGCCGTTGCTTTTCAAACCGCAGTGATTTCCGGTAAAACCGGGCTTCACTGTCCGGTTTAAGCCGGTGTGTGATGTGGTTGTCTATCTTTGAGTTTGTTAACATTCTGCTAAATTATCGTGGGCTTTGACGTCCAGATAAGGGAGATATGATGAAGCAGGCATTACGTTTAGCATTTAGTTTTCTGATGCTGTGGGCAGCGGTGCTGCACGCAGAAGTACGCATCGAGATAACCCAGGGGGTTGACTCGGCGCGTCCGATTGGGGTGGTGCCGTTCAAGTGGGCAGGCCCGGGTGCTGCGCCTGAAGATATCGGCGGTATCGTGGCGGCGGATCTGCGCAACAGCGGTAAATTCAATCCGCTCGATCGCTCTCGTCTGCCGCAGCAGCCTGCGACGGCACAGGAAGTTCAGCCAGCGGCCTGGTCTGCGCTTGGTATCGACGCGGTCGTGGTTGGGCAGGTGACGCCGAACGGCGACGGCAGCTATACCGTCGCGTATCAACTGGTTGATACCGGCGGTGCGCCGGGCACCGTGCTTGCTCAGAACTCCTACAAAGTGAACAAGCAGTGGCTGCGTTATGCCGGCCATACTGCGAGCGACGAAGTGTTTGAGAAGCTGACCGGCATCAAAGGCGCTTTCCGCACCCGTATCGCTTATGTAGTTCAGACCAACGGCGGTCAGTTCCCGTATGAACTGCGCGTCTCTGACTACGACGGTTACAACCAGTTCGTTGTACACCGTTCGCCGCAGCCGCTGATGTCTCCGGCATGGTCGCCGGATGGCAGCAAACTCGCTTACGTGACCTTTGAAAGCGGTCGTTCTGCGCTGGTTATCCAGACGCTGGCAAACGGCGCTGTGCGTCAGGTTGCGTCGTTCCCGCGCCACAACGGTGCGCCGGCGTTCTCCCCAGATGGCAGCAAACTGGCTTTCGCCCTCTCTAAAACCGGCAGTCTGAACCTGTACGTGATGGATATCGGCTCTGGCCAGATCCGTCAGGTGACCGACGGACGTAGCAACAACACCGAGCCGACATGGTATCCGGACAGCCAGACGCTGGCCTATACCTCTGACCAGGCTGGTCGTCCGCAGGTGTATAAAGTGAACATTAACGGCGGTGCGCCGCAGCGTGTGACCTGGGAAGGCTCTCAGAACCAGGACGCTGACATCAGCTCCGACGGTAAATTTATGGTGATGGTGAGCTCCAATGGCGGCGCTCAGAACATCGCTAAACTGGATCTGGCAACGGGTGGCGTACAGACGCTGTCGTCAACGTTCCTGGATGAAACGCCAAGTCTGGCACCTAACGGCACTATGGTTATCTACAGCTCTTCTCAGGGGATGGGATCCGTGCTGAACCTGGTTTCTACAGATGGGCGTTTCAAAGCGCGTCTTCCGGCAACTGATGGACAGGTAAAATCGCCTGCCTGGTCGCCGTATCTGTAATAATAATTAATTGATTACTAAAGGAATCAAAGAAATGCAACTGAATAAAGTGCTGAAAGGGCTGATGATCGCTCTGCCTGTTATGGCAATCGCAGCGTGTTCTTCTAACAAGAACGCCAGCAATGACCAGAGCGGCGAAGGCATGCTGGGTGCCGGCACTGGTATGAACGGCAACGGCGGCAACATGTCTTCTGAAGAGCAGGCGCGTCTGCAGATGCAGCAGCTGCAGCAGAACAACATCGTTTACTTCGATCTGGACAAGTACGACATCCGTTCTGACTTCGCTGCAATGCTGGATGCGCACGCTAACTTCCTGCGTAGCAACCCGTCTTACAAAGTGACTGTTGAAGGTCACGCGGATGAGCGCGGCACCCCGGAGTACAACATCTCCCTGGGCGAGCGTCGTGCTAACGCTGTTAAGATGTACCTGCAGGGTAAAGGCGTTTCTGCTGACCAGATCTCCATCGTTTCTTACGGTAAAGAAAAACCTGCAGTACTGGGTCACGACGAAGCGGCATATGCCAAAAACCGTCGCGCCGTACTGGTTTACTAAGAGAATTGCATGATCAGTAACTTCAGACATCACCTGTTGGGTCTGTCGTTACTGGTTGGCGTAGCGGCCCCCTGGGCCGCTAATGCCCAGGCGCCAATCAGTGATGTCGGCTCAGGCTCGGTCGAAGACCGTGTCGTTCAACTCGAGCGTATTTCCAACGCTCACAGTCAGCTTTTAACCCAGCTTCAGCAGCAGCTCTCCGATAACCAGTCCGATATTGATTCCCTGCGCGGTCAGATTCAGGAAAATCAGTATCAGCTTAACCAGATTGTGGAACGTCAAAAGCAGATTTTGCTGCAGATGGACAGTCTGACTAATGGCAATGGCGGAGCGGCAGCGGCGCAGGGCGGCGATCAGGCGCAAAACGGCGCGGCGCAAGCCACACCGGATGCGAATGCCTCCGCGCCCGCAGCCAGCGCACCGACGCAAAGCGGGGATGCCAATACCGATTACAACGCAGCTATCGCGCTGGTGCAGGATAAATCCCGTCAGGAGGAAGCCATCACCGCGTTTTCCAATTTCATTAAGCAATACCCGGATTCCACTTACCAGCCGAACGCCCATTACTGGCTCGGCCAGCTGAATTACAACAAAGGTAAGAAGGATGACGCGGCGTATTACTTTGCCTCGGTGGTGAAGAACTATCCTAAATCACCGAAAGCGGCAGATGCGATGTATAAGGTCGGCGTAATCATGCAGGATAAAGGCGACACCGCGAAAGCGAAGGCCGTTTATCAGCAGGTTATCTCCAAATACCCTGGCACCGACGGTGCAAAACAGGCGCAAAAACGCCTGAATGCGATGTAATGCATGCGGCTTGACCAGATACCGTATTATTTCTGGTCTTGCCGCATGAAACGTAAGCAGTTAAGTGATCTGCCTCGAAATTTTTGTTGCGTCAGAATCTTAAATCAGTAATATATGCCGCCGTTGCCACGGGATACGAAACAAACCCGCGGTGGCAAAAATGTGGGTCGTTAGCTCAGTTGGTAGAGCAGTTGACTTTTAATCAATTGGTCGCAGGTTCGAATCCTGCACGACCCACCACTCGCTCAGGTGGTTTAAATGAGCGATATCGTGAAGGCAACGTTGCAACGCTTCGTTAGTGTTATCCCCTCCACGACTGACCACACGCAGTAAACCAGCGTAGTATCGGGTGATTAGCTCAGCTGGGAGAGCACCTCCCTTACAAGGAGGGGGTCGGCGGTTCGATCCCGTCATCACCCACCACTCGGGTCGTTAGCTCAGTTGGTAGAGCAGTTGACTTTTAATCAATTGGTCGCAGGTTCGAATCCTGCACGACCCACCAACGCTTCATGTGAAAACATGCGCGAACAGCCAACGCTTTTGTTGGTAAAGCAGTAAATCTTTCAGATAACACCCGAATGGGTCGTTAGCTCAGTTGGTAGAGCAGTTGACTTTTAATCAATTGGTCGCAGGTTCGAATCCTGCACGACCCACCATTCAAAGCGTGGGTGTTAAAGACAGGTGTGAAGGATAATGCTGCAAAGCAGCAAACATCTTCCACTACCTCCCTCTGAAAGAAGCAGTTCCCGAAAGGGTCGTTAGCTCAGTTGGTAGAGCAGTTGACTTTTAATCAATTGGTCGCAGGTTCGAATCCTGCACGACCCACCAGTGTAAAAAGGCGCCCTAAAGGCGCCTTTTTGCTTATCTGTATGCCAGAAAGATTCGAACCTGCAGCAGGTTCGGGCCGAGCCATTTATGGCGAGGCAACGGAGCCGCTTGCGGCGACGGCCCGAAGGGCGAGCGAAGCGAGTCATCCTGCACGACCCACCAGTGTAAAAAGGCGCCCTAAAGGTGCCTTTTTGCTTTTCAGACGTAACCTCATCCGCACACTGCAAAATGCTTCCCGCCATACGCTTGCTCATCTCTTCCATCCGATGATGCGTCACGCGCACCCCACGCCACCTTTTCCTGTGACTTTTGCCGTGCAATCCGCTATCTTGTTTAGCATATAAAACAAATGAAGCTGCCAGGTGGCTTTCAACGGCTCGGTTAAGCGGCTTTAGTTAAGTGCAAAAAACGAGATGGTGCAAATGAGTGTAATGTTCGATCCCGAAGCCGCAATTTATCCGTTCCCGCCAAAGCCCGTGCCGCTGAGTGCGGATGAGAAAGCCATTTACCGCGAAAAAATTAAGCGTCTCCTTAAGGAGCGCAACGCGGTCATGGTGGCGCACTACTACACCGACCCGGAAATTCAGGCGCTGGCCGAAGAGACGGGCGGCTGTATTTCTGATTCACTTGAGATGGCGCGTTTCGGCGCGAATCACCCTGCCACTACGTTGCTGGTCGCTGGCGTGCGCTTTATGGGCGAAACCGCCAAAATCTTAAGCCCTGAAAAAACCATTCTGATGCCGACGCTACAGGCAGAGTGCTCGCTGGATCTCGGGTGCCCGGAAGAGGAATTCGCTGCGTTTTGCGACAGCCATCCGGACCGCACCGTCGTGGTTTACGCCAATACCTCGGCGGCGGTTAAAGCACGCGCCGACTGGGTCGTGACCTCCAGCATCGCCGTAGAGCTGATTGAGCATCTTGATAGTCTCGGCGAGAAAATTATCTGGGCGCCGGACCGGCATCTGGGGCGTTATGTTCAGAAACAGACGGGTGCCGATGTGCTCTGCTGGCAGGGTGCCTGCATTGTGCATGATGAGTTTAAGACGCAGGCGCTGGCGCGTATGAAGGCGCTTTATCCGGATGCCGCCGTGTTGGTACACCCGGAGTCGCCGCAGGCGATTGTCGATATGGCTGATGCCGTAGGCTCCACCAGTCAGTTGATTAACGCCGCGAAAACGCTGCCGCATCCGCAGCTGATTGTGGCGACCGATCGCGGCATCTTTTACAAAATGCAGCAAGCCTGCCCGGAAAAAACGCTGCTTGAGGCGCCGACCGCAGGCGAGGGCGCGACCTGCCGCAGCTGCGCGCACTGTCCGTGGATGGCGATGAATGGCCTTCAGGCTATCGCTGAGGCGCTCGAGCATGGCGGTACGGCTCATGAGATTCATGTTGACGCCCGCCTGCGAGAAGCCGCGTTAACGCCGCTTAACCGCATGCTGGATTTTGCGGCTACACTTCGTCTTTCGGTTAAAGGAAACGCGTAAGAATTTACGCTTCGGGGAGATATGGATTTTTTTAGCGTACAAAACATTCTGGTACATATTCCGCTCGGCGAAGGCGGATACTCATTATCATGGATTGAAGCCATCGGCACGCTCGCGGGCCTGCTGTGCATCTGGCTGGCGAGCCTTGAGAAAATCGTTAACTATGTGTTCGGTTTAATTAACGTCACGCTGTTTGCGATTATTTTCTTCCAGATCCAGCTCTATGCGAGTCTGCTGCTACAGGTCTTTTTCTTTGTAGCGAATATTTACGGCTGGTACGCGTGGTCGCGCCAGAGCAGCGACAACCAAGCGGCGTTGCATATTCGCTGGCTGCCACGCCCGAAAGCGTTTGGCTGGCTGGCGGTCTGCGTGGTGGCGATTGGTCTGATGACGGTCTGGATTGACCCGGTGTTTGCGTTCCTGACGCGTATCGCGGTTCAGGTCATGCAGGCACTTGGGCTTAACGTGGCTATGCCGCAGCTTCAGCCGGACGCCTTCCCGTTCTGGGATTCCTGTATGACGGTTCTGTCCGTAGTGGCGATGATCCTGATGACCCGTAAATATGTCGAAAACTGGCTGCTGTGGGTCATCATTAACGTCATCAGCGTGGTGATTTTCGCGCGCCAGGGCGTTTATGCGATGTCGCTGGAGTATCTGATCCTGACGTTTATTGCGCTCAACGGCAGCCGGATGTGGATCAAAGCGGCGCACGAGCGGGGCTCGCGCGCGCTGTCTCATTAATGCGAATGGCCGTGGGCGTGCGGTGTCGCGTCCCCGGCATTTAAATCACAGTCTTTAACGCTGCATGACTGATACTCAAGCTGTACCGTCGCATGGGCTATCTGATAGTGGTGTCGCAGATAGTCGTGAATGCTCGCCATCAGGGCGTCATGATCGTGCGGCGGGATCACCTGTACATGCAGCGTCATCACCGGTTTTTCCCCTACCAGCCACAGGTGCACATGATGTACGTCGCGCGCCTCCGGAATTTCACGTACCAGTCTGCGACGCAGTTGATCGACATCCACCGCGCGGGGCGCGCCTTCCAGCAATTCATTCATGCTCTCCTGAAGCAGCCGCCAGGCGCTGCGCAGCACCAGGCACGACACCAGAATGGAAAGAATCGGGTCGATTGGCGTCCAGCCTGTCCAGAGAATAACCACCGCCGCCACAATCGCGCCGACGGAGCCCAGCAGATCGCCCAGCACATGCAACGCTGCCGCGCGCACGTTCATGTTTTTCTCATCGCTGCCGCGATGCAAAATCCAGAATGAGAGCAGGTTCGCTACCAGCCCCGCAATGGCGATACCGAGCATCGGCGCGCCCGCGACAGGCTCCGGCGTAATAAAACGCGCGATAGCCTCCCAGACGATAATCACCGTAATCACCAGCAGCGCCAGTGCGTTCACAAACGCGGCAAGGGTGGTTAAACGCAGCAATCCAAAGGTGTGACGCGCATTCGGGCTGCGGCGGGCGAATCGCACCGCCATGAGCGCTACCAGCAGCGCAGCGGCGTCGGTAAACATATGGCCCGCGTCGGCGAGCAGCGCCAGCGAGCCGGAAAGCAGGCCGCCTGCAATCTCCAGCACCATAAAAATGGCAGTGATGAGAAACGCAATCAGCAGGCGTTTACTGTTGGAGTTGTTATGGGAATGCTCGTGGGGCTCGTGTGAATGAGAATGGGTATGGGAATGGGCCATAGCGTGTGTCGCTCAACATTTTTGTGATTATCAATTTCAGTTAATTGCGCGGCCATCGCGCGCTACCACAATAGCAAAAATAAAGGAGAGCCGAAGCTCTCCTTTTGTATTCAGGCTTTAAATGCGATTACTGGGAGGTGCTGCCAGACGTGCTCGGGCAGGCATCGCCAGTACACTGTACGCTGCCGGTAGTACCGGAGGTGCTGCTGCCGGTCGCGCCCGCTTCACCGCTGGTGCTATGCGCGGTGCCGGAAGAGGTGCCGGTCGCGGTACCGGTGCCGGTATTCACGCCGCTGTTTGCGGAGTTAGTGCCGGAAGTGTTGATATTGTTGTTATCCACGCCGTTCGGAGCGACATTCTGTTTAGCGTCCGGCGCTACCTGGCCTGCGTTAGCGGCGGCGTTTGCTGAGCCGGTGTCGCTACCGCCAGTCGATGAGCCGGAATCGGCGGCAAGCGCCGCGCCGCTGGCCAGAGTCAGAGTGGCGGTCAGAAAGAGTGAAGTCAGTTTATTCAGTTTCATAGTCATGCTCCTGTTCTGGTCGTTATTGCTGGATAACTTCTTCCAACAGTGCACTGTGAAAAAGTTGATCAGCGCGTGTGTTGCGGTCGAATAAACCACACCATCGCCCAAAGGCAGCAGGTGATTCGGTAAAATGTATAAAACAGAGTGCTAACAATTAAAAAGTGTAGACTCGATCTCTCTTTACGCTACTTTCTGGCGTTTTTAAGTTAACTTCCAGGAATTTTCCGTGCGAAGTGTAAATGCGTGTTTACACTACTGGCGCGACAAGATAGATTGAGGGGATTGCTTTCCCACAAAACTGCAGGGCCTCCTGGAACCATCATGACTTATCAGAACGACGATTTACGTATTAATGGCATCAATGAGTTACTCCCACCTGTCGCACTCCTGGAAAAATTTCCCGCTACTGAAAAGGCTGCCGAGACGGTTTCTGCGGCGCGCCAGGCGATTCATCAGATTTTGCATGGCGACGACGATCGTCTGCTGGTGGTGATTGGCCCCTGTTCTATTCACGACCCGATGGCGGCGAAGGAGTATGCCTCGCGTCTGCTGCCGCTGCGTAAGGCGTTAAAGAATGAGCTGGAAATCGTTATGCGCGTCTATTTTGAGAAGCCGCGCACCACGGTAGGCTGGAAGGGGCTTATCAACGATCCGCACATGGATAACAGTTTTCAGATTAACGATGGGCTGAAGATTGCGCGTAAATTACTGCTGGATATCAATGACACCGGCCTGCCGGCGGCGGGCGAGTTCCTGGATATGATTACGCCGCAGTATCTGGCGGATTTAATGAGCTGGGGCGCTATCGGCGCGCGTACCACCGAATCCCAGGTGCATCGCGAGCTGGCGTCCGGGCTTTCCTGTCCGGTTGGTTTTAAAAACGGCACCGACGGCACCATTAAAGTGGCGATTGACGCTATCAACGCCGCCAGCGCGCCGCACTGTTTCCTGTCGGTCACCAAGTGGGGCCACTCGGCAATCGTTAACACCAGTGGGAACAGCGATTGCCATATCATCCTGCGCGGCGGTAAAACGCCGAACTACAGCGCGGCGCACGTCGCTGAGGTGAAAACCGGTCTTGAGAAAGCGGGCCTGAAGCCGCAGGTGATGATCGATTTCAGCCATGCTAACTCCAGCAAGCAGTTTAAAAAGCAGATGGAGGTCGGCGCGGATGTCTGCGCGCAAATCGCAGGTGGCGAAAGCGCCATCATGGGCGTGATGATTGAAAGCCATCTGGTGGAAGGCAATCAGAGCCTTGAGAGCGGTGAGCCGCTGGTGTATGGCAAGAGCGTGACCGACGCCTGCATCGGCTGGGAAGATACCGACGCCATCCTGCATCAGCTTGCCGAGGCCGTGAAAGCGCGTCGCAGATAAATTCGTGTTGGTGGGTGCGCTAACGCTTACCCACACTACAGACTTCTCGCACCGTAGTAGGGCGGGTAAGCAAAGCGCACCCGCCATGCCACGTGAAACGCCTTATGCCGTAGGACGGGTAAGCAAAGCGCACCCGTCATGCCACGCGAAACGCCTTATGCCGTAGGGCGGGTAAGCGCAGCGCACCCGCCATATCTGTCTCACGCACTCGCCATGCTAACCCGCTATCACGCCCCAATAAAAAAGGCGTGGTCTTCACCACGCCTTTTGCACATCTTACGGTTGCGAATTACTTCGCTTTACCCTGGTTTGCGACAGCCGCCGCTTTCGCTGCGATCTCGTCAGCGTTACCCAGATAGTAGTGCTTAATCGGTTTGAAGTTTTCGTCGAACTCATACACCAGCGGCACGCCGGTCGGGATATTCAGCTCAAGGATCTCTTCTTCGCTCATGTTATCCAGGTATTTCACCAGCGCGCGCAGGGAGTTACCGTGAGCGGCGATAATTACGCGCTCACCGCTTTTCAGGCGCGGCAGAATGGTTTCATTCCAGTAAGGGATAACGCGATCGATGGTCAGCGCCAGGCTCTCAGTCAGCGGCAGTTCCTGCTCGCTCAGTTTCGCATAACGCGGATCGTGGCCCGGATAGCGCTCGTCATCTTTGGTCAGCGCCGGCGGAGTCACCGCGAAGCCGCGACGCCACTGTTTCACCTGCTCGTCACCGTATTTTTCAGCGGTTTCAGCTTTGTTCAGACCCTGCAGCGCGCCGTAGTGACGCTCGTTCAGTTTCCAGGATTTTTCAACCGGCAGCCAGGCCTGATCCAGCCCGTCCAGGATGTTCCACAGCGTGTGGATGGCACGTTTCAGCACGGAGGTATAAGCAAAGTCAAAGCTGTAGCCTTCGTCTTTCAGCAGCTTGCCTGCGGCTTTCGCTTCGCTGACGCCTTTCTCAGACAGGTCAACGTCGTACCAACCGGTAAAGCGGTTTTCGTTGTTCCACTGGCTTTCGCCGTGACGAACCAGAACCAGCTTAGTAACAGCCATAGTATTACTCCTTCATAAGCCTGATTGAATGATAACAGTTATCATTATATTGCCGTGTTGAAGTTAGCGGCAACGTAAACCTTTAACATAGCGAAAATAGCGGTGCAGTGTAAGGCGCATGTGAATCGGCCGTGATTTTTTTGTCAGTAACTGGCGGTAATAACAGCAAAATGGCGAAAAAAAGCCCTCTTTGAAGAGGGCTTTGCGTTACTGAGGAATAAAGTGGTACTGCGTGATGCTCTGGTATTCCTGGTCCGGGCGCAGAATGCAGTCCGGCTGCGGCCATTCCGGGTGATTAGGGCTGTCCGGCAGAAATTCGCTCTCCAGCGCCAGCCCTTGCCAGGCGCTGTACGTACCCTGTTCGCGCGCAGGCGTGCCTTCCAGATAGTTGCCAGAGTAGAACTGCAACGCAGGGGCGGTGGTATAGACCGTCATTTTGAGCTTTTCATCGCTCGACCAGACATGCGCCGCCGGCTGATTCACATCGCCTTTCGCGTCCAGCAGCCAGGCGTGGTCATAGCCTTTCACGCGCTGCTGGCCTTCGTCTTTCAGGAAATCCTGCGCGATTTTTTTCGGCTCGCGGAAATCAAAACCGGTTCCCGCCACGTCCGCCAGCCCCTCACGCGGAATGCCCTGCTCATCAACCGGCAGATAGCGTTCGGCGAAGAGTTGCAGGCGATGATCGCGCACGTCGTTCTGCTCGCCGTCCAGGTTGAAATAGGCATGGTTCGTGAGGTTGACCGGGCACGGTTTATCCACGCGGGCGCGGTATTCAATGCTGATGCGGTTATCGTCGGTCAGGCGGAAATGCGCGGTGGCGCGCAGCTCGCCAGGATAACCCTGATCGCCATCCTGCGAATCCAGCGTATAAAGCACTTCCTGCCCGTTCTGGCGCACAATGCGCCAGCGGCGTTTATCGAACCCTTCCGGGCCGCCGTGCAGCTGGTTTTCGCCCTGGCTTGGCGTAAGAGAATACGTCTCGCCATCGAGCGTAAAGCGTGACTGCGCGATGCGGTTGGCGTAACGGCCTACCGACGCGCCGAGAAACGCGGTCTGCTCCAGCCAGATTTCCGGGCTCGGACAGCCCAGCAGCGTTTCGCGCACGCTGGCGTCTTTCATCGGGACGCGGGCCGACAGCAGCGTCGCGCCCCAGTCCATCACGGTGACCACCATCCCTGCGGCGTTGCGCAGGGTGGAGATACGATACGGCTGGCCATCCGGGGCCAGTTGTGGCGTCTCTTTTAGCACAGACCTGCTCCTTCTGAAGGTTTGCACACGTAAAACGTTTCTTTAATACCGGTGCGCGCCTCATATTGCGCTTTCACGGCAGCCTGCACTTCCGGCACGAGGGCTTCCGGCACCAGCGCCACGACGCAGCCGCCGAAGCCGCCGCCCGTCATGCGCACGCCGCCTTTGTCACCGATAACCGATTTCACAATTTCCACCAGAGTATCGATCTGCGGAACGGTAATTTCAAAGTCGTCGCGCATGGAGGCGTGAGATTCCGCCATCAGCTCGCCCATGCGGGTCAGATCGCCTTTCGCCAGCGCATCAGCCGCTTCGACGGTGCGGGCGTTTTCAGTCAGCACATGGCGCACACGTTTAGCGACGATCGGGTCAAGCTCATGCGCCACGGCGTTAAACTGATCCAGGCTCACGTCGCGCAGCGCTTTTTGCGTGAAGAAACGCGCGCCGGTTTCGCACTGTTCGCGGCGGGTGTTGTACTCGCTGCCGACCAGCGTACGTTTGAAATTACTGTTGATAATAACGACCGCCACACCCTGCGGCATCGGCACCGCTTTGGTGCCGAGGCTGCGGCAGTCGATAAGCAACGCATGGTCTTTTTTACCGAGCGCGGAGATAAGCTGATCCATGATCCCGCAGTTGCAGCCGACGAACTGGTTTTCTGCTTCCTGACCGTTCAGAGCGATCTGCGCGCCGTCGAGCGAAAGGTGATAGAGGTGGCGGAACACGGTGCCGACCGCCACTTCCAGCGATGCCGAAGAGCTTAAGCCCGCGCCCTGCGGCACATTGCCGCTGATCACCAGATCGGCACCGCCGAAGCCAGGATCGCGCTGTTGCAGATGCTTCACCACGCCGCGCACATAGTTCGACCACTGCTGGCTGTCGTGCGTCAGGATCGGCTCATCGAGAGAAAACTCATCGGTTTCGTTATCGTAATCGGCGGCAACGACGCGCACGCGGCGGTCGTCACGCTTTGCGCAGCTGATCACCGTCTGGTAATCGATAGCGCACGGCAGCACGAAACCGTCGTTATAGTCGGTGTGCTCGCCAATAAGATTAACGCGGCCCGGTGCCTGAATGTGGGTGGTCGCAGGGTAGCCGAATTTTTCGGCAAACAGGGCGTGTGTCTTTTCTTTCAGGCTCATTGTTATTCTCCGGATTCGCGAAAATGGACGTCGCTGACGGCGCGCAGACGCTCTGCCGCCTGTTCGGCGGTTAAATCGCGCTGGGTTTCCGCCAGCATTTCATACCCCACCATAAATTTACGTACCGTGGCGCTGCGCAGCAGCGGCGGGTAGAAGTGGGCGTGAAGCTGCCAGTGCGTGTTCTCTTCACCATTGAACGGCGCGCCGTGCCAGCCCATCGAGTAGGGGAATGAGGTCTGGAACAGGTTGTCGTAGCGGCTGGTGAGTTTTTTCAGCGCCACCGCAAGGCAACTGCGCTGCGCGTCAGTCAGGTCGGTCATGCGCAGAATGTGCGTCTTCGGCAGCAGCAGCGTTTCAAACGGCCAGGCCGCCCAGTATGGCACTACCGCCAGCCAGTGTTCGGTTTCAACTACCGTGCGGCTGCCGTCTGCCAGTTCACGCTGTGCGTAATCCACCAGCATCGGCGAGCCTTGCTGTTCGAAATACTCGCGCTGCAGCCGGTCTTCACGCTCGGCTTCATTCGGCAAAAAGCTGTTAGCCCAGATCTGACCGTGCGGATGCGGGTTGGAGCAGCCCATCGCCGCGCCTTTGTTTTCAAACACCTGTACCCACGGGTAGGTTTTGCCAAGTTCGGCGGTCTGCGTCTGCCAGGTGTTCACCACCTCTTCGAGCGCGGGCAGCGTCAGCTCCGGCAGCGTTTTGCTGTGATCCGGCGAGAAGCAGATCACGCGGCTGGTGCCGCGGGCGCTCTCAAGACGCATCAGCGGATCGGCGCTTTGCGGCGCGTCCGGCGTATCGGTCATCAGCGCGGCGAAATCGTTGGTAAACACATAGGTGCCGGTGTACTGCGGGTTTTTATCCCCGGTAACACGGGTGTTGCCGGGGCAGAGAAAACAATCGGGATCGTGCTGCGGCAGCGTCTGTTTCGCAGGCGTTTCCTGCGCCCCCTGCCAGGGGCGCTTGGCGCGATGCGGCGAAACCAGAATCCATTGTCCGGTCAGCGGGTTATAACGACGGTGCGGATGATCCACGGGGTTAAACTGTTCCATCTGACTTCCTTTAATCGGGATAACCTTGGGGATGACGTGACTGCCAGCGCCAGGTGTCGTCCGCCATTTCCTGTAATGAACGCGTCACGCGCCAGTTCAGATCCTGGTCTGCTTTGGTGGCGTCCGCCCAGTACGCGGGCAGGTCGCCGTCGCGGCGCGGCGCGAAGTGATAATTGATAGGCTTGCCGCAGGCTTTGCTGAACGCGTTCACGACATCCAGCACGCTGCTGCCGACGCCCGCGCCGAGGTTGTAGATATGCACGCCCGGCTTGTCGGCCAGTTGTTGCATTGCGGCCACGTGGCCGTCGGCAAGATCCATCACGTGGATATAGTCGCGCACGCCGGTGCCGTCTTTGGTCGGGTAATCATTACCGAAAACCGCCAGCGATTCGCGACGACCCACCGCCACCTGCGCGATATACGGCATCAGGTTATTCGGGATGCCTTGCGGATCTTCGCCCATATCGCCCGACGGATGCGCGCCGACCGGGTTGAAATAACGCAGCAGCGCGATGCTCCACTCCGGGCAGGCTTTTTGCAGGTCGGTCAGGATCTGCTCGACCATCAGCTTGCTTTTGCCATACGGGCTTTGCGGCGTGCCGGTCGGGAAACTTTCGACATAAGGGATTTTCGGCTGGTCGCCGTAAACGGTCGCGGAGGAGCTGAAAATAAAATTGGTAACGCCCGCGGCGCGCATCGCAGAGATCAGGCGCAGCGTACCGTTGACGTTGTTGTCGTAATACTCAAGCGGTTTCGCGACGGATTCGCCGACCGCCTTCAGACCGGCGAAATGGATCACCGTGTCGATGGCGTAGTCGTGGAAAATCTCGCGCAGCAGCGCTTCATCGCGGATATCGCCATCGATAAACGTCGCGGCTTTACCGCCCAGACGCTCAATCACCGGCAGAACGCTGCGCTTACTGTTGCAGAGGTTATCAAGGATGACCACATCATGATTGTTTTGCAGCAGTTGCACACAGGTATGACTTCCGATGTAACCGCTACCACCCGTTACCAGAACTCGCATATTTGGCTCCATTACGCTTATGGTATGTATTAACCATAGCATAACAGAGCGCTAAAAAGTGTGACATGGGATAAATTAGTGGAATCGTTTACACTGCTTTTCACTCCGTTAGCTGACAACGCTAAGCCATTGTAAAACAAAACGCGAAGCGCGCATTTGCAGCTAATCTGAAAGTGAAAGCGGGGAGTATGGGCCGGAAAACGTCCGGCCCGTCTGAATGCGCTGTGTTAACGCAGCGTATCGAACTGATAACGATAGCTGTCGCCGTCAGGAATGAAGGTTAAACGGTGGGTCATGCACTGCGGCGCGTCTTCGGCGTGGTGCGAGACAAACAGCAACTGCGTTTCGCCTTCGCTAATCAACACATCCACAAAACGGCGCACCAGCTGGCGGTTCAGCGGGTCGAGCCCCTGCAACGGTTCATCAAGGATAAGCAGCGTCGGGTGTTTCACCAGCGCGCGTACAATCAGCGCCAGCCGCTGCTGACCCCAGGAGAGGCTGTGAAACGGCGCGTCGGCGGTGGCGTCGTCCATGCCGAGAATATCGAGCCACTCGCGCGTCAGCTGCTGCTGGCGGTCCGAGACGGCCTGATAAATCCCGATGGAGTCGAAATAACCGGAAAGGATCACGCTGCGCACCGAGGCACTGACGCGGTAATCAAGATGCAAACTGCTGCTCACATAACCGATATGCTTTTTGATATCCCAGATGGTTTCGCCGCTGCCGCGACGACGGCCAAAGAGCGTAAGGTCATTGCTGTAGCCCTGCGGATGATCGCCTGTCACCAGACTTAAGAGCGTCGATTTCCCCGCGCCGTTGGGGCCGACAATCTGCCAGTGTTCGCCGGGGTTGACCGTCCAGCTCAGGTTGTTAAGGACAGGGCGATCGTTGTACGAAACCACGCCGTTTCGCAGCACAATGCGCGGCTCGCTGGCATTGAGCGTGTGGCGCGCCGCGGGGGCGTCCGCCTCCGGCAGTTTCACGCCGGATAATCGCTCGCTGTGGGCCAACTGCGCCACCAGCGCCTGGTTCAGCAGTGTGGCTTTATCGCCCGTCTCCACCAGCGTGCAGTCCGCCACTACGCCTGCGTGCTGCACAAAATCGGGAATTTCATCAAAGCGGTTCAGGATCAGCACCAGCGTCAGGCCTTGCGCGCTCAGCTCGCCAAGCAGCTGCGCGAGCTGTTCGCGTGAGGCGACGTCGAGGCCGTCAAACGGCTCATCGAGGATCAATAAATCGGGCTGCGACATCAGCGCCTGACAGAGCAGCGTTTTGCGGGTTTCGCCGGTGGAGAGATATTTAAAGCGCCGCGCCAGCAGCGCATCGATGCCGAAGCGCGCCGCGAGTGCTGCACATCGCGCCGGATCATGGATTTCATCCTGAATAATCTGCGCGGTGGTGCGCCCGGTGTCGTCTTCGTCGGGGCTCAGCATATCGGTGTTATTGCGCTGCCACTCGGCGCTGACCAGCTTTTGCAGCTGTTCAAACGAGAGCAGGGCGATGCGGGAGAAGTGACAAACGCGCTCGCCTTTCTCTGTGGTGAGCTCGCCCGCCAGCGCCCGCGCGAGGGACGATTTGCCGCTGCCGTTAGCGCCGACAAACGCCCAGCTTTCGCCTGCGTGGACAGTCAGATCCTCAATATGAAGCGCGCGCGTATCGCTAATGCGAAACGTGCCTTGCATAATTTGCAACGTTGTCATCCCGTATCCCATTTTTTGCAGCGTAAAACCACAGGGATACGTTTTTCACGGCGCAATGTCAACGACGCGCGTTAACAGAGGGTGGCGAGGATCACGCTGTCGGCGTTAAACCAGGCCGTCACCGCCAGGCCTTCCTGCGGGTCTAACGCCTGCGCGGCTTCCGGCGTCAGCGTGGCGCAGAGCGTCTGGCCGTCATTAAGCGTCAGGAGAATTTCGCAGTGCTGCGGGGTACGGGCGATATGGCTGATGGTGCCGGCGAGCTGGTTATCGGCGTGAGCGGCCTCCTGCGGATCGCGGGCGAGATGCACCCACGGCGCTTTGACGAGCGCCAGCACCTCTTTACCCGGCGAAAGCGCCAGCCGCTCGGCGCTCTGCGTGGTGACCGCGGCGTTGATTCGCGTGCCGCTCCCGGCGAGTGCAATCTCAATAGTTTCCTGAACCGGGCAGGCGTCGCGGCTGACGACTTCGCCGAACCACTGGTTACGGGCGCTGGTTTGCAGCGAGAAGCGGGCGATGGCGGCCAGCAGGCTGTCCAGCGGCAGCGCGTCGTCAGAAAGCGCGTCAAACGCCTTTTGCTGGATCTGCCCCAGCAGATCGTAGAGCGCGATAAGCCGCTCACCGTAAGGCGTCACCTGCGCACCGCCGCCACCTTTACCGCCGGTGGCGCGTTCCACCAGCAGTTTATCACCAAGCTGATTCATCTCATTGATGGCGTCCCACGCGCTTTTATAGCTGATGCCCGCGAGCTTCGCGCCCTGGCTGATAGAGCCCGTCAGCGCCACCTGTTTCAGCAGGTTGATACGCCGTGGGTCGGCAAAAATTTTGTCGTGCAGTTTAAGCGTAAGGAGAATATCGGCCTGCATGGTGGCCTCCAGCCGGGCAAAAGGCTATTGTGAAGGAAAGCGGCGGGTCGGCGCAAATGGCACAAAAGGGCAGGATGTTTCGCGCGGATCCCGCTAGAATGACGGTTTACTGTTTTCAGGAGGCAACCATGTTCGAGTTGTTGAAAAGTCTGGCATTTGCCGTGATTATGGTGCCGGTGGTGATGGCCGTGATCCTGGGGTTAATCTGGGGCCTCGGTGAAGTGTTCAATATCTTCTCCGGCATCGGTCACAAAGACCAGTCTAAACAGCACCGCTGATTCCCCCCGCGCCCGGCTTTGCCGGGCGTTTTCCTTTCTCTACCCTCAAGCCGCCGTTTTTTTTGCCGATAGATAATTGCTGGGAAAACCCTGCCCACAGCGTTATATTGTCTTATATATAACGAAACGGTAAGGAATGTCTCATGGCACAATTATGGTTAAAACTGGCGCTCGGCGTCACCTTAAGCGCGGGCGCGGTGGGCGCTTCTCTGGCGCAGGACAACACGGTCACCGTGTTCGCCGCCGCGTCGCTGACCAACGCGCTGCAGGATATCGCTAAAGACTATGCCAAAGGGCATCAGGTGAAAGTGGTCTCGTCGTTCGCGTCCTCTTCCACGCTCGCACGCCAGATTGAAGCGGGGGCGCCGGCGGATATTTTTATCTCCGCCGATCAGAAGTGGATGGATTACGCCGCCGATAAAAAAGCGATTGACGCGCCGAGCCGTAAAACGCTGCTCGGCAATAGTCTTGTGGTGGTGGCAGCGGCGAAAAGCACGCAGGGCGATATCGTGATTAACCGCAGCACCGACTGGAAAAGCCTGCTGAAAGGCGGCCGTCTGGCGGTGGGCGATCCGGCGCACGTGCCTGCCGGAATTTACGCCAAAGAGGCATTGCAAAAACTCGGCGCGTGGGAGACGCTCTCCGCACAGCTTGCGCCTGCGGAAGATGTGCGCGGCGCGCTGGCGCTGGTGGAGCGCGACGAAGCGCCGCTGGGCATCGTGTATGGTTCTGACGCCGTGGCGAGCCACGGTGTGAAAGTGGTTGGCACCTTCCCGGAGGATTCCCATCAGAAAGTGGAATATCCGCTGGCGATCATCGACGGGCATAACAACCCGACGGTCAGCGCGTTTTACCGCTATCTGCAGGGCCCGGAAGCTGCCGCAGTGTTTAAACGATACGGATTTACAACCAGCCAATGATGTTGACGGAACCCGAATGGCAGGCGGTACTGCTTAGCCTGAAAGTCTCTACGCTTGCGGTACTTATCAGTTTGCCCTTCGGGGTTCTTCTCGCCTGGGTGCTGGTGCGCTGCACCTTCCCGGGCAAAACGCTGCTGGACGGCGTGGTTCATCTGCCGCTGGTGCTGCCGCCCGTGGTGGTCGGTTATCTGCTGCTGGTGGTGTTTGGCCGCCGCGGTCTGATAGGCGAATGGCTCTACGATCTCTTTGGCATCACGCTCGCGTTTACCTGGCGCGGAGCTGTGCTCGCCTCGGCGGTAATGGCGTTTCCGTTGATGGTGCGCGCCATTCGCCTGGCGCTGGAGGCGGTGGATATTCGTCTCGAGGCGGCGGCACGCACGCTGGGTGCCAGCCGCTGGCGTGTTTTTTTCACTATCACGCTGCCGCTGACGCTGCCGGGCATTATCGTCGGCACCGTGCTGGCCTTTGCGCGTTCGCTCGGCGAATTCGGCGCTACCATTACCTTTGTTTCCAATATTCCGGGCGAAACCCGCACGCTGCCGTCGGCGATGTATACGCTTATCCAGACGCCGGGCGGCGAGGGCGCCGCTGCGCGCCTGTGCGTTATCGCCATTGTGCTGGCACTCTGTTCGCTGATGTTTTCTGAATGGCTGGCGCGCCAGAGCCGCCGCCGTCTGGGGGCGTCCTGATGCTGGAACTCAATTTCACCCAAGTGCTCGGCAAGCATCGCCTGACGGTTAACGAAACTCTGCCGGGGAGCGGCATTACCGCCGTGTTTGGCGTGTCGGGCGCGGGCAAAACCTCGCTGATTAACGCGATAAGCGGACTGACCCGCCCGCAGCACGGACGCATTGTGTTAAACGATCGCGTGCTGAGCGACACCGAAACCGACACTTTTCTGCCGCCCGAGAAACGCCGCGTCGGCTATGTCTTTCAGGATGCGCGCCTCTTTCCGCACTATAAAGTGCGCGGCAACCTGAAATATGGCATGGCGAAAGAGATGGCGTCGCAGTTTGACAAACTGGTGACGCTGCTTGGCATTGAGCCACTGCTCGATCGCTTGCCGGGGACGCTTTCGGGCGGTGAAAAACAGCGCGTGGCGATTGGCCGCGCGCTGCTGACGGCGCCGGAATTGCTGCTGCTTGACGAACCGCTCGCCTCGCTCGACGTGCCGCGCAAGCGCGAACTGTTGCCGTACCTGCAACGGCTGGCGCGCGAAATCAATATCCCGATGCTCTACGTCAGCCATTCGCTGGAGGAGATCCTGCATCTGGCCGATAAAGTGCTGGTGCTGGAGCAGGGCGAGGTGAAAGCGTTCGGCAGCCTGGAGGATATCTGGGGCAGCAGCGTGATGCACCCCTGGCTGCCGCCCGAGCAGCAGAGCAGCGTGCTGAAAGTCACGGTGCTTGAGCATCATCCGCACTACGCGATGACGGCGCTGGCGCTGGGCGATCAGCACCTGTGGGTTAACCGTATCGAAAAACCGCTCCAGACGGCGCTGCGCATTCGCATTCAGGCGTCTGACGTGTCGCTGGTGCTACAGCCGCCGCTGCAAAGCAGCATCCGCAACATTCTGCGCGCCCGCGTCGCGCAGTGTTACGACGACAACGGGCAGGTGGAAGTGCAACTGGAGGTGGGCTCGCGCACCCTCTGGGCGCGCATCAGCCCGTGGGCGCGCGATGAGCTGGCCATCAAGCCTGGCCTGTGGCTCTACGCCCAGATAAAAAGCGTGTCGATAACGACTTAAAGCACCCACTGACGCAGCGCGTCGGCAATGCTGGCCTCGCTATTGGGGCCAATGACTTTGTCGGCGTGCGATTTCACGATGTCGTCGGCGTTGCCCATGGCGATGCCAAGCCCCGCGCGCTCCAGCATGGAAATGTCGTTATGGTTATCCCCGAACGCCACCACCTGATCCATCGATAATCCCTGCGATTCCACCCACTGCGCCAGGCGTTTGCCTTTGCTGTTGCCGGGGGCGGCCACATCCACCTGATCGTGCCATGACCACTCGCAGGCGAGGCCCAGCTCGCGCTCAATGGTCAGCGCGAGGTTTTGCAGGCGCGGAATGTCTTCTCCGGTGAGCGCGAATTTCCAGATATTTTCCACCGAGCGGGCCGCTTCGCGCAGCGAATCAACCTGACGGAACACCGGGCGCTGCGCTTCGGGCAGGCGCAGCGCCCAGTTCTGAGTGCGCTCGATATGGCCGCAGGCGTGTTCATACAGCATCGCGTCATCCATATACATCAGCGCCGGAATCCCCGCGTCGCTCAGTAATTCCAGCAGCCTTTCAGCCTGTTGCGGGCTCATTGGATCGGCCGTAATGACCTTTTCCGCTTGATAATCATACAAATAAGTGCCATTACAACAAATGGCAGGTGTATCGAGCGCCAGTGCCTGATAAAAAGGGTGGATGGCATTATGGTGGCGCCCGGTGACGATCACCGGTTTCAGCCCGGCGGCTTTCGCGCGCGCCAGCGCATCGAGGGATTCCGGGAGGATGGTTTTTTGAGCGGTTAACAATGTGCCGTCTAAGTCGAGAGCGATTACGCGAAAAGTCATGCAGGTTTCCAGAGTCGTCAGTCAGAATATTCGGTTGATGGTACACCGCGACAGACATCGCGCGAAACCCGCAAGGCCTGCGTCGGCACAGGAAGATAAAACGCGCTACCCTTGAAACAGTCTTTCAGGCTCAGTGAAGCAAGGAGTATTCATGAAACAAACCGTTTATACCGCAAGCCCGGAGAGCCAGCAGATCCACGTCTGGCGTCTGGAGCCGCAGGGCACGCTGACGCTATTGCAGGTGGTGGATGCGCCAGGGCAGGTTCAGCCGATGGTCATCAGCCCTGACAAGCGTTTCCTGTACGTTGGCGTGCGCCCGGAGTTTCGCGTTATCGCGTATCGCATCGCCGCCCATGACGGCACGCTCAGCGAGGCGGGCGAAGCGCCGCTGCCGGGCAGCCCGACGCATATTTCGACCGATCATACCGGCCGTTTTCTGTTCAGCGGCTCCTATAACGCGGGCAGTGTAAGCGTGGTGCGCCTGAACGATGGCCTGCCGGGCGAGACTGTCACGGTGGTAGAAGGGCTGGAAGGCTGCCACTCGGCGAATATCTCTCCGGATAACCGCACGCTGTGGGTGCCTGCGCTGAAGCAGGATCGCATCTGCCTGTTCACGTTGACCGACGATGGCCACCTTGAGTCGCAAACGCCAGCGGAAGTCACCACCGTCGCGGGTGCCGGGCCGCGCCATATGGTCTTCCACCCGAGCAAACCGTTTGCCTACTGTGTGAATGAGCTGAACAGCTCGGTGGATGTGTGGGCGCTGAGCGATCCGCACGGCAATATCGAATGCGTACAGACGCTGGATATGATGCCGGCCGATTTCTCCGACACCCGCTGGGCGGCGGATATTCACATTACGCCGGATGGCCGTCATCTCTACGCCTGCGATCGCACCGCCAGCGTCATTACGGTCTTCACCGTTTCTGAAGATGGCAGCGTCCTGGCGGTGCAGGGGCACCAGCCAACCGAAACCCAGCCGCGCGGTTTTAACATCGACAACAGCGGGCAGTATCTGATTGCCGCCGGCCAGAAATCGCATCACATTGCGGTTTACGGCATTGAAGGCGAACAGGGGCTGCTCGCGGAGAAAGGCCGTTACGCGGTAGGCCAGGGGCCGATGTGGGTCGTGATTAACGCCTTCGATGCGTAAAAATAAAAAACCTCGCCGCGGCGAGGTTTTTTATGGGCGGTGGTGAGCCACCCTGCACGTCTGTTGTTCTCAACGCCCTTATCATACGGGCCGTAACCGTCAGGCGATTGCCTTACGTCAACAAACGGGCAAAGAAAAAGGGGGATTGCTCCCCCTTTTTTCTGATGCCTGACAGATGCCGTGCGATTACGTTTTCGGTTCGGCAACCACTTTGCTGCCCAGCCCGCGGTTGTTGTATTCCCACAGACGGTTGGCGTTCGCGTCGTTCAGATCGCGCTGGATATTGCCTTTGTCGTCCTGCGCGCCGGTGTTGCCGGTGAACGGACGCTGTGAGCCCAGCGCCGGGCCCCACGGCTGCGCGGTGTTGAAGCCGGCGTCAATCACGCTGTCGCGGATAACAACCTGACCGTTTGGCGTCTGGCCTGGGGTATAACCGTTGGCGCTCGCGTCCATATCCCATGCGCGGCCAAGCTGCGCCACGCCTTCACCGGCCGCGACAAAGCGGCTGTTCACGGCGAGGAAGCCGTAATAGAAGTTCGGCATGGTCGCTGGCGCAAACACATAACCTTCTTTCTGGGTACGGGTGTTCACTACGCGGAATTCGGTGTTATCAAACACCACCGCGCCGCGGCCCGCGACCAGATCCACATCGCCTTCCACGTAGCTGTTCGTCACCTGCGTGCGGGTGAGACGATCCGGCGTGAAGCGGTTGCGGATATCGCTGTTGGTCACCAGGAACGGATTCTGGCGGCCCAGAACATTCACTTTGTTGATCTGCACGCGGTCGCCGTCGGTGCGCAGCGCGACAGCCTGGTGCTGACCTTCGCCCGCGGCGTCGCCGAGGCTGTTTTCAATGGTCAGGTTTTGCAGTTGCAGGCCATTATTCTGCGACCAGAACACCGCGGAGCACATCAGGCCGACACTGCCGTTGCGGCGGTTCTGGCAGTTATCGAACATATACCAGGCCGGTTTGCCGGGCATATATTTGCCGGACGGGTTCACGGTACGACGCCAGGTGTTGGCATCCATTTCGCTGTCCAGCGCGGCGCTGATTTTCACATCCAGCGGTTTTTCGCCGGTGCCGTAAATCGTCACGCTGCCCGGTGCCGCAGGCACATAAACGGTGCCTTCGTAAGTGCCGGGGAGTACAGCGATGTACTGACGTGCCGTCGCGTGACGCGCAATCGCGGCGTCAACGGCGGCCTGAATGCTGGTGTGGGTCACGCCCTGCTCGCCCGCCTGGCCGACCACGAAGTCCGCTTTTTCAGGCAGTCGAATCGGGGAGGGTGACCACGGCGCGGCATTCGGATCGATATTGGCGAAATAGCGGGCCGGGACGAAATTTTTCGCTTCATCCGCAGACAGCACCGGGCGAGCCGACGTACCCGGCGCGCGTTGTTCAGAAGGACGTTGGTCCGGTGGCGTTGAGCTGCATGCAGTCAGTGTCACGCCAAAAGCGAACGCCAGCGCCAGACGGGAAACCGAAAATGTGTTCAAGGGTTGCTCCTTGCTAAGCCTGTTTAAAATGGGGGAACGCACAAGAGCCTGCTTTTTTATACTAAGTTGAGCGAAACGGGAAGCCGATTGTGATAACCGGCTTCAAAATGATTCAGATGTAGTGCGCCGTCAGCGAGGCGCTGGCGAGCCGGTGGAAGTGCACATTAAACCCGACCATCGCGCCGCTGGCGTTTTCATCAACGTCAATGCGCTCTACATCCAGCGCGTGCACGGTGAAAATATAGCGGTGTGTTTCCCCTTTTGGCGGGGCCGCGCCGCCGTAGCCTGCAGTGCCAAAATCGGTGCGCGTCTGGATGGCACCGTCCGGCAGGTCAGCCTGACCAGACCCCGCGCCCTGCGGCAGCACGCGGGTATCGGCGGGCAAATTCGCCACAACCCAGTGCCACCAGCCGGAGCCGGTGGGCGCATCCGGATCGTAACAGGTCACCACAAAACTTTTGGTGCCGGGCGGCACGTCATCCCAGGTGAGATGGGGCGAAATATTATCGCCCTCGTAACCCATGCCGTTAAACACGTGGCGTGCGGGGAGCTTATCCCCGTCGTTAAAATTCACACTGATTAACTTCATGCTGTTTCCCCGCTTACAGATGAAGCAATTTTAACAGCGCTTCGGCGGTGGCGGCGGAAGACGCCGGGTTCTGGCCGGTCACCAGATGGCCGTCAACAACCACATGCACGCCCCAGTCATCGGTGCGCTCAAACTGGCCGCCCGCCTCTTTGAGCGCATCTTCCACGAGGAACGGCACGACATCGGTCAGCCCGACCGCCTCTTCTTCGCTGTTGGTAAAGCCCGTGACGCGTTTGCCTTCTACCAGCGGGCTGCCGTCGGGCTTTTTCACATGACGCAGCACGCCCGGCGCGTGGCACACCGCTGCGACGGGCTTGCCGCTGCCCCAGTAATGTTCGATAAGCGCGATAGAAATCGGGTGATCGGCGAGATCCCACAGCGGGCCGTGGCCGCCCGGATAAAACAGCGCGTCATACTCGTCGGCGTTGATTTCATCGAGCCGCACGGTATTCGCAAGCGTGGCCTGAGCCTCATGATCTTCACGAAAGCGCCGGGTGTCGGCGGTTTGCGCGTCCGGCGCATCGCTTTTCGGATCGAGCGGCGGCTGGCCGCCCTGCGGCGTGGCGAGCGTCACGTCAATCCCCGCGTCGCGAAACACAAAGTAAGGCGCTGCAAACTCTTCCAGCCAGAAGCCGGTTTTTTTCCCGGTATCACCCAGTTTGTCGTGGGAAGTCAGTACCATCAGAATCTTCATCGCGCTCTCCTGGTTGTTTATCGCAAATCCTGAAAGTGTAGTGCATCCCTCACGGCTTGCCGGGCGCTCACTGTCTGAAAAACGGCGGGTTTTTCACAGCCTCGCACACCGCGCGGGTGAGCCGCGTGAGCTGTTCTGGCGTGATGATATAGGGCGGCATCAGGTAGATCAGGCGGCCAAACGGGCGCACCCAGACGCCCTGTTCCACGAAAAAGCGCTGAAGCGCGGCCATCTCGACCGGCGCGGTGGTTTCCACCACGCCGATAGCGCCGAGCACGCGCACATCGGCGACCTGCGGCAGCTCACGACACGGCGCCAGCTCGTCACGCAACTGCCGCTCTATGGTCGCCACCTGCGCGCGCCACTCGCCGGTTTCCAGCAGCGCCAGGCTCTCGGCTGCCACTGCGCAGGCAAGCGGATTGCCCATAAACGTCGGGCCGTGCATAAAACAGCCCGCCTCGCCGTTGCTGATGGTGTCGGCGACATGCCGCGTGGTGAGGGTGGCGGAAAGCGTCATCGTGCCGCCGGTCAGCGCCTTGCCGAGGCAGAGAATATCCGGCGTCACGCCCGCGTGCTCGCAGGCGAACAGCTTGCCGGTGCGGCCAAAGCCGGTCGCTATCTCATCGGCGATAAGCAAAATGCCTTCGCGATCGCACATGCGGCGGATGCGCTTAAGCCACTCCGGGTGATACATCCGCATGCCGCCCGCGCCCTGCACAATCGGCTCAAGAATGACGGCGGCTATCTCCTGGCGGTGCGCGGCCAAAAGACGGGCGAACGGCGCGAGATCGCGCTCATCCCACTCGCCGTCAAAGCGGCTCTGCGGCGCGGGCGCGAAGAGGTTTTCCGGCAGGTACCCCTTCCAGAGACTGTGCATTGAGTTATCCGGATCGCACACCGACATCGCGCCGAAGGTGTCGCCGTGGTAGCCGTGGCGGAAGGTCAGGAAGCGCTGACGCGGCTCGCCGCGGGCGTGCCAGTACTGCAACGCCATCTTCATCGCCACTTCCACCGCCACCGAGCCGGAGTCGGCAAGAAACACGCACTCGAGCTTCTCCGGGGTCATTGCCACCAGCTTGCGGCACAGGGCTATCGCGGCGGGGTGGGTAATGCCGCCGAACATGACGTGCGACATCGCGTCAATCTGGGTTTTCATCGCCGCGTTGAGGCGCGGATGGTTATAGCCGTGAATTGCCGCCCACCACGACGACATGCCATCCACCAGCCGTTCGCCGCTCGCCAGATGCAGTTCGCAGCCGGCGGCATGCGTCACCGGGTAGACCGGCAGCGGCGCGCTCATGGAGGTGTAAGGGTGCCAGATATGGTCACGATCGAAGGCGAGATCGGCAGGAGTTATCATGACTTGTAAACCAATTTAAAAAGATTTAGGTTTACAAGTATATCCATAACCCAGATAAATAAAACCCTTTGGAGACGCCCGATGGCTTACCTTTCACGCTGGACTTTGTCGCAAGTCACTGAACTATTTGAAAAACCGCTGCTGGATCTGCTGTTTGAAGCGCAGCAGGTGCATCGCCAGCACTTCGATCCGCGCCAGGTGCAGGTCAGCACGTTGTTGTCGATCAAAACCGGCGCCTGCCCGGAAGACTGCAAATACTGCCCGCAGAGCGCGCGCTACAAAACCGGCCTTGAGGCCGAGCGCCTGATGGAAGTGGAGCAGGTGCTCGATTCCGCGCGCAAGGCCAAAGCGGCGGGTTCGACGCGTTTCTGCATGGGTGCTGCCTGGAAAAACCCGAACGATCGCGATATGCCGTATCTGGAGCAGATGGTGCAGGGCGTTAAAGCGCTGGGCCTCGAAACCTGCATGACGCTTGGCACGCTGAGCGACGATCAGGCGCAGCGCCTCGGCGAAGCGGGCCTTGATTACTACAACCACAACCTCGATACCTCGCCGGAGTTTTACGGCAACATCATCACCACTCGCACCTATCAGGAGCGTCTCGATACGCTGGAAAAAGTGCGCGAGGCGGGTATTAAAGTCTGCTCCGGCGGCATTGTGGGGCTTGGCGAAACCGTCACCGACCGCGCCGGGCTGCTGCTGCAACTCGCTAACCTGCCAACGCCGCCGGAAAGCGTGCCGATCAACATGCTGGTGAAGGTCAAGGGCACGCCGCTTGCCGATAACGAGGATGTCGACGCGTTTGATTTTATCCGCACTATCGCAGTGGCGCGCATCATGATGCCGACGTCCTACGTGCGCCTCTCCGCTGGCCGCGAGCAGATGAACGAGCAGACCCAGGCGATGTGCTTTATGGCCGGGGCTAACTCAATTTTCTACGGCTGCAAACTGCTGACCACGCCGAACCCGGAAGAGGACAAAGATTTGCAGCTGTTCCGCAAGCTGGGTCTCAACCCGCAGCAGACAGCGGTGCTGGCGGGCGATAACGAGCAGCAGGAACGCCTGGAGCATGCGCTGCGCGACGCGGACAACCAGCAATACTACAACGCGGCGGCGGTATGACCTGGCAGGCGAGAATCGATGCCGCGCTGAGCGCGCGCGAAGCCAGCCACAGCCTGCGCCGCCGTGTCGTTTGCACGCCAGCGCCCGGCGGCGCGCTGGTGCATCAGGGCGTGCGCTACCGTAACTTTTCCGGCAACGACTATCTGGGCTTAAGCCAGCACCCGGCGCTTATCGCGGCCTGGCAACAGGGCGCACAGACGTATGGCGTAGGGAGCGGCGCGTCCGGCCACGTCAGCGGCTACAGCGACGCGCATCAGTCGCTGGAAAACGCGCTGGCGCAGTGGCTCGGCTTTGACCGCGCGCTGCTGTTTATCTCCGGCTTCGCCGCCAATCAGGCGGTGGTCGCCGCGCTGATGCAGCAGTCTGACCGCATTCTCGCCGACCGCTTAAGCCACGCCTCGCTGCTCGAAGCCGCAAGCCACAGCCCGGCGACGCTGCGCCGCTTCGCGCATAACGATTCGGGCGCGCTCGCAGCCCTGCTGGGCAAACCCTGCGACGGGCTGACGCTCGTCTTTACCGAAGGGGTGTTCAGCATGGATGGCGACAGCGCGCCGCTGGCGGATATCGCGGGCATCGCGCAGGGCGGGCAGACGCTGCTGATGGTGGATGACGCCCACGGCGTCGGCGTACAGGGGCGCGAAGGGCGGGGCAGTTGCGATGTGGCGGGCATCCGGCCCGATCTGCTGCTGGTGACGTTTGGCAAAGCCTTCGGGCTCAGCGGCGCGGCGCTCTTGTGCAGCGCGCCGATGGCCGACTATCTGCTGCAAACCGCACGCCACCTCATCTACAGCACCGCGATGCCCGCCGCCCAGGCCTGTGCGCTGAACGCGGCCTTAACGGTTATTCGCGAGGGCGACGACTTACGCGCGCGGCTTGCACGCAACACTGCGCGGTTTCGTGCGGGCGCGGCGTCGCTGCCGCTGACGCTTGCCGATTCACAGACCGCCATTCAGCCACTGATTGTCGGTGAAAACAGTGCCGCGCTGACGCTTGCGGAAAAACTGCGTGAACGCGGCTGCTGGGTGACGGCCATTCGCCCGCCGACCGTGCCTGCGGGTACGGCGCGCCTGCGCCTGACGCTCAGCGCCGCGCATCAGGATGACGACATCGACGCGCTGCTGGAGGCGTTATATGACGGTTGCCGTTGATAAACGCGCGGTGGCGGCGGCGTTTGGTCGCGCGGCGCAAACCTATGACGATTTCGCGGCGCTTCAGCGCCAGAGCGCGCAGTTGCTGGCCGAACACTGCGGCGCGCAGGGCATTAACACGGTGCTGGACGCGGGCTGCGGCACCGGCGCGGGCAGTCTCGACTGGCGCGCGCGCGGCTGCGACGTAACGGCCTTTGATTTAAGCCCGGCCATGCTGGCGCGCGCCCGCGAACGCGGCGCGGCGCACCGCTACGTGCAGGGCGATATCGAGGCGCTGCCGTTTGCCGACGGCAGTTTTGATCTCGTGTGGAGCAATCTGGCGGTGCAGTGGTGCCAGAGCCTGTCAGAGGCGCTCGCCGGGATGCTGCGCGTGGCGCGCCCTGGCGGACGCGTGGCGTTCAGCACGCTGGCGCACGGCTCGCTTGATGAGCTGCATCAGGCGTGGGCGGCGGTGGATGACCGCCCGCACGCCAACCGTTTCGCCAGCGCCGAAGCGGTTCATGCAGCGGCTCCGGCGGCGCGCATGACGTTGCGCCAGCATCCGGTGACGCTGCTCTTTGGCGATGCGCTCAGCGCCATGCAGTCGCTCAAGGGCATCGGTGCCACGCATCTGCACGCCGGGCGCGACAGCCGCACGCTCACGCGCCGCGAGCTTCGCAGGCTCGAAGACGCCTGGCCGCGTCAGGACGGGCATTTCCCGCTGACTTACCAACTGATTTCTGGAGTAATTGAACGTGACTGAACGCTGGTTTATTACCGGAACTGACACTGAAGTGGGTAAAACTATCGCAAGCTGCGCGTTGCTTGAAGCCGCGAAAGCCGCAGGCTTTAGCACGGCAGGCTACAAGCCGGTCGCCTCCGGCAGCGATATCACGCCGCAAGGGCTTCGCAACAGCGATGCGCTGGCGCTGCAGCGACACAGCAGCGTGGCACTGAGCTACGAACAGGTGAATCCGCTGACGTTCGAAGAGCCCACCTCGCCGCATATCGTCAGCCAGGAGCAAGGGCTGCCGATTGACTTCACGGTGATGTCCGCTGGCCTGCGCGCGCTGGAGCCGCTCGCCGACTGGGTGCAGGTGGAAGGCGCAGGCGGCTGGTTTACGCCGCTCTCTGACGACGCGACGTTCGCCGACTGGGTGCAGCAGGAGCGCCTGCCGGTGATTTTAGTGGTCGGCGTTAAGCTTGGCTGCATCAATCACGCGCTGCTGACCGCGCAGGCGGTCCAGGCCGCGGGCCTGCGTCTCGCGGGCTGGGTGGCAAATGACGTGCAGCCGCCAGGCCGCCGTCATCAGGAGTATCTCGCCACGCTTGAGCGTCTGTTACCGGCCCCGATGCTCGGCGAAATTCCATGGCTGGGGGCCGAGCCTGACGTGACGCCTGCCGCGCAGTGGATCGATCTCAGCAAACTGGCGCGCTAGGGCGCTATCCAGTGCATAAGACGCGCATCGGTTAACTGCGCCGCGCTACCGCGGGCCACGGCGCGCCCGCGGTGCAGCAGGCAGAAGCGATCCGCCACCCGGCGGATAAACGACAGATGGCGCTCCACTACTAACAGGCTCATTCCCCATTCGCGGCTAAGCCGTGTGAGCAGATCCGCAAGCCTCGGAATGAACGCCTGCCCGAGGCCGCGCGTCGGTTCATCGAGGATCAGCAGACGAGGCCGCGTGACCAGCGCCTGGGCGAGCGACAGCTGCAGCGCCAGCTCCGGCTCAAGCCCCGCGGCCTGCGTGTGGCGGTTCGTCCAGAGCGTCGGGAACAGATCAAACACCGGCTCCGGGCTGGCCGCATTTTCAGGCTGCGCGCGCAGCGCGATATGCAGATTTTCTTCCACCGTCAGCTGTGAAAAATAGCGCCGCTCCTGGGGCACGTAGCGGATGCCGAGCGCCGCGCGGGCGTCCGGGCCGACGCGCATTAACTCCTGCGGCGCGGTGCCAGCCTCGTGCCAGAGCATGCTGCCGCTCTTAACCGGCAGATAGCCTGCCACGCAGTTCAGCAGCGTGGTTTTTCCCATGCCCGGCGCGCCGATAACGCAGGTGCACTCGCCGGGCAGAAGATCGAGGCTGACATCCCACAGCGTGTGCTGCGTGCCGTAAAAGTGGTTAACCGCGTGCAGACTTAACATGGCGCTTCTCCTTCAGACAGGGTATCGGAATACAGCATGGGTATATGCGCTCTGACGCCCGCATATACAGTGACTTCCCCGGCCTGCCCGCGCGTCCTGCTGTCGCTTCCCGCCAATGACGGGAAGAGGGTGTAGTTCCGGTAAACGGGATACTGCAATTCTCTTGCCAGCCAGTGAAATACCCTTCGATCGCGCCTGAAATTGAGACTAAACCTGAAAGCCTGCGTCAGGCGCAGTGGGTTATCCTGGAAAAAGCCGGGCGGCGTGCACATTTTGAGTGCTGGTCAGGGCGTGGTTTTGGTGCAACGTTGCGCAAAAGTAAAGCAAAAATGTGTGAAAAGGATCGCGCAAAGCGCCGCGCGGAAAGCAAGGGAAATTCTTCAAAACCGGCCGGGAAAATTTTTTTCTGAGCCAGACGAGGGCACATCGAGCCAGGCGGCGACGCGGCGCGCTTTCAGGGCTGGACGCAGTTATCCACTATTCCTGTGGATAACCTTGTGTATTAGAGTTAGAAAACGCGCCGTAAGCGAGAGCCGATGCGGCTTGCACCCGATCTGGCGCGAAAGCCGTCTTTTCAGGAAAACACTTTAAAATTAACAGGTTAATTAAAATCAAGCACTGAAGAAAAAGTGTCATCTGCTGCAACAAAAGTATCACAGCGTCGCTTGACAAATGTTAAAGGATAAAAAATTTTGGGGATAACCGCCCTTGTATAGTGTTTTATCCGGCGCAGGGGCAAATTTACTTCATACCAGATGGTAAAAATGCGCTGTGAACAAAATCCGCTAACCTGCCACTGATTTTATATCCAGTATTTATCGCTGGCAAAAATCGCTGTGACGAGTAAAATTAACGCTCTGTCCGCGCAAATCTTCATCAGGTGTTTCTTCATGAGCAAACCGTTCAAACTCAATTCCGCTTTCAAACCTTCCGGCGACCAGCCTGAGGCTATCCGCCGCATCAAGGAAGGGCTGGAGGACGGGCTGGCGCACCAGACGCTGCTGGGTGTGACGGGCTCGGGGAAAACGTTCACCATGGCGAACGTCATCGCCGATTTGCAGCGCCCGACGATGGTGCTGGCGCCTAACAAAACGCTGGCGGCGCAGCTCTATGGCGAGATGAAAGAGTTCTTCCCGGAAAACGCCGTGGAATATTTCGTCTCGTACTACGACTACTACCAGCCGGAAGCCTATGTGCCGAGCTCCGATACCTTTATCGAGAAGGACGCGTCGGTAAACGAGCACATTGAGCAGATGCGTCTGTCAGCCACCAAAGCGCTGCTGGAGCGGCGCGATGTAGTCGTGGTGGCGTCGGTCTCCGCTATCTATGGTCTGGGCGACCCGGATCTCTACCTGAAGATGATGCTGCATCTCACCAAAGGGATGATCATCGACCAGCGCGCCATTCTGCGTCGCCTGACGGAGCTGCAATATACCCGCAACGATCAGGCGTTCCAGCGCGGCACCTTTCGCGTGCGCGGCGAGGTGATTGACATCTTCCCGGCGGAATCGGACGAGCTGGCGCTGCGCGTTGAGCTGTTCGACGAAGAGGTGGAGCGGCTGTCGCTGTTCGATCCACTCACCGGCACCGTTGATTCCATTATCCAGCGTTTCACCGTCTACCCGAAAACGCACTACGTCACCCCGCGTGAGCGCATTGTGCAGGCGATGGAAGAGATCAAAGTAGAGCTGGCGGAGCGCCGCAAAGTGCTGCTGGAAAATAACAAACTGCTGGAAGAACAGCGCCTGACCCAGCGTACCCAGTTCGATCTCGAAATGATGAACGAGCTGGGGTATTGCTCCGGCATTGAAAACTACTCGCGCTATCTCTCTGGCCGTGGCCCTGGCGAAGCGCCGCCGACGCTGTTTGACTATCTTCCGGCGGATGGCCTGCTGGTGGTCGACGAATCACACGTCACCATTCCGCAGATCGGCGGGATGTATCGCGGCGACCGTGCGCGTAAAGAGACGCTGGTGGAATATGGTTTCCGCCTGCCGTCGGCGCTGGATAACCGCCCGCTGAAGTTTGAAGAGTTCGAGGCGCTGGCACCGCAGACGGTGTATGTCTCGGCGACCCCCGGCAACTACGAGCTGGAAAAATCGGGCGGCGAGATCATCGACCAGGTGGTGCGCCCGACCGGTCTGCTCGATCCGATTATCGAAGTGCGCCCGGTGGCGACCCAGGTGGACGATTTGCTGTCGGAAATCCGCAAGCGCGTCGCCATCAACGAGCGCGTACTGGTGACGACGCTCACCAAGCGTATGGCGGAAGATTTAACCGAGTATCTGGAAGAGCACGGCGAGAAAGTGCGCTATCTGCACTCGGATATCGACACCGTGGAGCGTATGGAGATTATCCGCGATCTGCGTCTTGGCGAGTTCGATGTGCTGGTGGGTATCAACCTGCTCCGTGAGGGGCTGGACATGCCGGAAGTGTCGCTGGTGGCTATTCTCGACGCCGACAAAGAGGGCTTCCTGCGCTCCGAACGTTCGCTTATTCAGACGATTGGCCGTGCGGCGCGTAACGTGAACGGCAAGGCGATTCTCTACGGCGATAAAATCACGCCGTCGATGGCGAAGGCGATTGGCGAAACCGAACGCCGTCGTGAGAAACAGCAGGCGTATAACGAAGAGCACGGCATTGTGCCGCAGGGGCTTAACAAGAAAGTGGTCGATATTCTGGCGCTTGGCGAGAATATTGCGAAAACCAAGCCGAAAGGACGCGGAAAAGGGCGCACCGTGGCAGATGCCGAAGCCGCTGAACTGGCGCTGACGCCAAAAGCGTTGCAGCAGAAAATTCATCAGCTTGAGGCGCAGATGGTGCAACACGCGCAGAACCTGGAGTTTGAAGAGGCGGCGCAGTTGCGCGATAAGCTTCATCAGTTGCGCGAGCTGTTTATCGCTGCCTCGTAAGTGCTTCTGGTTGTGACGGGGGTTGTGGTGAAGCCGTAGTGTGATTTTCTGTGGTTTGGTTTGGTTTGGTTTGGTTTGGTTTGGTTTGGTTTGGTTTGGTTTGGTTTGGTTTGGTGGGTGCGCTTCGCTTACCCACCCTACATTCCCCATTAACGCCTGCTCCGTGGGCCGTGTGGTGGGTGCGCTTCGCTTACCCACCCTACATTCCATCAACGTCCGCTCCGTGGGCTGTGTGGTGGGTGCGCTGCGCTTACCCACCCTACATATCATCAAAGCCCATTGCGGGAGCCGTAGGGCGGGTAAGCGAAGCGCACCCGCCGTAACCGTCACCCTCGCACCCGCCGTAACCCCATTGCACCCATAGCCCTTACCCCAGCGCCTGAATCGCCTTTTCCAGCGCTGCGCGCAACAGGTGGCGGTCGTGGCGGTAAGGAATATCGCTCGCTTCCAGCGGCTCCTGAATCACGATTCTGTCCTGCGCGCCGCTCACGTCCACCTTCGGGCCAACGACCACGGCGTCCACCACGCGTTTACCGATATGCGCTTCCATCAGCGCCAGCTTCTCTTCAAGCCTGAGCGCAGCAGCGGCCGGGCTTAACTCGCGGCCTAAATTGCCGATGTAAACCATCGGCGCAGGCGTGCGGCGCAGCGCTTTGGCGAGATCGTCAAGCAGCAGCAGCGGCATCAGGCTCGTGTAAAAACTGCCGGGGCCAATCACAATCAAATCCGCTTCGGCAATCGCCTCAACGGCCTCGCGCGTCGCCTGCACGGCAGGGTAGAGCATCAGCTCTTTCGGTGGATGGCTCAGCAAATCGATATTCACTTCGCCATACACTTCGTTATCGTCGCGATCGATAGCCATCAGATCGACCGGTTGCTCAGACATTGGGATCAGGAACGCGTCCACTTTAAGCAGATTACGAATAAGATTAATCGCCTCTAAAGGCCGCACGCTCAGGTGATCCAGCGCCTTTAACATGAGATTTCCGAGGTTATGCCCCGAAAGTTCCCCATTACCCCCAAAACGGTACTCAAACATCGCCGACGCGACGCTCGGTTCAGTAATTAACTGGTTAAGACAGTTGCGCATATCGCCCCAGGCGATGCCGCCTTCCGAGCGACGAATACGGCCCGTCGAGCCGCCGTTATCGGTCGTCGTGACAATGCCTGTGAGGCGCGAACCCAGAGAAGAGAGCGAGGACATAACGCGTCCTAAACCGTGACCGCCGCCGAGCGCCACCACCCGGTCGAGATCCGCAAACGTGCGATTGCGCATACCTAATCCTTATTATTTAAAACTCGCCTACGTTAGCTGAAAAGCGCGAGAAAAACGATCTGCTGGCGCTGAAAATGACACACATCAAAGTGAAACCGTGATTTTTACGTATTCTGGTGCCCGTTACGCGAAAAATGCCGTTATGTATCAATTTATACAGCGAAATCGCGCGTGGCGAAAACCGCGATAACGCGCTACTATCGCCGCTGGCAGGTTTAATAACCTGAAAATGACACTCAAGCCTTTGCGCCTACGTTTTTAAGAAATATGGTGCTCTGGCCGTGGCGAAACGCCACCAGGGTGCAGGAAGAAATGACTGCATCTCCCGATTTGGAAAGGTGTACATGGCTTCTCAACTTACCGATGCGTTTGCGCGTAAGTTCTATTACTTGCGCCTGTCAGTGACTGACGTCTGCAACTTTCGTTGCACCTATTGCCTGCCGGATGGCTACAAGCCCGCAGGCGTCACCAACAAAGGTTTCCTCTCGCTCGACGAAATTCGTCGCGTGACGCGCGCGTTCGCGAATCTCGGCACGGAAAAAGTGCGGCTGACCGGCGGCGAACCGTCGCTGCGCCGCGATTTTTGCGACATCATTGCCGCCGTGCGTGAAAACCCCTCTATTCGCCAGATTGCCGTCACAACCAACGGCTATCGCCTGGCGCGCGATGTCGCGCAGTGGCGCGAGGCCGGGCTGACGGCGGTGAATGTCAGCGTCGACAGTCTCGACGCCCGCCAGTTTCACGCGATCACCGGCCAGGACAAATTCCGCCAGGTGATGGCGGGCATCGACGCCGCTTTTGACGCGGGCTTTGAAAAAGTTAAGGTCAACACCGTGCTAATGCGCGACGTGAACCATCACCAGCTCGACACCTTCCTCAACTGGATCCAGTCCCGCCCCATCCAGCTACGCTTTATTGAACTGATGGAAACCGGCGAGGGGAGCGATCTCTTTCGCAAGCACCATATTTCTGGCGCGACGATCCGCGACGAACTGCTTAAGCGCGGCTGGATCCATCAGTTGCGCAGCCGCGCCGACGGCCCGGCGCAGGTCTTCTGCCACCCCGATTATCAGGGCGAAATCGGCCTGATCATGCCGTATGAGAAAGATTTCTGCGCGAGCTGCAACCGCCTGCGCGTGTCGTCGGTCGGTAAGCTTCACCTGTGCCTGTTTGGCGACGGCGGCGTGGATCTGCGCGATCTGCTGGCCGAAGAGGGGCAGCAGGCGGCGCTGATGGCGCGTATCGAAACGGCGTTGCTCGGCAAAAAGCAGACGCATTTCCTGCATCAGGGCAACACCGGCATCACCCAGAATCTGTCCTATATCGGCGGCTGACGCCGCGTACAAGGAGTCACTATGAGTCAGGTTAGCGCAGAGTTTGTGCCGGCGCGCGTCGCCATTCTTACGGTGTCCAGCCGTCGCGGGGAAGAGGACGATACCTCCGGCCATTTTTTGAGAGACGCCGCTCACGAAGCGGGCCATCAGGTCGTGGATAAAGCTATCGTCAAAGAGAACCGTTACGCCATTCGCGCAGAAGTCTCCCGCTGGATTGCGAGCGACGACGTACAGGTGGTGCTGATTAACGGCGGCACCGGTTTTACCGCAGGCGATCAGGTGCCGGAGGCGCTACAGCCGCTGTTCGATCGCGAAATCGCGGGCTTTGGCGAAATGTTCCGTATGCTCTCGTTTGAAGAGATTGGCACCGCGATGATGCAGTCGCGCGCGGTGGCGGGGATGGCTAACGACACCCTGATTTTCGCGATGCCGGGCTCGACGCGCGCCTGCCGCACCGCCTGGGAAAACATCATCGCGCCGCAGCTCGACGCCCGCACGCGCCCCTGTAATTTTCATCCCCATCTGAAGAAATAAGTTATGTCGCAACTGACCCACATCAACGCCGCGGGCGAAGCCCATATGGTGGATGTCTCCGGCAAAGCGGAGACGGTGCGCGAGGCGCGCGCCGAAGCGTTTGTTGAAATGCGCCCCGAGACGCTGTCGATGATCGTAAGCGGCAGCCATCATAAAGGCGATGTGTTTGCCACGGCGCGCATCGCCGGTATTCAGGCCGCCAAACGCACCTGGGAGCTCATCCCGCTCTGTCATCCGCTGCTGCTGAGCAAAGTCGAAGTGCAGCTTTTCGCCGACGAAGCGCGAAGCCGCGTGCGGATTGAATCGCTGTGCCGTCTCACCGGTAAAACCGGCGTCGAGATGGAAGCACTCACCGCCGCGTCGGTGGCGGCGCTCACAATTTACGACATGTGCAAAGCGGTGCAGAAAGATATGGTCATTGGCCCGGTGCGGCTGCTTGCGAAGAGCGGCGGCAAGTCGGGCGATTTTCAGGTGGATGCTCATGATTAACGTGCTTTTCTTTGCGCAGGTGCGCGAGCTTATCGGCGTGGACGCCGAGCGGGTAGCGGCGGAATTTGCGACCGTTGAGGCGCTGCGTGAACATTTTGCGGCGCGTGGCGGCCGTTACGCGCTGGCGCTGGAGTCGGGCAAGCTGCTGGCGGCGGTTAACCAGACGCTGGTGCCGTTTGACCATCCGATCGCCGATGGCGATGAAGTGGCCTTTTTCCCGCCGGTGACCGGAGGCTGAAATGAGTGAAACCCGCATCCGCGTCGGCCATGAAAATTTCAGCGTCGGCGATGAGTACCAGTGGCTGTCGCAGTGCGATGAAGACGGCGCGGTCGTGACCTTTACCGGCAAAGTGCGCAACCATAATCTCGGCGATAGCGTGAGCGCGCTGACGCTTGAGCACTACCCGGGCATGACGGAAAAAGCGCTGGCGGAGATCGTCGCCGAGGCGCGTGAACGCTGGCCGCTGCAACGCGTGTCGGTTATCCACCGCGTGGGCGAGCTGTGGCCAGGCGATGAAATTGTTTTTGTCGGCGTGACCGGCGCGCACCGCAGTCAGGCGTTTGACGCGGCGCAGTTTATTATGGATTACCTGAAAACCCGCGCGCCGTTCTGGAAGCGCGAGGCCACGCCAGAAGGCGACCGCTGGGTGGAAGCGCGCGACAGCGATCAGGCGGCGGCGAAGCGCTGGTAATGACATCACAGGAAATTTGTTCCAGGATTAACAGCGGGGAGGCGCATGTTACCTGCGCCTCGACAGAAGTTAACTGACTGAATGAGGCAGCGTCATGGATCGATTCCCACGCTCAAATGAAAGCATTGTGCAGCCGCGCGCCGGGCTGCAAACGTTTATGGCTCAGGTGTATGGCTGGATGACCTGCGGTCTGTTACTGACCGCCTTTGTTGCCTGGTATTCGGCCAACAATGAAAACCTGATGATGTATATCTTCTCCAGCCGGTTTGTGTTCTTCGGGCTTATCATCGCCCAGCTCGCGCTGGTGTTTGTTCTCTCAGGGCTTGTGCATAAGCTCAGCCCGGCGGTCGCCACCGCGCTCTTTATGCTCTATTCGGCGCTGACGGGGCTTACGCTCTCATCTATTTTTCTGGTCTATACCTACGCGTCCATCGCCAGCACGTTTGTGGTGACGGCGGGGATGTTCGGCGTGATGAGCCTGTATGGCTATACGACTAAGCGCGATCTCAGCGGCTGGGGCAATATTCTGTTTATGGCGCTGATTGGGCTGATTATCGCGTCACTGGTGAACTTCTGGCTGAAAAGCACTGCGCTGATGTGGGCGGTGACGTATATCGGCGTTATCGTGTTTGTGGGCCTGACGGCGTATGACACGCAGAAGCTGAAAGCCCTGGGCGAGCAGATTGATGTGAACGACCACGGAAATCTGCGCAAATATTCGATTCTCGGCGCGCTGACGCTGTATCTCGATTTCATCAACCTGTTCCTGATGCTGTTGCGGATTTTTGGCAACCGCCGTTAACCAGATTTGAAACAATAAAAACCCTCTGCGGAGGGTTTTTTTATGGGCGGGGGGCACGGCGGGTGCGCTTTGCTTACCCGCCCTACACTTAAAGTGAGCGTTAAGATGATGGTTTTGCTCCGGCTCAAAAAAATCGGCCTCGCCGTTTCGCCGCAGGCCGGGACGCACCGGAGGGACCCGGTGCGAGGGCATGACAATACAGGGATGTATTGTCATGCCCGACCCGTGGCCGGAGGGAATAAGGCGAGGCTTACCCGAAGGGGCGATTTTCTGCCGGGAGCCGGGATTGCAAAGGGGGCGGCGGCGAGCCCCCTTTGCACGTTCGCGTGAGAGAAATACACATAGGGAGATGACGTAATGGCGAACGGAACGATTTCACCGTCTCTCACATATTTACCTCGTCCTTACCCCTGGCGGGAAATAAAACTTTATGCTGCGTCTGCCATAAAAGGCGGGTGCGCTGGCGCTTACCCGCCTTACAGTGATAATGCTGATGTCCGGTTTTGCATGGCGGATGCGCTGCGCTTACCCGCCTTACAGTGATGAGGCTGATGTCCGGTTTTGCATGGCGGGTGCGCTGCGCTTACCCGCCCTACGAAAATGCGTGATGTGTGATGTTGTAGGGTGGGTAAGCGCAGCGCACCCACCAGTTCCCACAAACCCACCAGCACCTAAAAATCCATCACTTCTCCTTCGCGAGACTGAGCGAAGGCTCTCCATCCTCCTCACGCACGCTGTCAGAACCCTGTACTTTCGCGAGCTTCTGCTCGTTTTTGGCGCGCAGCTTCTTCGCGCGGCTCTCAAGCACCAGATAGATAACGATAGCCAGCAGCAGCGGGGCGAAGAAATAGAGCATACGGTAGGCGAGCAGCGCCGCGATAATCGCGCCGTGGCTCACATGCTCGCCGCCAAGCAGCGCGATAAACACCGCCTCCAGCACGCCGATGCCCGCCGGAATATGAATAATCACCCCGGCGATACTGCTCACCAGTAACACGCCCAGCACGAAGAAATAGTTAATTTCCTGGCCCAGCAACAGCCAGATAATCGCGCCCATCGCCATCCAGTTGGCGCTGGAAATCACCATCTGCGCGATAGCGAACTTCCATGACGGCAACACCAGCTTCTGGCCTTTGATCGTCACATGGCGGCGCTTCGCGAACGCGCAAAACCACATATAGACCGCGATCACGGCAAGCAGCGCGATGCCGATAATGCGCAGCGTCATCTCGTCGATATACCAGTGCGCCGGCAGCTTCACCACGCCAAAGGTGAAAATCACGCCGCCGAGCAGGATATAACCGAGCCAGTTGGTCGTAATACTCAGCGAGAAAATACGCGTGATGGTACTTCCCGGCAGCCCCAGGCGTGAGTAAAGCCGGTAGCGCATCCCCACGCCGCCCACCCAGGTGCTGAGCGTCAGGTTAAACGCGTAGCAGACGAACGAGACCAGCATCACCTGCCGTTTGGCAAGCTTATGCCCGCAATAGGCGCGGCCCAGCAAATCGTAACAGCCATAGAGCAGATAACTCAGGATAACCAGCGCCACCGAGATAAGCAGGGCGGTGCGGTCGTAATTCTTAATGACCTTCCACACTTCTTCCCAGTCGACTTTTTGCGCATACATCACAATCAGCACGACGACGGCGATAAAAAACACCCACGTGAGGATTTTCTTCGCGATGCGCCACTTCAGATGCGATTTCGCCATTACGGTTTCACTCCCGGATTTTCAGTCTCCACCCGGTCCTGGGTTTCGATTTCAGGTTGTACCGGCGGCGGCACCTGCGCGAGCTTCGGCGTATGCGCGGGCAGCCAGCCCACCATCGCCGGAAAGTGGCGCAGGAAGTGGAACACGATGACGCTCTTGGCGAGATTCCACCAGGTGCGCTTTGGCATCATGCTCTCATCCACCTGTTTACAGTCTTCGCGGATCAGACGCGTCAGGTTATCGCGCAGGGTCTGGTTAAACTGCGTGTCGTGAATAATCAGATTCGCCTCCAGGTTAAGCGACAGGCTCAGCGGGTCGAGGTTGCTGGAGCCCACCGTCGCCCAGTGATCGTCCATCAGCGCCACCTTGCCATGCAGCGGGCGGCGCAGATACTCGTAGACTTCGACGCCGCCCTTCACCAGATAGTTATAAAGCAGGCGCGCGCCTACCTTAACGATAGGCATATCCGGCTCTCCCTGCACAATCAGCTTCACTTTCACGCCGCGGCGGGCGGCGTTGCGCATCGCGTGCAGCAGGCGGTAGCCGGGGAAGAAATAGGCGTTGGCGATGATCACCTCTTTTTTGGCGTTCGCCAGCATCTTCAGGTAATGCCGTTCGATATCGTCGCGGTGATCGTTATTGTCGCGCCAGACAAACAGCGCCTGCGCCTCGCCCGGCGTGGTGTTCTCCACCGCCTGCTGATAGTGGCGCTGCCACCAGCGGCTGACGCGCTCTTCGCCAAGATTGCTGAGCACAAAATGGTAGATATCCTGCACCACTGGCCCTTCGACGCGCACCGCGTAATCCTGTTTCGCCTCCGGGCCGTAATCGCTCATATGCTCGGCGGAGTAGTTAATGCCGCCGACGAACGCCACTTCGCCGTCAATCACTACGATTTTGCGGTGCATGCGGCGGAACACATTGGTGCGCATGCCCATCGTGCGCGGGCGCGGATCGTAATAACGGAACATCACGCCCGCCGAGGTCAGCGTGCCGACAAACTCGTCGCTGAGATCGGGCGAGCCGTAGCCGTCCAGCAGCACTTCAATGCTGACGCCGCGTTGGGCGGCATTCAGGATGACGTCATGCAACTGGCGGCCCACGTTATCATCAAACCAGATAAAGGTTTCGAGAATGACTTTGCTGCGCGCCTTATCGATGGCGTCAAACACGGCGGGATAAAACTGGTCGCCGTTCTCTAACAGCTCAATATGGTTTCCGTCACGCCAGGTCGTTTTCATAGATGGATCTCCACTGCCAGCGGGGCATGGTCGGAAAGATGGCGCCAGTTACGCAACGGCAGCGCGGTCGGCGCGCTCGCCGAGGCGTTTTTCACATAGATTCGGTCAAGGCGCAGCAGCGGAAAGCTCACCGGAAACGTGCGCGCCGGGCGGCCGTGGGCGCGGGTAAACACCTCATCAAGCCCGGCCTCATTGCGCAGAATACGGTTAGCCTGCTGACGCCAGTCGTTAAAATCGCCCGCCACGACCACCGGCTCGCCTTCCGGCAGGCTATTGACCAGTTCGGCCAGCATCGTAAGCTGCGCCTGGCGATGCGCCTCTTTCAGCCCCAGATGAACGCAAATCACATGAATCGCTTTCGGAAAGCCGGGCGGGGTAATACGGCAGTGCAGCACGCCGCGCTTTTCGGTGCCGGGCACCGAAACGTCGCGGTTTTCGTAATGTTCAATCGGGTAGCGCGACAGCACGGCGTTGCCGTGATGACCTTCCGGGTAAACGGCGTTGCGCCCGTAGGCGTAGTCGCTCCACATGGTGTCGGCCAGAAATTCGTAATGCGTGGTGTCCGGCCAGTTCTCCACATGCAGCGGGTGGACTTCGTGCGCGCCCATCACTTCCTGCAGGCAGACAATATCCGCCGACACCGTGCGAACCGCGTCGCGCAGTTCCGGTAAAATAAAGCGTCGATTAAAAGCGGTAAAACCTTTGTGGGTATTAATCGTTAAAACGTTAAATGAAAATCGCTGTGTATTATCTGCCATGTTTCCCCAGCCACTTCTTATTCTCCTGATGTGTTTAAAGTGTAGTCTCAGTCACAAAAAGCGGCGGGGATACGGAATTTTCCGTAAACTGCGGTACTCTGAAGAATGCGTTGAAAATTCCACAGGAGTGCGGCCATGAAGTGGCAACAATATATTCGCGTGGTGACGGGCCTGAGCTGCTGGCAGATTATGCTGCATCTGGCGGTTGTGGCCCTGCTGGTGATGGGCTGGATGAGCGGGTCGCTGGTGAAAGTCGGCCTGGTATTATGCGCGCTTTATGCGCTTACCGTGGTGCTGATGCTGGCGTTCCAGCGCCACCACGACGGCCTCTGGCGCGAGGTGGGGGATTTCCTCGAAGAGCTGACCACCACCTGGTATTTTGGCGCGGCGCTGATTGCGCTCTGGCTGCTCTCCCGCGTCCTGCATAACAACCTGCTGCTGGCGCTCGCGGGTGTGGTGATCCTGGCCGGGCCGGCGCTGCTTTCACTGCTGGTTAAAGAGCGCAAGCGCGATTCAGCCAATTTTTCGTCGAAACATGGCATACGCCGCTAGGCCCGTTGTGGCCGTAATCACTATCAACGGCCACACGCTATGCCAGATGATATCGAGACTGGCATCCTTGAGATAAATCGCCTTCGTAATATCGGTAAAGTGCCGGATCGGGTTAATCCACGTCAGGTTTTGCAGCCAGACCGGCATATTCTCCACCGGCGAGACATAGCCTGAGAGTAAAATCGCGGGCATCATAAAGACAAACACCCCGATAAACGCCTGCTGCTGGGTCGAGCAGAGCGCCGAAATCAAAAGCCCGAACCCCACCAGCGACAGCCCGTAAATCACCATGGTGAAATAAAAGAGCGCAAGCGACCCGGCGAAAGGGATCTGATAGCCCCAGATACCAATCGCCAGCACGATTGTCGCCTGGAAAGTGGCGACAATCAGCGCCGGCACCGCTTTACCGATGAAAATCTGCCAGGTGGCAAGCGGTGAGACTAACAGCTGATCGAGCGTGCCCTGTTCGCGCTCGCGGGCCACCGACAGCGACGTCACAATCATCACGCCGATAGTGGTAATCATCGCAATCAGCGACGGCACCACAAACCATTTGTAGTCAAGATTCGGGTTATACCAGTTACGCACAATCAGCTCGCTGTTGTTGGGCTTCGCGCGGCCTGCGAGTAGCTCCTGCTGATAATCTTTGACGATCTGCTGAAGGTAATTAGCCGCGATTTGCGCGCTGTTGGAGTTGCGCCCGTCGAGCAGAATTTGCAGCGTCGCGGGTTCGCCGCGCGCCAGCTTGCGGGAGAAATCGGGTGGAAAGTTGATCGCCAGCAACGCCTTCTGCGCATCAATAGTGGGGCGGATCGCCTGTTCGCTGTTAAGCAATGTCACATGACTAAATGCGCTGGCGCGGGCGAAGCGCTGGGTCAGCTCCACCGCGTGCGCGCCGTTATCCTGGTTATAGATGGCGATGGTGGCGTTGGTCACTTCCAGCGTCGCCGCGAACGGAAACAGCAACACCTGCAAGACGACAGGCAGGATCAGAATCGCGCGCGTCTGCGGCTCGCGCAGCAGCGACTGCAACTCTTTGCGGATAAGCGTCCATAAGCGGTGCCACATAGCGTCTCCTTAATCGAGGCGGCGTCGGGTATTCACCCACGTCAGCCCGATAAACATGACGGCGGAAGCCAGCAGAAACAGCACGTTGACCAGCAGCACGCCCGGCAGCGTGCCCGCGAGAAACAGGCTTTGCAGCGTACTGACGAAATAGCGCGCCGGAATGATATACGTCACCGCGCGGATCACGGCGGGCATACTGTCTATCTGGAAAATAAACCCGGAAAGCATGACCGAGGGCAGAAACGCTGCGTTCAGCGCCACCTGGGCGGCGTTAAACTGGTTGCGGGTGAGCGTTGAGATAAGCAGCCCCATGCCGAGCGTGCTCAGCAGAAACAGGCTGGAGATAAAAAAGAGCGCCAGCAGCGAGCCGCGATACGGCACGCCGAGAATAAACACCGACACCAGCATACAGAGCAGCATCGCCAGCATACCGAGGAAATAGTAGGGAATGAGCTTGCAGAGCAGCAGTTCGCCGCGCGTGACTTCGGTTGAGAGCAGCGCCTCCATAGTGCCGCGCTCCCATTCGCGGGCGACCACCAGTGAGGTGAGGATCGCGCCGATAACCGTCATGATGATTGTCACCGCGCCGGGAATAATAAAGTGCTGGCTTATCGCCGCCGGGTTAAACCAGTAGCGGAGCTGCACATCAATCAGCGGCTCAAACGTCTCGCCGCGGTCTTCTGCGCGTTCCGCCTGCCAGAGCTGCCAGATGCCCTCCATATAGCCGCGCACAAAGTTGGCGGTGTTGGGTTCGCTGCCGTCGGTGATCACCTGAATCGGCGCGCTGTCGCCGGGGCGCGCCATCCGCGCCGCGAAATCGACCGGAATGACCACCAGCCCGCGGATTTTCCCGGCCTGCATCAGCGAAATCAGGTGCTGGCGGTTGTCGCTGACCGTCGGGGCGATAAACGGCGAGGCTGTAATGGCGTGCGTGAAGTCGAGCGCCTCTTCGCTGCGCTGCTCCAGCAGGACGCCGACATGCAGGCGGCTGGAGTCGAGATTAATGCCGTAGCCGAAAATAAACAGCAGCAGCAGGGGAATGACCACCGCGATAAGCCAGCTACTCGGGTCGCGCAGGATCTGACGCGTCTCTTTCACGCACAGCGCGCGCACGCGCCGCAGTTTCATCATTGGCTGTGCTCCTTATCCCAGGCCTCGATAAGGCGAATAAACGCTTCTTCCATCGTCGGCTCGTCGTTTGCCTCGCGCGCCGCCTGGCGCTTTAAGTCGTCCGGCGTGCCGCTGGCGATAAGTTTGCCGTGATAGACAAGCCCGATGCGGTCGCAATACTCCGCCTCATCCATAAAGTGGGTCGTGACCATCACCGTCACGCCTTTCTCGGGCATGCTGTTGATGTGCCGCCAGAATTCGCGGCGGGTCAGCGGGTCGACGCCGGAAGTCGGCTCGTCGAGAAACAGAATATCCGGCTCGTGCATCAGGGCGCAGGCCAGCGCCAGTCGTTGCTTAAAGCCGAGCGGGAGCGCGTCCGTCGGCTGGCTGGCGATGCTTTTCAGCCCGAACGCCTCGCTCATGCGCGTCATTTTTTCCTGCTGCGCCCGGCCGCGCAGGCCGTAGACGCCGGAGAAGAAATGTAAGTTCTGCTCGACGGTCAGATTGCCGTACAGCGAAAACTTCTGCGCCATATAGCCGAGCCGCTGGCGCGCCTTGCCGGAGTCGGTTTTTAAATCGAGGCCCAGCACCAGCGCCTGGCCGTCGCTTGGTTTCAGCAGCCCGCACATCATCTTAAAGGTGGTGGATTTGCCCGCGCCGTTCGGCCCGAGCAGGCCGAAAATCTCGCCGCGCCGCACGGTAAAATTCACATGGTCGGTCGCGGTGAAATCGCCGAAGGTTTTGGTGAGTTCGCGCGCCTCAATGACCACATCGTCGCGGCTGCCGGGAATATCATGCAGAATGGCACCGAGCGGCGATTCGCGCAGCGCGGTACCGCCCGCCAGATCGATAAACGCATCCTCAAAGCGCGGCGCGGTTTCACGAAGCGTCGCGCCGGGCAGGGCGCGCAGGGCGTCTGCACCGGCACCCTCTTTTAAAATCACCCGCACCGCCGCGCCCTGAATGGTGGCGTCGCCGACGTCCGGGCGTTGCATCACCTCACGCAGCAGCGCGCGGTTATCGCCGTTATCCGGGCGCAACAGCAGGCTGCGGCCCGCCATTTGCTCGGTGAGCGCCTGCGGCGCGCCCTGATACAGCAGCTCGCCTTCATTCATCAATAGCACCTCGCGGCATTGCTCGGCTTCATCGAGGTAAGAGGTACTCCAGAGAATTAACATCCCGTCGCCCGCCAGCTCATGCACCATCTGCCAGAGCTCGCGGCGGGAGATCGGGTCAACGCCGACGCCCGGTTCATCCAGCAGCAGCACCTTCGGCTGGCCCACCAGCGTGCAGGCGAGGCCGAGCTTTTGCTTCATGCCGCCGGAGAGTTTGCCCGCGAGTCGCCCGGTGAACGGGCCGAGCGCGGTGAATTCCAGCAGCCGGGCAAATGTCTGCTCACGCACCGCGCCGGTGACGCTGCGCAGATCCGCATACAGATTAAGGTTTTCCTGAACGGTGAGATCTTCATACAGGCCGAATTTCTGCGGCATGTAGCCGAGCACCGCGTGCAGCGCGTTTTCCTCGGCAATCGGGTCCAGCCCGAGCACCTGCACGCGGCCGTCGTCCTGGCGCATCAGCCCCGCGAGGATACGCATCAGCGTGGTTTTCCCCGCGCCGTCCGGCCCCACCAGCCCGGTGACGCTGCCTGCGCGGATCGTCACGCTGAGCGGCGCGAGCGCCGGTTTTTCGAGGCCCGGAAAGCGTTTGACCAGGCCATCGAGCACAATGCTGTCGTTAGCGGTTGCCATCCGCCGCCTCATCCTGGAAACGCAGCGTGACCGGCATCCCCTGGCGCAGCGCGTCGTCGGCGTCGTTCACCACAATACGCAGGCGGTAGACCAGCTCGGTGCGCAGATCTTCGGTTTCGACCGTTTTCGGCGTGAACTCCGCGGTCGGCGAGACAAAGCCTATCTGGCCGTGGTACGGCCTGTCGGGGCGGCCATCGGTATAAATCAGAATGTGGCTCCCCGGCACGGCACGGCCCAGATTCACCTCATCAATGTAAGCGCGTATCCAGACCGGGCGGGTCAGCGAGAGCGTGAACACCGTACTGCCCGCATTGAGCATCGAGCCGGGCTCCACCGCGCGCGTCAGGATGGTGCCGTCGGAAGGCGAAATCAGGCGCGTGTCTTGCGCGTTAAGCTGCGCCTGGGCCAGCTCCGCCTGCGCCTGTTCAAGAGCCGCCTGCGCCTGCGCGATTTCCTGCGGGCGGTTACCGGCGCGGTACTGGCTGAGCTTATCCTGCGCGGATTTCAGCTGCGCCTGCGCCTGATCGCGCGCCGAGCGGGCGTTTTCCAGATCGTTGGCGGAGATAACTTTGGTGCGCCACAGCCCCTGCTGGCGCTGATAAAAATTCTGCGCGTAGTCATACGCGGCCTGCGCCTGATGCACGGCGGCAGCGGCCTGGGCTATCTCTTCATCGCGAAAACCGGCGACGGTAAGATCATATTTGGCGCGCGCGGCGGCGACGTTCGCCTGCGCCTGGCGCAGCGCGTTTTGCTGCGGCGTCGGGTCGAGATCGCCGAGCGGCTGGCCTGCGCGCACCGCGTCGCCTTCATCGACGGCAAGCGACGCCAGACGACCGCTGACGCGAAAGCTTAAATTCACGGTACGAATATCGACATTGCCGTAGAGCGTCAGCGGCGTGTGGCGCGCGGCGTACCAGCGCCACCCGGCAATAGCCGCAACGATAATGACCACCACCAGCGCCAGTAGCGCGACGCGTTTTTTATTCATCACTCAGGCTCCCTGAAAGACCCGCGAGGATCCAGTCGATATGCAGCGTGACCACCCGGTGGATCTGCGCGGCTTTGTCGTCGTCGAACCCGCGCCATCCGGCGCGCAGCAGAATGGTTTCACGCCCGAGGCGGAACGCGAGGATTTCACCAATCAGTGCGTGGGTGTGAAGCACCGTTTCGGTGGCCTCCGGATCGGCACCCGTCAGTCGGGCGATAAGCCGCGTAAAGTGGTGATGCAGCGGCGCGATGACCTGCTCGTGAATCAGCTGATACGCGGGCGACGGGGAGAGCTGCTCGCGGGAGATAAATTTGCTGACGCTCAGCGTCTCGTCGGCAGTCATCAGCTGGATCATCTGGCGGCAGGCGTCGTCAATCAGCGCGCGCATCGCGGCGGGCGACGGCTTGGGCTCGCGAAGCAGCGTTTCGGCGGCATCGGCGTGGGGCTGAAAATGGGTGCGGATGAAATCGGCTATCCACTGCGCCGAGGCCATGTAGAGATCTTCTTTTGAGCCAAAGTAGTAAGGAATGGCGGCGATATTCTGCCCGGCGGCGGCGGCGATATCCCGCGTGGTGGCGTGCAGGCCGTACTCGCCGAACTGGTTAATCGCGGCGCTGATGAGCTTCTCTTTGGCCTGTTCGCCGCGCGAAGTGGGCGGCGTGACGGAGAGCGACATATCGATGAAGTCCATAAAAGTTAATCAATCGATTGATTAACTTTATAACTAAAAAATACCCTTGTCGAGATGAACAAAGCCGCGATGCACAGGTACACGCGAGAATTTATGCGGTAGTTCACAAAAACTGTTACACTCCGTTCCTCTGCGACATTGTGGTTTATGTCCCTTCTCCGGCCAGACGGCCATTAGACTCCCTGAAACTACACCCTTTGCGGTCGGGACGAGTCAGGAATAACTATGTCTTTTGATTCACTGGGCTTAAGCCCTGAGATCCTGCGCGCCATTGCCGAGCAGGGTTACAACGAACCGACTCCGATCCAGCGCCAGGCCATTCCGGTGGTGCTTTCAGGCAAAGATTTGATGGCCAGCGCCCAGACCGGCACCGGCAAAACCGCAGGCTTTACGCTGCCGCTGCTGCAACGCCTGACGGCGAACCAGCCGCACCCGAAAGGCCGTCGCCCGGTGCGCGCGCTGATCCTGACCCCGACGCGTGAACTCGCAGCCCAGGTGGGCGAGAACGTGCGCGAATACAGCAAATATCTCGACATCCGCTCGCTGGTCGTGTTTGGCGGCGTGAGCATCAACCCGCAGATGATGAAACTGCGCGGCGGCGTGGACGTGCTTATCGCAACGCCGGGCCGTCTGCTCGATCTCGAACACCAGAACGCGGTGAAGCTCGATCAGGTGGAAGTGCTGGTGCTGGATGAAGCCGACCGTATGCTGGACATGGGCTTTATTCACGATATCCGCCGCGTGCTGGCGAAGCTGCCGCCGAAGCGTCAGAACCTGCTGTTCTCCGCGACCTTCTCCGACGACATTAAATCGCTCGCGGAAAAACTGCTGCATAACCCGGAAGAAGTGGAAGTGGCGCGCCGCAACACCGCCTCTGAGCAGGTGACGCAGCATGTGCATTTCGTGGATAAAAAACGCAAGCGGGAGCTGCTTTCTTATCTGATTGGCGACGGCAACTGGCAGCAGGTGCTGGTGTTTACCCGCACCAAACACGGCGCTAACCATCTGGCGGAACAGCTGAATAAAGACGGTATTACCGCCGCGGCTATCCACGGTAACAAAAGCCAGGGCGCCCGTACCCGCGCGCTGGCGGATTTCAAAACCGGCGGCATTCGCGTGCTGGTGGCAACAGACATCGCCGCGCGCGGTCTGGATATCGAAGAGCTGCCGCACGTGGTGAACTATGAGCTGCCGAACGTGCCGGAAGATTACGTTCACCGTATCGGCCGTACCGGGCGCGCCGCCGCGACCGGCGAAGCGCTGTCGCTGGTGTGCGTCGATGAGCATAAACTGCTGCGCGATATCGAACGTCTGCTGAAGCGCGAGATCCCGCGCATGGCCATTCCGGGCTACGAGCCGGATCCGTCTATCCCGGCGGAGCCTATCGTGAACGGTCGCCAGAGCCGCGGCGGACGCGGTGGTCAGGGCGGCGGCGGTCGTGGTCAGGGCCAGCCGCGTCGTCAGAACGGCGAAGGTAACCGTTCATCGGGCGAACGCAGCCGTCCGGCCGGTGAACGCGGTCGTCGTCAGGATGGCGAAGGCAATCGTCCGTCCGGTGAGCGTTCACGTCGCCCGGCAGGCGAGGGCAACCGCCCGGCAGGCAACAAACCGCGCACCCGTCGCGCGCCGCGTAAAGCGGCCGGGGATTAATCCACGGGTGTGTTAGCAGCGCCTGACAAGGCCGGTGAGTAAAAAGGGTGTGCGCAAGCGCACCCTTTTTTATGGTTAAGCGGCGGAACCGGGCGGTTAATCTCATGCGTAGGGTGGGTAAGCGCAGCGCACCCACCTCTGGAAAATTAAAAGCCAACGCCGGTGCCGGGTGTTTTCCCTTGCGGCTGCCCTTTGGCCGCGAGCCGGGATTGTTAAGGGGGCGGCGGCGAGCCCCCTTAACACGTTCGCGTGAGTAAACGTGACAGAGGGAATCAGCGTTGTGGCGAACGGAACGGGTAACCGGGCGCACATATTTATGGGCCCAGCGGTTCCCCCGTGTAGCGCAGATAACACCTTTCATTTATGACGCCGCTGGCGGCGGGTGCGCTGCGCTTACCCGCCCAACAAAAACCGGTCACGTGCTGCGCGACGGCGGGCGCGCTTCGCTTACCCGCCCTACAAAAACCGGTCACGTGCTGCGCGACGGCGGGTGCGCTTACGCTTACCCGCCCTACAAAAACCGGTCACATGCTGCGTGACGGCGGGTGCGCTTACGCTTACCCGCCCTACGAAAACCCTGCCCCCTAAAGCCGCTCGCCGTTGCTTGCGATCACCTGCTGATACCACGCGAAGCTGCGCTTCCTGCGTCGCGCGAGGGTGCCGTTGCCCTCGTTGTCTTTATCGACATAAATAAACCCGTAGCGCTTTTTCATCTCGCCGGTGCCGGCGCTCACGATATCAATCGGCCCCCACCAGGTGTATCCCATGATGTCGCAGCCGTCCGCCACGGCTTCGGCCATCTCCTGAATATGCTGGCGGCCATACTGAATGCGCGCCTCGTCGTTAAACTCGCCGTTTTCATCGGCGATATCCTCGCCGCCGTAGCCGTTTTCCACGATAAACAGCGGTTTCTCGTAGCGGTCGGCCAGCTCATTACACACCAGCCGTAGCCCGACCGGATCAATCGGCCAGCCCCAGGCGGTTTTTTCAAGGTATGGATTGTCCTCGCCCATCGCGCCGCCGGTGTCCAGGCGAAGCTTTGCACCCGCTTTATGCAGCACGCTGCGGTAATAGCTAAAGCCGAGATAATCCGAAGGGTATTGCGCCAGCAGTTCGGTATCGCCGGGGTGAATATCCAGATGAATGTTGTTATCGCGAAACAGCCGCTGCGCGTACGCCGGATAATGCCCGCGCATCATCACGTCGGCGTAAAACAGCGAACGGCGGCGCAACTGATACGTGGCGAACACGTCATCCGGGTTGCAGGTGGCCGGGTAGACCGTGCTTAACGACAACATGCAGCCGATTTTCGCCTGCGGGATAATCTCATGGCACAGCTTATTGGCGAGGGCGTTGGCGACAAACTGGTGATGATTGGCCTGGTAAATCGCCTGCGGCGATGCGCCTGCCTCTACCGCGCCGGTGGCGAACGGCATCCGGTTCATGTTGTTCAGCTCGTTAAAGGTCATCCAGTATTTGACCTTATGCTGATAGCGGCGAAACACCGTCTCGCAGTAACGCGTGAAGAAATCGATAAGCGCGCGGTTCTGCCAGCCGCCGTATTCCTCAAACAGCGCCAGCGGCGTTTCGTAGTGGGAAAGCGTAATGACCGGTTCAATGCCATATTTCAGCAGCTCGTCAAACAGCGCGTCGTAAAAGGCGAGGCCCGCTTCGTTCGGCGTTGGCTCATCGCCGCGCGGGAAGATACGCGACCAGGCAATCGACGTGCGAAAGCATTTAAAGCCCATTTCGGCGAACAGCGCCACATCCTCTTTGTAGCGATGATAAAAATCGATGGCCTCGTGGCTCGCGTAATAAAGCGCCGGGTCAATGGTCGCGTCGTGTTTGCCGGAGGCGATGCCGCCGCGCACCACGTCGGCGATGGACGGCTCTTTGCCGTCCGCATTCCACGCGCCTTCGGCCTGATTGGCGGCAATCGCGCCGCCCCATAAAAAGTTATCCGGGAAAATCGCCATGTCTGCTCCTTAATCGCTGAGATCCGCGCCGTTCGAGGCGATGACTTTTTTGTACCAGTAGAAGCTTTTCTTGCGCGAGCGCGCCTGGGTGCCGTTGCCCATGTCGTCCTGATCGACGTAGATAAAACCGTAGCGTTTGGAGATCTGCGCGGTACCGGCGCTCACTACATCAATCGGCCCCCACCAGGTGTAACCAAAGAGCTTCACGCCGTCGGCAATCGCCTCCTGCATCTGGCCGATATGCTGGCGCAGATACTCAATGCGGTAGTCGTCGTTGATGGTGCCGTCGTAGGCGGGCGTATCTATCGCGCCGAGGCCGTTTTCGGCGATAAACAGCGGCTTCTGGTAGCGGTCATAAAGCTGGTTGAGCGCCAGGCGCAGCCCTTGCGGATCTATCTGCCAGCCCCAGTCGCTCTGCGCCAGATACGGGTTGCGAATGCCGCCGGTGATGAGATTGCCGGTCACGCCCTCAAGCTGCTCCGGGTGCGCGCTGACGGTGCTCGACATGTAATAGCTGAACGAGACGTAATCGACCGGATAAAGGCGCAGGATTTCGTCGTCGCCCACCGCTTTTTCCAGCCGGACGTTTTTTTCCGCGAACATGCGTTCGGTCCAGGCTGGGTAGTAGCCGCGCGCCTGCACATCGCTGAAGAACAGCGAGACGCGCTGCTCCTCTTCGCACGCCTGCAAATCGTCCGGGTGACAGGTGTGCGGGTAGAGCATCTGGTAGCTAATCATGCAGCCCACCTGCGAGCCGGGGATTATCTCGTGGCACGCTTTGGTCGCGAGCGCGCTCGCCACAAACTGGTGGTGCGCGCCCTGGTATTTCGCCTGCTCCAGATGCGGGTGATCTTCTTCAATCACGCCGACGCTGACGTACGGGTGGTGCTTCACGCAGTTGATCTCGTTGAAGGTCATCCAGTATTTGACCTTTTTACGGTAGCGGGTGAAGACGGTGGTGGCGAAGCGCACATAAAAATCCACCAGCTGGCGGTTGGGCCAGCCGCCGTAATCGGTGACCAGCGCGAGCGGCATTTCGTAGTGCGAAAGTGACACGATCGGCTCGATATTGTGCTTTCGCAGCGTGTCGAAAACGCGGTCGTAAAAGGCGAGGCCCGCCTCGTTCGGCTCTGTTTCGTCGCCGCGCGGGAAGATGCGCGTCCAGGCGACAGACATGCGAAAGCATGTAAAGCCCATTTCGGCAAACAGCGCGATATCTTCTTCGTAGCGGTGATAGAAATCGTTGCCTTTGCGCTTGGGGTAATATTTCGTGCTCTCAGGGTCCTGCGCCTCCGCCACCTGGCGGTGGGTCATGCCGAGCCACTGATCGAGCCAGCGCTCTTTGGGCGTGCTGACGTCAAAGGTGTAGACATCAGAGACCGACAGCCCCTTGCCGTCGACGTTCCACGCGCCTTCAAGCTGGTTAGCGGCGGTCGCGCCGCCCCACAAAAAATCCTCAGGAAATGTTCTGGAAAAGGCCATGCTGTTCTCCCTTAAGCCGCCGCGGCGGTCAGTTTCAAAAAGGCTTCACGGGGTGCCACGTCGCCCTGTTTTAACGGGCTTATCTCGCCGTAGCAGTCGGTATTGGTGACAATAACAATGACGCTCGGATCGATGTGGAGCGCGTTGAGCGCCGCCAGATCAAAGCTAATCAGCGGCTGTCCGGCCTCGACGAACGCCCCGTTCTCCACGTGGCGGGTAAAGTGCTGGCCGCCAAGTTTCACGGTGTCGATGCCGATATGAATTAAAACCTCAGCGCCGCAATCGCTTCTGAGCGTCAGCGCATGATTGCTGTCGAAAATCGCTTCGATGCGACCGTTCACCGGCGAGAGCAGCTCGCCGCTCTCGGGCACGATGGCGATGCCTTTACCGAAGATTTCATCGGCGAAAACCGGATCGCTGAGGGAAGAAAGGGGCGTGAGGCGGCCACTCACCGGCGCGAAGAGTTGCTCCTCGCGGGCGAGCGCCACGGGGCTGATTCCCGCCACCACCTCCGGCTCTGCCGGCGCTTCGGCGGATTCCTCAAAGCCCAGCATTACGGTGATGAGCGCCGCCGCACAAAAGGCAATCGCCAGGCTCGCCAGCGCCCACAGGAACGTGGGGCCGACCAGCGCCGGAATACCCGGAATGCCGCTTAAGGCGAAGGCGTACGTTTTTACGCCGAGCGCCATCGCAAACGCGCCGCCGCAGGCACCGCCGATGAGCGCCGCGGCGAAAGGGCGCTTAAAGCGAATGTTAATGCCGTACATCGCAGGCTCGGTGATGCCCATCGCGGCGCTGAAGCTCGTGGAGAGCGCCAGCGTTTTGATTTTTTTATTGCGGGCTCGCAGGAAGACACCGAACGCCGCGCCCGCCTGGCCCATATTGGCGACGTAAAAGAGGATTTTGAACGGGTCGTAGCCGAGCTTGCTGATGTTGTTGATAACAATCGGCACCAGCACATAGTGCATACCGGTAATAATCATCAGCGACAGCGTGCCGCCGACGATAACCCCCGCCAGCCAGCCCATGTTCGCCACCAGCCAGATGATGCCGCCGGAGAGCGCGTTGCCAAGCAGAATACCGGCCGGACCAATGGCGATAAGCGTAACCGGCGCGACAATCACCAGGCTCAGCAGCGGCACAAACATCGTTTTCAGCACGGCGGGCATCAGGCGGTCGATAAACCGCTCGACATAACTGAGCAGCAGCACCGCCAGCAGAATGGGAATCACCGACGAGGCGTAAGAGACGCTGGAGACCGGCAGGCCGAGAAACGCCACCGGCGCGCCGGATTTCAGCAGCGTGGTGAGCGTCGGGTGAAACAGCGTGGCGGCGAGCGCCACCGCCACATAGGGGTTGGCACCGAATTTATTCCCGGCGCTGAAGGCGAGCACCAGCGGCATAAAGAAAAAAACGCCGTCACTTATCGCCATCAAAATTTGGTACGTCTGGTTGCTGGCCTGCACCCAGCCGAGCGCGAGGCAGAGCGACAGTACGCCTTTGAGAATCCCTGCGCCGGCGATGGCCGGAATAATCGGCGAAAAGATCCCCGCGAGCCCCTCCAGCACCACGGAAACCGGGTTGCGGCGCTTTGGCGGCGCGGCTGCTTTTTTAGCCTCAAGCCCCGGTAACTGCGCGAGAATGGCCTGGCAGAGCGGCGCGACCTCGCTGCCGATAATCACCTGGAACTGATCGCCTGAAAGATTGACGCCCATGACGCCGTCGAGATGTTCAAGCGCCGTGCGGTCGACCTTTTCAAGCGAGACCAGCGAAAAACGCAGGCGGGTAATACAGTGATAGAGCGAAAGAATATTCGCCTCGCCGCCGAGAAGGGTAATTATCTGGCGGGCGGTATGCGGGTAGTTCATGGCTATTCCTCTCCAGAATGAAACCCTGCGGTTTCATTAAACAGTCGCCGGTATGATGACCGGCACGTTGCTGCCTCTGGGGTTTGCCTGAATGAACAGTAACAAGCCTAAAGGGAATGCGCTAAACGGTGTACGACATTATCGATATGCACCGTTAAATAGAGTTTTTCCGAATGCGTCATCGCGTGGCGATAATTCTTTTCCACAAATTCGCTAATGGCTTCCACGCACGCCACGGTATTTTTATACCGCTGCTGTACCATCGCGAATAATTCGCTGTCGTCGTTTTCCAGCCGCTGGCCCTCTATTACCCGCTGAGCGAAAAATTTCACGTGGGTAACAAAGCGCTGGTAATTAAGCGACTGTTCATCGGGGCCGACGGCGAACCAGTATTTTACAATATTCTGGATCTGATAAATCAGCCGGGTAATGTCGTTGATTTTGCCTTTCGGATCGTTAAGCCCGGCGTTCACAATATGCAGCGCGATGCTGCACGCCTCGCTGTCCGGCATCAGCACGCCGGTGCGCGCGGCAATCAGCGCCAGCGCCTGACGCCCGATGGCGTATTCTTCCTGATAAAAATGTCGCACTTCCCACTGTAACGGGTTGGCGATTTCAATGCCTTTCTGGCGGCGCTCAATGGCGTAAAAAAGATGATCGGCGAGCGTGACATAAATGCCTTCGCTTAATTTGATGCCGGGCGTCTGGCGCGCCAGTGCGACAATATCATCAGTGAGCTGAACGATTTCTACCGGTATTTCATCCAGCAAAACTTTAAAGCGCGCCGAGACGGTATCGTCATGCAGACGAAACGTTTTCTCAATGTGACTACTATTGACCGTTTCGCCCACGCGGGCGTTAAAACCGAGCCCACGGCCGGTGACAATCACTTCCTGGCCGCGTTCGTCGACGGCGCTGACGACATTATTATTAAGGATTTGCTTAATGATCATCGCCGACTCCTGAAAGCAAAAACGGGCAAAACATAAATACAGACGCCAGGGAATTTCCCGGGGCTGCATTCAGGTTTTGCCCGCCGAACGGTAACAAGCACAATGCAATGTTAAAAAACCTAACACCCGCCTGGTATTCGGTCAATGAATGACCCGCGATTTATGATTAGCGTGACGATAATTTGTGATCTGTCTTGCGAATCGGCTCCTGCCGCGCGGGTAAAAAAAGGTTCAGCTGGCGGTGGAAAAGTGCCACAATAGTGGCTGTTTATACAGTATTTCAGGGCTTCAGATGGCATTAACCGCCGCGCAGAAATCGCAAATCGCCGCCTGGTATAAGGCGCTTCAGCAGCAAATTCCGGACTTCATTCCCCGCGCCCCGCAGCGGCAGATGATTGCGGAAGTGGCGAAAACCCTCGGCGGCGATGAAGGGCGGCATCTGGCTATCGAGGCGCCGACCGGCGTTGGCAAAACGCTCTCGTATCTGATCCCCGGTATCGCCATCGCCCGCGAAGAGCAAAAAACGCTGGTGGTGAGCACCGCCAACGTGGCGTTGCAGGATCAGATCTTCAGTAAAGATCTCCCGTTGCTGCGCAAAATTATCCCGGAACTGCGCTTTACCGCCGCGTTCGGGCGCGGGCGTTACGTCTGCCCGCGCAACCTCGTGGCGCTCTCCACCGACAGCGCCTCGCAGGGCGATCTGCTGGCGTTTCTTGATGATGAGCTGACGCCTAACAGCAAAGAGGAGCAGCAGCGCTGCGCGAAGCTCAAAGCCGATCTTGACAGCTACAAGTGGGACGGCCTTCGCGATCACACCGACCAGGCGATTGACGATAACCTCTGGTCGCGGCTCAGTACCGATAAAGCGAGCTGCCTGAACCGCAACTGCCACTACTACCGCGAATGCCCGTTCTTTGTGGCGCGCCGTGAGATTCAGGAAGCCGAAGTGGTGGTCGCCAACCATGCGCTGGTGATGGCGGCGCTGGAGAGCGAATCCGTTCTGCCGGAGCCAAAACATCTGCTGCTGGTGCTTGATGAAGGCCACCATCTGCCGGACGTCGCCCGCGACGCGCTGGAGATGAGCGCCGACATCAGCGCGCCCTGGACGCGGTTGCAGCTCGATCTCTTTTGTAAGCTTGTCGCCACCTGCCTTGAGCAGTTCCGGCCAAAAACCGTGCCGCCGCTCTCCACGCCGGAGCGGCTTAACAATCACTGCGAAGAAGTCTACGAGCTGGTCGCCAGCATGAACCGTATCGTCGGGCTGCTGCTGCCGCCGGGCGAGGAGAGCGAGTTTCGCTTCCCGATGGGCGAACTGCCGCAGGAGGTGATGGAAATCTGCGAGCGGCTGGCGAAGCTCACCGAAAACCTGCGCGGGCTGGCGGAACTCTTCTTAAACGATCTCAGCGAAAAAACCGGCAGCCACGACATCGTGCGCCTGCACCGGGTGCTGTTGCAGATGAACCGCGCGCTCGGCCACTTTGAAACGCAAAGCAAGCTCTGGCGGCTCGCCTCGCTGGCGCACGCCTCCGGCGCGCCGGTCTCGAAATGGGTGACGCGCGAAACCCGCGAAGGGCAGCCGCATATTTTCTTCCACTGCGTGGGCATTCGCGTCAGCGATCAGCTCGAAAAACTCATCTGGCGGCAGGTGCCGCACGTGGTGGTGACCTCCGCCACGCTGCGTTCGCTGAACAGCTTCGCGCGGCTGCAGGAGATGAGCGGCCTGCGCGATAAAGCAGGCGACCGCTTCGTGACGCTCGATTCGCCGTTTAATCATATTGAGCAGGGCAAACTTGTGATCCCGCGCCTGCGCCATGAGCCGCTGATGGAGCATGAAGAGGCGCACCTCGCCGAGATGGCGGCCTATTTCCGCGCGGAATATAAAAAGGGCGAGCACAAAGGGATGCTGGTGCTGTTCGCCAGTAACCGCGCGATGCAGACCTTTTTGTCCTTTGTGCCTGACCTGCGCCTCGGCCTGCTGGTGCAGGGCGATCAGCCGCGCTACCGGCTTGTCGAGCTACACCGCAAAAAAATCGAGCAGGGCGAGGCGAGCGTGCTGGTGGGGTTGCAGTCGTTTGCCGAGGGGCTTGATCTCAAAGGCGAGCTGCTAAGCCAGGTGCACATTCATAAAATCGCCTTTCCGCCGGTGGACAGCCCGGTGGTGGTCACAGAGGGCGAATGGCTGAAAAGCCTCAACCGCTATCCGTTTGAAGTACAAAGCCTGCCCGCGGCGTCGTTCAACCTCATACAGCAGGTGGGGCGGCTTATCCGCAGCCATAGCTGCTGGGGCGAAGTGGTGATTTATGACCGCCGCCTGCTCACTAAATCCTACGGCAAGCGGCTGCTGGACGCGCTGCCGGTGTTTGCGATTGAACAGCCCGAAGCGCCAGAGGCGTTAATCAAAAAAGCGCCCGCAAAGCGCGCTGCGCCAGGCCGCAAGGGCGCGCCCGCCCGGCGACGCAACGCTTACCGGTAAGTAAACGTCACCTGTACGGCGCTTTCAAACGTGCCGGGTACCAGCGGCTCTGTGGTACGGACATAGCGTGCGCGCAGCTGAAACGTGGCGCTGTGCGTGGCCTCGCCCACTGTTTCGGTGTATTTATCGCCACCGGGTAACATGTACATATTGTTTTTACCGTCAACCAGTTGTAATGCCAGCCCTTTGCCGGTTCCGGTGCTCCTGTAAGCCGTACTGTTAGTCGGATCCAGTTCGCCGGAAAATGTCGCATCAACGGCCGTGGTGGCCACGGGGCAGTTCATCACGCTTAGTTCAAACGGTACCCAGGGGCCATAGGTAGAGGGTTGTGAAAACGCGTCAGCAGTCGCGATTCCCATATCGACCGTTTTGTTTTTGCTGGCACTTTCCACATCGCAGGCACTGGCAATAATCGCCCCGTTAACCTGCAGGTTGATATCGTCGGCCAGTGCCCGGTGTGCGCCAAGCGCAAACATTATCAGCAGCAGTAACTTTTTCATCACGGGGCTCCTACCGGTAAGACACGGTAATGGTCGCGACGGCGTTTGCAACGCCCGGCGTCACGGTGTCGGCAGTTTGATAGTACTGAACAGCAAACGGGATATTGAGCGTTGAGTTCGGACCCACTGCACCCACAAAGGTGTAATGGTCAAAATCGACATTTTGCCCAAAAAGCGTCATCTGAACGCCTATGCCGCTGGCGACGCCGGGTTCGGAAGTGAGTTTAATCACGGATGGCTCGGTGGATGCGTAGCCATTGGCGCTGGAGACTTTCACTCCGACTTGTACCGGATCGTTGCAGGTGGCGTTGACCTCAAAGCTGCTCCAGCCCGAGCTGCTGCCCACGCCTGTAAACACGCTGGCCGGCACGTTGCCGAGAGTGACGCTGAGATTGTTACGATCGACGGAACAGGTGACGGTTTTATAGGTTATGTCGCCTGCGTAAGCGATGGTATTGGGTGCGCCAATCCCGGTCTGGTTGTAAACCCCTACGCCGAACACCGTTTGCGCCTGTTCAAGCGACCCGCTATAGATCGTTGTCGATGTTTTGACGAGCGCAAGCGTCACGGTGAAGTCGAACGTATTGTTGCCATCGGTGGAGACATAGCCCAGCGGTGTATTACGCGTGTCGCAACCGACCCCGCCGCCGATGATGCGCTGGCCTTTATCATTCATCAGCGAAATGCCGATGCCTTCCACGCCTGTTTCGTAAACGCCCGGCATTCCGGACACTTCGTTGCCGCTGCCATAGTAGCAGGCGATGATCGGCTGGCCTGAATAGCCGTTGCAGGACCCGTGAATACTCACGAGCTCGTCAGTGCCTGGTATGGTTGCGCCGACCGGTAACGTACTGGAAACGGCGACATACGCGACTGAAACCGTATACGGCATCATGGGTGCCGTACAGGACGCTTTCGCATGAGGCATAAAGAACAGGCTACCGGCAAGTACCAGCAGCGCGCTTAATAATTTGATGAATCGCATAACAAATGTCCTGGTAACGCGCGTTAAAGGCATTGCGCGGAGAGGTTAATAAACTGGCTGTCGCCATTCCCGGTGGGGAGACGCCATGCGGCGGTGCAGCGCTGGCTGGCGTTAGCGCCCCAGCTCACCTGCAGCGTGCCTTTCGGCTGAAGACCGGTCAGATAAACCTGGCCATCTTCGCCGACGATAAATTCTTCTGCGGTATCATCCGCGGTTGCGGTCGCGCCAAACGGCACCGGGCGACCATCAGCCAGGTGCAGCGTCATCAGTACGCGCGCGCCGGTTCGGGTATCGAAACGGGCCCGTACTACTGCGCCGCGCGTGGGCGTTACGGTCTGTACCGCCTGCGTCACATCAGCGTCGGCGGGCAGCGTTTCGGTATCCAGCGCGACGGTATTGCGCCGGTAGGGACTGATAAACGGCAAAATGGTGTATCCACGACCATCGGTTCTGACGCCGGTCTGGTTGTGAATAGCGGTATCATTTGCGCCCGGCGCTTCGACCAGCGCCACCGTTTCACCCATCGGCTGGCCAAGTGTGATGCCGTTAGCGTGGGCGATAAGCCCGCCCTGAATGCCGTAATGGATTTGCCGCTGGCTGACATCCTGGCCGTAACCCGCGCTCAGTTCGCCGTAAGCGCCTTTGTAATCGGCATTAAGTGAGGTGTTACGCGTCTGGCCTTGACTGTCATGGCTCTGCTGGATATTCCAGTTGAGGTTGTTATCCGAAAGCGCCGTTCCGTTAAGGCCGATGTTCTGCGTGGTGCCCTGCTTGCTGTGGCTTTGGTTGTAGCTTGCCCAGGTATTGGGCAACCAGCGTTCAAGCGGAATGGAGAGGGTGAGAGAAAAGACGCTGTCCTTTTGATGCTCCGGTTCGCCGTAGCCATTTTCACTGGTATTACGGTTCAGGCTGTAATTAAGCCCGTAACTGATATCGTGCCAGCTATTGTTGTAACCGACGCTGAGTGAAGACATCGTTTTGCTGCTGTTCCAGTAATTTTCCTGAATCAGGCTGGCGTTCAGCGAACCCAGCGCGTCGCCCAGCGGCTGCTCAAGCGTCAGCTCTTCGCGGCTACGGCGATGCAGCGTGTCTGCCCACTGGTTATCGCGGCGCATCGTGTCAAAAACATCCTGCATGGCGTAATAGTTCTCGCTGCTAAAGCGGTAACCCGCCACTGAGAGCGTGGCGCCCGTCAGCGCGATATCCTTGCTGTAGCGGGCACGCCACGAACGGCCTTTCTGTGTCTCACCTGACGATAATGTGGCTTTCGCTTCAGTGACATCCAGCGAGAACGCGCCAAAATCCCCCACGTTTTCTCCGACGCCCAGCGCCAGCGAATGGTAGGGCTGGCTTGCCTGAATGCCGCCGTAAAGCGTAAACCCGTGTGGCAGGCCATAAACGGCCGTGCCTTGCATAAACGCAGTGGGTAAAACGCTTTCGTCATACGAACGGTAGCGCCCGCCGGTAAGGCTATATTTCAGCCGTCCTTCGCGTTGCAGAACCGGAACAGAAGCATAAGGCACGACAAAATGCTGTTCGCTGCCGTCGCTCTCTTTCACCGTTACGTTGAGATCGCCACTGCTACCGCTCGGATAGAGATCGTTAATTTCAAATGCGCCAGGCGCGACGTTAGTCTGGGAGATGAGATACCCGTTCTGGCGAATAATCACCTGGGCGTTACTGCGTGCGATGCCATGTACCACGGGGGCGTAACCGCGCAGGCTGTCAGGCAGCATGTCGTCGTCAGAGGCAAGCTGCGCACCGGTAAAAGGAATGCTGTCGAAGACATCCGCGGGTGAGCTGCTCTGGCCCAGGGTCAGCTCGCTTTTCAGAGCAACAATGTCGCGCTCTGCGTAGGTATAGACGCTGGAAAACTTCTCCTGCGTGCCCGAGTGGTCTTCGTTGCGGCTCCAGGTAGAGTAGTTGCGCAGCCGCCAGGGGCCGAGATTAATGCCCGGACGCAGGTTGGCGTAGAGATTGCGGCTGTCCTGCGCATCCGGCGTCAGCGCTTTCTGGCGCGAGCCGTTTACGCTGTAGTTAAACAACAGCGCGTTAATGCCTTCGTTAAATTCCTCAGGCGGTATATACCCCTGCGGCACCAGGCCCAGCGCGCTTTGCGCAATGCTAAGCTGGAGTTGCTGGCGGCCAACATCAAAACGCGCGCTGGCAGAGGGGATGGCCGAAAGGTCAACGCATTTCGCATCTGCGTCTAACGCATCAAACTCGTCAGTCTTCACTCCCAGGCTTTTCAAATCTTCGAGAGTGAAACAGGGTTGCAGCGTGCTGCTACCATCGGACGCGGTTTTAAGCGTAAATTCTATCTCACGGGTATCAATGCGTTCATTGTTAATATAAATATCGACGCGATATTTCCCAGGTGCCGCACCTGGACCTTTTTCATAAAGCGTTAAATCGGTTTTACCCTGCGAAGGATTATCAATATCCAGCAATGCCGGGTTGAAATAATCATCTGCCCTCGCTTGCACCAGCGGCAGGCCTGCACAAAGACAGGTTATTGCCAGCGCTAAGTGACGAGCGCGAAATACATTTGGCCGTCTGGCTTTATTAAAGGACATGATGATTACCGTATTATAAAATTAACGGGTGTGGATTATTTTCAGAAGTTTTGAGACCAGCTTTTCGAAATGGCACCGAAATCATTAATTATTGTCCAGGAGACAGCGTGAACATTTGTCATATTCGCAAGCTGAAAGCGGCTTTCGCTTTTCGGGGCCGCGATATTGACTTTTTCAACTTCTTTTCCGTTAACCTTGATGCTGTTGAAATTCATATAAAACGGCGTTGGGTTTTCAACCACCAGCATGTTTCCTTCGGTATGCCATTTCAGCATGCCTGCGACATCGTCAGGTTTGCCGGTAACCAATGCCGGGCGATACATTAATTTAATGCGTGTTCTGACGGCGATTTGTAAATCATTAACGCCTGCTTTTTTAACTGAGGAAGGAATGGATTTAATATTTAACCAGTAGAGCGATTCACGATCTTTTGGCAAATCGCCACCAGTGCGTACCACGCGTAGTGTATTATCCTGATGTGCATTAATACGAAAAAGAGGCGGAGTCACCATAAATGGTGCTTTAGCCGCGCCGGGCGCATCGGTATCAACCCAGGACTGAATAAGATAGTTGATATCGTCATTATTGGTCACGGGAACAGACGCTTCTTTTTTATCGCCAGGATAAATAACACGGGTACCGCCAATAATGACGCCTGCCTGTGCCGCTGTTGTCGCCATGAGTAAAGCTGAAATAACGAGTAATTTACGCATAATAATATCGTCTCTTTAAATATGAGCTATTTGCCACGACAGAAGTAGCAAATAGCCCATCGGGAATCAGTTATAGGTCACTGTAAACGTAGAGGAGCCATTGGCGACCCCTGCTGTAACGGTTGCGCCTGTCTGAATATAACGGGCACCAAATTCCAGATTATTGGTGGCGGTTCCTGTCTCCAGCGCGTAATCGGCCGACGCGGTATAGAGATTCAGCGGCGTGCCGTCGGCATCCACCAGTTGAATACCCACCCCACTGGCGGCTCCCGTGCCACCCGTCAGGGCCAGGACATCGACATTATTGGTGTCTGCGGTGCCACCGAATTTGATAGAGGCTTTGGTCACGGTTTCCGGACAGTTTTTTAACTGCAAGACAAAACTGGTGATGTTGGTTGTGGAGCCGATGCCGGTAAAGGCCGTTTTCGAGATTTTCCCCAAATCAACGGCCAGCGGACTGCTCTGGCTGTTGACCACTTCACAGGCGGCATCAAGGATTTCGCCGGTAAAATTCACCTGGCCTTCACCGGTTGTGGCGGCCCATGTGAGCGAGGAGGAGCAGGCCAGCGCGGCCATCGTGGTCATAAGCAATATCTTTTTCATCATGGATCCTGAATCAGGAGAGAACAAAGTCTTAAATAATTAAGACGAGAATAATTTCGATGAAAAATATGCTTCCTGTGAGGTAAATGCTCCAGTTATGAACACTTAACGATTCTTTTAGTAAAAAAATACAATTTGAATTCGGGCGGATTTATCTTATCGGCAGAGACGTCTGACGACCCGATGGTTGCGCCAGACGCTTGTCATATCAGACGCTTAACTTGTATTGTGCGCTAAGGCGGCGCGTCGTCGGCGGTAAGCACGCGGCAACGCATCACAGAGTATGATTGACCGGAGCTATGATTTAGAGCACCTGTCGGGAGGATAAAATGGATTATCGCGACATTATTAAAGAGATAGGCCGGGGCAAAAATCATGCCCGCGCTCTGGACCGCGAAACGGCCAGAGCGCTCTACAACCACATGCTGGATGGCGATGTGCCGGATCTGGAGATGGGCGCGATACTGATTGCGCTGCGTATTAAAGGCGAAGGCGAGCAGGAGATGCACGGTTTTTACGACGCGATGCAGCAACATACGCTGCGCCTGACGCCGCCGGCGGCAAAACCGATGCCTGTCGTCATCCCGAGCTATAACGGCGCGCGTAAGCAGGCTAACCTGACGCCGCTGCTGGCGCTATTACTGAGCCGTCTCGGTTTTCCGGTGCTGGTGCATGGCGTCAGCGACGACCCGACGCGCGTGCTGACAGAGACGATTTTTACGCTGATGGGCATCGCGCCGACGCTACACGCAGGCCAGGCGCAGGCGAAACTGGACGGGCGCGATCCGGTCTTTATTCCGGTTGGCGCGCTCTGCCCGCCGCTTGAAAAACAGCTGGCGATGCGCTGGCGGCTTGGGGTACGCAACAGCGCCCATACGCTGGCGAAGCTCGCCACGCCGTTTGGCGAGTCTGACGCGCTGCGCCTGTCGAGCGTCTCGCACCCGGAATATGTGAGCCGGGTAGGGCAGTTCTTTATCGATATCGGCGGACGCGGCCTGCTGATGCATGGCACGGAAGGCGAGGTGTATGCCAACCCGCAGCGCTGTCCGCAAATCGCGCTGATTGAGAATCAGGCGATGCGCATTCTGCTGGAGCGCCAGAGTGAGGCGGCAACAAGCCCCGTGGCGCTGCCGGAGGCGAAAGACCCGGAAGTGACCGCCCGCTGGACCGAGCGCTGCTTATCCGGGCTTGAGCCGGTGCCGGAATCGTTAAAAACGCAGATGGCGTGCGTGCTGGTGGCAAGCGGTGAGGCGCAGGATATCCCGTCGGCGCTAGCGCGTATCGCACAGACCTTTTGATAAAAAAAGCCCGCAGCATCCGCCGCGGGCAAAAAGGGTAACAAAGGGTCAATTAAGGGTAATGAAGGTATCGGTCAGCGCGTGGCAATCAGTTGTAGATAACTGCGGTGCCGCTCGCCAGATCGTTGGTACGGGCAGAGGTGATGCTGTAGGCCTTCGCACCCGCCGCTTCGGCCTTCGCCGCCAGCGTATCGTTCAGTTCATCCAGCGTGCGTGCGCCCTGAGCGGATACGACGCCGATTTTGTTCAGGTTCTGCGCCTGAGCGGGGCTCACCTGCTCAGCAGCGCCAGCCGCAAAGGTAAAGGCGGAAAGGGTCAGGGCAGCAACAACATATTTGATGGCTTTCATAGGGATTCTCTCGCAGTTTATTCTGTAAATAACGGGTTGTTCCGTTGATGTGATGATTGTCACATTCACGAGCAGAATATAAAACCGAAGAGAATTGACAGGCTTATTCTAAAAATTTGAATGTAATATAACCAGTTGAATGAGTTGGAAATATCTCACTTCTCCCACGCTTCTTTACACGCTCTTACCGTCCCGCTGCTTGAGGGCACAAATGGACACATCGAAACGGTAAAAGGGTGTATGTGGACCGCCGAAAGGACTAACGGAGCTGGCTGTCTTTCGAGCCGCGGCGGTTATAGAGGGAGTAACGCTGGCGGTGTTCGTCCTCTTTTTGCTGACAATTCACGCACAGGCGCACGCCCGGAATGGCCTTGCGGCGCGCCTCGGGGATGGGCTCGTCGCACATCTCACAAAACTCAAGGCTTTCGCCGCGTGGCAGGTCGCGTCGCGCGCGCGCCACGGCGTCTTCCACGGTGCTGTCGATTTGATCCTGCACCGCGCCGTCATTTGCCCAACCTGAAGCCATAAGACCTCCTCTGTGGTTAAACACAGTAGTGATTATAGCAAAAACGGGGGCATCCTGCCGGGGAAGGCCCGCCGCGGCGGGCGTGGTAGCGGTTAACGGGCGTCAGGGCGAATCAGATCGAAGCGCTGGGCGTCATCAATGCCGTAGTAGGCGCTTGGGCCGCCTGCGCGCAGGATCGGCTGCGCTTTGGAGGTCTGGTAGATGCCGTCTTCAAGCAGCGTGTCGGCGATATGCACCGCCACCACTTCGCCCAGCACCAGCCAGGTGTCGATGGGTTCGCCGCTCGCGGAAGTGAGCTGAATGCACTGGCTTAAGCGGCACTCAAAATTCACCGGGCTTTCGGCGACGCGCGGCGCGCGCACCAGGCGCGAAGGCGCGGCGGTCAGCCCCGCGCGTACGAACTCGTCTTCACCGTGGGGCAGCGAGGCGGAGGTTTCGTTCATCGCCACGGCCAGGTCGCGCGTCGCGAGATTCCAGACGAACTCTTTGGTTTCGGCGATATTTTTCACGCTGTCTTTCCAGCCGTTGCTGGAGAAGCCAATAATCGGCGGGCGATAGTTAAAGCAGTTGAAGAAGCTGTAGGGCGCGAGGTTGCGATGGCCTGCGGCATCCTGTGAGGCTATCCAGCCAATCGGGCGCGGGCCGATGATGGCGTTCAGCGGATCGTGCGGCAAACCGTGGCCGCGTGCCGGTTCGTAGTAGTAGCTCATAGCATTTCCCTGGGCAAAAAAACTATCATAGCCGCCCCGCTAAATTTTGCCGCGCTTATTTACCAGGGGCGGGTCAGCGGGTATTGTACGCGCCCACACAGGAGGAAGCCGATGAACCGCAAACCGGGCCTGCACCCACGTAACCGCCACCACAGCCGCTATGATTTTGACGCGCTGACAGAGAGCTGTCCGGCGCTTGGCGCTTTTGTCCGCCCGTCGCCCGCAGGCGAGCCGACAATTGATTTCGCCGATCCGCAGGCGGTGAAAACCCTTAATCAGGCGCTGCTGGCGCACTTTTACGGCGTGCGGGAGTGGGACATTCCTGACGGTTTCCTCTGCCCGCCCGTACCGGGCCGCGCGGATTATATTCATCATCTCGCCGATCTGCTTGCCGAAGGCAATGGCGGCGCATTGCCCGCGCAGGCGAGCGTGCTGGATATCGGCGTTGGTGCCAACTGCATTTATCCGTTGATCGGCCAGCATGAATATGGCTGGCGTTTTACCGGCACCGACACCAGCGATGAGGCGATCCGCAGCGCGAGCGCGATTATCGACGCCAATCCAGGGCTCAACCGCGCGATCCGCCTGCGCCGCCAGAAAAGCCCCGGCGCGATTTTCAACGGCATTATTCACAAGAATGAGAGTTACGACGCCACGCTGTGCAACCCGCCGTTCCATGACTCCGCCGACGCGGCAGAAGCGGGCAACGCGCGCAAGCGCCGCAACCTGGGGCTTGCCGCTGACAGCGGGCTTAACTTCGGCGGCCAGCAGCAGGAGCTGTGGTGCGAGGGCGGCGAGGTCGGGTTTATCACGCAGATGATCGCCGAGAGCAAGCTGTTCGCCCGTCAGGTGCTGTGGTTTACCACGCTGGTGTCGAAAGGCGATAACCTGCCGTTGCTCTACCGCGCGCTGGAACAGGCCGGGGCGGTGAAAGTGGTTAAAAAGGAGATGGCGCAGGGGCAGAAGCAGAGCCGTTTTATCGCCTGGAGTTTTCTCGATACGGCCCAGCGCGAACGCTGGGCACAAAACCGCTTGCGGTAATCAGACGGTCGGGTTGGCGGGCGGCAGTGCGCCGCCTGCCGCGGCCTGTGCTTCGGCGGCTGCCGCAGCATCCGGCATCGGCTGCATCACCTGCACCGTCTGTACCGGCGGGCGAATGCCTGCCAGATCGAAGTGTTTTTTCACCATTCCGTCGAGCGCGAAGCGCACCGTCCACTGCTTAAGCGGCTGGGTGGTGAACGTCACGCGGATCGTAAAGGCCGTATTGGTCAGCCCCACAATGCCTACCACGTTTGGCTCGCCTATCACCAGCATGCGGATATCTTCCTGCTCCATCAGTTCATCCACCGCGGCGCGCAGAGCGCGGTTAGCTTTCTCGGTCTCTTCAAACCTGTCGACATCATAGTTCGCCACAAACGAGCCGATACCGCGCACGAAATTCGCGAAAGTGGTGATCGATGACCACGGAATAATGTGATACGCGCCAGTATCCTGGCGCACGCCCACCGACCGGATCGACATACGCTCAACCGTTCCCGTAAGCGGGCCGATCGTCACCAGATCGCCGGTGTTCATCCCATTTTCAAACTGAATAAAGATGCCGGTAATAATATCTTTCACCAGCGTCTGGGAGCCGAACGACACGGCGAGACCCAGCGCGCCTGCGCCCGCCAGCAACGGGGCGATATTCACGCCAATCTCCGAGAGCACAATCATGATGGTGATGGTGCTGATAATTACGGCGAGGGCGTTGCGAAACAGCGTCAGCAGCGTGCGGGTGCGGGCGCTCGGCATCGGGCGGCCGTGGATATCAGAGGCGAGGCGGCTCTCGATCAGGCTCGCCAGCAGCGTCCAGCCGACGGCGGAGAAGAACACTATCAGCGAGATGCGAATTAAAATATCGACGGCTTTCTCGCCCGCGCCGACGGTGAGCCACGTCCAGAAATCAAACAGTCCCCAGGCGTTCAGCAGCAGCATCACCGCCACGCAGACGGTAAGAAAGCGCGCGAGCTTCAGCGAAACCGACAGCCAGCCGTTCAGGCGCTTTTGCAGCTCTGGATAGTTGCGCTGCACCGGCGGCGAGAGCGTGATGGTTTTGCTGAGCCAGCGGGTGAATACGCCGCAGATAAACGCCGCGACGCTCACAATCGCCAGCGTTTTCAGCGACGCGCCCATCATCGTTTTCAGGCTGTTGCCCGGATCGAAGAGGGAAAAGAAAAACAGCACGATGAAATAGGCGCTGGCGAGCCAGTGCCAGATGAGCGCGAAGGCGCGGATAAACAGGCTGAAAAACGCGAGCGAGCGGTCCGCGAGGCGCGTCAGCCCGGCGGTGATGGCGCGCTTGTTATGAAAGATGAGATAAAGCGCCCAGGCGGTCATCGTCAGCATGATGATGACATTCGCCAGCGCGCCAACCTGCACGTTAACCTGTGCTGAGATAATCGGCACGGCCACCAGCAGGCCGTAGCCAATCAGACTGCTCAGCCCGCTCAGGCGCAGGTGCCAGTAACGCGCGCTGGCGTCGCTGATGACAAACGGGCGCAGCGACGGAAAACGCGGGGAGAACATCAGGCGCAAAATCGCTTTGAAGAACTCAATAAGCGCGAAAGCGTTGAGGAACAGCCCTTGCTGGCGGGCGATAGTGCGGCTGCCTGCGTTCATCATCTCAATGGCGAGCTGGCCGACAAACAGCGTCAGCGCCAGCAGCGCGAGGTCGATAAGAAACGCGAGGATAATCATCAGCGGCAGCTGAACCCAGCTCGCCCGGTGGATGTTTTTACGCCGTCCCCACTGGCCCATTTTGCGATACAGCGGAATAGCGCAGGCGCGCACTGCAAAATAAAAGAGGAAGACCGAGACCGCGAGCAGGCTGAAATGGCTCAGCGCGTTGAAGAACGTTTTTTCGTTGAAAGGTTTATGCGGCGCATTAGTGATATTGCGATGGAGCTGCGCAAAGCGTCCGGCAAACTCGCCGCCGTAGTGACGGGTGACCTCGGTGACGTTCTCCAGTACCGTTTTATCTTCTTCATTATTCACCGGCGGCTTGATGACCGGCGTCGGCTGATCGGCTGGCGTCGCCGCCGCCTGGCGCAGCTGCTCGATAAGCGCTTTGCGGGAGGCCTCATTTTCCAGCACGTCCGCGAGCGCCGCGTAAGCGGCTCTCTTTTTATCGGCATCGGGCTCGGCGGGCGGCGTCTCGCTTTTCTGGGTGGTCGACGCGCCGACCACCGCGGCGGGCAGGCTTACGGCGTTGGCTGAGACGGTAAACAGGCTGACAAGCAGCAGCAAAATCCACGGCACGCTCTCCTCCGGCTGAGAAAGTGACACAAAGAGGTAAGTATAGTGCCCGGATAAGCGAAGCCCGGAAAAGAGGAGTATTCCGCAGCGGGTTTAATGTAACCGTTGGATACAGCGACTGACGATAAAGGTGGGTGCGCTTACACTTACCCACCCTACAAAGAACTCAGGGCAGCAATGTAGGGCGGGTAAGCTTGCGCACCCGCCTTAAAAGCGCCATACCCACCGCAAGCCCATAAAAAAACCCTCTCCGGGGAAAGGGTTCGTCATGATGAAAACCTTACGACACGTGCTGCAAAAACTCCTGCAGGCGCGGGCTTGGCGGGTTCTCGATAAGCGCCTGCGGGTTGCCGTCCTCGGCGATGCGGCCTTTATCGATAAAGATCAGGCGTGAGGCCACTTTCTCGGCAAAGCCGATTTCGTGGGTCACGATCACCATCGTCATGCCTTCTTCAGCGAGATCCTGCATCACTTTCAGCACTTCGTGGCGCAGTTCCGGGTCGAGCGCGGAGGTCGGCTCATCAAACAGCATCATCTTCGGCTTCACTGCCAGCGCGCGGGCGATCGCCACACGCTGCTGCTGGCCGCCGGAGAGCTCGGACGGATAATGGTGACCGCGCTCGGCAAGGCCCACTTTCGCGAGCAGCTCTTTCGCCAGCTTCTCGGCTTCCGCTTTGCTGGCGCCGCGCACGCGAATTGGCCCGAACATCACATTCTCCAGCGCCGTCAGATGCGGGAACAGGTAGAACTGCTGGAACACCATGCCCGCTTCCTGGCGAATCAGGCGCTCGTCGACTTTCGGGTCGTTGACTTTCAGGCCATCGACAATCAGATCGCCGCTGGTAATCTCTTCGAGCTTGTTAATGCAGCGCAGCAGCGTGGATTTGCCGGAGCCGGACGGCCCGATAATCACCACCACTTCACCCTGGTTAATTTTTAAATCGATATTGTGCAGCACCTGAGTTTGACCAAAGTGCTTGGAGACATTTTTAAATTCAATCACAGGATTTTCATCCTTCTTTCCAGACGACGCAGAACAAAGCTCAGAACGAGGGTAATGATCAGGTAAATCACCGCAACGGCGCTCCAGATCTCAAGCGCACGGAAGTTGCCCGCGATGATCTCCTGGCCCTGACGGGTCAGCTCGGCGACGCCGATAACGATAAACAGCGAGGTGTCTTTGATGCTGATGATCCACTGGTTACCAAGCGGCGGCAGCATACGGCGCAGCGCCAGCGGCAGGATCACGTGACGAATGGTTTCGCGCTTCGACAGCCCCAGCGCCAGGCCCGCTTCGCGAAAGCCTTTATGAATAGAAAGCACCGCGCCGCGGGTGATCTCCGCGATATACGCACCGGAGTTGATCATGATAGTGACCACTGCCGCGGTGAACGGGTCGATACGCAGGTCGTTAAACGCCATCGGCAGGGCGAAGTAGATAAACATCACCTGCACCACAATCGGGGTGCCGCGGATGATTTCGATAAAGACCAGTGCGATATGATTCGCAATCCAGCCGCCAAACGAGCGGGCGAAACCGGCCACCAGACCGATTATCAGACCGCCCACCAGACCGAGGACCGAAATCCATAAGGTCATTTTGGCGCCTTCAAGCAAGAGGGGAATGGCAGGCCAGATGGCGCTCCAGTCAAACTGCATGATGATTTCCTGTGTTACCGTGGTTCAAAAATAGCAGGGGCGAAGGCCGCCCCTGACTGATGATAACTGCTTAATAAGAATTATTATTTTGGCTCGGTGCCGAACCATTTTTTGTAGATTTCGTTATAGGTGCCGTTCTCTTTCAGGGTTTTCAGCGCGCCGTTGACTTTGGTGCGCAGTTCGTCGCTGCCTTTCGGGAACGCGATGCCATACTGTTGGCCCGCCAGAGAATCACCTACCGCTTTGAACTGGCCGTTACCTGCGGTTTTGATGAAGTAAAGGATGTTTGGCGTGTCGTGCAGCACGGCGTCAGCACGGTTGGTGCCAAGCTCCATGTACGCGTTGTCGATGTTCGGGAACTGACGCAGATCTTTCGTTTTGATGTTCGCTTTCGCGTAATCCACCGAGCCGGTGCCGCTCTTCACAGCAACGACTTTACCGTCGAGATCTTTCACGCTTTTCACGTCGTTGTTATTCGCTTTTACCATCACCAGCAGGCCGCTGTTGTAGTAGCCGTCGGAGAAGTCGATCGCTTTTTTACGTTCGTCGGTAATGGTGATGCCGGCCAGCGCCAGGTCAACATTTTTGGTTTGCAGCGCAGGAATGATGCCGCTGAAATCCATCGGTTTTAAGGTGTAGTCGAGCTTAAGCTCTTTAGCGATAGCGGCCCACAGGTCGACATCAAAGCCGACATACTTATCGCCTTGTTTAAATTCGAAGGGAACAAACGCGGTGTCGGTTGCTACAACCAGCTTATCCGCCGCCTGAGAAGAGACCGCAAAGGCCAGAGTCAGGGCTGCCAGGGAAACTTTAAAAACAGACTTCATAGCATTTCCTTTATTTATCCGCGGGGCGATCCCCGATAAGAACATAGCGCTGCATGAAAAAATCATGCCAGTTTTACAAGCCGCTGTTTTGAAAGGCAAGAAAAAAGTCCTTTTGCACAAATTGCGCGCTTTTTCAACAGCCATGCACCACAATGGCGCACCAAAATAGTGCGTCAGGGCGAGCCATCGGGTGGATAGCCTTTTTAGCCTGAAAAGCGGTGATAAAACAATCTCTGGTTAACGATTGTGTGAGGGGATTATTACAAATAGATAACGTTTGCGGTGGGAGAGGGCAAAATTATGCCCCTTTATAGTGCAAAACCCCCTCCGCAAGGGAGAGGGCGTGATAAGTAAAGCGTCTGGTCGGTTATCGAATTATTCGATGTTCGATTCGATAAACCACAGGAATTTATCCAGGTCGCGGGACGCGGCGGTGAAGATATCAGCCGTGTCTTCATCCTGCGCTTCGCTGATGGCTTTACGCACATCGTTGGCGACGATAGCGTAACGATCCGCCAGCTCTTTCAGGTGATCCTGAACGCTGTGGATATCCAGCGGGTAGCTTTTCAGCGGAGTTTTGCTGTTGATCACCTGTGTGGTGCCCAGCGCCACGCCGCCCAGCTGTACAGCACGTTCAGCGATGGTATCCATATGACCAGTCAGCGCGGTACGGAAGCCGTCCAGCATTTCATGCACGCCAATGAAGTTAGCGCCGCGCATATTCCAGTGTGCCTGTTTAGTAATCAGCGACAAGTCAATGAAATTAACCACCTGGCGGTTTAACAGCTCGATGGTGGCCTTTTTGTCGCTGTCAGCTACATCGTTACGCGTGTAGAGCAGATCGGAAGCCTTTGTTTTAACCAGTTTAGCGGTACCCATAATTTCATATCCTCTTGATGATTGTGTCCCAGGAAATTACGGAATTAAGTATAGCACCGTGTTTTGAGTTTGCTGGCGAGGCTGTACCTATCAAATAAATAGCAAGGGTGTGTTTGCTTTATTTTTGCTTAAGGAACAGATGGTTGTGTAATTTTGTAAGGATTTTTATAGCGCTAAAATCAGGGCGTGATTAATGACGAAGCGCGCGCGTAGATATTTTAAAAGCGAATGAGTCGCAACGCGGAAATATCTTAAAACTGTCATAAAAGGTTATTCCGGCACAGCATCAACCGTGCCGGGAAATAATTATTTTTTTTAATCAATGTCGAGGCTTTTTATCTGCGTTTCACGTCTGAGCGTCAGCGTCGAACCGACAGAAGCGATAATAATCGACAGCAGCGCCAGCCATTGCACCAGTGTCAGCGTCTCGCCCAGAAAAATCATGCCGGTAAAGGCTGCCAGTGCCGGTTCCATACTCATTAGCGTACCGAATGTTCGCGTGGGCAAACGCGTCAGCGCCGTCATCTCCAGCGAGTAGGGTAGCGCGGTAGAAAGAATGGCGATCCCAATACCGGCGGGCAGCACTGACCAGTGCCAGAGCGCCTCGCCCGCCGCCGCCGCGCCGATGGGCACGAAAACGATAGCGGCAATAAGCGACCCGAGGGCGACGGTCGCCGGGCCGTGCTCCGCGCCCGCTTTCTGCCCGGCGATAATATAGATGGCCCAGCATACGCCCGCGCCCAGCGCACAGGCGGCGCCGAGCGGATCGACATGCGTGACGTCCTGACCGAGCGGCAGCAGAAACCACAGCCCAAGCACCGCAAGCGCTACCCACAGAAAATCCACCGGACGCCGCGAGCCAAACAGCGCCACCGCCAGCGGGCCGGTAAACTCCAGCGCGACGGCGATACCCAGCGGCACGGTACGAATCGACAGATAAAAGAGATAGTTCATCGCACCCAGCGCCAGGCCATAGATCAGCAGCGGCATGCGCTGGCTGCGGGTAAAGCGCAGCCGCCAGGGTTTAAACACCACGGCCAGAATCAGCGTGCCAAGCGCCAGACGCAGCGCGGTGACGCCAGGCGCGCCCACTACCGGGAACAGCGATTTGGCAAGCGAAGCGCCGCTCTGAATCGACGCCATCGCAACGATGAGCACAATAACGGGCAGCCAGAGAGGCGTTTTACGGGGTAACGTTGGCATCCTGCACCTGTAAAAGTTAAAGATAAGTAAATGCGATAGCTTACTGTATTTAACTCTCTGGTGGTTGAGCAATCATTGATAAACGCACCCGAAATAACCGGTATCATACTTCCGTCAGCGCAAAAAATGCGCAGTCGCGTTTAGGAATAATCCGGATGCAGTCGTGCGTAACCTGAGACGATAATGATTCCCGCCTGGTAAAATCCAGTGTTTTTAGCAGGATAGACGCGGGCGGAAACGTTCTGTTACAGGAAAGAGCGCATTAGACAACGCGAACAACAAAGAGTTTCCTGCTGGGTTTTGATATATTTAAATCTTAGGACTTACTTGAAGCACATTTGAGGTGGTTATGAAAAAAATTGCATGTCTTTCAGCACTGGCTTGTGTTCTGGCCGTTTCCGCAGGTTCTGCTGTTGCTGGCACCGCTACCGTTACCGGTGGCTACGCGCAGAGCGACGCTCAGGGCGTGATGAACAAAATGAACGGTTTCAACCTGAAATACCGTTATGAGTTCGACGACAGCAACCCGCTGGGCGTGATCGGTTCTTTCACCTACACCGAAAAAGACCGCACTGAAGATGGCGTATATGGTAAAAACCAGTACTACGGCATCACCGCGGGTCCGGCTTACCGTATCAATGACTGGGCAAGCATCTACGGCGTAGTGGGTGTTGGTTACGATAAAGCACAGGCTACCAACGGCACTGATAAAGCAGACACCAGCGACTACGGCTTCTCCTATGGCGCAGGTCTGCAGTTCAACCCGGTTCAGGACGTAGCTCTGGACTTCTCCTACGAGCAGAGCCGTGTGCGTAACACCGACATCGGCACCTGGATCGCAGGTGTGGGTTACCGCTTCTAATCACTTCGGTGATGAAAAAATCCGCCCACGGGCGGATTTTTTTTATCTGCACATCATGCAGCGCATCGCATTTGCCGTATTAACGGGTACGCGCGTCAAACAGATCCGTACCGAGGTGATCATAGCTCACCTTGTTAAGTTTAAAGTTAGTGACAAACACCGGCCCCGCCTTTTGCCCGGAAATAAATTTATATTTCGGCGCAATCTCTTTCACTTTGATTCCCGTCCACTGAACAAAAAAGCTCAGGAAATCATTGGCTGAACGCCGCGCTTTGATAATGCGGTGGGCTTTGTCATCGCTCGACAACACCATAAACGGCACCTGGAAATTCTGCTGAAATTTATCGTCGTGCGCCAGGTACTGCACCGCCTTGCCGCGCTCTTTGATGGCAAGCCCGTGATCGGAAAAGTAAACCATTGAGAAGCTCTGCCCGCTGTTTTGCAACTGCTGGTACAGCTTGCTTAGCAGGTCGTCGGTCTGACGAATGCTGTAGAGATAGCAGGAGGTCTCTTTCGACTGCACAAACTCGTCATATTTGCCCTGGGTGCGGTCGCAGGCCTGGGGGTGCGAACCCATCAGGTGCAGCACGATAAGCTGGGGCTGCGGGCGTTGCGTTGCCAGCACCTGAGCCGTCATCTTCAGCAGCGCTTCATCGCGCGTGTTTTTATCCGCCTCGAAATCACCGCTTTTTAAGAAATGCACTTCATCGGCGCGCTTAGCGATGCTGGCGATGGCAGTGTCATATTCGCCAATCTGCCCCTGGTTGGAGAACCACCAGGTCTGAAAACCGGCGCGGTTAGCGAGCGTGACGAAGTTATCCTGATATTGCGGTTTATTATCGACGACGCGGTTAAGCGTCAGCCCCAGTGATTTCTGTGTTGACCCGCTGGCGGCGATGTAATCGGTAAAAAGGTAGCCATTGACGTGGCTTGCAAACGGGCTGTTATCCCACTGGCCGCCAAAGGCGCCTACCGCGTCGCGGCGCACGCTCTCGCCTATCACCACCACATAGGTGTGATATTTCGGTGCGACCGCCAGCACATTCCAGGAGTCTTTCATTCTGGAGAGGGCCTCCATGCGTTGCTGCTCCTCCAGCACTTCGCGGTTATTGACCACCACATCTTTCACAAAGCGAAACACCGGATAGCCGCTGTCTTTCAGGGCGAAAACGCCGCCGTAAAGCTGGTTTTGCACTGGCGTAACGAAAAAACTCACCACGCTGACGGCAATGCAGAAGCTGTCGAACGGCTGCCAGCGCGAGGGTGCCTGCGGTGTGCGGCGCACCGCGATAATGCCGAGCGTAAAAATAAACAGCGACACCAGATAGCTGTACCACGGGAAAATCGTCAACAGCTCCGTCGACTCTTCCATATTCGTGGCGTGCAGGGCCAGCAGCGTATTGAAGTTCGGCGCGCCGTAGGTCTGCCCGAAAGGGAAATAGAGCCCGGCCACCAGAGAGCAGACGGCTAAAAGGCCTTTCTGCGCGCGCGGCGCGGTTTTCCACAGCAGCAGCAGCACGCAGCAAAACGCGATGGCGTACAGCAGGCTGAATTCATAACCCAGAGCGAAATTAATTAATAACGATTCCAGAAAATAGAAGCCAATCCACGGATCGAGAGCGATGCCGCGCGCAGCAAGAGTATTTTTTAGCGTTAGATTCATAGTACGGATTCAACGAAACGCCATGCGTAAACCCTGGCGTCAAGGGTATTCGCCCGTCAGAGTGCTGGACCAGAAGGGAGGGAGATCCGCATTCGGTATCGTCGTAAGAGCAGGGCTGCAAGAAGATAGAGCCGCACGAAAAGAATAGCAACGGGGGGAAACCAACTAGTTTGCGAGAAAGGCTGCAAATTTCGCCAAAAGAGAGGTTAAAGCCAACGTGAGGAGCGCCAGGGCTCAGGATAACGCAAAAAAATGACAAAAAAATGGCAAGCGCGTGGGAAAGGGGAGCGGGTTATTGTTGCCCGTTATCATCCTGCCCCGGCTGGGGTTTGGGATTAAACATATCGCACAGCATATTCAGCAGCCGCAGCCGCACCTGAAAGGGGGAGTGAGTAAACACGTTCAGACACCTCATTAATTCGTTCATACCACACCTCCGCGTCTCACAGTCAGTCAACATCACGACTGTTCGCATTACATACAGATATAGCACAGGCTATGTTATATAGCTATGGCTAACGCGTTAATTTTTTGTGCTCGTGAATCTGTGGTTTACAATGGCCCGCAAACAGCGTTAACCGTATCGCGCCACTGTAATGAGGAAGTATCAATGAGCCGTCGGGCAGGTAAGCAGAGCAGCATGAAAGTGACGCAGCTGGTCAATGTCGAAGAACATGTGGAAGGCTTTCGCCAGGTACGTGAAGCCCACCGCCGCGAACTTATCGACGATTACGTCGAGCTGATTTCCGATCTCATTCGGGAGGTGGGCGAAGCGCGTCAGGTAGATATGGCGGCGCGTCTTGGCGTTTCGCAACCGACCGTTGCGAAAATGCTCAAGCGTCTTGCCTCTGTAGGGCTGATTGAGCAGATCCCGTGGCGCGGCGTGTTTCTGACGCCGGAAGGCGAAACGCTGGCGCAGCAGAGCCGTGAACGACATCAAATCGTCGAGAACTTCCTGCTGGCACTCGGCGTTAACCCGGATACCGCACGCCGCGACGCCGAAGGGATGGAGCACCATGTCAGCGAAGAGACGCTTGAGGTCTTTCGTCGTTTCAGCCAGCAAAACGGGTTCGAATAATCATGTTACTTCGCCTCGCGCGTCCTTTTCTGCACGACCGGTTTTTCCAGCTTTTACTGATTACCGGCGTGATCCTCTCCTTTTTTGTGCCTTTCGCGCCGCGCGAGTGGCCGCAGGCCGTCGACTGGCGCACCATCATTACCCTTGCCGGGCTGATGATGTTGACCAAAGGCGTTGAACTGAGCGGCTATTTCGACGTGCTGGGCCGCCGTCTGGTGCGGCGCTTTTCGACAGAGCGCAGCCTGGCGCTCTTTCTGGTCTGCGCCGCCGCACTGCTCTCCACTTTTTTAACTAATGACGTGGCGCTGTTTATCGTGGTGCCGCTGACGCTGACGCTGAAAAAACTCTGCGCCATTCCGGTTAACCGCCTCATTATTTTTGAAGCGCTGGCCGTGAATGCCGGTTCGCTGCTGACGCCCATCGGCAACCCGCAAAATATTCTCTTATGGGGCCGCTCGGGCCTCGCGTTTGGAGAATTTATTCTGCACATGGCACCGCTTGCGCTGGCGCTGATGGCGAGCCTGCTGCTGCTCTGCTGGTTTTGCTTTCCAGGTAAGGCGCTGCATTATCAGTCGCACGATAAACAGCACGAGTGGCAGCCGCGCCTGGTCTGGAGCTGCCTTGCGTTCTACATCGTGTTTTTAACCGCGCTGGAGCTGAATATCGCCCTGTGGGGGCTGGCGCTGGTGGCGGTGGGGTTCCTGCTGGTGGCGCGCCGGGTGCTTATCAGCATTGACTGGAGCCTGCTGCTGGTCTTCGTGGCGATGTTTATCGATGTGCATCTGCTGACCAAACTGCCTGCGCTCACGTCCAGTTTGCATCATGTTTCGCAACTGCCGCCCGCTGGTCTGTATGCGCTGGGCATCGGCCTGTCGCAGTTTATCAGCAACGTGCCCGCGACCATTTTGCTGCTCAACTATGTACCGCCGACGACGCTGCTCGCCTGGGCGGTCAACATCGGTGGATTCGGGCTCCTGCCAGGCTCGCTCGCGAACCTGATTGCGCTGCGTATGGCGGCTGACCGCCGCATCTGGTGGCGCTTTCACCTCTACTCGCTGCCGCTCTTACTGTGGTCGGCGCTGGTGGGGTATGCACTGCTGTGGGGACTGTTTCTCAGATAATGCTAATTTGTCAGTTTTTCCTGGCAAATGTATAGACTGCTCCTAAGTTTAGTAAACGGTATTTTGTGATGGTGTTAACTTACAGGACTGTTGCTGAACTATGGCGGAAAATCACAATAACAACGCTGACGAAGAGAAACGTCAGGATCAACAAGACGATAACAGCAAAAACGAGGATAACGGCAAGGGCAAAGGGAAAGGCGAGGGAGAAACACGCAAGCGCCCCGGTAAAAAGCCGCTGATTATCCTCGGTATTGTTGTTGTCATTATGGTTATCGGGGCCATCATCTGGTGGTTTATGACCCGAAACCTTGAAACCACCGACGATGCCTTTATCGAAGGCGATGCCGTGACCGTCGCGCCGAAAGTGGCGGGGTATGTCACGGAACTGCGCGTGAAAGATAACCAGCGGGTGAAAAAAGGCGATCTGCTGGTGGTTATCGACCCGCGCGACGCCACCGCACAGCGCGATCAGGCACAGGCGCAGCTGTCGCTTGCCGAGTCGCAGCTCCATCAGGCGCAGGCGCAACTGGCGCTCGCCAAAGTGCAGTACCCGGCCCAGCGCGATCAGGCCAAAGCGCAGGTGCTGCGCGCCCAGGCGGAGCTTGCTAACGCCCGCGCCGAATATCAGCGCCAGCGCGGTGTTGACCCGCGCGCCACCTCGAAACAAAACATCGACGCCGCCAACGCCCAGCTGCGCAGCGCCGAAGCGGGGCTTGCTAACGCGCAGGCGCAACTGGAAGTGGCCGAGCAGGTGCAACTGCAAATTCGTCAGCAGGAAACCAATGTCGAAGCGCGCCAGAGCCAGGTGGAACAGGCCCGGGCGCAGTTGCAAACGGCCGAGCTGAATCTCTCTTATACCGAAGTGCGCGCGCCGTTCGACGGCTATGTCACGAAGCGTAACGTTCAGAACGGCACGCTGGTGCAGGCAGGCAGCGCGCTCTTTTCGATTGTCTCGCCGGATATCTGGGTGGTGGCGAACTTTAAAGAGTCGCAGCTTGAGCGGATGCGTCCGGGTAATAAAGTCGAGATCTCCGTAGATGCGTTCCCCGACCTGGAACTTGAGGGCCATGTCGAGAGCATTCAACAGGGCAGCGGCTCGCGCTTCTCGGCGTTCCCGGCGGAAAACGCCACCGGCAACTTTGTGAAAATCGTTCAGCGCGTGCCGGTGAAAATCGTTATCGACAAAGGGCTTGAGAACTGGAACCAGCCGCTGCCGCTGGGGCTGTCCGTCGAGCCTGAGGTGACGGTGGAATGAGCGAGCAGGCCCACAGCGGCTGGCGTCCGGCCAGCAACCCCTGGTCCGTCGCGATTGTCGTGACGATCGCGGTGTTCATGGAAATTCTCGACACCACTATCGTTAACGTGGCGCTGCCGCATATCGCCGGGTCGCTGTCGTCGAGCTATTCCGAATCGACGTGGGTCCTGACCTCGTATCTGGTGGCGAACGGCATCGTGCTGCCGCTGTCGGCATTCTTCAGCCGGCTGTTCGGGCGCAAACAGTTTTTCCTGATTTGCATTGTGATGTTTACCGTCTGCTCGTTTCTGTGCGGCATCGCCACTGAGCTCTGGCAAATTATTCTGTTTCGTATTTTGCAGGGCTTTTTCGGCGGCGGCCTCCAGCCGACGCAGCAGTCGGTGCTGCTCGATTACTTCAGGCCGGAAGATCGCGGTAAGGCGTTCGGGCTTTCTTCCATTGCGATTATCGTCGCGCCTGTTCTCGGCCCGACGCTCGGTGGCTGGATAACCGATAACTACTCCTGGCGCTGGGTCTTTTTCATCAATATCCCGGTCGGCATCGTCTGCGTGCTGGCGGTCTATCAGTTGCTGGAAGATCCGCCGTGGGAGAAAAAGTCCGAAGAAAAAATCCCGGTCGACTGGACGGGCATCGGGCTGATCGCGCTGGGCCTCGGCTGCCTGCAGGTGATGCTCGATCGCGGCGAAGACGAAGACTGGTTCGCGTCCGATTTTATCCGCACCTTCGCGGTGCTGACGCTTATCGGCATTGTCGGCGCGATTTACTGGCTCATCTATACCCGCCGTCCGGTGGTGGATCTGCACTGCGTGCGGGATAAAAACTTCGCCGTTTCCAGCGTGCTGATGGCGGGCATGGCGCTGATCCTCTACGGCAGTTCGGTCGTTATTCCGCAGCTGGCGCAGCAGGATCTCGGCTACACCGCCACCTGGTCGGGGCTGATACTCTCGCCCGGCGCGGTGCTGATTGTCTTTACCATCCCGATTGTGCTGAAGCTGATGCCGCTGGTGCAGACCCGCTGGATAATCGCGTTCGGCTTCCTCTGCCTTGGCGTGTCATTTTTCTGGTCACGCAATCTGGTGCCGAACGTCGATTTCGAAACGCTGGTGCTGATGCGCAGCGCGCAGTCGATCGGGCTAGGCTTTTTGTTTGTGCCGCTTACCACGATTGCGTTTATCACCATTCCACAGAAGCTTAACGCCGACGCGGCGGCGCTGTTTACGATGTTCCGTAACGTCGCAGGCTCGATAGGGATTTCGCTCTCCACCGCCGCGATTACCGAACGTTCGCAGGTGCAGAGCGCCCATCTGAGCGCGCACATGACGCCTTTTGATGAACAGTTCCAGCAGGCGATACGCAGCGGCGCCGAGGCGGTGCGCAATTTCACCGCCCAGCTCGGCGACCCGACCGGCATCGCCACCGGGCAGCTTTATAAAACCATGATTGCCCAGTCGCGCATCCTCGCGTATGTCGACGTGTTCACCATGCTGAGCGTGGTGGCGATCCTGTTGATTCCGTTTTGTTTATTGCTTTCGCCCATTAAGAGCGAAGGCTCCGCAGGAGCACATTAATATGTCCGGGAGAGTGACCTTCCCCTTATCACTGACGGCGCTGGCGCTGCTGCTGGCAGGCTGCGCGGTTGGCCCCGATTACCAACGGCCGGAGCCCGTCACGCCGGGCGCTTTCGGCGAAACCGCCCGGCAGAACGCGCCAGATGTGGCCTCGAAGGCGCGCAGCACCGCGCCGGACCCGCGCTGGTGGCGCACGTTTAAATCGCCGCAGCTCGACAGCCTGATTGAGCGCGCCATCGCCGGTAATTTATCGCTACAGCAAACGGTGCTGCGTATCGCCGGGGCCCGTGAACAGATAAACCAGGCGGGCGGCGCGTTTTTCCCGGCGGTCAACGGCAACGTGCGCGCCACGCGCCAGCAGCTTGGTCTCGAAGGCGAGCTGAAATCGCATGACGTCTATGGCCAGCTTGATGCGGTCGATCCGCAAATCAGTTCCGCGCTCGGGCCGCTGACGCAGCCGATTAATCTCTACCAGGGCAGCTTTGACGCCCAGTGGGAAATCGATCTGTGGGGCAAAGTGCGCCGTCAGGTGGAAACCGCAGACGCGCAGCAAAAAGCGGCGATTGAGCAGCGCAACGACGCGCTGGTCTCGCTGGAGGCCGAAGTGGCGCGCGCCTGGCTGCAACTGCGCGGTGCGCAAAGCATTCTCGCCACCATGAATCAGCAGATCGCCTCAGCGCAGCAGACGCTGGAGCTGACCGAAAGCCGCCAGCAAAGCGGGCTATCGCCGCAGCTGGATGTGGAAAACGCCCGCGCCCAGCTCGGTACGCTTCAGGCGCAGCTGCCGCAGTATCAGGCGCAGGAGCGCCAGGCGATGAACGGGCTGGCAGTGCTGCTTGGCAAGCCGCCGGGCGCGCTTGATGCAGAATTGCAGGCCGCGCAGCCGTTACCACCGCTGCCGGAAATCGTGCCGGTGGGCATTCCCTCAACGCTCGCGCGCCGTCGCCCGGACGTGCGTGAAGCCGAAGCACGGCTCCACGCCGCAACCGCGCAAATCGGGGTATCCGTAGCGCAGCTCTTCCCGAGCCTGTCGCTCTCGGGCCAGTTCGGGATGCGTAACAGCGAAACCAGTTACCTCACCGACTGGAGCAGCCACTTTTACAGCTTCGGCCCGCAGGTTTCGATTCCCATCTTCCAGGGCGGGCGACTGGTCTCCAGCGTGAAACTGGCCCGCGCGGAGCAGGGCGCGGCGGCGTTGCAGTATCGCCAGACGGTGCTGACAGCGTTAAGCGATGTGGAAAATGCGCTGGTCAGCTACCGCACCGACCAGCAGCGCGAGGCCGGGCTTGAGAAAACGCTGGAGGCGCTGCAAACCTCATTCGATCTGGCGAGCGACAGCTACCGTAAAGGCATCGCCACGTTTATCGACGTGCTCGACGCCCAGCGCCAGCTGGCACAGGCCGAGCAGCAGCGCGCGCAGGCGCGGGTGCAAAGCAGTCTCGATCTGGTCGCGCTCTACAAAGCGCTCGGCGGCGGCTGGGAGCCTTATCAGAACGTGCGTCTGCCGGACTACGACGTGTTTGGCCCCGCGCCGCGCGGCTAAGGGCTTTCACCATCAAGAAAAAACCCCGCGGGCAGCGATGCGCGCGGGGTTTTTTTATCGCCTTGCGGCAGATTAGTTCAGACGGACCGGCATACCGGAACGGTTCTGTACCGCCTGTTCAACGACGTTCTGATCGACATCGCTCTGGCTTGTGACTGTCGTGACCGCTTTGGTCAGCGTAATCGGCACCAGTTCGTTGTTGTTGATCTGATCTTCGCTGGTAGAGAGCGGGTTATGCACCTCGATGTAACGGCTGCCATCCGGCTCGGTGGTCGCTTTCACCGGCTCGTTGACAAACTGTACGCGGGTGCCGACCGGCACGTTCTCAAACAGGAATTTAATGTCTTCGTTACGCAGACGCACGCAGCCGTGGCTCACGCGAAGGCCGATACCGAAGTTAGCGTTAGTACCGTGAATAGCGTACAGGCGACCGATGTAGAGCGCGTAGAGGCCCATCGGGTTATCCGGGCCAGCCGGTACCACCGGCGGCAGCGGTTCGCCCGCGGCCGCGTATTCCGCATGCATCTTGGCGGTTGGCGTCCAGGTCGGGTTCGCGCGCTTGCGCTCCACTTTGGTCACCCAGTTGATCGGGGTGTCTTTACCGAGCTGACCGATACCAATCGGCAGCACGATAACGGTGTTGGTGCCTTTCGGGTAGTAATACAGACGCATTTCGGCGCTGTTAATCACAATCCCTTCATGCGGCGTATCCGGCAGGATCAGCTGCTGAGGAATGTTCAGAATGGTGCCGCCTTTCGGCAGATACGGGTCAACGCCCGGGTTGGCTTCCAGCATGTTGGAAAGCCCCATCTGATACTGAGCGGCGAAATCTTCCAGCGGCAGCGTATTGCCATCCGGGATCGTCACTACCTGGTTTTCACCCACCAGACGGCTACCGTCGGTCGGCAGAGGATAAGTCACCGCAGAGGCGGATTTACAAAACCCGACGACTGCGAAGGCTGCCACTAAAAGCGTGCGTAATTTCATCTTCATGTTATGCAAATATCGTTGCCAGACCGGCCGTTAGAGTGAACGAAACAATACAGGGAGCGCATTATATGTGCATTCTCCGTGGCAGGGAATTGAGTTGTGTGCTTATTCACATTTTTTTCCCATTCCTGAGTCAGTGTAGTCAGTCCATTGACGGGGGAAATAAATTCGGAGTTATGGCATAATGCGTTGTTTATCACACATCTTACCCAGGAATTACGCGTGTTAGTTACCAGCAACGTCACCATGCAGTTCGGCAGTAAGCCGCTGTTTGAAAACATTTCCGTCAAGTTTGGCGGCGGCAACCGTTACGGTCTGATTGGCGCCAACGGGAGCGGCAAGTCCACTTTCATGAAAATCCTCGGCGGCGATTTACAGCCGAGCGCGGGCAACGTTTCGCTCGACCCTAACGAACGTATCGGTAAGCTGCGTCAGGATCAGTTCGCGTTTGAACAATATACCGTGCTGGACACCGTAATCATGGGGCACAGCGAACTGTGGGAAGTGAAGCAGGAGCGCGATCGCATTTACAGTCTGCCGGAGATGAGCGAAGAGGACGGCTATAAAGTGGCCGATCTCGAAGTGAAATATGGCGAAATGGACGGCTACAGCGCGGAATCCCGCGCGGGTGAGCTGCTACTTGGCGTCGGCATTCCGCTGGAGCAGCACTACGGCCCGATGAGCGAAGTCGCTCCTGGCTGGAAGCTGCGTGTGCTGCTGGCGCAGGCGCTGTTCTCTAACCCGGATATCCTGCTGCTCGACGAACCGACGAACAACCTGGACATCGACACCATTCGCTGGCTGGAGCAGACGCTGAACGATCGCGACAGCACCATGATTATCATTTCGCACGACCGTCACTTCCTGAACATGGTCTGCACCCACATGGCGGATCTCGATTACGGCGAGCTGCGCGTTTATCCGGGCAATTACGACGAATACATGACCGCGGCGACCCAGGCGCGCGAGCGTCTGCTGGCGGACAACGCCAAGAAAAAAGCCCAGATTGCGGACCTGCAGTCGTTTGTGAGCCGCTTTAGCGCCAACGCCTCGAAATCCCGTCAGGCGACATCCCGTGCCCGCCAGATTGATAAAATCAAACTGGAAGAGGTGAAAGCCTCCAGCCGTCAGAACCCGTTTATCCGCTTCGAGCAGGACAAGAAACTGTTCCGCAACGCGCTGGAAGTGGAGGCCATGACCAAAGGCTTCGATAACGGCCCGCTGTTTAAAAACGTCGGCCTGCTGCTGGAAGTGGGCGAGAAGCTGGCTATCCTCGGCGCCAACGGCGTGGGTAAATCCACCATGCTGAAAACGCTGGTGGGCGAACTGCAACCGGACAACGGCACCGTGAAATGGTCCGAGAACGCGCAGATTGGCTACTACGCGCAGGATCACGAATATGAGTTCGACAACGATCTCACCGTTTTCGACTGGATGAGCCAGTGGAAGCAGGAAGGTGATGACGAACAGGCGGTACGCAGCATTCTCGGACGTCTGCTGTTCAGCCAGGACGACATCAAAAAGCCCGCCAAAGTGCTCTCCGGTGGTGAAAAGGGCCGTATGCTGTTCGGCAAGCTGATGATGCAAAAACCGAACATTCTGGTGATGGACGAACCGACCAACCACCTGGATATGGAGTCGATCGAATCGCTGAACGCCGCGCTGGAGATGTACCAGGGCACGCTGATTTTCGTCTCCCACGACCGTGAATTCGTTAGCTCTCTCGCGACCCGCGTGATTGAAATTACCCCGGAACGCGTGGTGGATTTCTCCGGCGGTTACGAAGATTATCTGCGCAGCAAAGGCATCGAATAACGATTCGCCGCATTAAAACAATAACGGGTAGTCAGATGACTACCCGTTTTTTTTCGTCAGGTTTCAGAATCGCAATAATTGATTAATAATCGTGCAGATCGTAATATCCTTCGATGCGGCCATGATTCACAAAGCGATCGGTAAAGATCTCATTATCGTCGCTGGAGATTTTAGCACCGCTATGGTTAGTGACTTTATGTGAGCGCAGCGTGATCGTATCGTAGGAATAGAGCGAACCTTCGTTATCGAGCGTATTCACCGCCTCAATCGACAGTCCGTTGCGACCGTTGATATAACCGTGGTTTTCATTCTCGAACGATTTTGCCGCGTAAATTGCGATTTTATCGCCGGTAGAGATGCTGCCTTTGTTGGAGAATGTGCTGCTATTAAGGTTAATCGCCCCGGCCGCTTTGATGGTGCCGTCGTTTGAGAAATTGTCGGCAGCATTGATGTTAATATTTCCTGCTTTCGATTCCACAGAGCCGTGGTTATTTACATAGAAATCGTCATCCGCGTTAACCGTAATATCGCCGGTTGCCGCAATATGACCGTTACCGACATCAAACGTATCGCCCTGCAGATAGATCTTATTACCTTTCACTGTCCCTTTGTCATTATTGAAATATCCGCTGCTGACCGTAACAGTGTTACCGGCGATTGTCCCTCCCTCGGTAAATAAACCTGCGCTGTTATCAATCTTGTCGGCAACAATATCCAGCTGTCTGGCGCTAAAAATGCTACCGGCGGTATTGGATAATGTTTTGGTATCCAGCGTCATATTCCCGATGGCCGCAAGGGTGCCCTGTTCGTTATCCAGCGAATGGGACGCATAGGCATCCAGCGCGCCTTGCGCATAGATTTTGCCGCGGTTGCGAATGTCATGAGTCTGAAGCCGTGTGTCGGTTCCACTGCTGATAAGCCCGTCTTTTTCGTTTTCCAGCGTGTCGCTCACAATCGTCAGCGCCTGCTGCGCCTGAATCAGATCCTGGTTGTTGAGTTTTCCTGCGGTAATGGACACCGTATTGGCGCTTATTTCGCCGCGGTTATTCAGCGTTCCGGCGCTTATCGTGAGGTCATCATTACCTGTGATACGGCTGCCGTTGGTAATATCACCCGCAGCGATGTTGATACTGCCGCTCGCAATAATACCCCTGCCGTTATTATCCAGCGTATTGCCGTGTGTGTTGATATTAATGTCTTTAGCAGTAATCAGGCCGTTGTTGTTGTTATCAAGCTTGCTGCTGGCGATGGCGAGATTACGTTCGGCCTGAAGGCGGCCATTATCGTTATCGACATCATGCTGATTGGTATCGATCAGCAAATCGGTATTCGCAGAAATAATATTGTTGTTTTCGAGCTTACCGTCTACTGAAATAGAAATGTCCTGCGCCGCAGTAGAGATAATGCCGTTGTTGCGTACCCCCACGCCGTTTTCCGTACCAATAAGCTGAATCTTATTGGCATACATCCCCCCGAGACTGGACACATCCAGTGCCAGGGATGGCTCGTCGCTAAAGAGATCCGGCAGGATTTTCTTCGTATTCAGCGTTTTATAATTAACTTTATTGGTGCCGGTGACGATACGCAGTTCGCGCGCCGTCAACTGTGCGTTAATAACCGCGGAGCGAGAGATGAGATCGGTGTAGTCCGTTCCACGATCGTCCATCCCTTTGCCGGTAATCACGATTTTGCCATCAGTGACCTTAAAGTTGCTGACTTTGCCGGCGGTCATGTCAACGGTGCCGGTGACCAGCGTTGAGCGACTGGTATTAATGAAACCGCAGCCGTCACAGGTAATACCCGACGGGTTGGCGATAATGACCGCCGCTTTTTTTCCTGCGACTTCCACCATGCCGTTTAACTGGCTGGGGCTGGATGACGCCACTTCGTTTAAAATGACGCTGGCGCTACCGTGTGACATATTCGCGTTGCCGTTGACGTTGCCCGCAAGCGTCGTGTTACTGCTGCCGGCACCGTTATTGAGCACGACACCCGCGCTGTTAACGTCGAACTGTTTGTAGTAGTTATGGGAAACGCCGCCACTGGAAGGGGCGCTCACATCAACGACTGTCGCACCATTACCCGCAACATTGACCGTGGTATCAGGCGATTTTTGTTGATCGACCACAATGGCGGCATTCGCGTAAGTCACCATTCCGAGCGCCATCCAGGTGCCCAGGCAAAGTGCGCTGATGCGATATTGTGGCGACGATACAGACATTTTCATAAATAATCCTTCATTTAACAGAAAATAAAATAGCCTGCCGCCTTAATTGCAGGCAGACCGGTTTTTCTCTTGCTGAGAAACATAAAAAACACTATGACGCGCTGGTTATTCCGCGCAAAAATAAGCAGTAATGAAATTAGCCGGGGATATTCCTCCACGCTCCATGTGGGTGATTAAAACACGCTTGCGTAATAACGATAATGTAAATGCAGCCTTTCGCCTTATTTTCTTAATCATGGCGTTATAGGTAAAAAGCAAAAGGCCGCTGCAAGTTCCAAAAAAAGTACCAGAAAAGCACTGGCGGTGACGGTAACAAAGAGATTTTATCAAGTCAGATGGTTAATACCGATGGGTAGGGGGCAGTTAAATGTTTTTACTTATCAATCAATGACTCATTGAAAGTTATCAGATAAATGAATAATTTTTGAAAAGGATATTTATAATATTTTATTGATTTTTATAAAGATAATGGAGGTTTAGCTCGTTGAGTGAAGCACGAAGAAAAGTCTGATTCCGGATGATGTATCGTCGTGAATAATCACCGGGATTAATAACAAAAATAAAATGTGACGCACCGACACACTTTTTCGTCGTCATTATGTTTTTGGATATTTATGCCGAATGAATGAATTTATTATTCAGTCATTAATAATGGAATTAACATGACGGCGCGCGTTATTCAAAAAAACCAAAAAAAACGCCGCAGCAACATAGCGGCGGCGTAAGGATAACAGCGGTTTGTGACGTATTAGCGCGTCCAGCGCTGCCCGGGTTGACCGTTGATATAGAGTGTACGGCGTTCATTTTCAGGCAGCGTCACGTCAATGGCCTGCCACGCGGGCTGGTAATCGCCGGTTGTCGAGAACGTCAGGTGAATAGCGTCGGCGCTGCATTGCATCTGCCAGTTCACCCACAGCGCGTTCCCCTCGCGATAGCCCCAGCTTTCGCCGTCATCCTCAAACAACAGGCCCGCACTTTGGCCGCTGCCCGGCAACGGGTAGAGCTTCAGCTCGCGCGCGTCGTCGCGCTGCGCATCCACATGACGCAGGCGCGCGCTAAGCGGCAGGCCGCTGCCTGCGCGCACCAGCAACGGCAGACGTTCCAGCGGCGCGTCCAGCGTCACCCACTGACCGCCGGCATACCACTGGCCGGTATGGAAATCGTACCAGCCGTGGTCATTCGCAGGCAGCCAGAGCGTGCGGTTGCGCGCGCCTGGCTCCACCACGCTCGCTACCAGCACGTCGCGCCCCAGCATAAACTCGTCGCATTCACGGAAGGTCTGCGGGTCGTGTTCGTGGTCGAGGAACGTCGGGCGCAGCATCGGCTCGTCATCGGCATGCGCCTGCCACAGCAGCGTGTAAAGATAAGGCAGCAGACGGTAGCGCAGTTCAATGGCGCTGCGAATAGCGGGCGTCACCGCCGGGTACATCCACGGCTCGTTAACGGTGCGATCGTCATTCCATGAGTGAATGGTAAAGCGCGGATGCATCACGCCGTTCTGTACCCAGCGCACGAAGAGTTCCGCGTCCGGTTTATCGCCGGAGAAACCGCCGACATCGTGGCCGACGTTGTAGAGCCCTGACAGGCTCATGCCAAGCCCCATGCGAATGTTGTAGCGCAGCGTCTGCCAGCTGGTGCAGTTATCGCCGCTCCAGGTCTGTACGTAGCGCTGCATCCCGGCGCAGCCGGAGCGTGAAATCAGGTACGGGCGTTTCTCTGGTGCGAAAGCCTGCTGGGCTTCCATCGAGGCGCGCATCATCAGGAGCGGCATCACCGGACGGATATGTTTAATGGCTACCGGCTCGCCGAAGCCGTGGCAGCGCGCTTCGCCATCCCAGACTTCATATTCGTTATTGTCATTCCAGGTGGAGTCGATGCCCATCTCCAGCAGCTGGGTGGTGACGCCGTTCTGCCACCAGGCGATGGTCGCCGGGTTAGTGAAATCAAGATGCGAGCCTTCGTCATCCCAGAAGCTGGAGCGCTCCGGCGCGTCGGTTTCGGAATCGCGAATAAACAGCCCCTGCTGCGCGACCTCCTCATAGCGCGGGTGATCCTGCAACAGGCAGGGCTTGATGTTGGCGGCAAGCTTCAGCCCGGCGTCATGGAACGCCGCGCTCATCGCTTTCGGCTGCGGCACTTTGTCGTAGTTCCAGTTAAAGACATAGCGCTTGTTATTGATGGAGGTGTAACCCGACGAGAGCTGGAAGGAGTCGCACGGGATCGCGTGTTCTTCACACAGGCGAATAAAATTCATCAACTGGTTCTGCGCATCCGGCGCGTCGGTGTAATGCATCGTTGAGCCGCTGTAGCCGAGGCTCCATTTCGGGCCGAACAGCGTTTTACCGGTCAGGCGCACAAAGGCTTTGGTGACATCCAGCACGCGCGGGCCGACGAACAGGTAGTAATCGATATCGCCCGCCTCGGCCTGCCAGCGGCGGTAGGGGAGGTGATAGTTGTCTATCTCATTACCGAGATCGAGCCAGCAACTGCTCAGGTTGTCGTAAAACAGGCCGAAGCTCACCTGCGCGCGGCGGGTAATGGTAAACGGAATATGTTTATACAGCGGATCGGTGCTGGCGGCGTTATAGCCCATAGCGTCCAGGTTACGCATCTCGAAGCGGCGGCCGGTGCGCTCCAGGTTGCCCGCTTTTTCGCCCAGCCCGTAATAGCGGTCATCTTTCTGGCGGCGCTGATAGTGCGCCACGCCGTCGCCATGCGCGTTGATAAGATAAGCGCTGGTGGGGCGATCGCTGGTAAGAAACTGCCACTGGCCGTTATCGTCGCGGTAATGCCACTCCAGCCACAGCGGCTGATGCACCGTTACGCGCAGTTTATCGCTGCTGATGACGAGGCGCTCCGGCGTTTCGTCAAGCGTAAAGCCCGGCAGGCTAAAGCCGTCGAGACTGTCGCGCGGGCGGCCTTCCCACGGCGTGTCGTCGGAAGGTGCAATGCTCCACGTGCGGTTGAGTGCATACTCACCGCGGCGTTTCACCGCCACGCGGAACAGGCCCGGCTCCAGCACCCACAGGCAGAGCGTATGGGCATCATCGACGGTCAGCTCGACGTGGTGGTCGTCGGAATGGGTGAATTTCCAGTGTTTGAGGGTTTTCATCAACATCTCCCTATGAAGCGCGCTTGTTGCGGCGCTCGGCAATAAAGGCAACCAGGAACACAGCGCCAATCAGGTCAAAGAACCCCATGGCGACAAACAGCGGGTTGAAGCCGATTTTGTCGGCGGTCACCCCGATAATCAGTGAGAACAGGAAGCTCGCAATCCAGGCGCAGGAGCCGCGCATCCCGTTCACGGTGGCCATCTGGCCGCGATCGAACGATTCCACCACCAGCGCGCTCAGCATGCAGGAGATAATCTGATGCCCGAAGCCGCCGATGGAGATAAGAATGATGGTGATGTACGGGTCTTTGGTAATGGTGACAATCGCGAGCGACACCATGAGGAACGCGCCGGTCACCGAGCTTGCCACCACCGAGTTGATCTGCGTGCAGCCGAAGACGCGTACATACAGCTTCGTGAGATAACCGCTTGCGACCGAGCCTAAATCGGCGGCGAGAAACGGCAGCCAGGCGAACATGGCAATCTGCTTAAGATCCATGCCGTGTTCTTTAGCGAGGTACAGCGGCACCCAGAAGCTCATCACCGCCCAGGCGGGTTCGGCCATAAACGCCGGGATGGCGATGCCATAAAAGCGTTTGTTTTTGGCGACGGTTTTCAGCGCGGTGAAGAAGGGCAGGCGCACCGGCGGCGGCTCGTTATCCTGGCGAATGAAGGCCAGCTCCTCCTGGCTCAGGCGCGGGTGTTTTTCCGGGTTGTGATAAAAGAGCCACCACAGCACCACCCAGGCCAGCGCCAGCACGCCGGTAAACAAAAACGCGCCCTGCCAGCCGAAGGAGATATGCGCGAAGTAAATAATCGGCGGTGCGAGCATCGCGCCGATGGAGAACCCGACGCCCGCCCAGCCTGCGGCGACCGGGCGCTCTTTTTTCGGAAACCATTCGCCGAGCGTTTTGGCGTTGGCGGGCGTGGCCGCCGCTTCCGCCGCGCCCATAAAGAAGCGCAGGATAGCCAGATGCAGCCAGCTGCCGGCCCCGGCGTGGAAAATACACATCAGCGCCCAGATGGAGGCGCAAATCAGAAAGCCAAGCTTTAAGCCAATCACGTCAATCAGCCAGCCGCACAGCGGCTGAAACAGGGTATAGGCGAGCTGGAACGCGCCGACGATATAAGAGTATTGCTCAGTGGTGATGCTCAGGCTCTCTTTCAGCTCCGGCGCAAGAATGCCGAGGGAGTTACGGGTGATGTAGTTGACGGTCACGCCCATTAAAAACAGCACCAGCACCCACCAGCGCAGATGGCGGATGGCGCGGCGGGTTCGGGTTTTCACCGCGCCGACATCCTGATTAATGCTCTGACTCATTTATTCTTCTCCACGGTTAGCCTGACGGGTATAACAACTCGCATTCCGGACGCGCCGGAAACCACAGCAGAGACCGCTATTTATTTGAATTAAAATGCTTTTTGTAGGGTTTGTCATACACGTTTTCGATAAAAGTTGTACGACAACCTGAGAGTAGAGCAGCATCTGGAATGGTAGTAGCCTCTTTTATGCAAGAATTTTCATCATTCACAGTGATGTGTTAAAAGAAGCCCTGCTGGCACGGATATATCGTTAAAACCAGCCGTGAAAAATTTTTCATTTCACAACCGGAGATGGATCACAAAATGAGTAAAAAGCTCCAGGTGGCCCGGATCGCCGAACAAACCGGCCTGTCGCTCAGCACCGTTTCCCGCGTGCTGGCGGGTAAAGCCAATACCAGCGAAAAAGCGCGCCGCCGGGTGCGGGAGTGCGCCAAAGCGCTGGGCGTGCTGGAGGATATGGCGGCTGGCAGGCTGCTGCTGAACAGTCTGGTCGTGTTCGCGCCGCGCCGCGCGTTTGATGAGCGGTCCGACATCTTTTATTACCGCGTGATCCAGAGCATCAACAAAGCGCTGGAGCCTCACGAAGTGCGGCTGCGCTACTGCGCGCTGGAGGAAAACGACGCCGACGCCAATCTGTTTCTCGCGCGAATGAACGATCCGCAGACCGAGGCGGCGCTGCTGCTCGGCATCGACGATCCGCACATTCACGATCTGGCGTGTGACGTGGGCAAACCGTGCGTGCTGATCAACTGCCGCGATCGCAAAATGCGCCTGCCGGCGGTCGCGCCGGATCACCGGGCAATTGGCGAAAACGCGGCACGCTATCTCTTTGAGATGGGCCATCGCGAGGTGCTGAACGTGCTGTGCCTGCGGCGCTATACGATGGAGCTGCGTCTGGCGGGCATCCGCGACGCGTGGGAGGCGCAGAATCTGGCGTTTGACGAGACGCGCCATTTGCTGACCGCGCCCGATTTCAGCGCGCGGGGTAGCGAGGCGCTGGTCACGCGGTTTCTTGAGGAAACGCCCGCGGCGGCGCTTCCCGGCGCGCTGCTGGTGGGCGGGGATTTTATGGCGGCAGGTGCCGTGAAAGCGTTACAAAACGCCGGGCTACGGGTGCCGCAGGACATTTCCGTAATGAGCATCGACGCCTTTAACCTGGCGGCGATTGAAGATGTGCCGCTGACGGCGGTGCATGTGCCGCGCGACGCGCTCGGCGAAGAGGCGGTGTTGATGCTGCAGCAGCGGCTTATCCGCCCGCAGGCGGCGGTCGGCACGCTGCTTTTGAACGGCACGCTGGACGTGCGTGAATCGGTGCGCCGCGTCAGGCCCGGGCGGGGGAGCGCCAGCGTGCAGCGCGACGGCCTGTATGATTAACGCCCGTCGCCGCAGACCTCGCAGTGCGGGTTGCGCGCCAGTTTCATCTCGCGAAACTGCGTGCGCAGCGCGTCATAGATAACCAGCTTTCCGGCGCACGGCTCGCCATAACGCGTCAGCACTTTAATGGCTTCCATCGCCTGCAGGGAGCCAATCACGCCCACCAGCGGAGCCATCACGCCCGCTTCCACGCAGGTCAGCGCGTTCTCGCCAAAAAGACGGCTCAGGCAGCGGTAGCACGGTGCGTCGGGCTGCCACGTAAAGACGCTGATCTGGCCCTCCATGCGGATAGCCGCGCCGGAGACCAGCGGCACCTTATGATGGAAACAGGCGGCGTTTAGCTGATTGCGCGTCGCCACGTTATCGGTGCAGTCGAGCACCAGGTCATGGCGGGCGATAAGTGCCGCGAGCGCGGCGTCATCGAGCTGTGCGTTGACCGTTTCGATAACGCAGTGCGGGTTAATGGCGGCAAGTGCCTCACGCGCCGATTCCACCTTCGGCTGGCCGATGGTGGCGTCGCGGTGCAGCACCTGGCGCTGGAGATTGGAGAGCGCGACGGTATCGAAATCAAGCAGCGTCAGCCTGCCGGTGCCCGCCGCGGCCAGATAAGGCGCGGCCGCGCAGCCAAGACCGCCGAGGCCCACCACCAGCACGCGCGCGGCCTTAAGCCGCTCCTGGCCGTCGAAATCGAAATCCCGCAGGATGATTTGCCGGTTATAGCGCAGCATCTCGGCATCGCTTAACGCCTCGGTCATCTCAGCCTCCGAACAGGTGGTTAAAGAGCTCAACCTCAACCCATTCGCCCGGCTCGACGTTGCCGCGCTCGCGCTCCAGCACGATAAAGCAGTTGCCCTGGGTGAAGGAGCTGAAAATATGCGAGCCCTGATGGCCGGTACTCACCACTTCCGGCAGGCCGTCCGCGCCGGTGCGCAGCACGCCGCGCTGGAAATCGAGTCGGCCGGGGGATTTTTTCAGCCGCGTCGCCGCCCGCACGCGCAGGCGCGGCGTGAACACATCCTTCTGGCCGCTCAGTTTCGCAATCAGCGGGCGCACCAGTTGATAGAACGTGACGGCGGCGGAAACCGGGTTGCCCGGCAGCCCGCAGAACCAGCTACTGGCAAGGCGGCCAAAGGCGAACGGTTTGCCAGGCTTGATGGCGAGTTTCCAGAAGCCGATTTCGCCAAGCTCTTCAAGCAGCGTTTTGGTGTAGTCCGCTTCGCCGACGGAAACGCCGCCGGAGCTTAACACCAGATCGGCCTCGCGGTCGGCTTCCTGAAACGCGGCGCGCAGGGCGTTCGGGTCGTCGCGGATAATGCCGAGGTTCACCACGTCACAACCGAGCGCGTCGAGCATCAGGTGTACCGCGAGACGGTTGGTGTCGTAAATCTGGCCTTCCGCGAGCGGCTGGCCGGGAAGCTGGAGCTCATCGCCGGTGGAGAAAATGGCGACGCGCGGCTTGCGCACCACGTCCACTTCCGCAATGCCCAGCGAGGCAAGGAGCGGCAGTTCGGCGGCGCTCAGTTTCTGGCCTGCTTCCATTACCACCGCGCCCTGGCGAATATCTTCGCCGCGACGGCGGATATGCTGGCCCGCGCGCACGTCAGCGGTAAAGCGCACGCCCGCGTCGCTGGTCTGCGCCTCTTCCTGCATGATGACGGCTTCACAGCCCGGCGGCACCGGCGCGCCGGTCATGATGCGGATAGCCGTGCCTTTCGGCCATTCGCCGCTAAACGGCTGGCCCGCGAACGCTTTGCCCGCCACCGGCAGCCACGCGCCGGACGTGACATCCGCGAGACGCACGGCGTAGCCATCCATCGCGGCGTTATCAAAGCCCGGTACGTCCAGCGGCGAGGTCACGGCGCGCGCTGTCACCCGGCCCATGCTTTTAAGCAGCGGCAGCGTCTGCGTCTCATTCAGGGGAATGATGCGGGAGAGCATCTCCTCAAGGGCGGTTTCCAGGGACATCAGTCCGGCGGTCGGTTCCATGTTTCACTCCAGCGCGACAATCACAAAGCGCCTATTATGACAGAAAGGGCGGTAGGGATGTATGTTTCGCCCTTTACGCCGCCCGCCGGGCTTTACATCACATTTGCCTCTTTCTATATTCAAAATTCGTCTGAAAGCGCGGCGACGATAATGATATTTATAGAAAAAACGCAGCCGCCTGAGAATAATTTTGCTGAATACTTACGCGCCGAACCATCACCAGCGAGGAACCGCAGTGCCTAAAAGTGACGTTTTGCCTGAAGAACAGGTGTTATCGGTTTCCGGCCTGAGCGTGCGTTTTAAAGATGAAAGCGGCACTACCGACGCGGTGCGTCAGCTCTCGTTTAGCCTGAAACGCGGCGAAACGCTGGCGATTGTCGGGGAGTCCGGCTCGGGGAAATCGGTCACGGCGCTCTCGCTGATGCGCCTGATTGAACAGGCGGGCGGCGAAATGGAGAGCGGCCCGCTGCTGCTGCGCCGGCGCAGCGAACAGGTGATTGATCTGCGCACCTTCAGCCAGAAACAGATGCGCGACGTGCGCGGGGCTGACATGGCGATGATTTTTCAGGAGCCGATGACCTCCCTGAACCCCGTCTTTCCGGTGGGTGAGCAAATTGCCGAATCCATTCGCCTGCATCAGGGGTTCGGGCGCGAAAGAGCGATGCGCGAAGCCAAACGGATGCTCGATTTAGTGCGTATCCCCGAGTCCGAAGCGATGCTGGCGCGCTTTCCACACCAGCTTTCCGGCGGGATGCGCCAGCGCGTGATGATCGCGATGGCGCTCTCGTGCCGCCCGGCGGTGCTTATCGCCGACGAACCGACCACGGCGCTGGACGTCACCATTCAGGCGCAAATCCTTCAGCTTATCCGCGTCTTGCAGCAGGAGATGTCGATGGGTGTGATTTTTATCACCCATGATATGGGCGTGGTCGCCAATATGGCCGACCGGGTACTGGTGATGTATCAGGGCGAGGCGGTGGAATCCGGCAGCGTCGAGGAGATTTTTCGCCGCCCGGCGCACCCGTATACCCGCTCTCTGCTGGCCGCCGTGCCGCGCCTGGGGGCGATGAACGGCACCGATTTGCCGCGTAAATTCCCGCTTAATCACGCGCCGCGGTGTGACATGGAACCGCCTGACGCCGAGCAGGATACCGTGGTGCCGGACAGCGAGCCGATTCTTCAGGTGCGCGATCTCGTGACGCGCTTTCCGGTGCGCAGCGGCATCTTTAACCGCGTGAAGCGCGAAGTGCATGCCGTAGAGAAAGTGAGTTTTGACCTCTGGCCCGGCGAGACGCTGTCGCTGGTGGGCGAATCGGGCTGCGGTAAATCAACCACCGGGCGCTCGCTGCTGCGGCTCGTGGAAACGCAGGGCGGCTCGATTATCTTTGGCGGCAGGCGCATCGATACGCTCTCCGACAGCGCGATGCAGGCGGTGCGCCGCGATATGCAGTTTATCTTTCAGGACCCTTACGCCTCGCTCGATCCGCGCCTGACGGTAGGTTATTCGATTATGGAGCCGCTGCTGGTGCACCGGCTGCTCGACGGCGAGGCGGCGCGCAAGCGCGTGGCGTGGCTGCTGGAGCGCGTGGGGCTGAAGCCCGAGCACGCCTGGCGTTACCCGCATGAGTTCTCTGGCGGGCAGCGTCAGCGTATCTGCATCGCGCGCGCGCTGGCGCTCAACCCGAAAGTGGTGATCGCCGATGAGTCGGTCTCGGCGCTCGATGTCTCAATTCGTGCGCAAATCATTAATTTATTGCTCGATTTGCAGCGCGATTTCGGCATTTCGTTTCTGTTTATTTCGCATGATATGGCGGTGGTGGAGCGCATCAGCCATCGCGTGGCGGTGATGTATCTCGGACAGATTGTCGAGATAGGCCCGCGCCGCGCGGTGTTTGAACACCCGCAACATCCTTACACCCGCAAGCTGATGGCGGCAGTACCGGTGGCTGACCCTGGTCATCCGCGCCGTCAGCCTGTGCTGCTTTCCGATGAAATTCCAAGCGCCACGCGCCCGAAAGGCGACGCGCCGTTTGTCGCGCCGCTGGTGCAGGTGGGGCAGGGGCATTATGTGGCGCGTCACCCCGTCGGGGCGACGGACCACCACTTTTAATTTTCAGGTACGGCTTTCAGGAGAAGACGATGACACAACGAATCGCACGCCGCTGGCTTGCCGCGGCAGGGCTGGCTTCTGCGCTGGCCGCCGCGCCCGCCTTTGCGCAGAAAGAGATTGTCGTGGCCGTGGGTTCCAGTTTCACCACGCTCGACCCGTATGACGCCAACGACACGCTCTCCCAGCAGGTCGCCAAATCGTTCTATCAGGGGCTGTTTGGCCTCGATAAATCGATGAAAGTGCAGAATGTGCTGGCGGAAAGCTACAGCGTGTCGGATGACGGGCTGGTCTACACGATTAAACTGCGCAGCGGCGTGAAGTTCCAGGACGGCACCGATTTCAACGCCGCGGCGGTAAAGGTGAACCTCGATCGCGCCAGCAATCCGGATAACCACCTGAAGCGTTATAACCTGTATAAAAACATCGCCAGCACCGAGGCGGTAGACCCGACCACCATCAAAATTACCCTGAAACAGCCGTTCTCGGCGTTTATCAATATTCTGGCGCACCCGGCGACCGCAATGATCTCCCCGGCGGCGCTGGAGAAATATGGCAAAGAGATCGGTTTTCACCCGGTCGGCACCGGGCCATATGAACTGGTGACCTGGAACCCGACCGATTTTGTGAAGGTGAAGAAAAACGCCCACTACTGGCAGCCGGGGCTGCCGAAGCTTGACGCCATCACCTGGCGCCCGGTGGTGGATAACAATACGCGCGCCTCGATGCTGCAAACCGGCGAAGCGCAGTTCGCGTTCCCGATCCCTTACGAGCAGGCCGCCCTGCTTGAGAAAAACAGTAAGCTGGATCTGGTGGCAACGCCGTCAATCATGCAGCGCTATATCAGCATGAACGTGACCCAGAAGCCGTTCGATAACCCGAAAGTGCGTGAGGCGATCAATTACGCCATTAACCGTCAGGCGCTGGTGAAAGTGGCATTTGCAGGTTACGCGACGCCCGCCACCGGCGTGGTGCCGCCGACGATTGAGTTCGCGCAGCAGTATCAGCCGTGGCCGTACAACCCGGCCAAAGCGCGGGAGTTGCTGAAAGAAGCGGGCTACCCGAACGGCTTTAGCACCACGCTCTGGTCGTCGCATAACCACAGTACCGCCCAGAAGGTGTTGCAGTTTACGCAGCAGCAGCTGGCGCAGGTGGGCATTAAAGCGAAAGTGACGGCAATGGACGCGGGCCAGCGCGCCTCGGAAGTTGAAGGCAAAGGGCAGAAAGAGAGCGGCGTGCGGATGTTCTACACCGGCTGGTCGGCATCGACCGGCGAGGCCGACTGGGCGCTGTCACCGCTTTTCGCCTCGCAGAACTGGCCGCCGACGCTGTTTAACACGGCGTTTTACAGCAACCCGGCGGTGGATAAAGATCTCGCCGACGCGTTGAAAACGACCGACAAAACCCGCAAGGCTGCGCTGTATAAAGCCGCGCAGGATACGCTGTGGAAGGAATCGCCCTGGGTGCCGCTGGTGGTGGAAAAACTGGTTTCGGCGCACAGCAAATCGCTGACCGGGTTTTACATGATGCCGGATACGGGCTTTAGTTTTGAGGACGCGGATCTGAAATAACCGTCGCCGGAAGGTGGGTGCGAGCGTAAATGGCCGGAAGGTGGGTGCGCTACGCTTACCCACCCTACCTTTTATGCGCCCAACCGCTTTGGGGCGGGTAAGCGAAGCGCACCCGCCAGCGGCACAATATCAATCCCATACAAGAAGACGCGTTCATGAAGGAAAACAGGGTTTCGCATGTTTAGCTACATCATAAAACGCCTGCTGGGGCTCATCCCGACGCTGCTCATCGTGGCGGTGCTGGTGTTTTTGTTCGTTCATCTGCTGCCGGGCGATCCGGCGCGCCTCGTCGCCGGGCCTGAGGCCGACGCTCAGGTCATTGGTATGGTGCGCCACCAGCTCGGCCTTGATCAGCCGCTCTGGCAGCAGTTCTGGCACTACATCAGCAACGTGGTGCGCGGCGATTTCGGCACCTCGCTGGTCTCGCGCCGTCCGGTCTCAGAAGAGATTGCCAGCCGCTTTATGCCGACTTTCTGGCTGACCCTTGCCAGCATGAGCTGGGCGATGGTCTTCGGGCTCGCCGCCGGGATTGTCGCGGCGGTCTGGCGCAACCGCTGGCCAGACCGTCTGAGCATGACGCTTGCGGTCTCCGGCATTTCGTTCCCTGCGTTTGCCCTCGGTATGCTGCTGATGCATATCTTTTCGGTGCAGCTCGGGTGGCTGCCCACCGTGGGCGCCGACAGCTGGCGGCACTATATTCTGCCGTCGCTGACGCTTGGCGCGGCCGTGGCGGCGGTCATGGCGCGCTTTACCCGCGCCTCTTTCGTGGATGTGCTGGGAGAGGATTATATGCGCACCGCCCGCGCCAAAGGGGTAAGCGAAAAGTGGGTTATCCTGAAACATGGCCTGCGCAACGCGATGATCCCGGTTGTCACTATGATGGGCTTACAGTTCGGCTTTCTGCTGGGCGGCTCAATCGTGGTGGAGAAAGTCTTTAACTGGCCGGGGCTGGGGCGTCTGCTGGTCGATTCCGTAGAGATGCGCGACTATCCGGTCATTCAGGCCGAAGTGCTGCTGTTCTCGCTCGAATTTATTCTTATCAACTTAGTGGTGGATGTGCTCTACGCCGCCATTAACCCGGCTATCAGGTACAAGTAAGGATGCGACTTTTCAACTGGCGCCGACAGGCGATTTTAAACGGCCTGCCTACCGTTCGCCCGCACCAGACGCGCACGCCGTGGCATGAGTTCTGGCATCGTCTGAAGCGCCAGCCGGTGGCGCTGGTGGCGGGCGGTTTTGTGCTACTGCTTATCGCGCTGGCGCTGTTCGCGCCGTGGATTGCGCCGTTCGACGCCGAAAACTATTTCGATTATGACCGTCTGAATGAAGGGCCATCGATGGTGCACTGGTTCGGTGTCGATTCGCTGGGGCGCGATATTTTCAGCCGCGTGATTGTCGGCGCGCGGATTTCGCTCGCCGCCGGGGTGTTTGCGGTGCTGACGGGCGCGATTATCGGTACTGTGCTGGGGCTGCTGGCGGGCTTTTACGAAGGCTGGTGGGACCGCGTGATCATGCGCGTCTGCGACGTGCTGTTCGCCTTTCCGGGCATTTTGCTCGCTATCGCCGTGGTGGCGGTGATGGGCAGCGGGATGGCGAACGTCATTATCGCCGTGGCGATATTCAGTATCCCGGCCTTTGCTCGCCTGGTGCGCGGCAATACGCTGGTGCTGAAGCATCAGACGTTTATTGAATCGGCGCGCAGTATCGGTGCGTCTGATGCCACCATTCTGTTCCGGCATATCCTGCCGGGCACGGTGTCGTCGATTGTGGTCTATTTCACCATGCGTATCGGCACGTCGATTATCTCCGCCGCCAGTTTGTCGTTTCTGGGGCTTGGCGCGCAGCCGCCGACGCCGGAGTGGGGCGCGATGTTGAACGAGGCCCGCGCGGACATGGTGATGGCCCCGCACGTGGCGATATTCCCGAGCCTTGCGATTTTCCTGACGGTGCTGGCGTTTAATCTGTTGGGCGACGGGCTGCGCGACGCGCTGGATCCGAAGATTAAGGGGTAGTGCGGGAAGTGGTGGGCGCGTGTCGGGATGGCGGGTGCGCAAGCTTACCCGCCCTACGGCTAGGTCGATTGTGAATGGCGGGTGCGCTTGCGCTTACCCGCCCTACGGCCAGGTTGGTTGTGAATGGCGGGTGCGCTTGCGCTTACCCACCCTACGACCAGGTTGGTTGTGAATGGCGGGTGCGCTTGCGCTTACCCGCCCTACGGGATCGGTTGGTTCTGTGTAGGGCGGGTAAGCGCAGCGCACCCGCCGATGTCATGCACCCGCCATAAAAAAGGCTGCCACCGGCAGCCTTTTCACGTTAACGGCGCGCAGAAACCTTATACCAGGCTTCCCCACAGATCATACTCGTCGGCGTTCTCCACCTTCACACGCACCACATCGCCCGGCTTCAGTTTGGTTTCACCGTTCAGGTACACCGCGCCGTCGATTTCCGGGGCGTCCGCCATGCTGCGGCCAATTGCGCCTTCCTCGTCCACTTCATCAATAATGACCAGGATCTCGCGGCCCACTTTCTCCTGCAGACGCTCGGCGGAAATCTGCTGCTGCAACGCCATAAAGCGATTCCAGCGCTCTTCTTTCACCTCTTCCGGCACCTGATCCGGCAGATCGTTAGCGGTGGCGCCTTCAACCGGGCTGTACTTAAAGCAGCCCACACGATCCAGCCGCGCCTCTTTCAGGAAATCGAGCAGCATCTGGAAATCGTCTTCGGTTTCGCCAGGGAAGCCGACGATAAACGTCGAGCGCAGGGTCAGCTCCGGGCAAATCTCACGCCACTGCTTAATGCGCGCCAGCTGGCGGTCTACCGAACCAGGACGCTTCATCAGCTTCAGAATCCGCGGGCTGGCGTGCTGCAACGGAATATCCAGATACGGCAGGATTTTGCCTTCCGCCATCAGCGGGATCACATCGTCCACGTGCGGGTACGGGTAGACGTAATGCAGACGCACCCAGACGCCGAGCTTCGCGAGCTGTTCGCACAGGCTCACCATGCTGGTTTTGACCGGGGAGCCGTTCCAGAAGCCGGTGCGGTGTTTCACGTCCACGCCGTAAGCGGAGGTGTCCTGCGAAATCACCAGCAGTTCTTTGACGCCCGCTTCCACCAGACGTTTCGCCTCGGCCAGCACGTCGCCAATCGGGCGGCTGTCGAGATCGCCGCGCATCGACGGGATAATGCAGAAGGTGCAGCGATGGTTACAGCCTTCGGAAATTTTCAGGTAGGCGTAGTGGCGCGGCGTCAGCTTCACACCCTGTTCCGGGACGAGGCTCAGGAACGGGTTGTGCTTCGGCTTCGGCACATAGTGATGAACATGTTGCAGCACCTGCTCGTAGCTGTGCGGCCCGGTGATCTCCAGCACTTTCGGGTGCACTTCGCGGATCTGGTCTTCTTTCGCGCCGAGACAGCCGGTGACAATCACCTTGCCGTTTTCATTCAGCGCCTCGCCGATCGCCTCCAGCGACTCCTGCACCGCGCTGTCGATAAACCCGCAGGTGTTGACGATAACCATATCGGCGTCGTCATAGCGTGGCACCACGTCATAACCTTCGGTGCGAAGCTCAGTCAGGATGCGTTCAGAGTCCACCAGGTTTTTTGGGCACCCTAATGATATAAATCCAATCTTAGACATTTTTTTGTACAATCAATTGCTCACAATGCCGGGGATTATATAGATGCCGCAACTTTATAGCTACATCAGGTGGTCAACAGATAGGCAGGATAAAGGGACTACCAGAACCAGACAGGTAGCGGCGGCGAAAGCCTATGCTGAAGAAGCTGGCCTTGAAATGGTTGAAATTATCGAGCCTGGCGTAAGTGCTTTTCGCGGAAAGAACAGGGCGGGTAAGTTGGGCGACTTCATAGACGCCGTAAAAAACGCTGCTATACCGTCTGACTCATGGCTTTACTGTGAGAATCTTGACCGCCTTTCACGTGATCAGGTGGATGAAGCACTGCGTTTATTCCTTGAGTTGATAGGTTTAGGGCTAACGATTGTCACGGGAATGGATCGGAAGGTTTATAACCGAGATACCATCAGACAAAACCCTACTGATCTTATGATTTCTATTCTGATGTTTATCCGTGGCAATGAAGAGTCCGAAACGAAATCTAACAGGACTGTAGGTAATGTTGTTGCTTTGGTCGAACGCCACAAAGAAGGGTTGCCAGTAAACATTAAGTCAGTTGGCCGACATCCATTCTGGATAGATGATACTGGATCACAATATGAAGCAGTAAAAAAACATCCTTTTTACTGGAATATTGCCCGAGAAATAATTGATATGTTCTTGTCTGGCAATGGTGTTTACAGTGTTAAGAAATACCTTGATGAGAAATATCCAAATGGTTTGAAGGGAAGAGAGTGGGATTACCAAGTACTAAAAAAAATGCGTGATAACCGTGCATTGATTGGAGAACGTACTATAAATCTTAGAGGTGTACCTTATAAGTTAGAAAATTATTATCCGTGGTTGTGCAAAGATGAAGCTGAGTTTTTCTTATTGGAAAAAAGGAAACAACAAAACAATTACAAATCAAAAAAAGAGGGTGCAGACACAATAAAATTACTTTCTGGTCTTTCTATTCTCAGATGTAGTAAATGTGGCGGGACTATGCATTCATTTATGAATCATGGTAAAGCTCGATACATCTGTACTAATGGGGTACATCTACAAAAAAATTGTTCAGGTTGGTCAATTACAGCACAATTAGTTGAACATTGTACTATGATTGCACTCCTAATTGGCTACATGGATAAAAGTAGAAAAAATGGTAGTGATACAACCCTAATAGAAGAAGAACTCAATGAAAAAGAAAAATTGATCAAAGCTTTAGATTCTAAAATTTCAAATTTGGTTACTGCAATAGCTATTGCACCTGATGTAAATTCTTTGGCTCATTCTTTGAACGAAATTAATAGCAAGAGAAAGGAACTTGTTTTATCCGTAGAGAAATTGAAAGAAAGATTAGTTTCATTTCAAGGAAAAGGTTCTTTTGAAGTAGATATCATGGAATTTCTCATCCTTATTCAATGGGCTGTTTTTACGAACATGGAAGATAATGATAGGGATAAGATCAGAAAGATTATAGATGCAATTATTGAATATATCGTCGTAGATAAAACAAATGATTGCATAACTATAAAAATTAAATATTATGGTAATGATGAAGTTTTGGTGTTCGGTGGCGTTGATAGAAAACCACATTGGCGGTTTTCTATCGATTTTGATACAGGGAAAGAGGGGGCATTAACAGTACTTGAGAATGATCTAAAGGATGTGCCTGAAATCCAAAAGGCAGTAAGCTACTTGCATAAATTAGAAAAAGGTTATTTAGCAATGTATGATTCTGCGGTAACTATGCTTGCTGAAGTTGGTTATCCAGAAATTAAAGGTACACAATTTTGGCCTAACACTGGAAAGCACGAGAAAATAACGGTTGCTTTTGACGGTGTGGAACACACAATTTCATTTAACGGCAGGTTGCCTAAAGCGATAGCAAGTGCAATTGAAAAAACAGGATTAACTCGTCAACAATTTATTGAAAAATTCAAAATACAATAAAATATTATAGCCCCAACAATTTTGATTAAGCCCCGAAAGGGGCTATTTCATGTCTGTTTTTTACTCTCAGTACTAAATACTCTAAAGAGTGTACTTGAGAGGATGTATGAATTTATTAGTTAAAATTATTGTAGAAGTACTGGCATTCGTTTTTTGCGTTTGTGTATTATTACCATTCTATCTGGTTTGTTTAATCATCTACATGATCTTAGGTGTGCTAACACTACCTTTGAAGATACCAGTGATTAATAGATGGGTTAGGAGCTACCTGAAACGGGAAAAATAAACATGGTATAATATAGGTATCAAATACTTAATGCTTTCTCTCAACTTCTTCAGTACTTCCAGATTGAATCAACAATAAGGATTTAAAAATCCGTGAAACGATTTTGAAAAAAATCCTATACTAAAAATGTCTTCACATATCTCGCATGTTTCGAAAAATGTTAATAAATAATATATAGATTGTGACTCATCTTTCTTTCCATTGAAAAGAAATCCTACGCCGTAGGGTTCTTTTTACATGGGATTTATTACGAAATCGAAATCATTTAATAAGGAAAAAAATGAAAAACAAAAAGGATGTAAAAACTAATTGTGTGACTGTGCGATTAACTGAGCGTCAGTTAATCGCATTGCAGGAACTATCTAAGAGTGGCGTCTGCGAGCGTGAAACATTAGCAAGTGCTTTTCAGTACTTACTAAACCAACACATCATTCTAAAAAAGGGCTAACTCTCACAGGCCAAGTAGATGTGAGAAACGCGATCAAAGGATTTGACGCGTTAATTATAAAAGGAAGTTCAAATGAAACAATGGAAAAAAACGCAATATGAAAACTACATAATAAGCTCTGACGGTGAAGTTTTTAATACTAAGACTAATAGAAAACTAAAAAACTCATTAAGTAAATCGAATGGGTATTATAAAGTATCATTATCTGTAAAAGGATATGGTAGTAAAGTTATTGAGGTACATCGTCTTGTAGCCGAAGCATTTATACCACGCAATCAATCGTTGAAATTAGTAGTTGATCATATTGATGATAATCCGTTAAACAATGAAGTTAGTAATTTACAATGGATTACTCAGAAAAATAATATTGCAAAAATTAAAAACAGAAAGCCTGGTGTTCGTTTTACAAAAGAAGAGAAAGAAGAAATTATTAGTACTTACAAAACTGGCAAGTACTCATTGATTGGAATAACAAACCATTTCAATGATCTTTGGAATCGTTCAGTGTCACGTCAAGCTTATACGAGAATTATAAAAAAAGCAGGACAATAAAATACAAATGGCCTGTAGTGGGTGGAATTACTACAGGCCAATTATTAATTACATTTATACAGGAGTATTTATCATGGCAAAAACCTATTCAAGTTTTGATAATAGAAACATAAAAGCACTAATAAGTCAGTACAAGCTATACAAAGATATCCCATGTGAAGATATCAAAAACATTATGAAGGATTCAGTGGCTAAACTGAATGTGAGTTATAAGATTAGTGTCTACGATGTTTTTACAGTATTGAGTAATGAAGATGAAATACGAAATGATTTACTATTCAATACTATCAATCTTATTAAAGTAAAGCAGAATAAGAAACAAGTAAAAGAACGTATGATTAGGTATTACGGGGCAGCGATCACGGATGCAGCAAAACGAATAGAGCAATACATGATAGAACACCCAAACGCACTACCAGCACCAGCATATGGGCAAAGAACACTAACATATAAAGAGGTTGGTAATCTATTGGAACTACAAAAACAAGGTTATTTTATTGATGACATGATCGAGTACTTAAAGAGCTTGCGTTAATTGTGCCTTATTGCGGCATAATACGGCATATATCCATGCCGTATTACGGCAGAAAAAGCCCCTGAAACCCGCGTCTTACCATCAATACGGCAACTAAGTATAGAGATACGAAATCCATTCCATTTCATTCCATGTATTTCTTTCTCTATCAGTATTCAATGAAACTGTGACTGCGTCACGAATACTACTCGTCGTGAACTCCTCGTAGTATTGGTTAGAAACGTTCCGTTTTTCTCGCTGTACTCGAAAAGACGGAAGGCGTTTTTCTCGCTTTGCTCGATAGGTGTTAGTACAGCAAGTGAAGTACCTAAAGTGAATTGGTAAGTACGAAATGCCCCGCCAGTTTCACAACTCTCGCTCTGGTCATTTCCCCGTACTATGATGCTATTGGATAGCTACATAAAGTACTGGATTAAGTGTGCAATTTTTGTGTACAAAGAGGTACTTAAGAGAGGGATAACATGAACAGAAAACAATTCATCCAGTCGCATGGTGCTACTTGTAGTAACTGGACTTGGAGTTGGTCATTTGTGAATCACGACAAGAAGATGGTTATCTTTGGTGCTTGGGATGTTCAGAAAGAGCAAGAAAGATCAGTCATCCTAAGGGAGCGGTGGAAAACCAAAGTAGTTGATGGTAGGACAAGAAAAAATCTGGGATACATTCAAGCTATTGAACACATCCAGTTGATAGCTGAAGGTTATGATCTTTTCACATTTGATATGGAGCAGGGGCGAAACGATGAGGATAGAGATGTAGCTGTTATCAAACGTTTCACCCCTAAACTTGAAAAGCGTTACCTTCGAAAAGAAGGTACTGTCTGGTATGCAGACTTCTTACCTAATCCGTTCCCTGATGAAATTACCTCACCTGAAAACTACGCTGAAGGTACAAAAAAGCAAGTCACAGTAAACTCCTACGAGCGTGACCCAAAAGCACGGCAGGCTTGTATTGACCATCATGGTACTTCTTGCAAGTGTTGTGGGTTTGACTTTGAGAAAGTCTATGGCGAACACGGTAAAGGATTTATACACGTTCATCATATCAAACCACTGCATACAGTAGGTGAGAACTATGTAGTAAACCCGATTGAGGATATGGTTACCCTTTGTCCTAACTGTCATGCAATGATACATAGGGGAAGTGAAGTCTTAAGTTTAGAAAGATTAAAAATAATAGTTGAGAAAAAATGAGCATATTAACAGTAGCAGCTAAATATAAAGATTTTTTTTCAGTGCTTTCATTTATCATAGCATGTACTTCCTTATTTTTTTCAGGTAGAACAGCATGGCATGATAGATCGAGATTGAAAATTTCAGGGCGAGTTGTATACGAACCTGTTTACGAAAAGGCTTATAAAATTGAAGTGACAGTTCTGAATGTTGGTAGGCGTGATGCTGTATTAGAAGGGATTCTATGCCATTACGAAGGGAATAATGCCAGACATAGTTATGAAAAAAATGACTTTATACTTAAAGAAAAACAAAGAGAAATGTTTCAAATAGAATTCAGGGATTTAGTAATTACAGATGATGATGGAAATGCTTATGAGTTAGAAAACATTACCGTATTGGATGTTGAAGGGAAAGAGCATGAAATTCCTAATTCAAAAAATCTTATTGCAAGGTTTTTTAAAGATGCATAATCTATCGAAGATAAAGATAGCTAAACAAATACGATTGAATAACATAGCATTCATATGAAATAAGATATTTTAAGTTGATTTTTAGACTCACTACATTTAGGAGGCTGTTTGTTTAAATAGCATATGTTAGAATCTTCATATGCAAACAGCAGGGAAAACAAAATGCAAATAATGAGGATGACATACGACGACATTGATAATAATGGCTATGCCAAATTACACGTCTATGGAATAGGAACTTTCTCGGTTTTCAGTGGGCAAAACCCATATACCAATGATCCCAACTATGCGTACTTACCAAACAGTGCAATACCTACTGGACGGTACTGGATAGTCGATAGGCCAACTGGCTCTACATTGAATAAGATCCGGGCATGGGGCGTTGATACAATCACAGGTAATGACCACTCCGAATGGTTTGCACTCTTCAGTGCTCAAACCATGACAGATAGCATAATGATTAACGGTGTATCACGTGGTAGCTTCCGGTTACATCCACTCAGGCCAGATGGTTCTGGTTTCTCAATTGAGCAAAAACAGTAAATATATAGAAAGGTTAGCAGTACTAACCCACTATAGGATTTACAAAATGATAAGAATAGAATTTAACACCTACGATGATGGAACCTACTACTTTCTATATATTACCGAGGAAGTACGTATTGAAACGAATGGTATTGATGGCTTGCAGATTGAAACCCGCGATTCGAGGGTAAGGGATTTAGATGAACCGTTCCAGTACTTAACCATCAGAGACAGAGAAAGAAAAGACGAGTACTTTAACGAAAGTCTACGTAATCAGTACATAGATACCGTTATTGAAGCGGTGAAAATACTTAATAATTTAATATGAATGAGATGATTTTATTAGAGAGTGATGACCATTTTTTAAAGTCAGGGGCATCACAATCCATGTACTACCTATAAATTTATTTAAAGAGAGTATCAAAATCCACAGTCAAATTTCTAATTGAGTCAGCTAACGATTTATGTACTTCTTCAATATCTGAGTTATGTTGCTGCCAATTCTGTAATACGATATATATTCCATCATCCATGTTAAAAGAAGAGATGATCTTTGAATGTATTTTATTAGTTTTGCTTAAATGCGATATTAACGTATGGAATTTGTCAGTTTGCAGTACATAAATTTTCCAAATCTTTAAACCCTCACATCTTGTACCATAATCGATAACTTTTTTACTAAACTCTTGCCAAAGTTCATTATGTCGTTTGAAGTTATCTAAAAGATCATTTGGAGTAGCGTTATTCTCAGGTTTAATTATTAACCTGTAACTTGCTAACAAATGTTGCTGCAATATTCTTAACTGTATCATTTCGGCCATACACATACTGGCTTGCTTGAACCCTTCATGTTGTATCTTAGGAGAGATCCAATCTTTGGCATTGTACGCAGCATAAACAGCCGCACCAGCCATCGCCATATTACATGCAGCACTTACCCAATCAGTTACGCTCCCCCATTCGAATCCTTTCGCATCACGAAAAAGAACCTTGATAAGTACTAAGATTGCAACAATGAACAGCACTATAATAATGCCTAATAAAGAAAAATTTGTTTTTTTTAATTCCACTGTTGAAAAAATCCTCAATTAAATTTATTGATCAATTATTGTACTTTACCACTGTAAACGCAATCAAGTACACTCACAACCTCACGCCCCCCCACGATGGGTAGGTTTGTTGAAGGTGTGGGCGTGGGCGTGAAGCTACCATACGATAGTCCTCAGTACAGATTTACTCCCTTCAGTTCACATGTAAGTAAAGAAATTCTACTTAAGGCCGATACTATCCATGATGGGAAATCTGCTGTTGATTTCCTAACTATCATTACTGATAGCTTATAAGGACAAAGATGAAAAAATTATTATTAGCAGTACTATTCATGGCAGGTTCATCACAGGCCGCTACTATCTCTGAGGGTTTTTACTGCGACAGCTACGGCAATCTGATGAAGATGATCAGTGCCATCTCAACTAAAGATCAGGGTGTGATGTTGAAGATGCTTAAAGCTGGTAGTTGCGTTACAGTTGAAGAACCAATGACGATACGTAATGTACAGGTTATGGATCATGGGTTCGTGTCGTTCGGTCATTCCGGCGAGGTAGGGTATTCAGTACAACAATTCATTAAGGACTGATGATATGGCAATTACAGAAGCCAGCATTAAACGTACATTCACTGGTACAAAAGCATTGGCAGTTCTCTCTATCTTGGGCGGTGTGTTAGTGATGTTTACTGTTAGAAGAGAAGACGGATATGTTTCAACATTCACAGGGGATTCTGCTGTATTCATAATTGGGATGATCGCTACTGTACTGTACGGTTGGGTAGGTATGTTGGTTGGCTTACTCACTGTGCCAATCACTAAGATGTTTAGTATTGAAAGTAGAAGTATAAAAACAATATTAAGTATCATTTACTGGTTCGTTTTTTCTTGGGCCGTATATATTATTGGCTTTATTGTTTCCTACCTTGTTTTTGGTGATGATGAGGCGACATTGATAGAACTCAAACCAGCAATTGCTGTTGCTTCATTAGTTGTAGCCAGTATTCACACAGGACTTTTCCGAGAAATGTTGAACAAAGAATAATTATCAAATTAAATAAATGCCCCTTTAGTAAGGGGCTTTATATTAGAACGGTAGTTCTTCTTGTCCACAAAACCAATCATCACCATGTTGTTCAATCACACGTTGTTCAGCATGTAGATAGCTCACAGCGTCCAATACATCTTTGAATGGCGTTTCGCTAATCAGTACAAAACAATCCCTTTCAACCGTTTCCAGCCAGAACACCCCGCCTACAGAACCTTCAAATATTACCCGATCACCAAACTTGAATTTATCAAGAGCACTCCCCCAATAGCAGACCGTGAACCATACCCCATTGTTGGAGAACTGGTGAACACCTCTACGTACTGATGGATCGTAACCGTTCTTATTATCCATTCCTTAACCCTCCAAGCAAAACTAAGAATACTGTAATTATATACAGTGCCAAATAAAGCACCATGAATTAGATAAAAACGATCATTTTCAATAGGTTATGTTGTTATCTTTAGTGAGGTTGATACTGTATTAATAGGAAAAAACGATCAATGATCTATCATTAATCGAATGAAGAGATAATAAAGGATGATCACCACAAACTTCATAGCAGAACCAATCATGACAACATCAGGCCAGCTCATAGGCTGTGAACTGTTAACCCGCTTCCATCGTGAAGATCTGCCAGTGTTGAACAGTAAGTACTTCATCATGGCTATGACGGTTGAAGGGAAGAAGGAACTACTGAAACAACAATTGGAGGCCGTAGAAGTTTATGCGGCCTGGTTCAGAGATAACCGGCTTTTCTGTACCGTTAACGTTGATACAGTACAGGCACGGCTATGTGTCTTTGACAGGGATATTATTCAGCTATTGGATAAGCTGGAGTTTGTCAGGCTTGAGATCTCAGAAGACTTTGATGGTCTTGAAAAGGGTATTGAACATCCGATACTCAGAACACTATTAAACGTTGGCTATCGCTTGTTCCTTGATGATCTTGGTTCCGGTCAGGCTAACGTAGCAGCGTTAACTACTGGATGCTATGAGGCCGTAAAACTTGATAGAGCGTTCTACCGTCAGGAAGTACAGAAACCCACATTCAACGTACTGATGAAGAACATCATGAAGTACTGCCCGTATGTGATCGTTGAGGGAGTAGAACAGCGGCAAGAGCTACCAGTATTACGCGATGCTGGAGTAACAGCGATTCAGGGCTACCTATACCGTTCAGTACCATTCCATAAAGTTAATAGTTTGCTATAGATCTCAATAAATGAAGCCCTACCAGTTTTAAGCTTGGTAGGGCTTCATTTAACAATTTAATTAAAGTTATAAGATAATATTTCGCCAGTTTCGCCATTAAATTTGCAGGAATACTGGACATTCTTATATGCACCAAATCCATTCTGTACTTGAGCTTGGTCACCATACATTTCAATCACTTTTGAATCTTTACTAACCCATGCGTAATTTACAAAAGCAGGGTTGGTAATCGAATCCTTCCATTTAAAGTCATACTTAGCTAATTTCTCGATAGCTCGCTGACATTCATAAACAGGATTGTGGTGATTTTTTGCATAGCCAATCGGATTCTTATCTTCTTCTGCTTTACGTGCTTCCTGTCGAGCATCTTCTTTTGCTTGACCTTCCTGCCCCCAAATACCAAAAATTGCGACTGAGGAAACAAAGAAAACAGGTATAGCAAGTAATAAGCCTACAAAAATGATACTACCTTTCTCCCAATTCTTTTTTGTACCCTTATGCTTAACCCATTGATAGGCAGCAATAGCTATTGCTGCGGCTATAAACAGACTTGCTTGTAGATTCATATTCATTCCTTGCCATAAAAAGAGCTATGAAATTGTCATTATGTAATCAGCGGCTATCATTTACTTGGTGTTCTTTTCAAGCATTTCAATGATTAGCTTTTTAGTTTCGATAGAGCACAAAGCCACGTAGCTTTCTTCATCATTAGAGTTAATCTTTTCGATGCGTGTACTTAATTCTTTAATGAATGAGTCGCTTCTAATTAACTCAACAACTGAGTTAGCAAACTCTTCTTTTTTCTTTTGAGAGTAAAGAGAAGGCATGAGATTACTCACAGCAACTGATGTAGTCTGCCATTTTTCTGGACTAACTGCTTCTTCAGTAGCTTTCCTTAAATCTTCTTCTTTTTTCTTTTTGAAGAAACGTTTAAAGCCAAGTGTAAGAGTTAGAATAACAGCATTTATAATTTGCTCTTGAACAGACTTTGGTAACTTAGTGAACAACTCAAAGAACTTTAAGATCGCAGCCAGCATAAAACTAACCTCGTATGTGTGTAGATCGAAAAGATTATCATAAAGTACTTAAATGTTTCAATCACCAAAATAGTAAATAAACAAAATAGGTTCTCCCCGAATTTTTAAAGCATCGAGTAGTTTCGCCGCACCCTTTGAATAAAATATATGCTGTTTTGAACCTAATTCATTCACAATACGAGGAAATATGACGTACTTACAATTAGCAAAAATCTACGGATACGATCCTGCAACAGTTAGCCGTGATTGGAAAGCAAAAGGTTTAGATATAGATGGAACAGACGATGAGATCTATCGATGGGTACAAGATAATGTACTAACACCATTGAGAGGGCAAACAGATTTAAAAGAAGAAACTCAACGTGAACAATTACGATTAGCAAAAGCTAAAGCAGACATTGAAGAAATGGAAGCTGATCTAAAAAGAAAGAACTTAGTAGAAGTGGATTATGTAACCGACACACTTTCAAGTTACTTACTTCAACTAAAGAACATGTTGCGTAGTATTCCAAACACAACTTATGTAGAACTCTTTGCAAGTGAAGATGCAAACCAATTGAGGGAAACGCTAAAAGATAAAATTGATGAAGTACTCAGAGATATTGGAAATTATGAGTACGAGGAAGATGAATATGAAAATGGATTTTCAGAATCAGAAGAAGCTAATAAAGATATTGAACCAGGCGGTGAAGAACATACTACCGCCAGAGAAGATCAAACCGAGTGAATGGGTATGACCTGCCCCCAGGATTAGATACAACCTTCAGTTAGTAATGTCAGTTGGTTTTTCTTCAAATTTCCCGTTTCGCCAGCCCGCTGCAAATTCAGCCGGCGTGAGGTAATTCAGCGATGAATGTGGTCGACACTCGTTATAATCCTGCCGCCAGTCATTAATTATTTCCCGGGCATGTAGAATATCGCTGAACCAGTGCTCATTCAGGCATTCATCCCGAAAGCGGCCATTGAAACTCTCAATAAATCCGTTTTGCGTTGGCTTGCCCGGCTGGATTAAGCGCAACTCAACACCATGTTCAAAGGCCCATTGATCGAGCGCGCGGCAGGTGAACTCCGGGCCCTGATCGGTTCTTATCGTTGCAGGATAGCCACGAAACAGCGCAATGCTGTCCAGAATACGTGTCACCTGAACGCCTGTAATCCCGAATGCCGTGGTGATCGTCAGACACTCCTTCGTGAAATCATCCACGCAGGTCAGGCACTTCATCCTGCGGCCGCTGGCAAGTGCATCCATGACAAAATCCATCGACCATGTCAGGTTCGGCGCATCCGGGCGAAGAAGCGGAAGCCGCTCAGTCGCCAGTCCCTTGCGGCGTCGCCTGCGTTTTACACTCAGGCCGTTGAGATGATAGATGCGGTATACCCGCTTGTGGTTGACGTGAAGGCCCTCCCGACGCAGTAGCTGCCAGATGCGCCGGTAACCAAAGCGGCGGCGCTCAAGTGCCAGCTCTGTGATGCGTAGAGACAGCTGCGCGTCAGCAGCCGGACGCTGAGCCGGGTAACGGCAGGTCGACAGGGACAAACCTGCCAGCCTGCAGGCACGACGTTGCGACAGACTTGCGGCCTCACACATGACTTCCACGGCTTCCCGCTTCTGGTCTGTCGTCAGAACTTTCGGCCAAGAGCTACCTGAAGCGCCTCCTTATCCAGCATGGCTTCAGCGAGCAGCTTCTTGAGGCGGGCGTTCTCCTCTTCAAGCGACTTGAGCCGCTTCACTTCGGGAACTTCCATGCCACCAAACTTCTTGCGCCAGGTGTAAAAGGTAGCGTCTGAAATAGCATGCTTACGGCAGAGTTCCCGGGCTGAAATCCCGGCTTCGGCCTCGCGGAGAATACTGATGATCTGTTCGTCGGAAAAACGCTTCTTCATGGGGATGTCCTCATGTGGCTTATGAAGACATTACTAACATCGCGGTGTGTTAATCAACGGGGAGCAGGTCAGTATCACGAACCTTGATGGTTCTAACGGTACTCAGTTAGTGATGAACAAATCCGGTACTCCGGTACTGAATTTCCGTAACTTCTCATCAGCAAGTACTGGTGCATGGTACAAGGTCTATACCACTGCCGATAAGCCTACTTTGTCAGAACTTGGGGCAGCAGCGGCTACTGATCTCAGTAACTACGTACCGATTACCCGTACCATCAATGGCAAACCATTAAGCGGAAATATCATTCTTGTAGCAGCCGATATTTCTGATGTGTACTCAAAAACACAGACCGATAACAGCTATGTTCCTAAAGTGTTCCAGTTAAACGGACACGCACTAACAGGTACGGCGTTAAACTTGGTAGCAGCCGATATTTTAGATGTATATTCACAGACGCAGGTTAATACAAACTTTGTTGCAAAAACTACTACAGTAAATGGATTAGCATTAACAGGTAATATTACTCTAACGGCAGCACAGTTAACGGATATGGCAAGCCTAAGTTATAGTAATAGTACTTTCGTTCCAAAGACGTTCCTAATCAATAACAAGTCGTTATCTGGTACTAACATTCAATTGGTAGCAGCAGATATTAGTGACGTATATTCTCGTACCCAGGCTAACGATCTCTTTGCACTACGTATTACTACTGTTAACGGTTATCCATTAAGTTCTAACGTGTCTCTGAACTATAATGATGTAGGTACTTACTCAAAATCACAGATTGATGTAAAGAATGCAGCACTACAGGCAAACATTGATACTAAGGTTACTATCACTCAAGATTTGTTAGTACTAAATACCGTAACAGACGCACTTAGTCTTGATATGTCAGATGGTAAAAGAGTGTTCTCTGCAACACTTACCTCTGCGAGTACTCAGTTAAGCATTATCAATGCAAGCGGTAGTACTAAGAACAGCCAAGCTATCACGGTATATCTGACGCAAGGCACAGGTGCTAATAAAATAGAATGGCCTTCGAATGTTAAATGGTCATACGGACGTACTCCAGTATTAACCTTCACTAAAGATTCAGTTGATGTTTTTCAATTCACGTCAATAGATGGGGGTAGTACCTGGTACGGCTCCTTACTAATGGCGGATCTTCATTAATGATTAGAAAAGGTAACATAAATAATGCCCTTCAAATGTTAGAAGGACATTTGAAATTTTTAGAACGAAATACAGGTTTAACTAACGATAACAAAACTGAACATTTTGTTTTTAATCCAGATAAAGTACTTGCAAATAACAGGCACTTTATAGCGGAAACTGGATGGGAAGCACAACCTGATGGTGACGCAACAACAGAAGGGCAGTCATTAGCAATTTTAGGTGCAATATACGCATATCAAGCAACCAAAGAACCCCACTATCTGGAACTGGCAAAGAATTACTTTAACGGGTATCACAATGCGTTCTACAGAGGGGTAGCGTTTCCAGATCCACCTGATGGTTCATTACGCTGTAACTGGATATGTAACGGCAAAGCTCCGGTACTGGCACACTATCCATTAGATCCAGAGTACCCAACTCATGGAGGCTTCAAGGGAGTACTGTTTACATGGACAAACGGACAGACACAGATACCACACGGTGCACCAAACTATGGTGAGTACCTCGATGCAGTATGGTTCGCTTTTCCTGAACGTGCTTCTTTAGGCTGGAATCAGGTAAACGCTACTGTATATGCGTGGGATTCAGAAGGTTCGGTGGACTGGAAAACCAAAGCACCTACATACAATGTTGATTGGATCGTTGACCGAACAGGTCGCAAGGTAGATAGCAATGGTAATGTACTGGCAGAAGGGCTAACAAGCCAGATCGGTACAGTCCAGCTCAAGGATACTTCCATCAACGGTAATTACCGCTTCAACTATGCAACACGTAACCCTGTAGAACATGGCGGTTATCTGATGGGGCGTAATGAACGTTGGCACAACAGGCCAGTACATGTACCAATTGATAACTATGGTTCCTTTGATTTCGCAGATAACGCATCAGATGCCGAATTGTGGTTCTGCCAGGCAGCAAAACTACTATGGGATATCACAAGCGAGCGTAAGTACTGGTTAGCCTGGCAAAACTCAATGATTACCTGTATTGGGTACTCTGATATAGATAAATTCGATAAGTTCTTCCGTAAATCTACCGCAGCAACAACACCTTTTACAGACGGTATCTCATATGATTATTTCTATCCAAGTAATCAGGCTGCTACTTACTCGCGTGATGCTGATGGATATATTGGAATTAATCAAAGTGCATCAGCACAAACCACACTTGAACAACAATCAATCTGGTTCAAATTTAATAATAGTAGCAATTTCTATGTTGAATATGGTGGTGTAGATACCTCTGGTGCTGCATTAAGTCTTGCCGTTGCATTAACTGTGAATAAAACAAAAACAGATGAAGGTGCAATTAGATATCGTTGCGGTCTGCCAATTACTCAAACGGATGGCAGTATTCAGGCAATGAGTATACCTATGAACCACTTTACACGAATTGCTAAGCCAGATGGTGGGCAGTACTTAACAGCAGATATGCGTATGATTTCTGATTATGGTGGTAACACCGTAACTAAACTTGAATATCAAAGCGGCATTACAGGTAAGTACTATGATAACGTCATAACAAGTACTATGGATAGTGACGGTAGTTCTACAGTAGGTTTCTGGATTTTCAATAAAGAAGAACAGGATTTAGTTTCTTTTACATACCGTACTTATGCTGATGATTTTAACATCCGCATTATTGATGATCTTGGTTGGCGGTGGTGGACTGTGTTACCTGCAAATAATGGTGCATGGGTTACACAAACATTTTCAGTCTTAGATTTTAAATTAAGCTCATATCAACCTGATCATCAAGAAGGCGATGAACAGCCTGGACAACCAACCCTTACCGCACGTAAAGAGTTTACGTTACTACTTGATACCGATCCGGTTGATGGCGTTAGCGGTCGTATCGACTGGTACTGCATTAATGACCTACCAGCACTCTATGATGATGGCGGTACAGGTGATTATTCAGTACTGCTAAGTCTTAGGTTCAATGACAGTACCGGAAACGGGTATACAGCCCGCTTAGGCGATTGTGTGATCAAGCAGTACATGCTTGATAGTCTCTCATACACACCAGGCTTGATACCCTTCAGTAACATCACAGATCCGTATGCTCAGTTGTATTCTGGCTGGCATGGCCTTCCATACCCAGGGTATCAACTACCGGCTATATGGTGCTTTCAGGGGACCGCAATTGATGAAACCAGATTGAATAACAGTATGAGGTTCTTATGTGATGCTCAGAACTGGTTTACGAATAAGTTTCATCCGACTGTACCAGGCCCGTGTGCACAGGCGTTTGTGTGGAACCGTCAAGACGCATTAGCGTACTTACCTGATGGTGAACAACCCGACGTATTCATCATGCAGCACTGGTATGAAGAGGCATGGTCTGGTTATGAACCTCGTGCGTTCTTTGCAGGTTGTGATGTAGTCCATGAACTTTATCAACGTGGTGATTACACCATTCCACAGAACATACTTACGTACTGTAAGAACTGGATGAACTACTTAAAGTGGTTCATGAAAAATAACGATGGCCATGCACCAACACGATTTAAAGATAATGGTGAAGTTATCTATGATGGCTTTACAGGTCATATGTCAGGGCTATGGCTTGCGGGTGTATCAATGATGGCGATTGCTGGTTATCCAGATCATGAATTACTTGATTTACTCTTTGCTGAGATACAACAAAACTACGATGTAATTAGTGCTAATCACGTGATGAATGGAGCATGGTCGCCAGCCATTAGAAGTGGCACACCTACAACAAGCCAAAACAATTCAATGTACTTTGGTTTCTATACAGGTGAATTACTAAGAGGTTTAACTTTATATATGAAGTACTACAACCTAAATACATAAATAATATATGAAAGGGATGGCAAGGATCGTTATCCCTAAATTTAAAGGAATAATAAAATGGCTTTTAATTCTATTTGAATCGCCACGGATAATCTAGACACTTCCGAGCCGTTGATAATACTGGTTTTCATATTCTGTCGGTGACATCTGTTCGCTAGAACCATGCCGACGCTTACTGTTATAAAACATTTCGATGTAATCA
>NZ_JAANQB010000010.1:0-4848 GCF_011605445.1 Cronobacter sp. HA18006 | reverse complement strand
GGTTTAATGCGCCCCGTTGCCCGGATAGCTCAGTCGGTAGAGCAGGGGATTGAAAATCCCCGTGTCCTTGGTTCGATTCCGAGTCCGGGCACCACTCATTTATAACCCTCGCTTCGGCGGGGGTTTTTGCTTTCTGAGTCAACAACTTGTTGGTTTATCAGTAGTTACCTCTTTTTACTTTCCTCCGGCCCCGCTTCCCGGTGGTACAAAAAGGTGGTACAAAATGAGCATTATGATACAACCAACAAAGAACCGTTTCGGCGTTTACCTCGTCCGTAAGGCCGTCCCCAGACACCTGCAAGGCATCCTCAATAAACGTGAGATCAAGTTCACCCTTGATACCAAAGACGTGAGGGAGGCCAGAGAACGTGCACCCGCAAAAATCATTCAGATCGACATGATGCTCAGGCTGGCAGAAAAGCAGCTTGAAGCGGAAGAGTCCTTAACTGATGCCGATATCGAAATGATCGCTGATGTATGGGCTTCAAGTACCATGCAGAATGACGAGCTAATCCGGGAGCGATACGTCGTTGAAGATGTTATCAATGGTAAAACAGGAATGTTCCACTCGCCGGAAAACGACATCATTCACGACTGGCTGGAAGACCGCGAACGCAAGCCCCTGTACAAATCAGAAACATGGCAGGCAGAACGTGACGAATCCATCTGCAAACTGATGGCCGTAGAGCTGGATGAGGCGCTCGAATACACGCCCGTAGTCCTTACCCCTCTCTGGAGGAAACGTCTGGCTTGGAGGCTTGCTGAACGCCGTAGCGATCTGACCAACGTCTATCTACTGAATCTCCGTCCACGTCTCTACGCCAAAAGCAGAGGGCTGGATTCACTGCCCGTTGAAAAAACGAAGACGCTCACCTTCGCAGACCTCTTTGAACGTTATAAAGAGCACGTCAAACATCATGAGCCACTGCGGGCGGAAAAACGGATTATCGCCTACACGACATCGGCAAACCGCTTCATCGAGTTTATCGGTCTGAAGGCCGCCGAAGACATCACCGTTGCTGATCTCGCTGACTTCCGTAACCTGCTCGAAAAACTGCCATCCCGCCCGTCAAAGGCTGTGCGATTGCTCCCCCTGCATAAACAGGTGGAAGCTGAAGGTGAAAAAATCAGCCCAGTCCGCGTCGAGAATATCATGAAGGAGTTATCGTCGGTCTTCCGCGTCGCGGTAGAAGACGGCAAGCTCACAGATAACCCGCTCAGCAAACTGAAGAAACGCAAAGCCATCGCTGGCCCGGCAATCATCCGCTCTTACAGTCGAGATGAAATCCGCCGCATCTTCTCCCTGCCCGTCTTCCACGGTGAAGATACACCGCACGGGGCAATGGCGTACTGGATACCGATAATCCTGTACTACTGTGGTGCCCGCGTTGAAGAAATCGCCCAGCTCCGTAAAGGTGACATAGTGGAAGTGGACGGTACCCCCTGCTTCAGGCTGACGATGGGTGAAGGCCAGTCGATCAAGATGGGTAATACGCGTCAGTTCCCGATACACAGCCACCTGCTCGAACTGGGCTTCCTTGATTTCGTTCAGTCCTGCACCTACCAGCTCTTTGCCGAAAAATCGGAAGTAAATGGCTCATATTCCTATAACTATGGGCGTTGGTGGGGCAATTACATTCGTGAACACGGCCTGACGAGGAACGGTATCAAGCCCACCCACAGCTTCCGCCACTCTCTCGTTACCCTGTTCCGTGATCTGGACATCCGTGAAGAAATTCAGGACAGCATCCTCGGACACAACGAAAACTCATCTGACAGAGCGAAGGCCAGCCACGGCTACGGAGAGAAGTCCGTGGAGGCCCAGCGTCGTGCCATTGAACAAATCCCCAGACTGAAGCTAAAGCGACTGGAAAACTGATTTTCAGCGGTATAGGGCACAGTAACTTACTGGAGATTATCAAAATGTTAAGAATTCCTGACTCAGACTGGCGGATCGTTGATGGGGCCCCCCAGCTTTCCGTTGCTTTCTTGCGGAAAATGACGCCTCAGGCAGCCAGATTTACTCAATGGGTACAGCGGACACATGCCAAATTGCTTAAGGCTCCCGAAAATGTACTGTCGTGCTGCACATCCGGGTTAATCCACGGTGAAATTCCCGACAAAAACGGCTGGCTTTCCGCTGGTGATGCCCTTGCCCTGCTTACTTACAGCATCCATAACAGCGAAAATGTGCCGCTAATTGAGGCGATAGAATATCGTGCCGAGTTAAAGCTCTCTGTTCCAGCTTTTGAGAGCAAACTTGAAGGCCAGTTTGGTGAGCAGTTACGTGATGCTCTGAGCTATCTAGAGAAGCGCTCACCTTTTATGACTTACTACGAAATCGAGAAGCAGAAGATAATCGGCAACTATCGCGTTGATTTCTTTATCACACAAAAGCTCAGTGCCGCTGATGGTTCGACGGTTAGACGCCACAGCATTGTTGAATTTGACGAAGCAGCCCACAAGCTAAAGCGATACAAGGAACACGATAAACGGAGGGATTGCTGGTTTCGTAAACATCATCCCGAAACTAAGCTTATCCGTGTGAGGCATGAAGAACAGGATATTTGGTTAGAATGTATCCGACGCTTAAACCAGCTTATCCGCCTGGAAGATGGCTACGTCCACTGTTTACGATTAGCTTGTACTGGTGGTCCGGGTCCGGGAATGCGAATAAATAGCGATTCAGCCCGAAACGCCTACGATGCAAGGCAGAACGCATGTGCTTTTCTGCTTAAACGCCCTGCTCAGCCTCTCAGGGAAATGGGAACATTGCTTCTACGGCTTGGTATTCCTTATGAAAAGCGGCGTGATATCAACTTCCAGCGGACACATCTCAGAGGATACGGGATTTAGATAGAAAAATTACAGTAAAAGTTACAAAGAAAGCCTCACAGGACGGGGCTTTCGAGCTGTTCAAACGTTGTAACCTTTGAAACCGCCCCCAACACACACTTATATAGGACTCTAAAGTTTTATTAAAATTTACTACTCAAATTCATCTTACTCCTCGGTAGATTATAGGTAGATATTCCTTAAGGCAATAACTAAATCAAGAACTGAAAGATGTCATAAAAAACTGCAATCTTTCCACCCATCATCAAAGCTGGTATCGCCCTTAACTCAATGAAATCTCCCTGCGTAGGTATAAGAAAGTTGTCTATAACCACACAGGAGTTCCTTAATGAAACATACCCCCGTAAAACGTCCTCAGAAGCCTCATGAGAGACTCTGTATTTCGCCCTGCACTCTATACTGGAGGGACGTAGAATGAATCTGAAGCGTATCCTATGGCAAGCCGCTCGGGCAGCACTGGCTGCCTTTCTTGCTGCAATCCTGAAAGCATTATCATCAAGTTTCCCACCAGCAGAAACGGCATAATCACTTCACCCTTACTTATTGTTCCCCTGCCAATAACCATGCCCTAAAGATCTGCCGCCAGCACAACGATGGAATGCCCTTTCGGGACATGTCACAGGGTTGTTTTGGCATTTTGGCAGGTCTTTGCATCGTAGCATGGCCTATTGGTAGGGTAAGGAGTCCACATGGCTACAGTTGGCTACGCCCGCGTGTCCACCACTGGGCAAAGTCTGGATACACAGCTCGAAGCCTTGTCCGGTTGCGAGAAGATATTCAGAGAAAAAATCAGCGGGGCTAAAGATGACCGTCCAGAGCTACAGGCAATGCTCGAGTTTGTTCGTGAGGGTGACATAGTACAGGTAACGAAACTGGACCGCCTCGCCCGTAACACCCGTCATCTACTGGAAGTGTCAGAATACCTTCAGGGAAAAGGCGTGGCGTTGAACATCCTCAATATCGGCATCAATACGGCCACACCAACCGGAAAGCTCATGCTGACCATGATTGGGGCTATCGCCACGTTTGAGCGTGAAATGATGCTGGAGCGTCAGGCTGAGGGGATCGCACTGGCAAAACTCAAAGGGAAGTACAAAGGTCGGAAAGCGACTGCCAGAAGTAAAGCTCAAGAAGTTATAGATTTGGTCGAAAAAGGTATGAGTAAACCGGCGATTTCTCGGGAGTTAGGTATCGGGATCACAAGTATTTATCGGATCATTCGGAACGAACGTCCTGATCTGTTAGACAAGTGATATGAAAACACAAATGTGAGGAAATGTTAATGGATGGGACAGGCAAGATCGAGATTGAAGACTATAACGAGGACGGATTTTGGTCAAAAGTTAAGAAGTACTGTAAAGCTATCGGGAAAGAGTCGCTTGAGCAGGTACTCCGTCTGTATTACGCCTTGGATAGTGAGAACTGCACAGCTAAACACAGAGCAACCATCTACGGAGCGCTGGCGTACTTAGTATCACCGATAGATATTATCCCCGATTTAACGCCGATACTCGGGTATACGGATGACATGGCTGTAATCGCTGCCGCCCTTGTAGCAGTGGCAGGTTGCATAGATGATGCGGTTAAAGGTAAAGCAAAAGGGAAGGCTGATGAGCTTTTTGACTAGAGTGGCCAATAAATTACTACCTGATACAGCAAAAGAGAAAATCATCAAACACGAAGTGAAGAAACTGGTTAACGACAAATTTAAGCTTGATGGTGAGCTAGACAAGCATGTCGATGCATTAGCCGAAAAGGTTATGGGCAAAGTGGATGCCTCAACCATATTCGAGGCCAAGGATATCTACGACAAGCTCAAGTCAGCTAAAACCAACAAGGATTGACTGCTAGTTCGTTAACATCAAAGTCGTGGTATCTGGTACAAAACAGTGGTACATTCGGAATCGAAGCGTAAAGGTAACTTACTGTTATTCGGTGACTTCATTGTTGAGTCAATGAATCCTTGGTTCGATTCCGAGTCCGGGCACCACT
>NZ_JAANQB010000009.1:0-5511 GCF_011605445.1 Cronobacter sp. HA18006 | reverse complement strand
GGCCAGGCCTCAGCATTTTATTATGGTGATCCCCTGGGCGAAATGCGCCTGGTAAGCAGAGTTTTTGAAATGTAAGGCCTTTGAATAAGACAAAAGGCTGCCTCATCGCTAACTTTGCAACAGTGCCTTTAAAAGTCCCATGTGGATCACTCCGCTGCCCCCGTCGCTCACCGCGTTGGGGGGAAGGTTCACATGGCTCAGTTCTCAATAGAAATTATCTGCCTAACTGGCTCAGTTCTGCGTGGAAACCAACAGACCTCACCGCAATCAGCTGTTCACGCAGCCACTGATGCCCTAAATCTTCGTCAAAGCGCGGATGCCAACCGACCTGCAGCTGGAACGGATCGAATGCGAATGGGAGGTCGAAGCGGTCGATCATGTGATCAAAGCGGTGTAGGAAGCGCTCAGGCAACGTCGCCAGGCAGTTCGTGCGCTCAAGTATCGGTGGCACCGCTGTGTAGTACTGCACGGATACCGTGGTGTGTCGATAATGCCCCAGCTCTGCAAGAAAATCATCGATCCCACTGTGATAACTGCCATTGGTAGACACCAGCACATGCTCATAAGCGCAGTATTGCTCCAGCGTCATTGCAGCCGTGCCGCGAGGATGCCCTTTGCGTTGGGCCACCTGAAACCTGTCGTCGACCAGATCATGGGTGCGCAAACCAGGGGGCATGAAGGCTCGGGTGCCGATCACCAGGTCGATGCGGCCGCGAGCTGCAAGATCCAGGACCTCATCCCGGGGTATCTGGAGCATGGCCAATCTAATGCCTGCATACGACTGCTTCCGAATGCACTCGATGAGATCCAGTCCAATCGTCATCGCGGCATTGTCATTGAGGGCGATCGTGAAATCGCGCTTGGCCGTGCTGGGATCGAAAGCGTAGGGCGCCTCGACAAGATCCTCAAGCCGTGTCAGCAACTCATGCAGGGGTGATTTCAGCTGCGCTGCACGTGGCGTCAACCGCATACCTCGGCCGCGCTCGGCCGGCACCAGCAAAGGATCATCAAGCACCTGCCGCAAGCGGGCCAGTTGGGCTGAGAGTGCAGGCTGGCTGATGGCTAAGCGTCGTGCTGCACGAGTGACGTTGGCCTCTTCAAGCAGAACATCCAACGACACCAGTAGACCCATGTCGTGCTTCTTCATAACTTTAATCTATTGCTAGCTACTATCAAATATCAATTTTACAGATCCATTCCTGGCGCTGTCTAATCTCGCTGTACACACTGCTACAGGAGAATAGTCATGCATACCTACGAAACAAAGCTTGCTTTGGCCAAGCAGTTTCATGCCGCACTGACCCGCCGCGACTGGCAGGCGATCCGTAAGCTTCTTACCGACGATGCCACCTGGGTTCTGCCCGGAGACAATCAGATCTCTGGTCCAGCGGTCGGTGCGGAAGCAGTCGTTGCCAGAGCTGAGCTAATTGCCAGCTTCGGCCTGAATTTCGAGCTCAAGCACATTCTGGTAAGCCGGGATAATGTCGCGCTCTCGCTGCATAACACTGCACGCCGGAATGACCTCGTACTGGACGAGCATCTGGCTACGGTCTGCACCTTGCGCGATGGCAAGATCGCTGCTATCGAGACCTACCTGTCCGACCTGCCGGGCATGAATGCCTTTTTTGCCAGGGACTGAAGGTTCGAGGTCAAGGCGACGCCCTCGGTCGAGAGTGGAGCTTGGCCGAGCTTGCCGATGCCCATGCCGTCATAGCCCGATCGGCGAACTCGGCCCGCCATTGCTATCGCGCCGAGTCAGGCCTGCGCTACCGGCTCCTAGGAAACCATCATGGCGTCGACTTGGTCACGTCAGCGCAGTTCACTTGCGCTACGGCCAAGACGACTATATGATTCGTATATGTCTCATATACGACTAGATACATGGGCATCGTGAACATCGACGACGATCTGCATGACCAACTGCGCAAGGCCAGCGCAGTATCGTGCCGGTCGATCAACGCACAGGCAGCCTTCTGGATCAGGATCGGCATGCTGTGTGAAATGAATCCAACGCAAAGCTTCAACGATATCGTTGCTCGTGAACTGCGGGCCGCGGGCGTTGTGGCGCAACCCATCAAGATGGGGGCGTCATGACCAAACGGCCAGAAGAAATCGCGCTGATGGCGGAGTCAGGCCAGCTTTTGGCACAGGTGTTCAGCCATCTTGATCGGCTGAATCTGATTGGCATGTCCACGATGCAGGTCAATGATCTGGTCGATGACCTCATCGTCCATGAATTCAACGCACGCCCGGCCAGCAAAGGGCAATACGGTTACGCCTACGCGCTAAACGCCTCCCGCAACCATGTGGTCTGCCACGGCGTTCCTTCCGCCGAGGACATCCTGCAGGACGGGGACATCGTCAATTTCGACATCACGCTGGAGAAGAATGGCTACATCGCCGATTCCAGCAAGACCTATCTGGTGGGCCAGGTGTCGCAGCCGGCACGGCGGCTCGTGCAAGTGGCTTATGAAGCGATGTGGAAAGGCATCCAGGCTGTCCGCCCAGGTGCCACGCTCGGTGACGTGGGCCACGCCATCGAGCGGCATGCCCGCAGGAATGGTTATTCGATCGTCCGGGAATACTGTGGGCACGGTATCGGTCGTGAAATGCACGAGGACCCCCAGGTTTTGCACTGGGGCAAGCCGCGAACGGGGCTAGTACTGCGCGAAGGCATGGTTTTCACCATAGAGCCGATGGTGAACCAAGGACGACGTGCCATTCGAACTGAGGACGACGGCTGGACGGTGGTTACGCGCGATGGGCAATTGTCGGCTCAGTTCGAGCATACCGTTGCTGTCACCGGGAACGGTGTGCGTGTCTTGACGCTGCGCCCGGGCGAAAAGGCGTTGCACTGATCCAGTGTGGTAGCGATACGGACTTTCGCTCAGGATCTGACTTTGACTTCGGGTAAGAACACGCCGTTGCCGGCGTGCTCTCCTCATAGAACAGTGCATGAGATTCCACCCCGTTAACACGGACACTTCCGAGCAAGCCCATATCGAGCAAAAGAAGTGTCCATGAAACGAAAGAAATACAGCCCCTAATTCAAGCGGATGGGCATTGAACTGGCTCGCCGTTCAGAGGCCAGTCGCTGCAGATTACCCAGGAAATTGGAATAGCCCCGAGGTGGGCAGGCCGTCCGGGTTGGTGTTATCCTTCAGGGAGAAGTTGAAGCAGAAATTGTGCCGATTGTCGGCCGTCCGCTCCTTGAAGACTTTGAGGTCAACTTTATCGGTCTGTGCCCCATAGGCTTGGCTCGGTTCGCCATCGCGACCAGCGCCGTCATGCTCGATGTAGCACAGATGCTTGGGGAGCAACAGTGGGCCAGCGTTAGGGGATAATGCCTGTGGCATTGAAGCGGCACTCACGGCGCATGAGCAGACGCTTCCCCCGCGCAGCACGGCTGCTGCCAGCGATATAACGCAGAACTATCGACACTTCTTCAACAGCAACGCTCCCCGGGGGCTTTTCGCCGCGTATTAGTTGTGAGGGGCTTCGATTGCGCCCAGCCGCAATGTCCGCTTCACCCCCTCTCAGGCAACGAACGGCAGAAATGCTCAATCAATGGTGTCAATGCATCCGGTGTTTCCAACATGGACAAATGCCCTGTACCTGGTACTACGGTCATGACGGCTTGCGATATGCGAGGAAGTAATTCTTTCCTCAGTACCTCGGGCGAATCCACGCGATCCAGCTCACCCGCAATAACAAGCGTAGGTACGTCTATGGCACCTACCTGCCCAGTGATGTCTTCCAAGCTGGTCGCTCTGGGCCAAGCTAGCTTAGCCGCTGGCGCGCCACGCAAGCTGTCCGCGATCACTTGTTCGCGATCCTCCGCTGACAGCGGGAGGGCCGTCAGCACGTTATCGATAGTCGCCTCCACTGTTTCACGGTTTGCGTAGGCTCCTGCCATCATTTCGCGTGCCTCTTTCGGCAAGATCATTGGCGATGGCGGTGAAGGAGCGACGAGAACCAACCCGGCCAGTCCGGCAGGCCGCCGCGAAGCCATAAGCTGAGCGACCTTGCCCCCCATCGAGTGACCGATCAGAACGTAGCGCTTCGGGTGCAGCGCTGCAATCACGCCCTCTGCATCGGCTGCAAGGTCTGCCAGCCCGTAGCCCATCGAAGGCGCGTCGGATTGACCCCAGCCGCGATGATCGAGAGCAAGCGTATGGAAGTTCGGCGCCAGCCTGGAGCAGACGTGCTTCCAAGTGCGGGAGGAGCCGCCCCAGTAATGCAGAAAAACGAGTGACGGATCGCCTTGCCCTTGCTCCTCGACATGGATCTCTATGCTGTTCGATTCGACCTTCATTGGAACATCCTTTTGCTAAAGCCCACCGGGGATCGGCTGGCTACAGTGCTAGGCTAGACCCATTCCATTCGGACGATAATAGGCCTAGATTTATCACCACCTGATAATCAGGATATCGAATGAGGTGGTATGGATAGATTGCTCAGCATGGCGGTGTTCGTCTCCGCAGTCGAAGAAGGCAGCTTGGTAAGCGCCGCTCGACGGTTTGGCCTGTCACCGTCGATGGCGGGCAAGCACGTTTCCGCGATCGAGGAACAGCTGAAAGTTCGGTTGCTTCAACGCAGCACGCGCAAGTTGACGCTAACGGATGTAGGAAGGTCCTACTACACGCGATGCAAGCGCTTGCTGGAAGAATATGAGGACGCGAACCGCGAAGCCCAGGACGCGCAACAGAGTGTGCATGGAATTTTGCGCGTGGCTGCGCCGACAACCTTTGGGGCACTGCATCTTGGTCGTGTTGTATCGAATTATCTGGCTGAATACCCCGATGTCTCGATCGAGACCACGCTGAGCGATCGCTATGTCGATCTACTGGCAGATGGCATCGACGTTGCTATCCGCATCGGCCGTCTGCAGGACTCCGACCTCGTTGCTCGGCGGCTCGCCTCGTGTCGCATGATGTTCTGTGCAGCCCCATCCTTTTTGGCACGACATGGCGAGCCGAAAACCATCGAACAGCTCCGCCAGGCACCTCGGCTTGCTTTCTCCCAGGCGGTTTCAGCCGGAGACTGGAGCGTTACGGATGCTAACGGCCAGACATATCACATTGATGGTGAGATCCGGCTCGCTGCAAACAACATGCAGATGCTGCTCGCGGCAGCGCTGACAGGGGCGGGGGTGGTCTACGGCCCTAGCTTTGTGTTCGAGCAGTCCATCGCCAGCGGTGCGCTTCGTGTCCTGCTGCCTGACCACAAAACAAAGGATTTGGCGATTCATGCCATCTATCCGAGCAAGCGCCATGTGTCGTTGAAAGTTCGCCGTTTCATCGAGCATCTGAGCATGAGCTTCGACGACACGCAGCCGTGGGATCTCATGCATAGGAGCACTACGGCTTGAGGTTGCCCCTGAGGGCACTGTTGCAAATAGTCGGTGGTGATAAACTTATCATCCCCTTTTGCTGATGGAGCTGCACATGAACCCATTCAAAGGCCGGCATTTTCAGCGTGACATCATTCTGTGGGCCGTACGCTGGTACT
>NZ_JAANQB010000008.1:0-6379 GCF_011605445.1 Cronobacter sp. HA18006 | reverse complement strand
ACTCCATTTTTAATCAAATAATATAGTTTTCGATTCCTTTTTTTTAGCTTCTGACCTGCATCACGAATAGCATTAACATATTTAAATAAATGATTTATAGCACCAGTCCTGTCATTATTATCGTTGGGTGATGCTGCCGCTGACATTAGCACCCCACCTATCCACCTATTTATTTTTTGTGACCACCGCCACTTCATCGGCCTTTCTATATCACAGAACAAAATAATACGTGTCTGCTCGGTATCATTCTGAGCCCAGTGAACAAAAGTTTCGTCAAAAATTATCACTTCACCATCATGCCAACTGCGGCGTACACCATCAACTTCAATAAAACACCGTTCATCATTTGGTGTTGATAATCCTAAATGATAACGAACTGAACCGGCATAAGGGTCACGATGCTTTCCTAAATGGCTTCCTGAAGGTAATTCAGCAAACATCGCTGCTTTAATACAGGGAATAGAGCTAACCAGTTGGGTTGTTACTGGGCAAAGCCGCTCCGCTGATGGATGAGCATCTCCATACCACTTGAGGTAAAAGCGCTTCCAACCGCGCTTAAAAAATGTATTAAATCCTGCATCATTATTTTTTTCAGATGATTTAATGTGCCCTTGCAAATTAACAGCTTCGTCTCTTATAACCTGCCAGTTATCAATTAATGGTTGAAGTTCAGGAAATGTTTCTGGGGGAAACCATGCCTGCTTTGACGGCAGCTTCGAAAAGCCTGTCATAAACATATTTATCGGAGCCATAAATGTTGAATGATCAAATAACTGCCTGGAAAACTTTTGTTTTATTTTACCGCGAGAATGCGCATACAATACACTGATAAGAAAAACAAAAATAATAATAAGTGACAGCATGTGTATATTCCTTGTTCACGCCAATAATAAAAATCTCTTAAAGATAACATAATGAATGCACTTAAATTATAATCTAAATGCTATTTATCAATAGTATAATCGAAGCTTCACCAGAACATATCTACTACACAGGCAGAGAGGATTTCAGCAGGAATTATGCTGAAATGAATCAAAGGGACGGACCGTGATATACCCGCTGTCGCTGTGATCGTTCGAGCTCCAGCGCTTTCTGATGCCGCGCCTCCCGCACCTGCTGCAGCTCGACGGCATTCAGCCGCTCGACAACCGGCGCAGCTGATCGCTCAAACTCTGCACCTGCCTGCTCAAGCCCGTGACGCGCTCGCTCAGCGCCGCGTTCTCCCGTTGCATAAGACCAGACATCGTCCGCCATTCCGCGAAGGCGCTCTCCCACTCGTCCAGCCTTTTCGAGTAGTCCTGCTGTAGCTGCTCTAATGCGCTCAGCAACTGTTTTTCCAGCTCTGTCATTCTGATCTACTCCCGTACCAGCCTGATGCCGATCTTCGTTCCGTTGTCGAACGTCCAGTTCGTATCCGCTTTCACGCCCTCCGGCAGCACCAGAAAACGCCCCTGGTTGTCCTCCTGGTACCTCACGCCCCACGTCCGGGCGTTCAGCTTCTCCAGCGCGTCCCTCTGTTCCCGGATGCTCGCGTAGTTGTCGAGCATCTGGTTCCCCTGCCACCACAGAATGGCCGCGCTCGAGGCTATCAGTAGCGCGGAGACCAGGACGATGGTCAGCCACGTCTGGCTGACCATACGCACCATGCCTTTCGTGCGCTGGCTCATGGCTGAGGACAGCTTCCGGTCGTGGTCGAGGATGGCGGCGCTGATTCTCTTCTCGCTTTCGCTCAGTTCCGCTCTGACAGACTTCTCGAGCTCGCTGAATGCGGCTTTCAGCATCTCGCCGGTAGTCTGCTGCTGCGCTTTCGATTTCTGCTCTAAGTCCTTCGCCAGCGTTAAAAGACTGTTCATAAATGGCTCCCTTCAGTCGGATATTTCGCCCCCCGTCCGGGTCGGCAATGCTGATGCTGCTTTTTGTGGTGCGCACCACCTTAAAACCCGCGCTTTCCAGCGCCTCAGTGACGTCCTGACGGTTTTTCAGCTCCCCGGACGAGGCTAAGACCAGTAAACCCCGCGTAATCGCCTGGGCGGCTTCCTGCTTCGTTTCCGGCAGCGCGGACGGCGTGACCAGCGCCCGCCGGTTTTCCGGCGCGTTCGGGTCATGCAGCCCCAGCCTGCCGTTCACGATGGTCTGCCAGGCATCGATGCGCGGACGGTCGGCGCGGTCGTAATACGGCTGGAGACGCCTGCCGGTCAGCAGCTCCGTGTTCGGGATCAGGAAGTTCAGCTCCAGCCGCCCTTTGTCCTGGTGCTCAACCCACAGCACGCTGTACTGATCTTTATCGAGTCCGGGCATCAGAACCCGCTCGAAGCTCGCCATCAGCTTTTCACGCTGGCCGGGCGGTAAGTCCTGTTCGGCAAAAGACAGGACGCCGGAGGTGTATTTTTTGGCGTAGGGCGAGGCGTCGATAAGCTCCCGGACTTCCTCCGGCTTCCCCTGCAGAACGCTGGCACCTTCGCGCTGGCGGTCTTTGCCCAGCAGATAATCCACCGGACCAGCGCCACCGCCGCGCCCCCTGGGGTGAAACTTAACGATCATCGTCTGCCCCCTTTTCCAGCACGGCATGCCGCAGCCGCTCGAGTCCGGCATCGATGGCCATCAGTGCGGCGACTACCTGCACGCGGTCGTGCCCGCTGCCGCCACCGCCGTTAACCTGCCGGGCAATCTGGTTAAGGTTGTTCCCCATGCCGGCAAGCTGACGAAGCAGCGCCGGCGAGATCGAGGGGAGTTTGCCGGCGCGGGCAGGCTTCTCGTCCAGGCACGTCTGCCGCATCCAGGCCGCGAGCTGTTTACCGTCGCAGCGTTCCAGCAGACGGCGGTGCTCATCTTCGGTCACCCACATCGTGAGCATTTTGCTGCGTTTGTCTGCCAATCCGGCCTCCTGATAACGCCGGGACGGCGGGAAATCTTTTTCCGGTCGGCGCGGTGTTGGGCAAGCCGCAGGCGCGTCAGTGGTTTTAGCGGGTTTCGGGGCGCAGGCCTGAACCAGTCACGTAGCGCTAGCGGAGTGTATACTGGCTTAATATGGTAAATCGAAGTGGGAATTCAGGGAAGTGCTTCATGTGGCAGGTAAAAAATGCGGCTGTGGGGCGTAAGTGCGAAATGCTGGGGACGATGAAATGACGCCTCCTCGCTCACTCGGTCGCTACGCTCCTGCCGTGAGACTGCGGCGGGCGTTACCGGCTCACGAATGGCGGGATAAAGAGATGGCGCTCAAATCAGGAAGGGCTGGGAAAAGGATGCGGCGTTGCCGTTTTTCCATAGGCTCCGCCCCCCTGACAAGCATCACGAAATATGACGCTCAAATCAGTGGCGGCGAAACCCGACAGGACTATAAAGATCCCAGGCGTTTCCCCCTGGTAGCTCCCTCGTGCGCTCTCCTGTTCCTGCCTTTCGGTTTACCGGTGTCATTCCGCTGTTATGTGGCCGCGTTTGTCTCATTCCACGCCTGACACTCAGTTCCGGGTAGGCAGTTCGCTCCAAGCTGGACTGTATGCACGACCCCCCCGTTCAGTCCGACTACCACGCCCATTCCGGTAACTATCAACTTGAGTCCAACCCGGAAAGACACGACAAAATCGCCATTGGCGGTAGCCACTGGTAAGCAGGATGTGCGAGAGATGTATCGAGAGTTCTTGAAGTGGTGGCCGGACTACGGCTACACTGGAAGGACAGATTTGGTGACACGTCTCGCACAAGACTGTTACCACGGTTCAGAAGTTCCCCAACTTACTGAACCTTCGAAAAACCACCTCCCCAGGTGGTTTTTTCGTTTTCAGAGCAAGAGATTACGCGCAGAGCAAAACGATCTCAAGAAGATCATTTTACAAATTGGATAATATCCCTCCGCCCCTAACACTAATATAAAATTATCGGGCTTGCATGCCCCTCACCATTTTCCCCATATCCACCACCAAACAATAGTTCGTCGAGTTCTTTGCTAGCTTGATCAATACACGCAGCCACATGAATAGCAGAAGGGTACTCATCATACTGAAAATTATCGTTTTTTTCAGGAGGGAGTCGATCATAATACGGATGACAATCCACATAATAATGACGTATTAGCATCCCAGTTTTATCTTCGTACTCTGATGGCTGCAACGTACTCCCTGGGAAAGCTTTTGCAACATGTATAGCAGCTTGAAAGGTATCAAAATATCGCCCAAACATTGGCGTTTCAAAGCTAGGCGACTCTGTCGAAAAATCCCCCATAACTTGCGCCAAATAACCATTATCTATCTGCCATTGAACATCTGATCCCATAGCCCACTCTCCCAGAGTTACTCCTAATAAATAACCATAATATGTATTTACCATAACGCTTCATGTTATGAATCAGCAGCAGCCAGCTCCGCAAGCCTCTTACACGTAGGCGTAAAAAAACCCGCACAGGGCGGGTTTAGGGATAGTGCATGGTTCTGGCACGATAAAACCAATCCTGCGCAGCAACATCATCTTGCTCGACCCCCCATCCATTTTTATACATCTCACCAAGAGATGCCTGAGCTCCTGCATGATCTTGCTCAGCGGCCAGAATAAACCAATGGAAAGCCTGCCTATCACTTTGCTCAACGCCCATACCGAGATGGTACATCCAGCCAAGTTTAAATTGGGCACTACTGTGGTCTTGCTTCGCAGCACAGAGAAACCATTCGACTGCTAACGCATCATTTCTTAAATCAGAGAAAGCATACAGCCTTCCAAGCTGAAACTGAGCCTCTGCATGACCTTGCTCAGCAGCTTTCTGATACCATTCCGAAGCTTTTTGAGCATCTTTATATCCACCTAACCCCAGATGATATGCCCAACCAAGACTAAACTGGGCATCATCATGGCCTTGCTCAGCTGCAAGCTGAAACCAGTATATAGCCTGCTTATAATCCTGATGCACACCAAGACCGCATGAGAATATCTTACCCAGATGAAATCTAGCCTGGCTATCTCCAGCAGTAGCTAGTGCTAACCAGCGCTCAACAGAGAGTGACGGCATAAGGTCATCCCTTAATTGTGATCTGAATATCATCCTCATTCACACCAAAATATAAAGCCAACCCTGCTTTAGCCTCTTTTAGATTTATCGGCCTAACTCTGTTGCTATCCTCCTCATACTCATCATATTCATCCCCGCCTTTTATCGTATTCAAGACTAAGGAATCCTCTTTAGGTAGGGGTTGGAAATCCACTTTGGAGATATCAATTCCCATGTCTTCAAGTTTTCTATAGGAGACTGGATTACGATTGCCGTCCCACTGCCCAGGGATATCAATTTCAGCATAGGAATCAATATTTATGATCCAGCGCTTAGGGTTTTCAGGGGCTCGACTTACTCCGGATATTTTCCCGATCATAAATGCATGATGATGCTTAGCCTCCTGACTACCCCAGTCTTTTTTCGAATTTTGGACGCAAACCAGGTACGGAAGCTTAGCTACGTGAGTAGCATCAAGTCTCCAAGCCTGGCTTCCTCCACTATTTAAAATCTCAGTAATACCCCTGGCCGTAAGAACAGTAATGCAGTCAGTATCAAGCATAGATATCTCCATTTTTGTTTTAAAAAAGGCAAGTCACCGCGTAATGACAATCTTTTTAGCATCAAAAACGGAAGAGCTCAACATAAAACCACAAGATATATACAAATAACTATCCGAAGTACTACGACGATTACTCCTGGGACTGCAAAAAAAACCAGTAAAACACTACTCGACTTCGGCCGGAGGGCTTTTTCTCTCTGGACTCAGTCTGAGTGACAACATGATGTGTGAAGTAAGAACCCGCCACACCGCCGCATTTAACATAAGAGTTCTTGGCCGCACCCCCTGAGAGCCCCTCAGCGCGTTTCTGCGGCCTGAGGGCCGTTTCCGGCACCTTTCCCCGGCCCAAACCCTGAAAAACGCCCCTGATAATTTCTGCGCGGCTGCATGGCTATGCACAAGAGTGAATGGCGGCCGGTTTCGTGAAGGAAATACCGTGAAAGCTCCGAAAGAAACGCTTAATTGCACAGCAGCACATGAACGTGATCAGATGAAATCTGTCTACTGCCGCACTTCTTCACGAAAGGCCCGCTGAGCGTCAGATTCGGGCCTTTCTTACTAAAAAGATTTCAATAGAATTTTTTAGCAGGCGATTTTTATCTATAACCATACATTGAGCATAGAAGACCCAAATTTATGTATGACTCAATAGAAAAAAACAAATCACAGCCATCTAAACACTGAGACAGCAAGCCAAACAAAAATCAAAGAAATAACTCCATTTTTAATCAAATAATATAGTTTTCGATTCCTTTTTTTTAGCTTCTGACCTGCATCACGAATAGCATTAACATATTTAAATAAATGATTTATAGCACCAGTCCTGTCATTATTATCGTTGG
>NZ_JAANQB010000007.1:0-9517 GCF_011605445.1 Cronobacter sp. HA18006 | reverse complement strand
CCGTCCTTCAGCCTCAGTTCGCACAGCGAATGACGCGTCAGAAATGTGAACATTAACAACGTTATACATATCATTAATACACACCAGAACAGGGTGCTTCGCAGCAGTTTCATGGCCTTCTTCTCCTGTCAACGCAAAGCAGAAGTGTCACCTTCGGTGCGAAACAGAGATGTCATGCTTTGGTTCAGAGAATGCGTTTGACCGCCTCGCTATATACTTCCGAGCGTTCTCTTTTCCCAACAGAAATCACGAAAACGACAACTTTCTCGTCTATAACCTGGTATACAAGGCGATAGCCTGAAGACCGGAGCTTAATCTTGTAACAATCAGGCATACCACGGAGCTTGTTTGCTTCAATCCGGGGTGACTCAAGTACTTCAACCAGCTTCTTTTTCAACTGTTCACGTACCGTCGAGCCCAGCTTTCGCCATTCCTTTAGTGCCCGCTCGTCAAAATCCAGAAAATACGCCATCAGAGTTCATCCAGCGTCACACGTACTGGCTTAGGATTACGAAGTCGTTCTTTCACTATCTCCACAAGTTCAGCATCTTCATCACTCAGGAGTGTCTGTTTGAACGGCAAGCGTTCATTGTCAGCGATATACTCGAGCATGAGACGAAGCGCTTCAGAAGGAGTTACGCCCATTTTTTCAAGCGCGGCGTAAGAACGCGCTTTAAGTTCATCGTCAATACGTAGGTTAATGCTACCCATGTCTTACACCCCTTGTAATTACAAATGTCATTACAAGTATCGCACTACAACATGCTTAGGGCAAGTCACGAAGTAAGTCAGAAAGTAGTCGTAAGAACGGTGATCACTGTCCGCTTTGTGCCAGAAGCGGACTTTTTAAAAATATTGCGTGCCCAACAATTGGGCGCAGGTCACATCAAGTACCCTCAGAATTATAGAGAATACCTGAAATTTTTGTAGAGCGAGGTTTGTTACCCTGCCCGACCAGCGACATGTGGTTAGTTTAGTGATCAGAAATGTCGAGCGTTTGGTCGTTCATTGACGCGGGATCTTCCAACGGTTCCACATGAGTGGTGATATGGATAAAAGGCAGTGCGGTGCGGATATCATTCTCTATACGCTCGGCCCAGTCGTGCCCATATTGAACAGTCCATCGCCCAGGAACTAGGATGTGCATTGTCATAAACGCCCGCCCGCCAGCCTGGCGTGTACGTAGTGCATGGAAATCAAGCCCCTGTTCACGATATCCTGCCAGCAGTGACTCGATTTTTTTGAGTTCTTCCGTGGGTAGCGATACGTCCATCAGACCTGCAGCTGAACGACTCATAAGCTGATAACCAGTCCAAACGATGTTGGCTGCGACCAGCAATGCAACGATCGGATCGACCCAAAACCAGCCGGTCAGATAAACCAGTCCGACACCAAAAATGACACCGACCGACGTCCAGACATCGGTCAGCAGGTGATGAGCATCTGCCTCAAGAGTGATAGAGTTGTGCTGCCTGCCAGCCCTTAACAAAATGCGAGCCGTCACAAAATTAAGGATTGATGCGACTGTTGAAACCAGTAATCCGAGACCAATCTCCTCAAGCGGCTGTGGAGTTAACATCCGCTCAACTGCGGTATAGGCGATACTGGCTGCCGCCAATAGGATCAGAAATCCTTCGAAAGCACTCGAGAAATATTCGGCTTTGCCGTGCCCATATGCATGGTTCTCATCGGCCGGAAGCGCAGCCAAGGTCAGCATCCAGAGCGCCATTAGGGCTCCTGCGAGGTTAACTACGGATTCGATGGCATCAGATAGCAGACCGACCGAACCGGTCATTTTCCACGCCACACCTTTGAGTCCGATAGTGGCAATAGCCGTGGCAATGGAAAGCCAAGCGTAGTGCGTCAGCGGACGAGGTAACCCTTTTGTTTTAGTCATTATTAACTTCCTAAAATAGGACGACTAACTCACATTTCTATCCATGATAGATAATTAAACAATCATTTCGCCATGAATATTTTTTCGTTTTTATTAAATTTAATTAAAAAGTCTCTGCAAGTGCTGTTTCATCTTCTAGTAAACTAAATTTTATTTTTAGGGTTTTCTTCAACTTGAAGTAATATTATCTCACAACAGATTAGTCACTTAGGTTAACTGAGCGGCTTTTATATTTTTCAATTAAAATATGCAAAACTCCCATTGCACCATGTGCATAAAAATAGACCTCAATGAAAGTAGTAAAGAACTTATGCCAGTGGATTACTGTTTCAGCCAGATTTGACTGCATGGTATTCAACAAGAACCATAGGCCACCTGAAAGTGCTACAATTAGCAATGCTAGAACTCCAAATCCTTGGATTGTACTGGCAATACCTCCCGAATGTGCATCGGGCAGTCGGAAACTAGTCAACGTTTTTATATCTTGCTTAATACCACTAAAGTCAAGCCCTACCCATGAAAAATAATAAGTAAAACCTCTTTGAGTAAGCATCCAACTTAACATAATAAAACCACAAATAATCAGTCCTAACCCTGAAATAATGTGCATCCAGGTTATAACTCCTTCAAGACTATGTTCACCAATTGCTTCGGTCTCTGTCAGATTAGAGTTAATAATTTGTGATAATATTAGAAATGCCACAATGATGTGAAGAATACGAAAAAAAGGAGCGTAATCATGGGGTAATAGATTCCAGAGTCGCAATTTCATTAATGAGTCCTTAGTAAATTTATCGATGATCTTAATCATACAAAAGAATTATTAGGATAACCTTAATTCTTAAAATTGCAGCAGGCATTAGTTCACCTCTGATATGGCCACTTGCGAAATGGGAATGGTAACTGTTATTACTATGTGTTTACTTGCTGTTCTTGTTACGCAGCCCCTTAAACACATTACTTTCAAATATGATTTCCTGCTGGGTTTAAATATGTGTCTTTCTATAGTGCGGCAACCTATTTTTACACCAACTCATGAATTAAATAAGAATCATAAATTAAATGAGAGGTTTAATTCTCTTGCTTAACGCGATGATATTAAATGGAAATTTTAATTTTTGTAATTTATTAAACAGTTAGAATGAGACATGGTAAATACGATCTTCCTTTAGATAATTCTGATAGCACTTTTTCTACTGGGCAGTCTGCAATGTCCGCTTCTCGCTCTTAGCGGACATTAGCATAGGCTATTTACCATAACGCCGCATTACGCGTACCGCTCAGACGGCCTGAGCGCGTTTCTGACGTGTCCCCGTTAAAAACAGTAACAAACCACCCGAAAATGCACGCCAGAAACGCTACGTAAGAATCTATCCTATGACTGGATATGCACTCAACTGAATAACGCCTGGTTTCAGTCCATTTTATCGGGATCAGCCTTCTTTCTGGGTAATTTAGGGGGCTTCACTTGCTGATTACTTTGCGTGCGGCGCGTGAGCCAAGGATGGTCAGCTTTAGGTTTTACGTAGAATTTTGAGCGTAAATCAAAACGGGCATTATCCACACGTTCATGGACACTTTTTTCATCATCCAGTGGTATAGGCTCCGGGCCATCAACATATTTTTCCCATCCCAACGCTTTCCCATCATACAGAACCTTAATTTCACCGTTAAAGCTTTCGCATACCGTGACAACCGAATGCCGAAGTCGATATCCCCGGCCTTCACTGCGAATCTGAAACGCACTGCTTTTGTACTGGAAAGTGAGATTTTTGGAGAGAACGCGCTTCGCCTGGAGGCTGAAGATATAACCCAGTTCCTCTTCAGAATGGTGTACATCAAGATGGGCGTTATCAGCAATACGAGGCGGCGTAGCAAACCGGTTGTTATAGGCTTCAATAAAGGTCGGCAACCATGCGTTTGCTGTTTCAATATCACTGATACCCTGAAGCCGCATTTCTTTGACCAGCCTGTCCTGCAGTGTCTGATTGGCACGCTCTACCCGCCCTTTTGCCTGCGGGCTGTTGGCATGGATTGGCTCGATGCCCAGTGTCTTTATCGCACGTGTGAACTGAGTCAACTCTCCTTCCCGCTCCGGGTTATTTACTCTGAATATACTGTGTCTGTCAGAATAGAGAGCCAGTGGTACGCCATGATCATTAAGGTAACCCCGGAGGGTTTCCATGTAAGCCCGGGTTGTTTCTGCAGGAGCGAATCGTAGCGCCATCAGAGCGCTGGTAGCATCATCGATAAAGACTATCAGTGTGCATTTGGGGCCCCGACCTTCAAACCAGTCATGAGGCGAGCCATCAATCTGGATGAGTTCACCGTAGGATGGGCGCCGCATCCGGCGCTGATAAATTCGGGCAAACTTACGACGACGTTCGCGCCATATGCCCTCCTCTACCATCCACTTCCTGAGAGTTTCAATGGATAAACACAAGCCGTGTATCTCGCGCAATTTTTCGCACGCAAGCGTAGGTCCAAAATCAGCGTAGCGGCCTTTGAGGAGTGAAATTACTGTTGCTCTGAATTCGGTAGAAAAGGAATTATTGGGACGCTTTCCACGTCGGCGGGAAACTAGACCAGAAGGCCCTTCATTTCTATACCGTTGCACCAGACGTTTAACCTGCCGAATAGAAATGCCAATGCGTGCCGCAGCTTGTTCCTGAGTAATATGGCGATTAAGTGACTCCTGAATAATGTGAAGTCGGTCGAGTTCCTTATGACTCATCGTAACAGTCTCTTTGATCATGAAAAATCCCCCAGAGAATTGTCTGGGGACATTTTAGAATGGTTCAAAGGGGACATTACAGCTTGGTGTTAACATGGCCTTCTTCTCCTTGCCTTACGGCGGGTAAGAGGCTATCCTGATGTTGTTCAAGCATGCAGATGGCCTCGTTGGTTAATTGAAAAATTACCTTCGGGGCTTTCTTCTTTCTGCCTCACAACAATGTTACACACCACGTGAACGTCATGGGGCAAAAAGCCTCAAGCGCCATCGCCATTATATTCCTTTGTCGATCATCTGCCCAGGAATAACAGTCTGAAAACTGTATAAATCCTCATCGTTTTTCCGCGTCATTCAGCCGCTGAAATCCCCAGCGCCGCCCGAATTTCAGCGGCTCGCTGTTCGCTTCCGGCGGCCACGTCGGCGTTATAGACAAGGCTGATCATCGCCTGCAACATTTCACAGTCATCGCGCTCCAGCCGGGCATCGAGACGGTACAGAATCTTCCCGCTTTCAGCATGCCGGAACACGGTTCCTGTCTCTTTTGGTCGAACCTGCGGCTGATAATCCTCAATATCCCTCCCGGTTATCCGTACCTTCTGACCACTCCCGGATCTGATCTTCGAGCGCTTCAAGGTGCTTGTCTATACTCTCCGCCAGCTGCTCGCTTTCGTTTTCCAGCCAGCCACTCAGGCCGTCCCACTCGCAACACATCTCTTTCAGCTTTGCAGACATGGTACGGAGCTTGTTACGCTGGCTCCGGGCGATCTTCAACTCAGTCTTGCAGGGATTGTTTCTCATTCTGCCCCCTGCTGATACCGCAACTTGTTCGGAACCTGCCAGCGTTCAGCCGTGCGGATATTCTCCGGAGTTTCCCGGACAATAAACGGGATTTCGTACATCACTGCATACAGCGGCTCGCCGCTGATGCGAAGCCATTCAAGTCCCTTCAGTGACGAGAACCGCGACTGCCAGCACCAGAACGGTGCGGCAAGCTCTGCCGCGTCAAACTCGTCGCTCCACCGGGTGTACCAGGCGCATACGGTTTCCGGTGACTGAAAACTCAGGTCTATTTTTGCCTGCTCCAGCAGGTTTTGGCGTAGTTTCCAGCGCTGTTCGTACTCACGAGACTGGCGGCGCAGCTGGCGCGAAGTCTTAATGCCGGACCTGTGCAGCCGTCGAACCGTTTGGGTGTGCATGACTTCAGGAAATAGTTCGGCCTGTACGTCAATCGTGAGCGGCAGCGGGCAGGCTTCGCCACTGGTGGCAATCATCGTATTAAGCGCCTCCTCGACCTGTTTCAGGTTCGAATGACGGTTATTTGGCACCCAGTGCAGACCAGGTATTTTATTGGCCACCGTAGCGTTGAGACGTCCGCTGCCCGCGAGAAGCCGCAGAAAGGTACGCACATACGGCATGGCAGGCAGTCGTGCGCCGCGTTCGCGGGCAGACTCAACATGGCTGATAGCCTGTATTGCAGCCTGACGGGCGGGCTTCAGGGAAACGAGCGCGTGTGAGGACGGGATCATGCTGTCACCTCCACATTCATCAGCTTCGCCACGGTGCGGGCAGTGCAGTTAAAGCGTCGCATACCTGCCAGCTGCGCGATCAGCTGATTTATCCGGTCAGGCTGGAGCGTGTCGCTCTGGTAAAGGGTACGCACCACTTCACCGCCGGAGGATAGCAGCACCAGAAGCCAGTACGGCGAGACTTCGCCGGGGCTGCACACGCACAGATGCCAGTCATCACTACCGTCCGCGCTGAAGCGGCACTGGACGGGAAAGAAGCCGCCAAACTCGCTGCGGTATTCGGCGCAGACGCGCCATCCTTCAGGTGTCGACAGGAGGCCGGTCACGGCATCGCTGAGGGCGCGGCGCGCGTCCTCGCCCTGCTGACGGATAAACTCCAGGTCGGAGGCGGTCAGGGTGTTGATTCGGTTCAGGTCATATTGCATGGTCATGTCTGTTCCCGCCGCCCGAAGGCGGCGGCCTCCGGTATTAAGCAGCGTGGTCAGTGGTATCAGCGTCGGATTCAGTGGCTTCTTCTGCCTCAGCGGCTGGCGCAGGGCGCACCATCCAGTCAGGCAGCCAGCCCTGAGCATTCAGATCCTGTTCGGCGGCCTTCGCCGCATCGCGGCGCTTGAGCTTCACAATCTCTCCGGCGCGGGCACTCAGTCCGGCTTCTTCGTAGGCTTTGCCGATCTGGGCGATGGTGAGCTTGCCGAAGTAGCTCTCTGCACCCGGTTGCCACCACTTGCGCAGGTCAAAGTCCAGCGCCGCTTCCAGCCCGTCCAGATCACTGGTGTCCGTGCGGTTATACAGGCGTTCCTGAATGCCGTTGATACCGTGCGCTGCACAGAAACCCAGCAGGGTGTTCACCTGCTCTGCTGACCATGACAGCAGCCAGGTGAAATCGAGATGCCAGTTTTCGGGCAGCGTTGCCTGAAGCGCCTCTTTCTGTGCTTTAAGCGCCGTCAGCGCCTTCCCTTCTTCACCAGATGGAGCCAGTGATGCAAGGTGATACTGATTCGAGGTCACATAAGCTTTCAGCGGTTCGCTGCGCTTTCCGTAGCTGCGGTCAAACATACTGAGACACAGTGTCCACGTCAGCAGCGCCACCGATACATCGGGGCGCCCCGCCAGTTCCGCCTGAACGGCGAGAGTGCGCTCCGCAGACATGGCCTTAACCAGCGTAGCCGAGTAGGCGTCAGCGGGAATCTCAGGTGTGGTGTGTCTGATTACGTTATTTTCACGTTCCTGACGAACCAGTTCTTCTGCTTCCCGGTCTTCGTCGGTCAGCTTGCGGATTCCAGGCTGAACCTTAAAACTGTCACTATCCCATGAGACCCAGATACCGTGCGCGGCGCGAAATTCCGGCGTGGCTTCGCGGTACGTCGCCTCGCAGTGAATGTCATCGATCTGCTGCTGAAACTCGTATTCATCATCATAGTTTTCAGTGGCTTCCATTTTTTCTTCCAGCTCACTGATACGCTTCTGTTCTTCTTCCGTCAGTACAGCTTTCGGCATGGCAAAACGGAACTGTTCGCTATCCTCACCGCTGGCGCGCAGCTCTGTCATACGGAATTCAGCCCAGCCCCAGCCCTGCTCCTGTTTAAGACGGGCGGCAAGTACAGTGAGCTTGCCAGCCAGCAGAGATTTCACCATTGATGCATCGGCAAAGGTGCTGTCCTTATCGCTAAACAGGTCGGCAGTCAGCGTACCGCCAGCAGCGGTATAGGCTCCCTCGCCCACATACTCAAACATCGGGTGACTGATGGCCATCTTGTCGTCGGTCACCATTTTGCGCAGGAACTGTACGGCAGGATTGCGCCACTGTAGAACAGCCTCTTTCCAGACCTGCTCCTGACGCTCATGGGTATCAGCAAGTGTCAGAACTTCACACTGTTCAAGGGAGATTTCATCCCGCGCGAGCGCATCCAGCAGTGAGGGGGCAAGATTCGCCAGTTTCAGGCAGCGCTGAACGTGGCGCGGGTGGTAGCCCATCAGCGCGCCGATCTGAGCGGGCGTTTTTCCTTCCTGCTGAAGAGTGCGAAAACCGATTATCTGCTCGGCAGGATGCATGTTTTTGCGTCGGCCGTTCTCGATCATCGAGGCCGCCACCGCCATCTCCACGGGCAGGACTTTCACCGGAACAAACGGCGTCTCTGCATCGAGCACACCGCGAATCACCAGAATGCCTGTGCCTCTGCGGCGACCTTCCCCGCCGACAATGCCGATCGTACCGTCCGGCAGTTCTGCACCGATCAGGTTTTGCAAGATGCCCATTGCCTGAATGCTGTCTGCCATCTCTTCCACTTCCTGTTCGGTATGCGGAATGATGCGCGTGTTTAAGTCAGTGGGTGACAGGCGGGAGTACGGGAAGATTTGTACGGGCGTATCAGCGAGCAGCTTGATGAGCTTATGTTCGGTAGACTGCGCGTTTTTTTCCGCAGATTTAGTCTGACGGGTGGTTTTAGCGGTTTTTTTTGCCGTAGTATTGGTGGCGACCATAATTTTTACCTCTCAGTGATAGTTGTGGTTAGCCGTGGCCGGATTGCCCTCCGGTCACGGCGCTCGGTTACTCGATAATGCGTTTCGGGTGTGCAGCCAGTGCCGCAAAGGACGGATATCCGTCGAGTACCTGAATCATGGCTTTTGCCCCATCGAGGACTGCTGAATCTGTCTCACTGGCAAGGTTTTCACATACGTTAATCGTTGCCAGAAGCCCTGATTTCACGTCTGAAAAACGCTCATGCATGCGTGTGCTGAAGAGGACACGTTTTCCCCTTGCAACCACACGCCAGTTGTCACAGTCATTAAAACGGGTGTCCACGTTGTCAAACTCGATCACGTGGGTGTCGCTGGCCTGAATGCGCAGCAACTTCACAATTTCGGTGCTCTGCCCGACCTTTCTGGTCGCCGGACGGTTGTTGCGGTTCTGCATGTTTTCTCCTTTTTAGGTTAAGGCCGGACACCCGGCCTCCGGTTACCGCTGCACGTATTGCAGGTTGCGTTTCAGTTCAAAAAGAAAATCCGGCTCAAATGACCAGGCGCGCCAGTTAAGCTTTCCGTTGGTGCGGATCTCAACCTGCACGTCGCCGTATCGGGACACATCGGATACGGTGACAGTGACCCCCGCTTTCAGCGCAGTGGCCTGAGCCACCCACTCCCGTGCGACAGAAACAGGGTTTTGTTCTTCCCCTATCTTCCTGGAAGATTCTTGAGCGGCGGTGTTGACGTTCTGTGTGTTCATCCTGGTTTTTTCCTCTCGATGGTTAATCCATCTCCCTGGTGAGTTCTCTCGCGGCGAAGGGCAAAGGAGCGACAGACGCGGGCAGAAAACAAGGGCGCCGCAGGCGTGCATTTCACCCTTGTTTTCTGAACGGGGAT
>NZ_JAANQB010000006.1:0-15376 GCF_011605445.1 Cronobacter sp. HA18006 | reverse complement strand
TCCTCTCGATGGTTAATCCATCTCCCTGGTGAGTTCTCTCGCGGCGAAGGGCAAAGGAGCGACAGACGCGGGCAGAAAACAAGGGCGCCGCAGGCGTGCATTTCACCCTTGTTTTCTGAACGGGGATGGTGCTACGACCAGCCCTCCGCGAGAGCACGAGCAGGGTGATGGCGCCAGCGGGATGACAGGATGAACACACCCGACACGTCGGAACGGCGTGGCGGCACCAGAGCGCCGGCGCGCCGGCGTGGTGAAACGCTGCTGGCGTCAGCCAGCTGCCGGGGTTGACCTTGCCATCAGACCCTAGCTGGCAGGCCCGAAACCCGCAGGGGTTCGGCGGAGCCTGGCGGGTGCGCAGCAGCTGCCTGGCGGAGTGGGGCTGACGACCCGGCCGGTACGGACGGGGAGCCGGAGGGGGCCCGGGTTCTGGCTGTTGTCGTTTTGCTTTTGCTGTTTATCTGCCGGAAGCAGCTTCACAGCAGGAGCAGGAGAAAAATTAACGGGCAAGGCAGGACGATGAATATGAGTAGAAGGATCGGGAGCATTACGTGTGCAGGAAAGCGGCGGATGGGGCATGGCAGGGGCGCCGCAGGCGCGCCCGCTCTGCCCTGCCCCGCAGGGGCCTGCTTGTTTCGGGCGAGTAACAGGACGAGCTGGCTCATGGCCGTCTGGCCTACCAGAAAGAAGGCCATCTTTCGTTCATACCTCGGTTGAGCCTACCCACTGCGCGCCCAGATATGCATCGGCTCCTTCTTCACTTTCAGCGGGCTGTATGGCGCACAGTGCTTCATGCGTCCAGCCTGTTTCCGGTGCCGCCACCTTTAACAGTTCCCTTCCTTCAAAGCTGCTGATTATCAGGGTTTCAGACTGGTGCGGCGCAAGAATGTCAGGTTCGCCATTTTGCTGATCGGTAATATAAGTAATCAAGTTTGCGTTCTCCTTCATCGGAATTAAGGGGCCTTTCAGCCCCTTCCTGTCACTTATCTTCCGGGTCCTGCTCCATTTCGAAATGCATTTCTGCTGTAGACAGCAGATCCGGGAATCTGTTGAACTCCTGCGAGATCAGCCCGATATGCTGACACAGGTGCATCAGATTGGCCATGAAATCAACAATAACGGTCTCAACCGGTTCGCCGTCCTGCATTAGCCCGGTGCGGCTGGCAAAGTGCGCCAGCGTCTCGGCCGCCATTGCCGCCCGGTCCTCTTTGCAGCGCAGCGGTACGGGAATCATTATGTCATCAATGCGACGCGCCAGCTCCGGCAGCAGCATCACCGCCTTGCCTGCCTCCACAGGCCACACGTCCGCGCCTTCCAAGGGGTTCTGCATTTCGTTAAATGTAATTTCACGAATCATCAATACCTCCGGTTGAATATGAGTCAGCTCCCGCGCCGTATGGCGGGGCGGGAAAGGCCGCCTTTCGGCGGCCTGGGGGTTTACGCCTGCGCCTCCATTTCGGTGCGAACGGTGGTCATAAACTGCTGCCAGAACTCAAAGCGCAACGGCGGTACATGCGCACGTTTTCCTTCGCGTAAGGCATTTACAAACGCTTTCGCCTGTGCGACGATTTGCGGGTCAAATTGCATGGTTGGTTCTCCATGTTAGTTTTGAAGTGCCGGATTAGTCGTTGGTAGCGTGTAATCCGGCGTGAGAAAGCAGGGCTAAGCCCTGCTTTTTTAATGCCCGGAATTCACTGAATTCCCAGCAAAAAAAGCATTCTCAACACTCGCCATCACTTCGTCATGGGTCATAGTGCATAAGTCTTTGCATTCAAAAAACCGACCTTTTACGCGCGCAAAAATACTGGTTACGTCGAAGGCATACATCTCACTGGATTTGAAACTCTCTCCCGCAACTGATCGGCACCAGTCCATCGGCGGCAACACTTCGAGTTGATCGATGTAGCGTTCCTCGCTCACCTCTTTCCATCCGGCACGGTAACGGGCGTTTTGCATTTCCAGCGCCTCGTCGGCTGTAACCAGCTCAACGTCTGGCAGAAATGTTTGCATTTGCTCCACGTTGTAACCGCTTTTCATCGCTACCCAGATCCCATTCTTTTGTTTTGCCCACTCCACAATCTGTCTGTCGCAGACGAATGCCATAAATGGGTTTTCGACTATCGTCCTGGAAGATTCTTGAGCGGCGGTGTTGACGTTCTGTGTGTTCATCCTGGTTTTCTCCTCTCGATGGTTAATCCATCATCCTGGTGAGTTCTCTCGCGGCGAAGGGCAAAGGAGCGACAGACGCGGGCAGAAAACAAGGGCGCCGCAGGCGTGCATTTCACCCTTGTTTTCTGAACGGGGATGGTGCTACGACCAGCCCTCCGCGAGAGCACGAGCAGGGTGATGGCGCCAGCGGGATGACAGGATGAACACACCCGACACGTCGGAACGGCGTGGCGGCACCAGAGCGCCGGCGCGCCGGCGCGGTGAAACGCTGCTGGCGTCAGCCAGCTGCCGGGGTTGACCTTGCCATCAGACCCTAGCTGGCAGGCCCGAAACCCGCAGGGGTTCGGCGGAGCCTGGCGGGTGCGCAGCAGCTGCCTGGCGGAGTGGGGCTGACGACCCGGCCGGTACGGACGGGGAGCCGGAGGGGGCCCGGGTTCTGACTGTTGTCGTTTTGCTTTTGCTGTTTATCTGCCGGAAGCTGCTTCACAGCAGGAGCAGGAGAAAAATTAACGGGCAAGGCAGGACGATGAATATGAGTAGAAGGATCGGGAGCATTACGTGTGCAGGAAAGCGGCGGAGGGGGCGTGACGGGGGCGCCGCAGGCGCGCCCGCTCTGCCCTGCCCCGCCAAGGGGCGAAGTTAGGGTTTAGCGCCGTGGTGTTTGGGTAGAAGCAATAATTCTCAATGCCGGTGGATGTTTGAATCCCCCGCCCCCAGGCGGGGGGAATCCCGCGATGTCATCGCTGTTTGATAAACTGGCCGCAAAGATAGACGGCAGTCTGGTGCGTCATGAATTCGCAGATGGACTCCATAACCTGCGCAGTTGTAACAGGCGACAAATCTTCCTTTTTCCGTTGCGCGTTTACCCTGTTCTTGTACTGGCGCAGAATGTCGCGTGCTTCGGCTGATAATGTCATGATCGTTCTCCGATAATGCCGGGGCGTTGCCCCGGCGCTTTCATTCAGTCGAGGGCGCGCCAGATAAGCGCCCGTTCCGGGTGATATTCCACAAAACTCATTAACTGTGTGTGGCGTTTCGCCATGTGCGCGCATAATGCGCCATTTCCCTGGCTATCGTGATGCCAGCAGCGGTGATTCAACACCAGGGCCGTGAGAATAAAACCTGCCGCATTTCCGCTTACGGTTTCATTGAACCAGTTTCCTGCATTGTCGAGTATCAGGGTATCCACATCCGGTGCCATATAACCGCCGCCGTCCGGCAGGCGGTAAAAATTCCAGAAGCCGCCGCGGTAATCCGGACAATAGCGATCGGCATACGCATAAATCATCGATTCGGCAAAAACAAAATCGCCACCGAACAGGTCAGGTAAAAAGCACAGACGTTGCGCGCCCTCAATGCGAGTGGCAACAGGGATCACTGCTGAAGTCATACATCCTCCACGGTTACAAAGTTAACAGGTCCGGCTTACGCCGTGCCTACACGACAGACCGGCGAAAAGTGGAGGATGCAAGGGCGCCACCGCAAGCCGCAGCGCAGCCGGAAACGGGCTGAACGCACCGTTTCCTGCGAGAACGGGTGAGGATGGCGGCGACAGCGAACCCTTGCAGCCGCAACGGCCGGGCTACAGTGAAGGCACGGCGTATGCCGTCGCCGCGCCGGCGCGTCAGAGGGCGTATCCAGTCCGGCGCCGGCCGGAGGACGGTGACGGTTAAACGCGGAGTGAAACGACTTCCTTTTGGATTCGTCACAGCAGACCGCAGCTTGTTCCTGCAGGCCAGAACCGTGATTTCGTAAACACATGAAATTTAACGGCGGGGCATCCCCCGCCGTTTTCGTCAGTTACTGAATACATGACCGTCGTGAAAAACGTAACCACCGCTAAAAAGATCGCGTGCGTAGGCTTCATAATCAAAGTAGGAACGCAGAGTATCCGGCACCTCGCTTAACAGGCCGCAATCCTCAACGTGCTGCTGTGCAAAATCTTCCTCACTTTCAGCCTCTCCCCGGTAGGCATCATCGAAATCGTTGTAATCGCATTCGCCTGTATATTCAGCCCAGGCAATAAATGCTGCGTCTCTGCCTTCGTCTTTTGCGCGCTTGTAGGCCTCGATAAAAGTCCAGTCTACGGACGATTCAGAGGCGAACTGTGATGGAATTCCCTCCCAGTCCTGAAACATAAATTCAGGATCTGGCTCGTTCGCGTGTAGCTGCCGGCAGGCGTCATGAAACTCGTCCTCGTCCTCAAAGTCAGTCAGAGCGAACCATTTACCAAAAATGCTTCCGCAGTTGTATTTGTGATAAGTGCCAACGTATACAGCAGGGGTTGTCGTGCTCATAGAATCCTCCACAGTTCAGGGTTTCACCGTTCCGGCTAACGCCGTGCCGACACGACAGACCGGCGAAAAGTGGAGGATGCAGGGGCGCCACCGCAAGCCGCAGCGCAGCAGGAAACGGGCTGAATGCACCGTTTCCTGCGAGAACGGGTGAGGATGGCGGCGGCAGCGAACCCTTGCAGCCGCAACGGCCGGGCTACAGTGAAGGCACGGCGTATGCCGTCGCCGCGCCGGCGCGTCAGAGGGCGTATCCAGTCCCGGCGCCGGCCGGAGGACGGTGACGGTTAAACGCGGAGTGAAACGACATCCTTTTGTGCTCACCATACTTGTTCCTGCTGGTCAGAAACGGTGCTTAGTGCGCATAACAACTTTAATCGTAGGACTTGCCGGGGGTATTCCCCGGCGCGTTATCAGGCGGCTAGCGCGTCCTGTAGAGCATGGACATCATTTAAAGCCTCTCTTACTGATTGCGGCTCATGGCATCCAGCCTCCCATGCTATTCCAACCCGGTGTTCCAGCTCGGCCCTATAGTCGCGCAATACGCGGCTAAGAAGGCCGGCAGGCACACTGACACGACGGTTTAATGCAGCACGCTGGCTTGTCACAATTTCGCTGACATTTGTATTTGTGACACCTTCACGGCGGTAATCCACCATTTTCATCGCGCCGATTGCCTTCATAGCATCCCTGATTTCAGTCACGTCCGGTTCGGGCTGTAGTGTTCGGCAGGCCGCACCTATCCCTTCCTCTGTCCATACCAGCACGACAAGTTGTTCATCAGCGGCAAACATGTTTGTAAGTCTTGTGCAGAGTTCTTCACGGGTTCCGTACATTCTTTTTCTCTCTTGTTTGTGATTAACAGGCCGGGTCATAGCCCGGCAGGCTTAGTCAGTCCTGAAAGGTCTCGTCCAGCACCAGGGCTTCGCGGTATGCCTCCAGAAGCAGGGTGTTAATCCGGCGCAATGTTTGCGCGGCCATACGTTCTGTAAGCGTTGCCGCATCGTGGCGGTGCTGCGATTCGAGTCGGTTCAGCAACATTCTTACGTCACACATGGCATTGCTGAGCGCGGCCACGTCCACGCGCAGGGTTTCAAGGCCCGGGTAGTTCATGCCGCTTCCGGATAGTCTGGGTTAAACAACCCGTCATTGGACGCAGACATCCTTCTCGCCCGTTCAACCTGAGCCAGGCGACGAACGCCAGCAGCGTGATACTGTTCAAGCATCTCGATACCGATATAGCGGCGGCTGACTTCGGCGGCGGCCACACAGGTGGAACCGCTGCCAGCGAACGGATCAAGGACTATTGCCCCCGGGAGCGTGAGCGATTCAATCAGTGGTTGCAGGCTCTGTACCGGTTTTTCTGTCGGGTGGTGTCGGTTGCCCGTGTATTTCCAAGGGATCACGTCAGGGACAGGATGGTCCGGCGTCTGCGGCCTTCCCTTCGCCAGAAGGTAGGCGTTTTCATGGGCGTAGCCCACGAACGTCGATTTTGAGGCGTAGCTTTTAGCAAAGACGATATGGCCAACAACCCGGAAACCAGCCGTTTTCCACGCATTCAAAAAAAGATCAGCACGGTTCCAGGCATAGAAGCTCACCATAAGGCTGTCGTTTTTCAGCACGCGGTACATTTCATGGCAGGCGGGCTGGAGCCACTCGGCTGAGTTGTCCCCGGCCAGGGTGCGGCCGGTACGGTCTTTATAGCCAACCAGATATGGCGGATCGGTAAGAATAAAATCGACGGCACACGCCGGGAAACGGGACATCACCTGCACGCAGTCACCCAAGATAAAGCGGGACATATACACTCTCCTCTCTGATATACGGCACCCTGTTGCGCCGTGCCGCCACAAAAACCCGGCGAAAAGCGGAGGGCGCATGGGCGACGCCGCAAGCCGCAGCGCAAGCTTTTCACGGGCTGAACGCACCGTGAAAGGCGCGAACGGGTGAGGACGGAGACGAAGTGAACCCTTGCGACCGCAGCGGCCGGGTTAGCGTGAAGGCACGGCGTATGCCATCGCAGCGCCAGCGCATCAGAGGGGATATCCAGTCCCGTTGTCGACCACAGGGCGACGACGGTTAAAGGGGAGTGAAACGACATCCTTTGGGGTTGTAGTAATCAGTTTCAGACCTTTTCTGGCCAGCGTATTAAAACCGAGCACCAACATTTTATGACTGGACATTATTTCCGATGATGCCATTTAGTCCAGGGCGGTGACTTGATGCAGCGACCGGCCCAGCAGGCGGGAACCGCCACTGACACAACATATGGTGTCACCGGCAGCTGAGAGAGGCACAGGATATGGGGTTCCGGGGGGCGGGCGGTGCACTGGACAGAAACACCTGAATGTCTAACCGGACGGGGAATTAAACGGGAGGCGTAAAAAAGGCCGCTGGCGCGGCCTATTTCTTAGTTTGATTCGGAGATCTTTAGATGGATTAAGAAAGCACCGATTAAATATATAATCAATCCAGCTATATATATCCATGAAAAAATAAAAGAGGGAAAAATGTTTGTTTTATGTTCTAACAGATAAATACAGAAAATAGGCAGTATGATAAAAAGCCCAAGTTTCGCTGTTAATTGTGCTTGTTTCTTTTTTCTCTCAACAGAGTAATTCTTTGACCCGGACATGAGATACCTGCAATGTATGTTTCTAGTTCATTTATTATACATGGTAAGACCTTGCGTAGCCAGTGGAGAGTTGGGCAGAATAACTGATCTGTCCCTGTGGCGAGTGAATATCTTAGCTAATATGTTTTTCTGACATTGCATAAAACCATAAGCGTATTCCTGTAGCTACCGCAGAAACTGTCGCAAGCTTAACCAAAACCTCATTAGGAATGTCTGCGAAAGGTGGATTAGCATATGTCACATTCAAAATTAGACATGTAACCAACGAAATAGGTGTTAGTAAAATGAGCATAAATCCGGCAAAGAGAAATTCTTCTTCCTGCAGGAATGAACATAACAAGCCTAGAACATACCACCCACTGGCTATTAAAATAAAATTATTTAATACACTCACAAGTAGTTTCCTTTTAGATTTCCGGGCAAGTAATATTTTAAGTATATACCGCCGGTTCACGGTAAACCAGCAGAACTGCACAGAATAACTGATTTGACCAATTCAGGCGTTTTAGCTATATTTCCGATGAATCAGCCCAGAAAAGATGCCAACTGCAAGCAGTATTATTACCATTTTTCATTCCGCACCCTCTTACATAACCCTATGAATACCAGACACTATATAATTTTTGTGCATTATTAAAATGAAGGATTGATGACTATTTACGGTGAAAAAGAAACCTTATCCCAGAAGATATTACAAACGATATGAAACATACAGAAAGCAGCGCCCCCTGAGCATCGAGCTTATTTAGGATTTCAAAACTATTGGTGCTAATTAAATATATAACTATCAAGCCAACAATGGCGGCGGCATGGTAAAGCCCTCGGGCAAACCATGATATTTTTGCCAAGATTTCGGCTTTCTGGCAAGTTTCAACGCTCATTGGTTACACCCTTATCTTGTTAGTGTAATTACAAATAATATGCGAAACATATTCAATTAGCAACTGGACAGAGCAACCTGAATGCCCAACAGCGTGGGGAATAAAGGAATATTACCAATTACTCTGTCTCTTTGCCTTTCTCTTTCTTTCACGATATTTTTTGAAGTTATCAAAATACCAACATAAAGCGTAAAGGACTCCAATAAAAACACAACTAACTGGTATAACAAAAGAAGTCACACCAACTACATACTCTGATATAGCAGAAGAATGATCGTCAGGCATTTTATAATAAGCATATAACCCCAGCAGACCATAGCCAATAGTGTATGTTGACAATACAGGCTGAACATATAACCCAAACACTTCGGACAGCTTAGCAATGAATTTCATCATAACAATATACCTTTTTAAAATAACAAGAAAATATTTTATCAAAGCCCTATGAAACTAACAAGAATTTAAGATTTAAATTTGGAGAAGCTAATACCAACCAAGTGAAAATTTAAAACCTCTATCATTTCAAATTTAACTTCGTTGCCAGATGAAGATTCTGGCATTCCCTCAAAAGAGATTTAACATCTCCCAAAGCCAGAAGGGAAATAATTTACTTTTGATATACAAATGAGGACAGGTTAAATCACAGAAAAAGTATCTCCGCCGGAGCGGGGAGCATGAATACGCTAATCCTTTTTAGTAAGTTCATTAAGCCAGTCAAAACACCTCTGTATGGATTCCTTAAACCTTAAAATTTATTCGTGCACTCAGTGAAGACGGCTAAATTATACCGCTGAATCAGAGTAAAAAAGCGGGCAGGGCCCGCTGTAGTACACGCTATGCTGTAGCGGAGATAAAACGTCTCATGGCCTGGAAGCGCTCGTGCGAACGTATACGATCTGGCCATTCGTTTATCCAGTACACCGGCGTGCAGCGGGTCCGGCTGACGGTCAGGTTCAGCGTGTTGCCAGTGTGCACTATCGCCGGGATACCCAGCAGACTGAGCTGAATAAATGTCATATCGGCCGCCACAGGATCGATGTCCGTCGTGGTGACAAGCAGCTGCGTTGACGGGTTATAACCGGCATTAAGCATGGCTTCGGCAAAAGCGATAACCATGCCCCCTGCCCCGCTTGTCGGTTCATCCAGCGTCACCCACGGGCAGCGCTTCAGCTGCTGCTCAATATCGCTGGTCAGCACACTGGCCATCAGGCGGGAAAGACTGTAGGGCGTGAAAAACTGGCCCATATCACCGGAGCCCAGCTCCAGCTCCATGAAGACCGAGCCGAGAAAATCCTGAAACCCGCCTTCCAGCTCAGCGACCAGCAGGCAGAACAGATTCTTCAGTTTTTGAAGGTCAGCAGGCTGGTAACGGTCACAGATTTTGCGGCTGCTCTCGATGTTTTCCGGCGTGCGGATACGGGTGATATCAAGCTCACTGGCCGCCAGGGTAATGAAGTCGCAGAACACATCCCACCGGCGCAGGTAAGGCGCGGTATGCCGGAACTCACTGACAAACTGCCGGCGCGCCACGTCCCCCGTGACCATGCGCGGCGTTACTGCCGCAGGGGCCGGACGTGACTGAATGCCGGCAGCGTCGCTCATGGCGTCAAAGATGGAGAGCTGTGACATTACGCGGCCTCCCCGGTCAGTACGCGGAAAAAGCCGTCCATCGGCGCCGCAATGGCGACCGGCCACCCGTCAGCGAGCCAGACGGAGTAATAATCCGGCCCTTCCTCGTCAAACGCCGTCAGTTCCTCGGCTCCGACCGGTGGGGTGAAACTTTGCGGCTGCGCCTGGCAGGCAGAGACCTCCTCGACGTAGTAAAACAGGTCCAGAATATGGCTGGTTTTGAGTGATGATTCTTTAGATTCTTTTGCTGCGGTGTTGACGTTCTGCTGTGTCATGTTGCTTCTCCTCTGTGAGTGATGTGATGTTTCTCTGAGTTCCTTCGCCGCATCAGCAGGCACGCCGCACGGTAAACGGCAGCCGCAGGGGAGAACGGCAAGGCCGCAGCCCGCAGGGACCGGGCGCCGCCGTTCAGCGTAAGCGGCCCTTGCGGCGGACGTCTGTGTGGCACAGTCCTGCGCGGTGAAAGGAACGGGGAAACGTCACAACAGAGAAGGTTGATGAACATGACACAGCCCCGGCACGCATAGCGTGTCGGCCCTTAAAGGCCGCGATAGCGGCACGGTGAGCGCGCGGTGGCCAACGGCCACCTGAAGCGGTTGCATGCGGGCATAAAAAAACCCGCCTGTGGCGGGTTTAAGTAGACAGTGAGGCGATCAATGCGGTTTCTTTTCTTCATCAAAAGCGAGCAGAATCCCCACACACATCATAATTGCGTAGCCCAACTGCAGAATGATTTTGATTACTAAGGGCATGTCCCAAATGATCAGAGGAACAATGAGAAGGATGCTACACAGCAGCATTCTTTCTCCCGTCTTTTTGCTATAAGCCGAAAGCTGCTTCTCAGGAACGCCAACTCGACGCAGCAGGCTGTATGTCAGTGCCTCCGCACGTTTTTTCATGGTCATCAATTTATACCTTCTAAACGTTGTCAGCCCGGCAGGCTTCAGCGTGTGTCATTCTATTGGCCGAACATATTTTTGGCATTGTTACGCGTTTCATCCTGCGCGCTGCCCTTCTGCGTGACGGCGGCAGTCGTTTTGGAAACCGTTGTGACCGGTGCTGCCGGCCGGCGCTCTCCAAACGTGTCCATCTCTTCGGGAAATACGGCCTTCATTAGCAGGATTACTTCGTCAAATGTCGTCTCTTCGTTCAACAATTCGGCCAACATATGTGGCAACCGGGCATCCTGTTTACGCAGCGCAAAGCCGGCCAGCAAAGCTGACCGCCAAAGTTTTCCCCGTTCTCCTTGTGGGGTCCTGTCGATCTCATCGCAGACGTATTTGTCTGCAGCGTTCGTTTCCGGATTGAGATAAAAAGTGATTTTGCGACGCGTATCCTGCTTATCCATATCGTTAACCAATTGCGTACATACCGTTGACCAGGTCAAACTGCGGACTGTCGCTCTGCCAGAAGCGATCTTCATGTACGCCGCAGTGTTTTCTGACCGCTTCGGCGATGAGCTCAGCCCCGCCGCCGATAACCATAACATGAGAGTAGCCCTCAAAGCTGCTGATTGCTTCCAGCACACGATTCACCAGTCGTTGCTGAGAATCCCTCAGCGCATCAGTCACCATCTCAAGACGTGACGTATCATTTACTCGTTTTCGCAGAAATTCTTCGTCGTTGCGGTGGATAATGATTTCATCCGCCAGGTAGCTGCTACCCCGTGTCCGGGCCAGCGCCAGCGCCTCGCGCACTTCTTCAGTCATCAACGACACGCCAAGTGCAGAGTTGCCATAAATACGGGATATTCCGCGCATACGCGCCATCACATGTGAGATATCAAGCGTAGTACCGCCCAGATCCACGATGAGTAGCGAATCCAGATCGTCCAAATCCTTCACGACGTCATAGCCGGCAGGAATAGATTCCGGCATAACCTGCACATCCCGAATGCGGAACGTCTCTCCTCCATTCAATGAAACCGGTCGTAACAGGCTCGCCTGTTTGCGACGAATATTTTCCTGGTTCGGCTGATTGTCCCGGTTATAGAACTCGGCCAGTGGCAATGTCACCACAACATCGATCTCCTGTGGCTTCAGGCCGGTCTGCAGCAGCGCGTGGTGTACGGCGACCACATTCACGTCGCTGTACTGCCAGGCAATATTGGTTGTGACAATGGCATGAGGGCTGATGGGATCATACGAATAATTCTCACCATTCAGGGTGTAGTTGAATGTGTCTTGTCCGCCGAACGCAACGGCCCATTCACGTTTGAAACTGTTAGGGCTGATGGCTCTTTTAACTTCACCTTTTTCTTCCCATTGCAGCTTGATATTGGTTGAGCCGTCATCGATGAAGATTTTCATACTGAGTCCTTATGAGAATTTAATGAGAACTATTAGAGAACAAAACGAGATTATACAGAGCATTTTTAATTTGGAAAGCAAAAAGAGAATAATTTGAGAAATATTTGAGAATTTATAGCCATTGGAAGAGGATTATTACCGCTTCGCTTGTAAGAACAAGCGCAAGGAATTACTGTATGTATAAACAGTATAAAAATAATGGTGAAACGAGATGGCATCCATTCACTTGTTTTGTGCACCTTCTGAAACAGAAGCATTAGCGCTTCCACTCTTTCTGGAACGCTGCCAGGCAGGCTTTCCTTCCCCTGCTCAGGACTATGTTGAGGCAGAGCTGGATCTTAACGACTACTGTGTATGGCACCGTAACGCGACGTTCTACGTGCGTGCCAACGGTGACAGCATGACGGATATTGGTATCCGTAGCGGTGATGTGCTGGTTGTGGACCGGGCAGAAAAACCTAAGCATGGTGATATCGTCATCGCTGCCGTAGGAAATGAGTTTACGGTGAAGCAACTGCTGCTCAGGCCAAGGCTGGCTTTGCAGCCAATGAACCCGGAGTATCCGCCTCAATACCCGGACCCGGACGAACTGCAAATATTTGGTGTCGTCACTCACAGCATTCATCGTCTTAAGGAGCGCCAGTGATGTTTGCTCTCGCAGATGTGAACAGCTTCTATGCAAGCTGTGAAAAGGTGTTCAGGCCCGATCTGCGTAGCAGACCAGTTGTCGTCCTTAGTAACAATGACGGCTGCGTTATTGCCCGCAGCGCTGAGGCGAAACGGCTCGGCATCAAGATGGGGGTTCCGTGGTTCCAGCTCAAAACTGCTCACTTTCCAGAGCCTGTGGTGGCGTTCTCCAGCAATTACGAATTGTATGCATCTATGAGCAACCGTGTAATGTCCTGTCTCGAAGAGCTGGCGCCGAAGGTGGAACAGTATTCTATCGATGAGATGTTCCTGGATATCCGCGGTATCGACCGCTGCCTTGAGTTTGAAGATTTCGGGCGCCAGCTGCGTAGCTACGTGCTGACCTGCACCGGCCTGACTGTGGGGGTCGGCATGGGGCCGACAAAAACGCTTGCCAAATCAGCCCAGTGGGCCTCAAAGGAATGGCCACAGTTTCGTGGGGTCCTGGCACTTACACCCGGCAACCGTCGGCGCACGGAAAAGCTGCTGTCGCTGCAGCCGGTGGAAGAACTGTGGGGCGTCGGCCCGCGTATTGCGAAGAAGCTGAAACAGCTGGGGATCACCACGGCGCTGGATCTCGCCCGCACAAACCCCACGTTCATCCGCAAAAATTTCACCGTTGTACTCGAGCGCACCGTGCGTGAGCTGAACGGAGAGAGCTGCATCAGCCTGGAAGAAGCTCCCCCACCGAAGCAGCAAATAATCTGCAGCAGGAGCTTTGGAGAACGTATCACGACGTATGAAGCTATGCGGCAGGCCATCTGCCAGTATGCGGAGCGTGCTGCGGAGAAGCTGAGGGAAGAACGGCAGTATTGCCGACATATCGCAGTGTTTGTGAAAACGTCACCGTTCGCAGCAGGGGAAACGTATTACAGCAACGTGGCCAGTGAAAAACTGCTTACCCCTACCCGGGACACCCGCGATGTAATAACGGCAGCGGTGAAGGCGCTGGAGCGCATATGGATAGATGGCCATCGATACGCAAAGGCCGGAATCATGCTCAATGAATTTACTCCCACCGGAGTGGCTCAACTGAATCTTTTTGACGAACATCAACCTCGTCCGGGCAGTGACCAACTGATGAAAGTTTTGGATGGGATCAATAATTCTGGTCTCGGCAAAGTCTTTTTTGCCGGGCGAGGTATCGCTCCTGAGTGGCAAATGAAACGCGATATGCTATCTCCTGCTTACACGACGCGCTGGAATGAAATTCCCATTGCTGTAGTCAGATAGGTCTCAGACTTTGAATAAGCCGCTGGCGCTCGCCGCAGACAAGTGACCGGGCGTAGCCCGCGAACGGTCGAGGAAGCGCAAGAGAGTCAGTTGTTGCATATACGGCAGACGCTCCACCTTTACAGATAACGCAGTGTGTACTTATCCACTTATCCACCGCGTATTTTTAAAGGATCTTTTTAAAGGTGTTTTTAGATCTATCTTTTTAGACGGTACGTCAGCCCAGTACTGACGCGGGCTAGAGGCCTGTCTATGTGACAAATTGCCCTCTTACTGTGACAAACTGCCCTCAAATCTCCCTTACAACTGTGACAAGCTGCCCTTAACGCTGTGACAAATTGCCCTCATGAAGCGTGCTCTATCACAGGTTTATTCAAGGTTGTTGACTATCTCAAGTTAAGTGTGACAATCTAAAAATCTGTCACATATCTAACATAGCGACCATGACTGAAATTGCGCTGATCAATCAAAAAAAACGCAGGAATAGCCCCCGCATTGTACAGTCAAACGAGCTGACTGAGGCTGCGTACAGTCTTTCACGCGACCAAAAGAGAATGCTTTATCTTTTTGTAAATCAAATTCGTACTTCTGACGGGGCGCTTCAGGAACATGATGGGATCTGTGAGATTCAGGTCGCTCATTACGCTGCCACTTTTGGTCTTACTTCAGCCGAGGCCAGCAAGGATATCAGACAAGCGTTAAAAGGCTTTGCAGGTAAGGAAGTGGTGTTTTACCGGCCCGAAGAGGATTCTGGTGATGAGAAAGGCTATGAATCTTTTCCCTGGTTCATCAAGCGCGCGCACAGCCCATCAAGAGGCATTTACAGCGTGCATATCAACCCTTATCTCATCCCGTTCTTCATTGGTCTCCAGAACCGCTTTACGCAGTTCCGTCTGAGCGAAACGAAGGAAATCACGAATCCTTATGCCATGCGCCTTTACGAATCGCTCTGCCAGTACAGAAAAGCTGACGGTTCTGGCGTGGTTTCGCTGCGAGTGGACTGGATCATGGAGCGTTATCAGCTTCCACAGAGCTACCAGCGTATGCCGGATTTCCGTCGTCGTTTCCTTCAGGCTAGTGTGGATGAAATCAACAGCCGTACCCCCATGCGTCTTTCATATATTGAAAAAAAGAAAGGTCGTCAAACTACGCATATTGTCTTTACTTTCAGCGATATAGCTAATGGTTGATTTTTTTGATGAGGGTAATTTGTCACACTTCCCTTTCTCCTCTTCTGAAAATCTGCAGGGTAATTTGTCACATTACTGGGGTGCATGCCCCAGGATAGGGCTCTTTCGTCCCCTTCGCTCCCCTTAACCTCTTCTGGATTCCTTTGCTGAGGGCAAGTTGTCACATTATTAGGTTTAGATCTGTCAGGAGGACGCTCTGCTATCTCCTTCACTCTCATAACACCTTCTGGCACTGTTGCAAATAGTCGGTGGTGATAAACTTATCATCCCCTTTTGCTGATGGAGCTGCACATGAACCCATTCAAAGGCCGGCATTTTCAGCGTGACATCATTCTGTGGGCCGTACGCTGGTACT
>NZ_JAANQB010000005.1:0-26351 GCF_011605445.1 Cronobacter sp. HA18006 | reverse complement strand
GCCCACACAGATTGTCTGATAAATTGTTAAAGAGCGGTGCGACGCGGCGTTCAGCCTGCTGTCGCGAGGTGGCGTATATTACGCTTTCCTCTTTCAGAGTCAACCCTTAATTTCAGGATTTTTCTCTCATCGTGCCGGCTATTTCGTGAAGTGCTTCACATTGCCGTCTCGATGGAGGCGCATTATAGGGATCTCAGTTTTCAGCACAACCCTTTTTTCGATCTTTTCTTTCAACTGCTGTTTTTTCATTCTTATTGCTGCGATCCCGCGCGATCTGCTCAACGAACAAACACATTTGCGCTTGCACAGCCGCCTGAATCCAACCAAAGTCTTCTTACGATTGATAAGAAACCGAGGCGACTATGTCTTCTTTTGTGTTACGTCCTTATAAAAATACCTTTCCCACCACAGGCCAGCGCGTGATGGTCGATAGCTCAAGCGTGGTGATTGGCGATGTGAGACTGGCTGATGATGTCGGCATCTGGCCGCTGGTAGTGATTCGGGGCGACGTTAATTACGTTGCGGTTGGCGCGCGCACCAACATTCAGGATGGCAGCGTATTGCACGTGACTCATAAATCTTCTTATAACCCCGAAGGTAATCCACTGGTGATTGGGGAAGACGTTACTGTTGGACATAAAGTGATGCTGCATGGCTGCACTATTGGCAATCGTGTACTGGTCGGTATGGGCTCGATCGTGCTTGACGGTGCCGTTATAGAAGATGACGTGATGATAGGGGCCGGAAGTCTGGTGCCGCAGAATAAGCGTCTGGAAAGCGGCTATCTTTATCTCGGCAGCCCGGTAAAACAGATTCGCCCGTTAAAAGATACCGAACGCGAAGGGCTGCGCTACTCGGCGAACAACTATGTGAAGTGGAAAGATGAGTATCTGGCTCAGGAGAGCCAGATCCAACCCTGATCGTCTTCGGCCTGAGCAGCGATCAGCTGCTCAGCCTCTTCTTCCAGATCCCAACGGTGCTGACGAAAAGCGGCTATCCATTCTTCGGGCGACGTGCCTGAGAAGCGAGCCACCAGCACAGGCTGCGCAATAGCACAGGTAAGCACCATCCCACTGACCAGCGCCGGAAAACAAACGGCCTGCCGCTGTTCATCCCAGTGCTCGCGATCAGGGAACTGAATCGCCTGATTCATTGCGCCAGCTCCTGTCTGAGCTTATCAATAACGGGCACAACATCCGGCAGGACGCCATGCCAGAGCAGAACCGCGTGCGCCGCCTGCCCCACCAGCATCCCGATACCGTCAGCCAGTTGCGTTGCCCCCTGCGCCTGACACCATGAAAGGAATGGCGTTAGCCCTTTCTGGTAGAACATGTCATAGCACGCCGTTGTTTTACCGGGCAGAGAAGACGGAAGAGTCGGGATCTCGCCGTGAATCCCACTGGAAGTGGCATTAATAATGAGATCGAACTCATGGCCAACCAGATCCGCAAGCGCGACGGCGTTAACGTTGCCGGTATGACTAAAGAGCGTTGCGAGTTCCTGCGCGCGGGCAAAAGTGCGGTTAGTAATAGTTACCGCGCAATCCAGCGACAGCAGAGGCAACAAGACGCCCCGCGCTGCGCCGCCAGCGCCCACCAGCAGGATCCGATAACGCGGCTGGATCATACCGAGACGTTCCAGATCGCTTAAAAGCCCAATACCATCCGTATTGTCGCCCAGTAAACGACCATCTTCGAGCCGTTTCAGCGTATTAACCGCACCGGCAAGCGCCGCTCTTTCCGTCAGTTCATCGGCACGAGCAAACGCCTGTTCTTTAAAAGGCACCGTCACGTTTGCGCCTTTACCGCCTGCGCTGAAGAAGTCCTCCAGCGTCTTCACAAAATCATCGAGCGGTGCCAGCACGCGGCCATACGGATGCTCAATCTGTAACTGCTGCGCAAATTGCTGGTGAATAAACGGCGATTTACTGTGCGAGACAGGATTACCAAAAACAGCGTAGGTTTCCATGCGTTACCCCTGTCGGAAAAGTTCACCCGTCAGCGCATCACGGATCTCGGAAGGATTCTGGCGACCACCTGTTGCGCCATGCAGCACAGGAAAATCATCACCGAACTGCGCCAGCACTTCCTGCGCCGTGCGGCATGGCTCAAGCCCGGAGAGATTGGCGCTGGTTGAAACCAGCGGCTTGCCAAAGGCTTCGCAAAGCGCAATCACCTGAGGATGATTCGTGACGCGCACCGCGAGCGAGTCAAAACGGCCAGTCAGCCAGCGTGGCGTCGACGGTTTCGCCGGGAAAACAAACGTCACTGGCCCCGGCCAGCGGGCGAACACGCCCTCTCGCTGTTCGGGCGTCAGAGCAGCGTCATCTATATAGGGCTTGAGTTGTTCGAAATTCGCCGCAATCAGGATGAGTCCTTTTTCCATCGGGCGTTGCTTTAATTCAAGCAGGCGTTTTACAGCGGTTTCGCTGTCGGGATCGCACCCGACGCCAAATACGGCTTCGGTTGGATAAGCGATAACTTGTTCTTTTTTAAGGACGTCGACGATAGACGATATCGCGTCCGCAGGCTGATTATTCTTCACTGTCTTTTTCCGCCGTTACCGGCTTTCCACATTGTTTACTGGCGCAAAAGCGTTTTATGCCCTGCGCGGTTTTCTTTTCGGTAAGGAGGGGATAATGGCATTCAGGGCACTCGCCCGCCACCGGTCTGGTATTAATCACAAACTGGCATTCCGGATAGCGATCGCAGGAATAGAAGGTTTTGCCAAAACGCGACCGACGCTGAACCAGCTGACCGTCGCTACACTGCGGGCAGCGCAATGCGGTTTCATCAGGTTTGTCGATTTGCTCGGTATGTTCGCATTCAGGATAACGGCTGCAGCCGATAAACATACCAAAACGCCCCTGTCGTAGCACCAGCGTCGCATCACATGCCGGGCATTGCTGACCTTCGAGCACTTTGACAATATGACCGTCCGCCTGGCTTTTCAGCGGGCGAACGTAATCACACTCAGGATAATGCGAACATCCCAGGAAAGGACCATGCTTCCCGGAACGGATAAGAAGTTCAGCCCCGCATTTTGGGCAGGGCTCGTGTTTGGGCACTGAAAAGAGTGCTGACCTTGCCATAATTCACCACTGCGCTGAAAATATCAGTGCAGCATACCGTCATTCACTTCAAAGAGCAGTTCTTCCATTTGTTGATAGGCGTTTTCACATCCGGGGATGTTAAACAGCACCATCAGGATGACCCACTTGAGATCTTCTAAATCAAACTCGGCAGTATCCAGCGCCATGACGCGTTCGATAACCATTTCACGAGTTTCGAGATTCAGCACCTGAATTTGTTCCAGAAACAGCAGGAACCCCCGACAGCTGGCGTCCAGCCGCTGGCACTCCTCTGCGGTATAAATACGCATCGAGAGTGGATCCGACGCCAGTTGCATCGGCGCGGAAAGACCATCCTGATAATCCGCCAGCTTTTCGAGCCATAACAGCGCATTAAAGATATCTTCCTGATCAAAACCCGCATCCGTCAGGTCCCGCGTCAGCTTATCCTGGTCAACGCGCATCTCAGCTTCGTTATGGATATAGGTTTCAAACAAATACATTAGTACGTCGAACATGGCCTGCCCTCCTCACTCGGACATAGCCGCCGGGTACAGCTGCGATCCATCCTGCTAACTCCAGTTCGAGTAGCTGGGCTACCGTCAATGGCACAGGTTGGCCGGCACGTTCAGCGACGACGTCAACAGGTGTAACCTCATCTCCTACGTTAGCCAACAGCTCGGGAAATGGCAATGCACCTTCCTCTTGATCCGGTGAATAATTCGCAGTCGTGAGCCAGGGCAGCTCATTTTGTAAATAATCGATAATGTCCTGAGGATGCGTAACGGCGACAGCGCCTTGCTGAATCAGCCAGTGCGGGCCTTCACAACCGGGATTACCAACAGGCCCAGGGAGCGCGAAAACCTCCCGGCCTTGTTCCAGCGCGCACCGGGCCGTGACCAGCGAGCCGCTGCGTAAGGCCGCCTCGACCACCAGCACGCCAACGCTTAAGCCACTAATAATGCGATTACGTCTCGGGAAATGCGCCGGGCGCGGCTGCGCCTCAAAAGGAAACTCGGACACCAGGGCCCCGCCCCGTTCTACGATCTCCTCCGCCAGTTTACGGTGGCGCGCCGGATAAACCTGCGCAAGGCCGTTGCCCAGCACCGCGATGGTTTTTCCCTGCGCCTTCAGCGCGCTGCGATGCGCAACAGCGTCTATGCCTAGTGCAAGCCCGCTGGTTAAGACGAGGCCGCTTTCCGCCAGCGCATAGCAGAGTTTGCTTCCCCATTGTTCGCCATACCACGAATGATGACGGCTCCCGACGACGGCCAGTTGCGGGCGGGACAGCGCCCTGGGATCGCCTGCCACCAGCAACGCACCAGGAAACCACTCGATCGCGCGCAGAGCAACGGGATATTCAGGCGATAGCGCGGTAAGCAGATGATGCTCCGGCATTTCAAGCCAGCGCAGAGCAGCCTCAAGCTTGGCCTGCGGGTAATTAAAAAAGAGTGCCCGTTGCTTACTATTAAGCCCCGCCAGCCGTAAGGCATTCGTGGGATCGTCGGGTATATTTTGCAGGCAGTGGAAAGCCCGAACCATAACTTCGCCGCCGAGGCTGTACACCGCCATCAGGCGTAACCAAATCTCCGTTGGTGACATCGCGCTATCCCCCGCCAGCCGCCGTTCTCTAATCCCTGTGATTCGTTGCTGATGCTGTCAATCAAAGGGGGATTTGTCTAGAATAGAAGGTAAGATCCTTTCAACTCTTGAATACAGCTCTGGAAATTTATGTCAGTTTTGCAGGTATTACATATTCCGGACGAGCGGCTTCGCATCGTCGCTGAACCGGTTAAAGAAGTTAATGCAGATATTCAGCGTATCGTTGATGATATGTTCGACACGATGTACGCCGAAGAAGGTATTGGGCTTGCCGCAACGCAGGTGGATATTCATCAGCGCATTATCGTGATTGATGTTTCCGAAAACCGCGATGAGCGCCTGGTGCTTATTAATCCGGAGCTGCTGGAACAGTCCGGCGAAACCGGCATTGAAGAAGGCTGCCTGTCTATCCCGGAACAGCGCGCTTTTGTGCCGCGTGCCGAGAAAGTCAAAATCCGCGCGCTTGACCGCAACGGTAAATCTTTTGAACTGGAAGCCGACGGCCTGCTGGCCATCTGCATTCAGCATGAAATGGATCACCTGGTCGGTAAATTGTTTATCGATTATCTGTCGCCGATGAAGCGTCAGCGTATTCGCCAGAAAGTTGAAAAACTGGATCGCATGAAGGCGAAAGCCGCAGGTTAAATAAAGACAGGGAATAACGTGTCCGAGTCACTTCGCATTATTTTCGCCGGTACGCCGGATTTCGCAGCGCGTCATCTCGACGCGCTGTTGTCCTCTTCGCACCAGGTGGTCGGCGTGTTCACTCAGCCAGACCGCCCGGCAGGCCGTGGCAAAAAGCTGATGCCCGGGCCGGTAAAAGTGCTGGCACAGGAAAACGACATTCCGGTCTTTCAGCCGAAATCCCTGCGCTCTGCGGAAAGTCAGGAGCTTGTGGCCGCGCTGAATGCCGATGTCATGGTGGTCGTCGCTTACGGTTTGATCCTTCCGGAAGCGGTGCTCGCCATGCCTCGCCTGGGTTGTATTAACGTACACGGCTCGTTGCTGCCACGCTGGCGCGGTGCGGCACCTATTCAGCGCTCACTATGGGCGGGCGATGCCGAAACCGGCGTGACTATCATGCAGATGGACAAAGGACTCGATACCGGCGACATGCTGCGTAAGCTTTCCTGCCCAATTACCGATGAGGACACCAGCGCCTCGCTGTATGACAAGCTGGCACAGCTGGGCCCACAAGGGCTGCTCGCCACGCTTGAGGATCTTGCAGCGGGCCGCGCAGTTCCTGAAAAGCAGGATGATGCACAGGCGACGTATGCGGACAAGCTCAGTAAAGAAGAGGCACGCCTCGACTGGACGCTTTCTGCAGCTCAGCTTGAACGCTGTATCCGTGCGTTTAACCCCTGGCCGGTCAGCTTTTTCATGATTGATGAGCAGCCTGTCAAAGTCTGGAAGGCGTCAGTTATCCATCAGCAGAGCCATGCAACGCCTGGCACCATCCTTGATGCCGGTAAACAGGGTATCCAGGTCGCGACGACGGACGGTATCCTCAATCTGGAATCACTCCAGCCTGCCGGTAAAAAACCGATGTCAGCACAGGATCTTTTAAACTCCCGCCGGGAGTGGTTTACGCCAGGCGCCATTCTCGCCTGAGTGTCGGCATTAACAGCCCGGTTTTCCGGGCCTTTTTATTTCAGACGCAGGTTAACCTGCCCGTGGCTATGAAAAAATCCATTAATCTCCGCAGTCTGGCGGCGCAGGCTATCGAACAGGTAGTCGAAAAAGGCCAGTCCCTCAGTACCGTTCTGCCGCCGCTCCAGCATAAAGTCTCTGATAAAGACAACGCGCTTTTGCAGGAACTCTGTTTCGGCGTGCTTCGCACGCTCTCGCAGCTCGAATGGCTTATCAATAGACTGATGTCACGCCCGATGACGGGTAAGCAACGCACCATTCATTATCTGATTATGGTGGGCTTGTATCAGCTTCTTTATACCCGTATCCCGCCGCATGCGGCGCTGGCTGAAACGGTAGAAGGCGCAGTCGCTATCAAGCGCATGCAGTTTAAAGGGCTGATTAATGGTGTGCTGCGTCAGTTCCAGCGCCAGCAAGATGAATTACTGGCTGAATTTTCCGGTCAGGATGCCCGCTGGTTACACCCGATGTGGTTGCTGAACAGACTGCAAATCGCCTGGCCGCAAGAGTGGCAAGCCGTTGCGGAAGCCAATAACGAACGGCCGCCGATGTGGTTGCGCGTCAACCGTCAACATTATTCCCGCGACGAATGGCTTAAGCTGCTGGAAGAAAACGGCATGACGGGGCATATCCACCCGCGTTACCCGGACGCCGTACGCCTTGATGCACCAGCGCCGGTGAGCGCGCTGCCTGGCTTTGAGCAGGGCTGGGTTACGGTGCAGGACGCCTCGGCACAGGGCTGCGTCGAGCTGTTAGCGCCGCAAAACGGTGAGACGATTCTCGATCTGTGCGCTGCACCTGGCGGTAAAACCACGCATATTCTGGAAGCCGCGCCGCAGGCCAGCGTAATGGCCGTCGATGTGGACGCCCAGCGTATTTCCCGCGTCTATGAAAACCTCAAACGCCTGAAGATGAAGGCCGACGTTAAAGTGGGTGATGGTCGTTTCCCGTCAACCTGGTGCGGCGATACGCAATTCGACCGGATCCTTCTTGATGCGCCCTGCTCTGCCACCGGCGTAATTCGGCGTCACCCTGACATTAAATGGCTGCGTCGTGATTCTGATATCGGTGAACTGGCGCAATTACAGTCTGAAATTCTCGACGCAATCTGGCCGCATCTGAAACCGGGCGGTACATTGCTGTATGCCACCTGTTCCGTTTTGCCGGAAGAAAACAGCGAACAGATCCGGGCATTTTTGACCCGGACGCCGGATGCACAGCTGGACGGTACGGGATCGACACAAACGCCCGGCATTCAGAATCTACCAGGCGCAACCGAAGGCGACGGCTTCTTTTACGCTAAGCTAATTAAAAAGTAACCGGGCCCGCTGGCGGCCCCGCATGGGTGAAGCACAACAATGAAAATTATCATTTTGGGTGCCGGTCAGGTGGGCGGCACCCTGGCGGAAAACCTAGTGGGCGAGAATAACGACATTACCGTTGTCGATACCAACAGCGATCGCCTTCGCGTCCTTCAGGATAAGTTTGACCTGCGCGTTGTGCAGGGACACGGCTCCCATCCACGTGTTCTGCGTGAAGCCGGTGCCGATGACGCAGATATGCTGGTTGCGGTCACGAGCTCAGATGAAACTAATATGATTGCCTGTCAGGTGGCGTATTCGCTTTTCAATACGCCTAACCGCATCGCACGTATCCGCGCACCAGATTATGTTCGGGATGCCGAGCGCCTGTTCACCCCTGAAGCCGTGCCCATCGACCATCTGATCGCCCCGGAGCAACTGGTCATTGATAATATTTACCGGCTGATTGAATATCCGGGCGCGCTGCAGGTAGTGAATTTCGCCGAAGGTAAAGTTAGCCTCGCGGTAGTGAAAGCTTATTATGGCGGGCCGCTGGTCGGCAATGCGCTGTCGACCATGCGCGAACATATGCCGCATATCGACACCCGCGTAGCCGCTATTTTTCGCCACGACAGGCCGATCCGACCGCAGGGTTCCACTATTGTGGAAGCAGGCGATGAAGTCTTTTTTATCGCCGCATCTCAGCATATCCGCGCCGTAATGAGCGAACTTCAGCGCCTTGAAAAGCCGTATAAACGTATCATGCTGGTCGGCGGCGGTAATATCGGCGCAGGGCTCGCGCAGCGGCTGGAAAAAGACTACAGCGTTAAGCTTATCGAACGCGATCAGCAACGCGCCGCGGAACTTGCCGAGAAACTTCAGCATACGATCGTTTTTTATGGCGATGCGTCGGATCAGGAACTGCTCGCGGAAGAGCATATTGATCAGGTTGATCTCTTTATCGCCGTCACGAACGATGACGAAGCGAATATTATGTCCGCCATGCTCGCCAAACGTATGGGCGCTAAAAAAGTCATGGTGCTTATTCAGCGCCGCGCTTATGTGGATCTTGTTCAGGGAAGCGTGATCGACATTGCTATCTCGCCACAGCAAGCCACCATTTCCGCGCTGCTCGGCCATGTGCGTAAAGCCGATATCGTCAGCGTATCCTCGTTACGTCGCGGTGTGGCTGAAGCTATCGAAGCCGTGGCGCACGGCGACGAAACGACCTCAAGGGTTGTCGGGCGGGTCATTGATGATATTAAACTGCCGCCAGGCACTATCATTGGCGCCGTCGTGCGCGGTAATGATGTGATGATTGCCAATGACAATTTACGCATTGAGCAAGGCGATCACGTGATTATGTTCCTGACCGATAAAAAATTCGTTACGGATGTTGAGCGCCTGTTCCAGCCAAGCCCGTTCTTTTTATAATTATCTGGCGGCTGCGGCCGCCATCATTATTTCTGCACCCTATTATCCGCATTATTTTCATGGCTAAAAAGTAATTGGCAAAGCGGTGCGAAAATGGAAAATCATATTTCCTTTGTTAGACTTAGGTAGGCTTTGAAATCCAGGGAGTAGAAGAATGAGCTTTTTTAAAGAATTTCGTGAATTCGCGATGCGCGGAAATGTGGTGGATTTGGCAGTGGGTGTCATTATCGGTGCGGCTTTCGGTAAGATTGTCTCATCACTTGTTGCCGATATCATTATGCCGCCGCTGGGGTTATTGATTGGGGGTATCGACTTTAAGCAATTCGCTTTGACGTTACGTCCTGCTGTTGGCGATACGCCGGCGGTCATCATGCATTATGGCGTGTTTATTCAGAACGTATTCGACTTTGTCATCGTTGCCTTTGCTATTTTCCTGGCCATTAAGGTGATTAATAAATTACACCAGAAAAAACCGAAGGAAGCGCCGGGCCCCAGCAAAGAAGAAGTATTACTCACCGAAATCCGTGATTTGCTGAAACAACAGAACGAACATCGTCCTTAACCGTTCCTGAAAGCAGAAGGCCAGTGGTAAAAAAGCGATTTGCTTGTTTGCCACTGGCCTCCCAGTTACCTTTCTTGCCGTGTTTCGCTTTACGCTGATAGCTGCCTTTCCCTTTTTGATTCTTTTCAACGCGTTGGCGAAACAGTGGATCATGCAGCAGGGCCTCAATCGCGTTATCCTGAATTAGCCCTTTCGTATGTTTGTACCGGTTCATTTATTGCTCCTGTGGTAAATTCGCGGCAAGTGTAGGCTTGCTCAGAAAAAAGATCAATGTTGGCCGTTCTCTCCATTGGCGCCTTGCTCGAGTGTCTCCAGGATCGAGCAATAAACACTGCTGTGTGCCGTTCCGCAGCACGCATCATTTAGCTTTTGCAGCGAAGCGCGCATGTTTTGTAATTCCTGTATCCGGCTGTCCACTTCATGCAGGCGCGCCTGGACAATGCTTTTGGACTCCTGACAGGTATGATGCTCAGGATCGATACGGATCGATAACAGCTCACGTATCGCCTCAAGCGTAAAGCCAAGCTGCCGCGCGTGTCTGATAAAGCGCAGGCGCCGCAAATCGTTTTCTGTATAGAGCCGGAAACCACCTTCGGTGCGGACTTCATGCTCCATCATCTTTTGTTTTTCATAGTAACGCACGGTGTCAGGCGTGACGTCAGCCAGACGAGCAAGCTCTCCGATACGGTACATTATTGCTCCTCCATTTTACTGGCGACGGCGCGGGCATAACTGCCATGTAAAAAGTTAGTACTAAGTCCAGCTTGTTTTAACTTCAGCTCAAGTAGCGTCAGTCTTTTACAAACGTGGTGGTAATCCGGGTGATGCTCGTTAATCTCCGCCAGCAGATCGTTAAGCATCAGAGCTTCTTTCCGCGCTTCAAGTTCGGGAGGAAGAAAGCCTGCATTTTTCAGCAGTCGATAACCCACGCGTAGCTCCGGGGAAAGATGTGAATCGTCATCCAGCACTAACGGCTCGCCAGTACCGGGTAGATTGTCGAATTCGCCTTTTTGTTGGGCTTCCAGAATATGGCGCTCAGCCCACTGGTCCATTAACCACATAGCGGCCTCCTGACAGGGAATGAGAAAGAAGAACGAGAATGAAGCATAGGCGATTGGCACAAAGAACAACAGATATAAAAAAACCCGCCGAGGCGGGTTTTTTCACTTCACTGCAAATTACTCTGCAGCTGCTTCTGCTTGCGGCTCGGCGCGATCAACCAGCTCGATGTATGCCATCGGAGCGTTGTCACCAGCACGGAAGCCACACTTCAGAATGCGAGTGTAACCACCGGCACGGCTCGCGAAACGCGGGCCCAGCTCGTTAAACAGTTTTGCCACGATCTCGTTATCACGAGTGCGGGCGAATGCCAGACGACGATTAGCAACGCTATCAGTCTTGGCAAGAGTAATCAGCGGCTCAACTACGCGACGCAGCTCTTTCGCTTTCGGCAGGGTCGTCTTGATGATTTCATGACGAACCAGAGAACCTGCCATGTTGCGGAACATAGCCTGGCGATGGCTGCTGTTGCGGTTCAGTTGACGACCACTCTTACGATGGCGCATGACCTTATCCTTCTCAGTAAAACCTTAACCTGTGATCCGGTTACTCGTCAGCAATGCTTGCCGGTGGCCAGTTTTCCAGGCGCATGCCCAGAGACAGACCACGGGAGGCCAGCACGTCTTTAATCTCAGTAAGAGATTTTTTACCAAGGTTAGGCGTTTTGAGCAGCTCAACCTCGGTACGCTGTACCAGATCACCGATATAGTGGATAGCTTCTGCCTTAAGGCAGTTAGCAGAGCGGACAGTCAATTCCAGATCGTCAACAGGGCGCAGCAGGATCGGATCGAATTCTGGTTTCTCTTCTTTAACTTCCGGCTGACGTACATCACGTAAGTCAACGAAAGCTTCAAGTTGTTCAGCCAGAATGGTCGCCGCACGACGAATCGCCTCTTCAGGATCGATTGTGCCGTTGGTTTCCATTTCGATGACCAGCTTGTCCAGGTCGGTACGCTGTTCTACACGCGCTGCTTCAACATTGTAGGCGATACGTTCTACAGGGCTGTAGCAAGCGTCGACCAGCAGACGGCCGATTGGGCGCTCATCTTCTTCCGAATGAATTCGGGCAGACGCCGGCACATAACCACGACCGCGCTGAACTTTGATACGCATGCTGATAGATGCGTTTTCATCGGTCAGGTGGCAGATCACGTGCTGCGGCTTGACGATTTCGACATCACCGTCGTGGGTGATGTCGGCTGCGGTTACAGGGCCAATGCCAGATTTATTCAGAGTAAGTACGACTTCATCTTTACCCTGAACTCTCACCGCCAGCCCTTTCAGGTTGAGCAGGATTTCCAGGATATCTTCCTGAACGCCTTCTTTGGTGCTGTACTCGTGCAGTACACCATCAATCTCAACCTCGGTCACCGCGCAACCCGGCATCGATGAAAGCAGAATACGGCGCAGTGCGTTACCCAGAGTATGGCCAAAGCCACGCTCTAAAGGCTCAAGGGTCACCTTGGCGTGCGTCGAACTCACTTGCTCGATATCTACCAGGCGCGGTTTTAGAAACTCTGTCACAGAACCCTGCATTGTGTCCTCTCTTTGGTACTAAGCTTTACTTGGAGTAAAGCTCGACGATCAGGTGTTCGTTAATGTCCGCAGACAGATCGGTGCGCTCAGGCTTACGCTTGAAGGTACCTTCCATCTTGCCAGCATCAACTTCCAGCCAGGTTGGCTTTTCACGCTGCTCAGCCAGCTCCAGAGCGGCTTTCACGCGAGACTGCTTTTTCGCTTTCTCACGAACGCTGACTACGTCGTTCGGACTAACCTGGTAAGAAGCGATGTTAACAACACGACCGTTTACCATGATGGCTTTATGGCTAACCAGCTGACGTGCTTCTGCACGAGTGGCACCGAAGCCCATACGGTATACAACGTTGTCCAGACGACCTTCCAGCAGAGCCAACAGGTTTTCACCGGTGTTGCCTTTCAGACGCGCGGCTTCTTTATAGTAGTTACGGAACTGACGCTCCAGCACACCGTAGATACGGCGAACTTTTTGCTTTTCACGCAACTGCACACCATAGTCAGACAGACGCGGTTTACGCGCACCGTGCTGGCCAGGAGCTTGTTCAATTTTACACTTGGTATCGATCGCGCGAACGCCAGACTTAAGGAACAGGTCTGTGCCCTCGCGACGGCTCAGCTTGAGCTTAGGACCCAAATATCTTGCCATTTTCTTTCTCCAACATTCCTAAAAACGGGCGTTATACGCGACGTTTTTTCGGCGGACGACAACCGTTGTGAGGGATCGGAGTCACATCAGTAATATTAGTGATGCGGAAACCAGCGGCGTTCAGAGCACGAATAGTAGATTCGCGGCCCGGACCCGGTCCCTTAACCATAACTTCCAGGTTCTTGATACCGTATTCTTTCACGGCTTCTGCGCAACGCTCTGCTGCAACCTGAGCTGCGAACGGAGTGGATTTGCGAGAACCACGGAAACCGGAACCACCGGCAGTTGCCCAACCCAGAGCGTTACCTTGACGATCAGTAATAGTAACGATGGTGTTGTTGAAAGAAGCATGGATATGAGCCACGCCGTCAGAGACTTGTTTTCTTACACGTTTACGTGCACGAACTGGTGCCTTTGCCATTATTCAATCACCCCGATTATTTCTTGATCGGTTTGCGCGGACCCTTACGGGTACGTGCGTTGGTCTTGGTACGCTGACCGCGAACCGGGAGACCACGACGATGACGCAAACCGCGATAGCAACCAAGATCCATCAGGCGCTTGATGCTCATACTCACTTCACGGCGCAGATCACCTTCAACGACAAATTTGGCAACTTCGTCACGCAGCGTGTCGATTTGTTCTTCAGACAGCTCACTGATCTTAACATCTTCAGCGAAACCCACTGCAGCCAGGATAGCTTTAGAACGGGTTTTGCCGATACCGTAGATCGAAGTTAATGCGATTACGGCATGCTTATGATCAGGAATGTTAATGCCTGCTATACGGGCCACTATGCACTCCTACTATATTGATTATGCGTCCCATGCTGAAAAGCCCGTTTTCAGGATACTCAAATGGAAACGCACAGACATACAAAAGATTGGCTGGCTAATCTAGCCAGCTCAACCCAACTTTGCAAGAAAAATATGCGAGATAATCAGCCTTGACGCTGTTTATGCTTCGGCTCGGCACTGCAAATCACACGGATGACGCCATCACGCTTAACGATTTTGCAGTTACGGCATAATTTCTTGACGGAAGCACGAACTTTCATTTTTACTCTCCGTAACTTCTCAAGCGACCATTAACGGCCATAGCCTTTGAGGTTCGCTTTCTTCAATGCAGACTCATACTGACTAGACATCATCAGAGTTTGCACTTGAGCCATAAAGTCCATGATGACAACAACAACGATAAGTAAGGACGTCCCACCGAAATAGAACGGAACTTTCATTGCATCACGCATGAACTCCGGGATCAGGCAAATGAAAGTAATATACAGCGCGCCAACCAGAGTCAGGCGTGTCATTACTTTATCGATATACTTCGCCGTTTGTTCTCCCGGACGAATTCCTGGTACAAATGCACCGGACTTCTTCAGGTTATCTGCTGTCTCACGCGGGTTGAAAACCAACGCCGTGTAGAAGAAACAGAAGAAGATGATTGCAGACGCATAGAGTAACACATAAAGCGGTTGCCCAGGCTGCAAATACAGCGAAATTGTTGTCAGCCAGTTCCAACCAGTACCGCCCCCGAACCATGACGCGATGGTCGCCGGGAACAGAATAATACTGGAAGCGAAAATCGCCGGAATAACCCCAGCCATGTTCACTTTCAGCGGTAAATGTGTGCTCTGTGCAGCATAGACACGACGACCTTGCTGACGTTTCGCATAGTTAACGACGATACGGCGCTGACCACGCTCAACAAACACAACAAAGAAAGTCACTGCGAATACTAATACTGCAACCAACAGCAACAGGAGGAAGTGCAGGTCGCCTTGCCGCGCTTGCTCGATGGTATGGCCAATGGCCGGCGGAAGTCCCGCAACGATACCAGCGAAGATTATGATTGAGATACCGTTACCGATACCGCGTTCAGTAATCTGTTCGCCCAGCCACATCAGGAACATTGTCCCGGTAACCAGACTCACAACAGCGGTGAAATAGAATGCAAAGCCCGGATTAATTACCAGGCCTTGCATACCAGGCATATTCGGCAGACCGGTAGCGATACCGATCGACTGAAATATTGCCAGCACCAGAGTACCGTAGCGGGTGTACTGGCTGATCTTACGACGACCAGACTCCCCTTCTTTCTTCATTTCTGCCAGCGTCGGGTGAACGACGGTCAACAGCTGGATAATAATAGAGGCCGAAATATACGGCATAATACCCAGAGCGAAAATAGAAGCACGGCTAAGAGCACCACCAGAGAACATGTTGAACATTTCAATGATGGTGCCACGCTGTTGCTCAAGCAGTTTGGCAAGTACAGCGGCATCAATACCAGGGATTGGAATAAAAGAGCCAATTCGGAACACAATCAGCGCACCGATAACAAACAGCAGTCTGCGTTTCAGCTCGCCAAGGCCACCTTTGGCACTTTGAAAATCTAATCCCGGTTGTTTAGCCATCTGCTACTTATTCCTCGATTTTACCGCCAGCAGCTTCGATAGCAGCACGAGCGCCTTTAGTCACACGCAGGCCACGAACAGTTACCGGACGAGTAACTTCACCAGCCAGAATCACTTTCGCGAATTCGATCTGGATGCCGATAATGTTTGCCGCTTTCAGCGTGTTCAGGTCTACTACGTCGCCTTCTACTTTAGCCAGATCAGACAGACGAACTTCTGCAGTGATCATTGCTTTACGAGAAGTGAAACCGAATTTCGGCAGACGACGGTACAGAGGCATCTGACCACCCTCGAAACCGCGACGTACGCCACCGCCAGAACGAGATTTCTGACCTTTGTGACCACGACCACCGGTTTTACCGAGGCCAGAACCGATACCACGACCCAGGCGTTTACCCGCCTTTTTGGAGCCTTCGGCCGGAGACAGAGTATTTAAACGCATCTCTTACTCCTCAACTTTAACCATGAAGGAAACCGCGTTGACCATACCGCGAACAGCAGGAGTATCCTCGCGCTCAACGGTGTGACCAATACGACGCAGACCCAGGCCAAGCAGCGTTGCCTTGTGTTTCGGCAGACGACCGATTGCACTGCGGGTTTGAGTGATTTTAATAGTCTTTGCCATGGTCAATTACCCCAGAATTTCTTCAACGGATTTACCACGCTTGGCAGCGACCATTTCCGGGGACTTCATGTTGGCCAGGCCATCAATAGTCGCACGAACCACGTTGATCGGGTTAGTGGAACCATAGGCTTTAGCCAGAACGTTATGAACCCCAGCGACTTCCAGAACGGCGCGCATTGCACCACCGGCGATGATACCGGTACCTTCGGAAGCCGGCTGCATGAATACACGAGAACCCGTGTGAGCACCTTTAACCGGGTGCTGCAGGGTGCCGTGGTTCAGCGCGACGTTAATCATATTGCGACGAGCTTTTTCCATCGCTTTCTGGATCGCTGCCGGAACTTCGCGTGCTTTACCGTAACCAAAACCAACGCGGCCGTTGCCATCACCGACTACAGTCAGAGCGGTAAAGCTAAAAATACGACCACCTTTTACGGTTTTAGATACGCGGTTTACCGCGATCAGCTTTTCCTGCAGTTCGCCAGCTTGTTTTTCGATGTGAGCCATCTTACACCTCTACCTTAGAACTGAAGGCCAGCTTCACGGGCAGCATCTGCCAGTGCCTGGACACGACCATGATATTGGAAACCAGAGCGGTCAAAAGAAACATCTTTGATGCCTTTTTCCAGCGCGCGCTCAGCAACAGCTTTACCAACTGCAGCAGCGGCGTCTTTGTTTCCAGTGTACTTCAGTTGCTCAGCGATAGCTTTTTCTACAGTAGAAGCGGCTACCAGAACTTCAGAACCGTTCGGGGCGATTACCTGTGCGTAAATATGACGCGGGGTACGATGTACCACCAGGCGGGTCGCACCAAGCTCTTTGAGCTTGCGACGTGCGCGGGTCGCACGACGGATACGAGCAGATTTCTTATCCATAGTGTTACCTTACTTCTTCTTAGCCTCTTTGGTACGCACGACTTCGTCGGCGTAACGAACACCCTTGCCTTTGTAAGGCTCAGGACGACGGTAGGCGCGCAGGTCAGCAGCAACCTGGCCGATCAGCTGTTTATCAGCGCCTTTCAGCACGATTTCAGTCTGAGACGGACATTCTGCAGTGATACCCGCAGGCAGCTGATGATCAACAGGGTGTGAGAAACCCAGAGACAGGTTTACTACGTTCCCTTTGATCGCTGCACGATAACCTACACCAACCAGCTGCAGCTTCTTAGTGAAGCCTTCGGTAACACCGATAACCATTGAATTCAGCAGGGCACGCGCGGTACCAGCCTGAGCCCAACCGTCTGCGTAACCATCACGCGGACCGAAAGTCAGAGCATTATCTGCATGTTTAACTTCAACAGCATCGTTGAGAGTACGAGTCAGCTCGCCGTTTTTACCTTTGATCGTGATAACCTGACCGTTGAGTTTTACATCAACGCCGGCAGGAATAACGACCGGTGCTTTAGCAACACGAGACATTTTTTCCTCCGATTAGGCTACGTAGCAGATAATTTCGCCACCAAGACCAGCCTGGCGCGCTGCACGATCAGTCATAACACCTTTAGAGGTAGAAATAACCGCGATACCCAGGCCGGCCATAACTTTCGGCAGCTCATCTTTTTTCTTATAGATGCGCAGACCTGGGCGGCTGACACGCTGAATGCTTTCTACAACAGCTTTACCCTGGAAATACTTGAGAGTCAGTTCCAGTTCCGGCTTGGTGTCGCCTTCAACTTTAAAATCTTCAATAAAACCTTCTTCCTTCAGCACGTTGGCGATTGCCACTTTCAGCTTGGAGGAAGGCATGGTGACCGCAGCTTTGTTCGCGGCCTGACCGTTACGGATACGGGTCAGCATATCCGCGATCGGATCTTGCATGCTCATCTGTCTTTACTCCCGTGATTCAATTGGTGACAATTACCAGCTAGCCTTTTTCAGACCCGGGATTTCACCGCGCATAGCGGCTTCACGGACCTTGATACGGCTCAACCCGAACTTCCGCAGGAAAGCGTGCGGACGACCAGTTTGACGGCAGCGGTTACGCTGACGAGACGGGCTGGAATCACGCGGCAGAGTCTGCAGCTTCAGAACAGCGTTCCAACGATCTTCGTCGGAAGCGTTCACATCAGAAATGATCGCTTTCAGTTCAGCGCGTTTAGCGAAGTATTTTTCAGCTAAAGCTACGCGCTTTACTTCGCGTGCTTTCATTGATTGCTTAGCCATGAAGTAACCCTACCTTACTTGCGGAACGGGAAGTCAAAGGCAGCCAGCAGAGCACGGCCTTCTTCATCAGATTTCGCAGTAGTGGTAATGGTAATATCCAAACCACGAACGCGATCGACTTTGTCATAGTCGATTTCCGGGAAGATAATCTGCTCACGGACACCCATGCTGTAATTGCCACGACCGTCGAAAGACTTAGCGGACAGGCCGCGGAAGTCACGAATACGCGGTACAGCAATAGTGATCAGGCGCTCAAAGAACTCCCACATGCGTTCGCCACGCAGAGTTACTTTACAGCCGATCGGATAGCCCTGACGGATTTTGAAGCCTGCAACTGATTTGCGTGCTTTGGTGATCAGCGGTTTTTGACCGGAGATTGCTGCCAGGTCAGCTGCTGCGTTATCCAGCAGTTTCTTGTCAGCGATCGCTTCACCAACACCCATGTTCAGGGTGATCTTCTCGACCCGAGGGACTTGCATGACAGAATTGTAGTTGAACTGAGTCATCAGTTTTTTAACTACTTCGTCTTTGTAGTAATCATGCAGTTTCGCCATCGTACTACTCCAAATTACTTGATAGTTTCGCTGTTAGACTTGAAGAAACGGACTTTTTTGCCGTCTTCGAATCTAAAGCCTACACGGTCAGCCTTGCCGGTTGCCGCATTGAAGATTGCAACGTTAGAAACCTGAATAGCAGCTTCTTTTTCAACGATGCCACCCGGTTGGTTCAGGGCCGGAACCGGCTTCTGATGTTTCTTAACCAGGTTGATACCTTCAACAATGACCTTGCCGGAAGACAGGACATTTTTTACTTTACCGCGTTTACCTTTATCTTTACCGGTTAACACGATAACTTCGTCATCACGACGGATTTTCGCTGCCATGATTCGCTCCTTAGAGTACTTCTGGTGCCAGAGAGATGATTTTCATAAACTTCTCAGAACGAAGTTCACGAGTTACCGGCCCAAAAATACGCGTACCGATAGGCTGCTCGCTGTTGTTGTTCAGAAGAACACAAGCATTGCCATCGAAGCGAACGACAGAACCGTCAGGGCGACGAACACCCTTCTTGGTGCGCACCACTACCGCCTTCAGCACATCACCTTTTTTAACTTTACCGCGCGGAATTGCTTCCTTGATGGTAATTTTGATGATATCGCCGACGCCTGCGTAGCGACGGTGCGAGCCACCCAGAACCTTGATACACATTACGCGACGCGCGCCGGAGTTGTCGGCGACGTTCAGCATAGTCTGTTCTTGGATCATTTCAGTGCTCCGCTAATGTCAACTACTACTTCGGGACCTAACTTCAGGTCGTTAAAAATCCCCATAATCGAGGGCGCGGCATTATAACACCGCTCACAGGATATGGGTAGAAAAAATAAACGGCTCATCGCTGAGCCGTTTATTCTGTTAGAGAGCGCTACTCTATTACAGAACCGCTTTCTCTACAACGCGAACCAGCGTCCAGGACTTAGTCTTGGACAGCGGACGGCATTCGCGGATTTCAACCACGTCACCGATACCGCATTCGTTGTTCTCGTCATGTACGTGCAGTTTGGTCGTACGCTTAATGAATTTACCGTAGATCGGGTGTTTCACAAAACGCTCGATGGCAACAACAATGGATTTCTCCATTTTGTCGCTAACAACGCGACCTTGCAGAGTACGGATTTTATCGGTCATTACGCACCCGCCTTCTCAGTCAGTAAAGTCTTAACGCGTGCGACATCACGACGCACTTGCTTCAACAGGTGAGTCTGTTGCAGCTGGCCACTTGCAGCCTGCATACGCAGGTTGAACTGCTCGCGCAGCAGGTTAAGCAGCTCGGTGTTCAGCTCTTCAACACTCTTCTCACGCAGCTCTTTTGCTTTCATTACATCACCGTCTTAGTTACAAAGGTGGTTTTAATCGGCAGTTTCGCTGCTGCCAGCTTGAATGCTTCACGGGCCAGCTCTTCCGGCACACCGTCCATTTCGTACAGGACTTTACCCGGCTGAATCAAGGCAACCCAATACTCTACGTTACCTTTACCTTTACCCATACGCACTTCCAGCGGCTTCTCGGTGATCGGTTTGTCCGGGAATACACGGATCCAGATCTTACCCTGACGCTTAACTGCACGGGTCATTGCACGACGTGCTGCTTCGATCTGACGGGCAGTCAGACGACCACGGCCAACAGCTTTAAGACCGTAAGTGCCGAAGCTAACATCCGTACCCTGCGCCAGACCACGGTTGCGGCCTTTGTGCACTTTACGGAATTTTGTACGCTTTGGTTGTAACATCAGCGACGCTCCTTATTTACGGCCTTTACGCTGCTGCTTTTTCGGTTGAGCAGCCGGTTTTTCCGGTTGTTCAACAGCAGCCATACCACCAAGGATCTCACCTTTGAAGATCCACACTTTAACGCCGATTACACCGTAAGTGGTGTGCGCTTCGGAGGTGTTGTAGTCGATGTCAGCGCGCAGAGTGTGCAGCGGAACGCGACCTTCACGGTACCATTCGGTACGTGCGATCTCAGCGCCGCCCAGACGGCCGCTAACTTCAACTTTGATACCTTTAGCGCCCAGACGCATGGCGTTCTGTACAGCACGCTTCATAGCACGACGGAACATAACACGACGTTCCAGCTGAGAAGTGATGCTGTCAGCAACCAGTTTTGCGTCCAGTTCAGGTTTACGAACTTCGGCGATATTGATCTGTGCAGGCACGCCAGCGATGTCCGCTACGCCCTTACGCAGTTTTTCGACGTCTTCACCTTTCTTACCGATAACGATACCCGGGCGAGCAGTGTGAATGGTCACACGAATGCTTTTAGCCGGACGCTCGATAACGATACGAGATACAGACGCTTTAGCCAGTTCCTTGTTCAGGTACTGACGAACTTTAAAGTCGCTGTCCAGGTTGTCAGCGAATTCTTTGGTGTTCGCGAACCAGGTAGAGTTCCATGGTTTTACAATACCCAGGCGAATACCATTAGGATGTACTTTCTGACCCATTGCTAGTCTCCAGAGTCTCAGCGATCGGACACAACCACAGTGATGTGGCTGGTGCGCTTCAGAATGCGATCTGCACGACCTTTCGCACGCGGCATAATGCGTTTCATGCTCGGGCCTTCGTCTACGAAAATTTTCGTGACTTTCAGATCGTCAATGTCAGCGCCATCGTTGTGTTCAGCGTTAGCAATGGCAGATTCCAGGACTTTCTTAACCAATACAGCCGCTTTCTTATTGGTGTAGGTCAGAATATCCAGAGCCTGCGACACTTTCTTACCGCGAATCAGGTCAGCCACCAGGCGAACCTTCTGAGCAGAAGAACGAGCATGGCGATGTTTAGCGATAGTTTCCATCTCTTCCTCCTACTTATTTCTTCTTGGCTTTTTTATCAGCCGCGTGACCGCGATAAGTACGGGTCGGTGCGAATTCACCCAGTTTGTGGCCGACCATTTCGTCGGAAACAAATACTGGAACGTGCTGACGACCATTATGGACAGCGATGGTCAAACCGATCATGTTTGGAAAGATCGTTGAACGACGGGACCAAGTGCGCAGGGGCTTCTTGTCACCGCTTTCCACCGCTTTCTCTACCTTCTTCAGCAAGTGCAGGTCAATAAAAGGACCTTTCTTGAGAGAACGTGGCATGGCTTATCCTCTAAAATTATTTGCTACGGCGACGTACGATGAATTTATCAGTACGCTTGTTGCTGCGGGTCTTCTTACCTTTGGTCTGAACGCCCCACGGAGTTACCGGGTGCTTACCAAAGTTACGACCTTCACCACCACCATGTGGGTGATCCACCGGGTTCATCGCCGTACCGCGAACGGTCGGACGAACACCACGCCAGCGTGCAGCACCTGCTTTACCCAGAACGCGCAGCATATGCTCAGCGTTACCAACTTCGCCCAGAGTCGCGCGGCAGTCAGCTTCCACTTTACGCATTTCGCCAGAACGCAGACGCAGGGTGACATAAGCACCGTCACGAGCAACGATCTGAACATAGGTACCAGCAGAACGCGCCAGCTGACCGCCTTTACCTGGTTTCATTTCTACGTTGTGAACAGTAGAACCAACCGGGATGTTGCGCATCGGCAGGGTGTTACCTGGTTTGATTGCAGCATCAACGCCAGACTGAATCTGGTCGCCAGCTTTCAGGCCTTTAGGGGCCAGGATGTAACGGCGCTCGCCGTCTTTGTACAGAACCAGCGCGATGTTCGCGGAGCGGTTCGGGTCGTACTCAAGACGTTCAACAACTGCCGGGATACCGTCTTTGTTGCGTTTGAAGTCAACAATACGGTAGGCCTGTTTGTGACCACCACCGATGTGACGAGTGGTGATACGGCCATTGTTGTTACGACCACCGGATTTGCTGTTTTTTTCCAGCAACGGAGCAAAAGGTTTGCCCTTGTGCAGCTCAGGGTTAACCACTTTAACTACGTGGCGACGACCCGGAGATGTCGGTTTACATTTAACAACTGCCATTGTATTACTCCTCCGACTTACTCAGCGCCGCCGATGAAGTCCAGATTCTGGCCTTCTTTCAGGGTGACGTAAGCTTTTTTCCAGTCGCTACGACGACCGATACGCTGTCCGTGACGTTTAACTTTCCCTTTAACTACCAGGGTGTTAACGACTTCGACTTCGACTTCAAACAGTTTCTGCACAGCAGCTTTGATTTCTGCTTTAGTCGCGTCTTTAGCAACTTTGAGAACGATGGTGTTGGTTTTTTCCATCGCAGTAGACGCTTTTTCAGAAACGTGCGGTGCGCGCAGCACCTTCAGCAGACGTTCTTCACGAATCATGCCAGCATCTCCTCAACTTGCTTAACAGCATCAGCAGTCATTACGACTTTGTCGAAGGCGATCAGGCTAACCGGGTCGATACCTGTAGCATCGCGTACGTCAACCTTGTGCAGGTTACGTGCGGCCAGGAACAGGTTTTCGTCCAGTTCACCGGTGATGATCAGCACATCTTCCAGAGCCATGTCTTTCAGTTTCTGTGCAAGCAGCTTGGTTTTCGGCGCTTCTACAGAGAACTTCTCGACAACGATCAGACGATCCTGACGTACCAGTTCGGACAGGATGCTTTTCAGCGCGCCGCGGTACATCTTTTTGTTAACTTTTTGACTGTGGTCCTGCGGACGCGCAGCGAAGGTCACGCCACCAGAGCGCCAGATCGGGCTCTTGATGGAACCAGAACGCGCACGGCCGGTACCTTTCTGGCGCCACGGTTTTTTACCGGAGCCAGTTACTTCAGCACGGGTCTTCTGAGCACGAGTACCCTGACGAGCACCAGCTGCGTAAGCAACTACAACCTGGTGTACCAGCGCTTCGTTGAAATCACGACCGAAGGTAGTTTCGGAAACAGTCAGCGCGCTCTGCGCGTCTTTCAGTACTAATTCCATTGCTATCTCCTCACGCCTTCACAGCTGGTTTAACGATCAGGTCGCTACCGGTTGCACCCGGGACAGCACCTTTAACCAGCAGCAGGTTGCGCTCAGCGTCAACACGTACTACGTCCAGGCTCTGAACGGTTACACGTTCGTTACCCAGCTGACCTGCCATTTTCTTGCCTTTGAACACTTTGCCCGGAGTCTGGTTCTGACCGATAGAACCCGGAACGCGGTGAGACAAGGAGTTACCGTGGGTAGCGTCCTGGGTACGGAAGTTCCAGCGCTTAACGGTACCGGCGAAACCTTTACCTTTAGAGGTGCCAGTTACGTCAACTTTTTTAACTTCAGCAAACAGCTCAACGCTAATGCTCTGACCTACGGTGTATTCTTCGCCATCAGCGAGACGGAATTCCCACAGACCACGGCCAGCTTCTACGCCAGCTTTAGCGAAGTGACCCGCTTCCGGCTTGGTTACGCGGTTAGCTTTTTTAGCACCGGTGGTAACCTGCACAGCGCGGTAGCCGTCGTTAGCCAGGTCTTTAACCTGAGTAACGCGGTTTGCTTCAACTTCGATTACGGTTACTGGGATAGAAACGCCTTCTTCAGTGAAGATGCGGGTCATACCCACTTTTTTACCGACTAAACCAATCATTGTTTCAACCTCTCAATCGCTCAATGACCTGATTAACCCAGGCTGATCTGCACGTCTACACCGGCAGCCAGATCCAGACGCATCAGAGCATCAACGGTTTTCTCGGTTGGCTCAACGATGTCAACCAGACGCTTGTGAGTGCGGATTTCGTACTGATCGCGCGCGTCTTTGTTAACGTGCGGGGAGATCAGAACGGTAAAGCGCTCTTTGCGGGTCGGCAGCGGGATCGGACCACGGACTTGCGCACCAGTGCGCTTAGCAGTCTCGACGATTTCCGCGGTTGATTGATCGATCAGACGATGATCAAACGCTTTCAGGCGGATACGGATTCTTTGGTTCTGCATGAGACCAGAGCTCCAATTATTTTATAGACGAAAATGATTACTCCTCGAACCCATTACGATTGATGGGAGAGTGTAATCGTTCTTACGTAGCCCCCCGATTGGGGGCATTGTTTGATAGCGAAAAAGAAGCTATCAGGGTTCATATCGAACCAGCCGTCATTGATGACAGGCCCGCGCATTATACGTAAATCTGGCGCTGACGCAAGCGCTGATTAGAAATTAAACATTCTTTCGTACTGTCTCGCAATTCTGTGTATCACGCCAATTCTCTTCATTTCTTTTATGGAAACTACGCGCATTGTTGCATAAACACCGTTTGGCGTGTCTTCCGGGAAGCGTATGTTATGAGTTCATTGAAGGCGCACTCAGGGAACAAGAATGATCGCGATATGGATTTCAGCGTATATGCTGTTGAATGCGGGTCTGGTGGTAAAAGATGTGTGTGACGGTCTTCTACCTGACAACCTTACCTGCCCTCTCTTGTGGATAGGGCTTTCTTACCAGCTTATATTTGCGCCACTGCATCTGGCGGATGCTGTCACCGGAGCGCTGGCCGGATACCTTTCATTATGCTTTTTCTACTGGGCTTATCGTTGGCTGCGTGGTTATGAAGGGTTGGGGTATGGGGATGTGAAATTTTTAGGTGCGCTTGGCGCCTGGCACGGATGGCAACTGCTTGGTGTTCTACTTACCATTGCTTCTTTACTTGGGCTTGCGGCCGCATTGATAGTTTATTACATAAAAGGCAAAGCACCCGTACGTAAAACCCCGCTACCTTTTGGGCCGTTTCTGGCGATAGCGGGGTTAGTATGCAGTGGCGTCACATTCCAGATACTGACTCTGTGAACGTTAGCTCTGCTCTTTAATCTGGGACTGAATGTAATTCTGCAGGCCAATTTTACCGATAAGATCCAGTTCGGTTTCCAGCCAGTCAATGTGATGCTCTTCGTCTTCAAGGATTTTAATCATAATGTCCCTGCTGACGTAGTCATGAATTGAATCGGCATAGGCAATGGCTTCACGCAGATCTTTCGCCCCTTCCATCTCAAGATTGAGATCGGAGCGCAGCATCTCTTCTACGTCTTCGCCAATGTGTAACTTACCAAGATCCTGAAGATTTGGGATACCTTCAAGAAAGAGAATACGCTCGATATAGATATCGGCGTGCTTCATCTCATCAATGGATTCATGATACTCAACGTCGTTGAGGCGCATGAGGCCCCAGTTTTTGAACATTCTTGCATGGAGAAAGTACTGATTGATTGCGACAAGCTCATTTCCCAATAATTTATTGAGATAATTTATTATCTTAATATCACCTTTCATTTTGCTTCCCTCCGCTTCCACTACATGAAGCGTAGATGGGCTGGCGAGGAAGTCAAAATCTGAGCTTACGCAATTTCCTGGTATTCCGGAATCTGCAGCAGTTCATCCTGCATAATTTCACGCGCGGCACGGACACACTTGCCGCACTGATTACCAATCGGCATGAATTTACGAAGCTGCTGGAAGGACTGGGGATGGTGCTGGCGTACCGCCTGCCGTATTTTTTTATCACTGATACCGTTACACAAACAAACGTACATGATGACTCCCGTTCAGTTTATGCACAGAGTGTAAATGAGAATAGTTACGATTACAACGAGACTGGAGTAGAGTTTTCTGATGCAGAATGGGCTTCTTTTGAAGACACGAATGTTTTCAAACTACTTTTCCTTATAAAACAAAAAAGGGCGCCGAAGCGCCCTTTTCAATTCTGTAGCAATTAGCCCAGAACTTTAGCAACCACGCCCGCGCCAACGGTACGGCCGCCTTCGCGGATTGCGAAACGCAGACCGTCGTCCATCGCGATCGGGTGGATCAGGGTAACAACCATTTTGATGTTGTCGCCCGGCATTA
>NZ_JAANQB010000004.1:0-28881 GCF_011605445.1 Cronobacter sp. HA18006 | reverse complement strand
GTGGCGTATATTACGCTTTCCTCTTTCAGAGTCAACCCTTAATTTCAGGATTTTTCTCTTCCCGACTCACCGTCGCTGTGGGATGTTTCTCATCAGCGCCGTGTCGATGGAGGCGCATTATAGGGAGTTCTCTTCGCGCCGCAATACCTAAATCGCAGAAAAATGACTGACTGCTGCATTCCCCAGCAAAACCCCGGTTTATACGCATTTGCGCACAGAGTTATCCACAGATAGCCTGCACGCCGAAAATTTGCGAGCGCCACGCAAACGTTTTCGCTACAATGCGGGCCTGTTAGCGCCACACGCTTTTTCAGGAGCGTGAGCTACATTTCAGTAAAAAATGGCTGGAATTTAGCTAACGCTCTTCTGTAATGATCAAATCCAGGGGATTTATACATGCAACAACCTCGTCCTGTACGCCGCGCTCTGCTCAGCGTTTCTGACAAAGCCGGTATCGTCGACTTCGCCCGCGCCCTCTCAACGCGTGGGGTTGAGCTCCTCTCCACGGGCGGCACGGCTCGTCTGCTGGCGGAAGCTGGCCTGCCGGTAACGGAAGTCTCCGATTACACGGGCTTTCCGGAAATGATGGACGGCCGCGTTAAAACCCTACACCCGAAAGTCCATGGCGGCATTCTGGGACGCCGCGGTCAGGACGACGACATCATGGCGCAGCATGCTATTTCCCCCATTGATATGGTCGTGGTGAACCTTTACCCGTTTGCACAGACGGTCGCGCGCGAAGGCTGCACGCTGGAAGACGCGGTTGAGAATATCGATATCGGCGGCCCGACGATGGTTCGCTCCGCCGCCAAGAACCATAAAGATGTCGCCATTGTGGTGAAGAGCAGTGACTACACCGCCATTATTGATGAGCTGGATGCGAATAACGGCTCGCTGACGTTTGATACGCGTTTCGATCTGGCGATCAAAGCTTTCGAACATACGGCCGCATATGACAGCATGATAGCCAACTACTTCGGCAGCCTGGTTCCTGCCTATCATGGCGAAACCACTGCCCCTGCTGGCCGCTTCCCGCGCACTCTCAACCTGAACTTTATCAAGAAGCAGGATATGCGTTACGGCGAGAACAGCCATCAGCAGGCTGCCTTCTATATAGAAGAAGAAATAAAAGAAGCGTCTGTCGCGACCGCCCGCCAGGTTCAGGGTAAAGCGCTCTCTTATAACAACATCGCCGATACCGACGCCGCGCTGGAGTGCGTGAAGGAATTCAGCGAACCGGCCTGCGTGATTGTGAAGCATGCCAACCCGTGCGGCGTTGCTGTCAGCAGCTCAATTCTCGACGCCTATGACCGCGCGTACAAAACCGACCCGACGTCCGCCTTTGGCGGCATTATCGCCTTTAACCGCGAGCTGGATGCCGAAACCGCGCAGGCGATCGTTTCCCGCCAGTTCGTTGAAGTCATCATTGCGCCGTCCGCCAGTGACGACGCCCTGAAAATCACCGCCGCGAAGCAAAACGTGCGCGTACTGGTGTGCGGCGAATGGCAGTCTCGCGTACCGGGCCTCGATTTCAAACGCGTTAACGGCGGCCTGCTGGTTCAGGACCGCGATCTGGGCATGGTGACCGAAGCCGATCTGCGTGTGGTCACAAAACGCCAGCCGACCGAACAGGAGCTGCGCGACGCGCTCTTCTGCTGGAAAGTGGCGAAGTTCGTTAAATCCAACGCGATTGTTTACGCGCGCGACAACATGACCATCGGTATTGGCGCAGGGCAGATGAGCCGCGTCTATTCCGCTAAAATCGCCGGTATCAAAGCAGGCGATGAAGGCCTTGAAGTCAAAGGCTCGGCGATGGCCTCCGACGCGTTCTTCCCGTTCCGCGACGGCATCGACGCCGCAGCGGCTGTGGGCATTACCTGTGTTATCCAGCCGGGCGGCTCGATTCGCGATGATGAAGTCATTGCCGCCGCCGACGAACACGGCATCGCCATGATCTTCACCGACATGCGCCATTTCCGCCATTAATCACGGAGCTACGATGAAAGTATTAGTTATTGGCAACGGCGGGCGCGAGCATGCGCTGGCCTGGAAAGCCGTCCAGTCGCCACTCGTTGAAACCGTTTTTGTGGCGCCAGGCAACGCCGGTACGGCGCTCGAGCCTGCGCTGCAAAACGTCGCTATCAGCCCGACGGATATCCCGGCGCTGCTGAGCTTTGCGCAGGCGGAAAATATCGATCTGACGATTGTCGGGCCGGAAGCGCCGCTGGTTATCGGCGTGGTGGACGCGTTTCGCGCCGCGGGCCTGAAAATTTTCGGGCCGACCAAAGGCGCGGCGCAGCTTGAAGGCTCGAAAGCCTTCACGAAAGATTTCCTGGCGCGTCATCGCATCCCGACGGCGGAATACCAGAACTTTACCGAGACCGAACCGGCGCTTGCCTATATTCGTGAAAAAGGCGCGCCGATTGTTATCAAGGCCGACGGCCTCGCGGCCGGTAAAGGCGTTATCGTGGCGATGACGCTTGCTGAAGCCGAAGCGGCCGTGCTCGATATGCTGGCGGGCAATGCGTTTGGCGACGCGGGCCACCGCATTGTTGTTGAAGAGTTTCTGGATGGCGAAGAGGCAAGCTTCATCGTCATGGTGGATGGCGAGCATGTTGAGCCGATGGCCACCAGCCAGGATCACAAACGCGTGGGCGATGGCGATACCGGCCTCAATACCGGCGGCATGGGGGCTTACTCTCCTGCCCCGGTCGTAACGGATGACGTTTTCCAGCGCACGATGGAACGCATCATATGGCCGACCGTGCGCGGCATGGCGGCAGAAGGCAACACCTATACCGGCTTTCTGTACGCGGGTCTGATGATCGACAAGCAGGGCAACCCGAAAGTTATCGAGTTCAACTGCCGCTTTGGCGACCCGGAAACGCAGCCGATCATGATGCGTTTGCAGTCCGATCTGGTCGAGCTTTGCCTGGCGGCCTGCGAGGGCAAACTCGATACGGTGAAATCACAGTGGGATCCGCGCCCGGCACTGGGCGTCGTCATGGCCGCAGGCGGCTATCCGGGCGATTACCGCACCGGCGATGTGATCCACGGTCTGCCGATTGAAGAGATCGCGAACGGTGACGGCAAAGTCTTTCATGCCGGCACGACGCTGCGCGACGACGACCGCGTCGTAACCAGCGGCGGGCGCGTGCTGTGCGTGACCGCGCTGGGCGACAGCGTTGCACAGGCGCAGGCGCGCGCTTACCGCTTAGCGGAAGATATTCACTGGGATGACTGCTTCTGCCGTAAGGATATCGGCTATCGCGCTATTGCACGCGAGCAGGAGAAATAAACGCCTGCACGCTACAAAGGCGTAAACGCAAAAGCGACGGTAAATCCGTCGCTTTTTTTATGGGCTCAGAAGCTGTCAGGCTTCGGCTGCCAGGCGCAAAAATCTTCATTTGCCACCAGTAACAGTTGCGTGCCTTCCGGTGCCTCCAGCCAGGCGGCGCTAACGCGCGCTTTCGCATGACGCTGACGTTCTGAAAGCCGCTCCTGCGCCCTTCTGTCGAACTCAGGCTGCACAATCTGACCTTCACAGGTCGTTATCGTGCCATCAGGGTTCCAGCGCCCCTGACGCAACACCACGCGCCCTGCGCGCAGCGCATCGCTGGTATTACGCATCTGCGTGGCGCGATATTGCCACAGCGCGACCTGATCGCTGGAAAGCTGCTGTTTCTGCCCGTTGACTTCACGCTGCATGAAGCTCAGCCCGCCGCGATCGTCAAAACGCACTTTGACCTGCTCAGGCTGTTTACCCTGAAGCTGGTAGTCCACGGAGGTCAGCGCATCGTTCTGCCAACGATAATCGCTCGTCGATGTCTTATCGCCAGACCAGGGGCTGAACGCCGCCAGCAGATGAACAGAGCCATCGTTATTGTCTTTACGCCACAGGCGCACGACACCGTCATCGGCCAGATAGCCGCTGGCGGTAAAAGGGGGAATTTCCGGGGTGGAACGACAGGCGGAGAGGAACAGCACGCCCGCCAGCGCCAGCATACGCCAGCCAAACAAAAGGGGCGATCTCGCCCCTTCGTTAAAACCTTTCACTGCCACGCGGTTTACTTAACAGCGTCTTTCAGTGCTTTGCCAGAAACGAATGCCGGCACGTTAGCTGCAGCGATTTTGATTTCTTTACCGGTCTGCGGGTTGCGGCCAGTACGCTCAGCGCGGTGGTTCACTTTGAAGGTACCGAAACCAACCAGCTGTACAGCATCGCCTTCTTTCAGAGACTCAGTAATCGCAGCCAGAGTGGATTCCAGAGCAGCTTTCGCTTGCGCTTTAGACAGGTCAGCCTTGTCTGCAATTACATCAATCAGTTGAGTCTTGTTCATAAGTTATCCTTACAATGTGTTTATCGCTTGCTAAGCATCGAGTGCGACGGAAATGCCTTGAAAGCACTCTCCTGCATACACGCACCGATAGCCACTTTTTTTCGCCTCCCAAATGTAGACCAGACGGGGGGCTAATTGGAAGCCTTCAGGTGAGACAAAACAGGCTGTAAATCACGTTTTGTTGTCTCATTGCTGCAAATTTATACCGATATTACTGGTTCCATCCTCACGCAGGTCTGCGCGCAGACCTTTTATCAGCTCAATATCGCGTTCTTCACAGGCAGCAAGCAATCGGAAAATTTCCCACTGAATATCCCATTCCTGCTCCACAGCCGGGTTTGCTTTCAGCTCATCGTCGGTCATTTCACGGCCCGCCTGAGTCATCTCCAGCATCGCCACGGTGGTGATGGATGTCTCGCTGACTTCAATCGCGTGCTCCAGCGTCTCGCCACTCAGGCGCGAATGCACCAGCTCACTCAACGCGACACAAGCGTCGATAGCCGGGTAAACGCCGTAGAGGTCATAATCTTCCGCCGCCGGAATCGCTTCTTCGAGCTTTTCGAGCTGGCTGTCGAAATTCACTTTGGCGTCTTTGACCGTCAGCGTCTCCCAGATGAGATCGAGAATACGGCGATAGAGCTGCGCATCGCCGAAACCGGTCTGCTGGCAGAACATGGCGTAGTTCGGGTACATCCGCTCGCAGAGCGAGGCCATGAACGTCACATGCTGCCAGGCTTCGAGCTTTTCCAGCCGCAGGTGAATAGGGTTTTGTAACATAGTGGTGTCTCACAAACCGAAAATTAGCGGCAGTGTACCTGAATCACCCCTGAATTTCCTGCCATCGTAGAAAGGCGGGACGACCGGACGCCACGGCATCTGCCCAGCGCGTCGGCTCCGGCAGCCGGTAGCCTTTCGTGCAACGCTGCACCCAGCCGAGCGCCGTATCGATGCTGACGCGATGCCCCGTCGAGACAAACAGCGGATTGCAGCGCGCTTTGCTGCGCCATACCCACGCCAGTTGTTCGCCTTTGTCCATCAGCGGTGAAACCGCGCCGGGCTCGTCGCTGAGCGGCTCAAACTTACCGCACAGCCGCTTTTTAGCGACGCCTATCGTCGGCACATCCACCAGCATCCCGAAGTGGCTCGCCACGCCGAGACGTCGCGGGTGCGAAATACCGTGCCCGTCGACAAACAGTAAATCCGGCTTTCTGGAGAGCATCTCCCAGGCCGTCAGCAGCGCCGGGTATTCACGAAACGACAGAAAGCCGGGGATATACGGCATGGTGGTGGGAATGCGCGCCACCTGGTACTCCAGCAGCTCCAGAGACGGATACTTCAGCAGCACCATCGCCGCTCGCGTCACTTCGCCGCCCTGCTCGAAACCGACATCCGCCCCACCGATTATCGTCGGCGGATCGACGTTCAACCGGTCCTCGCGGACCACATTAGATGCCAGTTCGATTTGTTGTGCGCGAAGCGTCGCGAGATCCATAGTTTCTCCTTACAGGTGATAAGGCGCCGATAAGCGGTGAACCGCCTCGACGAAGGCCCCCGCATGCTCAGGAGGCACATCCTGATGAATACCATGCCCCAGGTTGAACACATGGCCTTCACCATTGCCGAAACCAGCAAGTATAGACGCCACTTCTTCTTCGATACGGGCAGGCGACGCATAAAGCATGGACGGATCCATGTTGCCCTGCAGCGCGACCTTGTGGCCCACGCGACGGCGCGCGTCGGCGATATCGGTCGTCCAGTCGAGTCCGAGCGCGTCACAGCCGGTTTCCGCTATCGCTTCCAGCCACTGGCCGCCGCCTTTGGTGAACAGCGTTACCGGCACACGGCGGCCTTCGTTTTCGCGCAGCAGCCCGTCGACGATTTTATGCATGTAATACAGTGAGAACTGCTGGTAGTCGCGCCCGGTCAGCACGCCGCCCCAGGTATCGAAAATCATCACCGACTGGGCGCCCGCGCGGATCTGCGCGTTCAGATAGAGCGTGACGCTTTTCGCGAGCTTATCGAGCAGTAAATGCAGCGTCTGCGGCTCGGCATACATCATTTTCTTGATGACGGTAAACGCCTTGCTGCTGCCGCCTTCCACCATGTAAGTGGCGAGCGTCCAGGGGCTGCCGGAGAAGCCAATCAGCGGGACTTCGCCTTTCAGCTCGCGGCGGATGGTGCGCACCGCGTTCATCACATAGCCCAGTTCCTGTTCCGGGTCCGGCACCGGCAGTTTTTCTACGTCCGCTTTGCCGGTAATGGGCGATGTGAAGCGTGGGCCTTCGCCCGCTTCAAAATAGAGCCCCAGTCCCATCGCATCCGGAATCGTCAGAATGTCCGAAAAGAGGATCGCCGCATCAAGCGGATAGCGACGCAGCGGCTGTAGCGTCACTTCGCACGCCAGCTCGGCGTTTTTACAAAGCGACATAAAATCGCCCGCCTGCGCGCGGGTGGCCTTATATTCCGGCAGATAACGCCCAGCCTGTCTCATCATCCACACCGGCGTGACATCCACAGGCTGGCGTTGCAGGGCGCGCAGGTAACGATCGTTTTTCAGTTCGGTCATTTTTTCTTATTCCTCAAGCGACAGGCCGCTATTGTATCACGTCATTCATCGTCTGCCCGGCAGCGCGCCACCGTATCTTCTATCAGGCGGCGAGCCACGGTGCCTGGCGCTGGCAGCAGCGGCAGCTGGTCGTAGCGATACCAGCCCGCATCGATGAGTTCTTTGGTGTCTATCTGGATTTCACCGCTGTCATAATCCGCCGTAAACGCGGTCATCAGCGATTGCGGGAACGGCCAGGGCTGAGACGTCACATAGCGCAGGTTTTTGATGCGTATATTGCTCTCTTCCATAACCTCACGCGCTACCGCCTGTTCCAGCGTTTCGCCCACTTCGACAAACCCGGCCAGCACGGTGTAAACGCCGTTGCGGTGTCGCGTATGCTGCGCCAGCAGGATTTTATCGTCACGGCGGATAGCCACGATGATGCACGGCGCTATCTGCGGGTAGTAGCGCTCGCGGCAGTGGCCGCAGAGCATCGCCCACTCGGTTTTGCTCGGGTGCATCTCATGGCCGCAGTAGCCACAATATTTGTGCGAGCGGTAAAACTCGGCGAGCTGTACGCCCCGCCCCGCCAGTTGAAACAGCCCGGCGTCCTGGTCGATAAGCTGTCGCACCGAGGCCATGTCTTTTTCGCGCTTTTGCAGCACCAGCCAGACCGGCGCATCTTCCCAGAGACCAATTTGCAGCGCCTTTTCGCCCGTCAGACCAAAATCCGCGGCCCGGCCGTAAGGTAATTCTGCATTTGGCAGCCATAATTTCTGTTCATGGCTGACTATCCACCAGCCATGGTCTAAATTTTCTAGTGTACGTTCCATAATTGATTGCACTACCTCTGCTTCACTGGCACGTTATTAACATTGTTCTTACATATTTTGGGTCATTTGCGTTTTTACATCTTATATCTCATGGAGTCGATCATGCTAAACCAGCTAAAAAGTCTGACGGAACGCGTTGGTGGGAGTAATGAGTTAGTTGATCGTTGGCTTGCTGCCCGCAACCATCTGTTAGTCACCTATTACAAGATGGTCGGCATCAAACCCGGCAAGGAGCCGATGACTGCGCTTGATGAGCAGGCGCTGGACGATTTCTGTCACTGCCTGGTGGATTACCTCTCCGCCGGTCATTTCAATATTTACGAGCGCGTCATCAGCGAAATGGAAGGTACCAGCCCGCTGGTCGCCGCCACGCAAATCTATCCTCAGCTGGAATCCAACACCCAGCAAATCATGGATTTCTACGACACGCATCTGGAAAGCGCTATCGACCACGATAACTGCCTGGAGTTTCAGGAAGCGCTTTCCGGCATTGGCGAGGCGCTCGCCGCCCGCTTCGCGCTGGAAGATAAGCTCATTTTGCTGGCTTATGACAACAACCTCGGCGAAAGCGCCAATGACGAAACCGGCCTCGCCAAACCGGCTTGAGTTCGGCTGTATTAACGAGTAGTTTAAATATGTCCCCGCGATTTTAGCGGGGTTTATCTTGTCGGAGTGCCCAGTGCGACAGCACGGGCTGAGACCGTTAATTCGGGATCCGCGGAACCTGATCAGGTTAAGACCTGCGAAGGGAACAAGAGTAATTCCATTTTGCCCCGTTCAGGGCGCGGTTTCGCCCTGATGCCCTGTTGAGGGTGCCCGGGCGCACGCCATTACTCCTCCGTTGTTCTGACAAGCCACTTCCTGACCGTTAACTGGAATGCGCTATGTCTGTATCAAAAAAACCAGGCCGCCGCGAACAGCGCGCCGCCGCCCAACACTTTATCGACACGCTGGAAGGCACCGCTTTTCCCAACTCTCACCGCATCTATCTCACCGGTTCGCGTGAAGATATCCGCGTGCCAATGCGCGAAATCCGCCTGAGCCCGACGCTTGCGGGCGGCAGCAAAGAGAACCCGCGCTATGAGCCTAACGAGCCGGTGCCGGTGTATGACACCTCCGGCCCTTACGGCGATCCGGCGGTGCGCATCGACGTTCGCGAAGGGCTGGCTAAACTGCGCAGCGCCTGGATAGATGCGCGTAACGACACCGAAACCCTGGATTCCCTCAGCTCCGCCTATACCCGCGAGCGGCTCGTCGACGACGGGCTGGATGAGTTGCGCTTTCGCGGGCTGCTGACGCCAAAGCGCGCAAAAGCGGGCAAGCGCGTCACCCAGTTGCATTACGCGCGCCAGGGCATCGTGACGCCGGAGATGGAATTTATCGCCATCCGGGAAAACATGGGCCGCGAGCGTATTTGCACGGCGGTACTGCGCCAGCAGCATCCGGGCCACGGCTTTGGCGCGCGCCTGCCGGAGAACATTACGCCGGAGTTCGTGCGTGATGAAGTGGCCGCCGGGCGCGCCATTATTCCAGCCAACATCAATCACCCCGAATCGGAGCCGATGATTATCGGCCGTAACTTCCTGGTGAAGGTCAACGCCAATATCGGCAACTCGGCGGTGACGTCGTCTATCGAAGAGGAAGTCGAAAAACTGGTCTGGGCGACCCGCTGGGGCGCGGACACGGTGATGGATCTCTCCACCGGCCGCTACATTCACGAAACCCGCGAATGGATCCTGCGCAACAGCCCGGTGCCGATCGGTACGGTACCGATCTACCAGGCGCTGGAGAAAGCCAACGGGATCGCCGAAGATCTGAGCTGGGAGATGTTCCGCGACACGCTGCTTGAGCAGGCCGAACAGGGCGTCGATTACTTCACCATTCACGCGGGCGTGCTGCTGCGCTATGTGCCGATGACCGCAGGCCGCCTGACGGGCATCGTCTCGCGTGGCGGCTCGATCATGGCGAAATGGTGCCTGTCGCATCACCGTGAAAACTTCCTCTACGAGCATTTCCGCGAGATCTGCGAAATCTGCGCCGCCTATGACGTCTCGCTGTCGCTCGGCGACGGCCTGCGCCCCGGCTCCATTCAGGACGCCAACGACGAGGCGCAATTCGCCGAACTCCACACGCTCGGCGAACTGACGAAAATTGCGTGGGAATATGACGTCCAGGTCATGATCGAAGGCCCCGGCCACGTGCCGATGCAGATGATCCGCCGCAATATGACCGAGGAGCTGGAGCACTGCCACGAAGCGCCCTTCTACACGCTCGGGCCGCTCACGACCGATATCGCGCCCGGCTACGATCACTTCACCTCCGGGATCGGCGCGGCGATGATTGGCTGGTTCGGCTGCGCGATGCTCTGCTACGTGACGCCAAAAGAACACCTCGGCCTGCCGAATAAAGAAGATGTGAAGCAGGGGCTCATCACCTACAAAATTGCCGCCCACGCCGCCGATCTCGCCAAAGGGCATCCAGGGGCGCAGATCCGCGACAACGCCATGTCGAAAGCGCGCTTTGAATTCCGCTGGGAAGATCAGTTCAATCTGGCACTCGATCCGTTCACCGCCCGTGCCTATCACGACGAAACGCTGCCCCAGGAATCCGGCAAAGTCGCACATTTCTGCTCCATGTGCGGCCCGAAATTCTGTTCGATGAAAATCACCCAGGAGGTGCGCGACTACGCCGCGAAGCAGGCCATCGACGCGGGTATGACGGAGATGTCCCACCGCTTTCAGGCGCGCGGCGGCGATATTTATCTGCGCCAGGAGGAGGTGGAGTGATGACGCCTTTGTTCGCGCCCGTCCCGCACCGTCTCGGGCTCTATCCGGTTGTGGATAGCGTTGAGTGGGTCACACGTTTACTTGACGCTGGCGTGCGCACGCTGCAGCTGCGCATTAAAGATAAAACCGAGGCTGAGGCGGAAGCCGATGTCGCCGCCGCCATTGCGCTGGGGCAGCGCTACCACGCCCGGCTGTTTATCAACGACTACTGGCGTCTTGCGATAAAGCATCAGGCCTATGGCGTTCATCTCGGGCAGGAAGATCTGCAAACGGCCGACCCCGACGCCATCCGCCGCGCTGGCCTGCGGCTTGGCGTCTCCACGCATGATGATATGGAAATCGACGTGGCATTGGCGGTGCGCCCTTCTTATATCGCGCTCGGCCATGTTTTTCCCACGCAGACCAAACAGATGCCCTCCGCGCCGCAAGGGCTTGCACAACTGGCCGCGCATGTAAAAAGGCTCGGCGACTATCCGACGGTCGCCATCGGCGGCATCAGCCTTGAGCGCGCGCCCGCGGTGCTGGAAACCGGCGTCGGCAGTATCGCGGTGGTGAGCGCTATCACCCAGGCACCCGACTGGCGCGGTGCCACGCAACGGTTACTTGAACTGGCGGGGGTGGGCGATGAATGACGCCGATTTTATGCGCTACAGCCGCCAGTTGCTGCTGGAGGATATCGCCATCGACGGCCAGCAAAAACTGCTGGCAAGCCGCGTGTTGCTTGTCGGCCTCGGCGGTCTCGGCTCGCCCGCCGCGCTCTATCTGGCAGGCGCAGGCGTGGGCACGCTGTGGCTTGCCGATGACGACGCGGTGCACCTCAGCAATCTGCAGCGGCAAATCCTGTTTAACGTCAGTGATATCGAACAGCCGAAATCGCGCGTGGCGGCGCGTCGTTTACAGGCGCTCAACCCGGCCATCAACAGCGTGGCGCTGAATAAACGACTGGAAGGCGACACGCTGCGCGAAGCGGTGGCAAGCGTCGATCTGGTGCTGGATTGCAGCGATAACATGACTACACGCCAGGCCATCAACGCCGCCTGCGTGGCGCTTGGCACGCCGCTTATCACCGCCAGCGCGGTCGGCATGGGCGGGCAAATCGCCACCTTTACGCCACCTTTTGATTATGGCTGCTACCGCTGCCTGTGGCCGGACGACAGCGAGCCTGAGCGCAACTGCCGCACCGCTGGCGTGCTCGGCCCGGTAGTAGGGCTGATGGGAACAATGCAAGCGCTGGAAGCAATAAAACTGCTGTGCGGCATCACGCAAGAGCACGACGAGCTGCGCCTCTTCGACGCCCGCGCCAGCCAGTGGCGCACCCTGACGCTACAGCGTGCGCCGAGCTGCCCGGTTTGCGGAGGCAAGCATGCGCATTGAACTCAACGATGAAGCCATGCAGTGCGTCGAGGGAGTAAGCGCGGCGCAACTGCTGGCGCAGTTAAAACTCGACAGGCCCGGTACGGCGCTCGCGGTCAATCAGACCATTCTCCCGCGCAGCCAGTGGCCCGACTACACCCTGCAGGAAGGCGACAGCCTGCTGCTGTTTCAGGTTATCGCAGGAGGCTGAGATGTTACGAATCGCGGATAAAACTTTTCAATCACGCCTGTTTACCGGCACCGGTAAATTCGCGTCACCATCGCTGATGCTGGAGGCGATACGTGAGAGCGGCAGCGAGATGGCGACACTCGCCATGAAGCGTGTGGATCTGCTGCGTCGTGACGATGCGCTGCTGGCGCCGTTGCAGGCATCCGGCGTAGCGTTGTTGCCAAACACGTCCGGCGCGAAAACCGCCGAAGAGGCCGTCTTCGCCGCGCAGCTCGCCCGCGAGGCGCTGGGTACGCACTGGATCAAACTCGAGATCCACCCGGACGCCCGCTGGCTGCTGCCGGACCCGATAGAAACGCTGCGGGCGGCGGAAAAACTGGTCGCGCAGGGGTTTGTGGTGTTGCCCTATTGCGGCGCGGATCCGGTGCTCTGCAAGCGCCTGGAGGAAGTGGGCTGCGCGGCGGTGATGCCGCTCGGCGCGCCGATTGGCTCTAATCAGGGGCTGCAGACTCGGGCGCTGCTGGAAATCATCATCGCGCAGGCGAGCGTGCCGGTGGTGGTGGACGCGGGCATCGGCGCGCCAAGCCATGCCGCCGAGGCGCTGGAGATGGGGGCCGATGCGGTGCTGGTAAACACGGCGATTGCCGTGGCGCGCGATCCGGTGGCGATGGCGCGGGCGTTCCGCCAGGCCGTTGAGGCAGGTCGTACCGGGTTTGAGGCCGGGCTCGGCGCGCGCGCGTTTCAGGCGCAGGCCACCAGCCCGCTCACCGGTTTTCTGGAGGCGCAGGCATGAACACCTTTACCGACCGCTGGCGTACGCTGAACTGGGACGACATCCGGCTGCGCATTCACAGCAAAACCGCGCGCGATGTCGAGCGGGCGCTCGCCGCTGCGCATCCTGACCGGGAAGATATGATGGCGCTGCTCTCCCCGGCCGCGCTGGATTATCTCGAACCGCTGGCGCAGCGCGCGCAGCAGCTCACCCGCCAGCGCTTTGGCAACACCGTCAGCTTCTATGTACCGCTCTATCTTTCCAATCTTTGCGCCAACGAATGCACCTATTGCGGTTTCTCAATGAGCAACCGCATCAAGCGTAAGACGCTGGACGAAGAGGAAATTGCACGCGAATGCGCCGCCATTAAAGCGCTCGGGTTTGAACACCTGCTGCTGGTCACGGGTGAGCACCAGAATAAAGTGGGCATGGACTATTTCCGCCGTCACCTTCCGGCGATTCGCCGCCAGTTTGCGTCGCTGCAAATGGAAGTGCAGCCGCTCGCGCAGGCGGAATATGCCGAACTGAAAGCGCTCGGGCTGGACGGCGTGCTGGTCTATCAGGAGACGTACCATGAAGCGGTCTACGCCCGCCACCACCTGCGCGGCAACAAACAGGATTTCTTCTGGCGGCTGGAGACGCCGGACCGGCTCGGGCGCGCGGGCATTGACCGTATCGGGCTTGGCGCGCTCACCGGGTTGTCTGACTGCTGGCGCACCGATAACTATATGGTGGCGGAGCACTTGCTCTGGTTGCAACAGCGTTACTGGCAGAGCCGCTACTCTGTGGCGTTCCCGCGCCTGCGGCCCTGTGCAGGCGGAATTCAGCCAGCTTCCGTGATGGATGAACGCCAGCTGGTGCAGCTCATCTGCGCCTTTCGCCTGTTTGCGCCCGAAGCCGAGCTGTCGCTTTCTACCCGCGAATCGCCGCATTTTCGCGATAACGTGGTGCCGATTGCGATCAACGCCGTCAGCGCCTTTTCGCGCACCCAACCGGGTGGCTATGCCGACGGACATACCGAACTGGAGCAGTTCGCGCCGCATGACGGACGTCGCCCGGAAGCGGTTGCGGCCAGTCTGATACAGCGCGGACTGCAACCGGTGTGGAAAGACTGGGACGGATATCTGGGAAGAGGCGCGCAAAACGCCTGAAACCAAACGCAAACCGGCCGATATCTTTCGGCATATTACGCAAAACGGAGAGTTGCGCGTTGAGGGAAAACGCCTGCGGTTTTACTCTGCACCTGCCAGCCCGGGATGGCTGGCCGGGGCGGTTCCTGATGCTCTCTCTCTGCCGCCCCGCCTCCCGACTTTTGCCTGACTGCAAAAGAAACGGGCTTTGGTAACCGGTTTCCGTTTTTGAGCCTTTCTTTGTGATGGGTAACACACAATCACATCAAAGCGGTTGTTGGGACAGGAGGTGGGGGATAAATATCAAGGAAACAACAGTCACAGAGAGCGGATTATGAAAAATATCGTTTTATGCTGTGCCGCAGGTATGTCCACCAGCATGCTGGTTCAACGGATGAAAGACGCTGCCCAGAAAAAAGGCGTTGAGGTGGATATTAAGGCCGTTCCGGTCGCGGAGTTTAAAGATATTATCGGCACCGCCGACATCGTACTGCTTGGCCCGCAGGTCAAATATGAACAGCCCAAGTTTCAGGAAATTGCCGATCCGCTGGGTAAAAAAGTGGCCGTTATCGACATGATGGATTACGGCATGATGAAAGGCGACGTGGTACTGGATAAAGCCCTCAAGATGCTGGAGCAATAAGGACATGGAAGATTTAGAGTCGATTATCATGGAGCTGCTGGTTAACGCCGGTAGCGCGCGCAGCCAGGCGCTGACGGCGCTGCAACTGGCCCGTAAAGGCGATTTCGAAGGTGCCGAAAAAGCGATGGAAGAGTCGCACGAATTCGTGAAGCATGCGCATAAAATCCAGACGCAGCTTATCGGGCTCGACGAAGGCAGCGGTAAACTGCCGGTCAATCTCATTACTGTTCACTCCCAGGACCATCTGATGAACGCGATGGTTATCCAGGATCTGGCGGGCGATCTGATAGAGCTTTACCGCCGCCTGCCGCTGGTAAAATAACGCTTTGCGACGCGCCTCATATCGCAATCATGCCCGGTGTCGCCGGGCATTTTTATATCCATGACGCAAGTCTGTTTGCAAGCCGCTAAACCGGGCGGTGTCTTTTATACACGCTTTATGGCACAACGATGTTCTCATGTGCCGTCAGGCCCGTTAATGATAAGACAGGTTTTTGCCATGCCCTCCGTTCCCGTTCCGGTGTTTACCCTTGCTATTCTTCTGATGCTGCTGGCGAAAATCTCGTTATCTGGCAGCGGTCATTACCGGCGGGCGATTATGTTTCTTGCCGGATGCGCGCTGCTGGTGATTATCTCTGCGCTGCGCTGGTCGTTCGATTTTCAGGCCTTACGCCAGCTGCAATCGCTGGCGGCCATCGCCCTGCCGCCCCTTGCCTGGCGCTGTTTTAGTGAACGCACCTCACCTCAGCCGTTACGGCGAAATATCATAATATCTGCGCCCGCCGTGGTGGCGCTTATCGTTAACCTGATGTTTTCTGCAGCAACAGATGCTGCGCTCGCCGCACTTTATCTCGGTTATGGTATCGCCCTGCTGCGCATTGCTCGCAAAGGATCGGATGCCTTCCCGCAAAGCCGCCTGAGCGATGCGCCGATGGCGGCGAGGCTTGCTTTTGGCGCAGGCGCGTTTCTCTGCTTTAGCGGACTGACCGATATCGCCATCGCGGCAGACTTCAGCTTTTTTCATGGAGAGCAGGCACCTGTACTGGTAGCCACGTCGCAGATGATATTGCTGCCGTTTATCTGCCTCGCCATCGTGTTACCCGTCAGAACACGCGCGCAGCCTGCATCTGCAGACGTCACCGTTCCGGACACGAGCGAGAAAACCAGCGATGCCTTTCAGGATGCACAGCGCTGCGCGCAGCTTGAAGAGACGCTGCGCGCGCGGTCGCTTTATCTGAGCCCTGATCTCACGCTGGATCTGCTGGCGCGAAAAACCGGCACCCCTGCCCGTCATATCTCGCGGGCGGTGAATGCCACGCGGGGTTGTAACGTCTCGCAGTGGATTAATAGCTTTCGCATCGCGCATGCGCAGCAGCTGTTGCGCCAGACCGCTTCACCCGTTACGGAGGTGATGCTCGCGTCAGGCTTCAATACCAAATCCAATTTTAATCGCGAGTTTTCGCGGGTTGTGGGGATGAGCCCGGTGGAATATCGCCGCGCGGCGGCTGATAACGCAGCGCCTGATTCAGAAAGCCGCTTATCTGCGCCGTGAGCTGCTGATGGATTTTCTCACGGCTGAAGCCAGCACCATCACTGCACACAATCCCTTCTCCCGGCTCCTGCGCTTCTATCACCGCTTGCGCGCCTGGTTTACAAAGCTGCATGAAGCTGAAGTGTGTAGCACCAGGCACGCTAATGGCGCGGGCGAGTTGACGGAGTTGTAGCATCGGAGCGGTGTGCGGGCGTCCTGAAACGCGATCGAGGACGTTTGAATGGATTTAAGACGTAAAAAAACCCGCCGAAGCGGGTTTTTAATCAGGCGAAGAACGATTACTCGTTGTCGTTGCCGCCCAGACCTGCGTTCAGCAGTTCTGCCAGGCTTGCAGACGCGTCTTCCGCAGTCACCTGCGGTGCTGCCGGGAGTTCACCCGCAGCGCGACGGCGCATACGATCCTGGTGGTACGCGTAACCGGTACCGGCCGGGATCAGACGACCCACGATAACGTTCTCTTTCAGGCCGCGCAGTTCGTCGCGTTTGCCCGCAACGGCTGCTTCGGTGAGCACGCGAGTGGTCTCCTGGAACGATGCCGCGGAGATGAAGGACTCGGTAGCCAGAGACGCTTTGGTGATACCCAGCAGGTCGCGCATGTAAGTCGCGCTGACTTTGCCGTTCGCTTCCAGTTCGCGGTTAGCGATCTTGACGCGAGAGTATTCAACCTGCTCACCTTCCAGGAACTCGGAGCTGCCCGCGTCCATGATGGTGGCTTTACGCAGCATCTGACGAACGATAACTTCGATGTGCTTATCGTTAATCTTAACGCCCTGCAGACGGTAAACGTCCTGCACTTCGTTAACGATGTAACGGGTCACCGCCTGAACGCCACGCAGACGCAGAATGTCATGCGGCGCTTCCGGACCATCGGAGATTACGTCACCACGTTCCACACGTTCGCCTTCGAACACGTTGAGCTGACGCCATTTCGGGATCATCTCTTCGTATGCGTCACCGCCATCAACCGGGGTGATAACCAGACGACGTTTGCCTTTGGTTTCTTTACCGAAGGAGACGATACCCGCCACTTCAGCAAGGATTGCCGGCTCTTTCGGACGACGCGCTTCGAACAGATCCGCAACGCGCGGCAGACCACCGGTGATGTCCTTGGTACCGCCGGATTCCTGCGGAATACGCGCCAGGGTGTCACCGGAACTGATCTGAACGCCATCTTCCAGCTGAACAATTGCTTTACCCGGCAGGAAGTACTGAGCCGGCATGTCGGTGCCCGGGATCAGAACGTCGTTACCGTTAGCGTCGACAATTTTCAGCGCCGGACGCAGATCTTTACCGCCCGCAGTACGTTCTGAAGAATCCAGAACCACCAGCGAAGACAGACCGGTCAGCTCGTCAGTCTGACGAGTAATGGTCTGGCCGTCGATCATGTCGGTGAAACGAATGTAACCCGCCACTTCGGTGATAACCGGCATGGTATGCGGATCCCAGTTCGCGACGGTTTCGCCGCCTGCGACCTGCTCGCCGTCACCTTTCGCCATAACAGCACCGTAAGGCACTTTATAGCTTTCTTTGGTACGGCCGAATTCGTCGATCAGTTTCAGCTCGGTGTTACGGGAAGTAACAACCAGCTTACCGCTGGAGTTAACAACCGACTTCGCGTTGCTCAGACGGATGCTACCTTTGTTTTTCACCTGGATGCTGGATTCAGCAGCCGCACGAGATGCCGCACCACCGATGTGGAACGTACGCATCGTCAGCTGAGTACCCGGCTCACCGATGGACTGTGCTGCGATAACGCCGATGGCCTCACCTTTGTTGATGATGTGGCCACGCGCGAGGTCACGACCGTAGCAGTGCGCACAGACGCCGAAGTCGGTGTCACAGGTTACTACGGAGCGAACTTTAACGCTGTCTACGGAGTTAGCTTCCAGGATGTCACACCACTGCTCGTTGAGGAGCGTGTTGCGCGCAACCAGGATATCCGCCGTGCCAGGCTTCAGCACGTCTTCTGCCGTTACACGACCCAGAACGCGATCGCGCAGCGGCTCTTTAACATCGCCACCCTCGATAACCGGGGTCATGGTGATGCCTTCCAGCGTGCCGCAATCGTCTTCGGTCACAACCAGATCCTGCGCGACGTCAACCAGACGACGAGTCAGGTAACCGGAGTTCGCGGTTTTCAGTGCGGTATCCGCCAGACCTTTACGAGCACCGTGGGTCGAGATGAAGTACTGGAGTACGTTCAGACCTTCACGGAAGTTCGCGGTGATCGGCGTTTCGATGATGGAGCCATCCGGCTTCGCCATCAGACCACGCATACCCGCCAGCTGACGAATCTGTGCCGCAGAACCACGCGCACCGGAGTCGGCCATCATATAGATGCTGTTAAAGGAAACCTGCTGCTCTTCTTCGCCGTTACGGTTGATAACGGTTTCGGTCTGCAGGTTGTCCATCATCGCCTTGGATACGCGATCGTTCGCCGCAGCCCAGATATCGATGACTTTGTTATAGCGTTCGCCCGCGGTAACCAGACCAGACTGGAACTGCTCCTGGATCTCGGCCACTTCCGCTTCGGCTTCGGCGATGATCTCGGCTTTTTTCGCCGGGATAACCATATCGTCGATACCAACGGACGCACCAGAACGTGCTGCATACGCAAAACCGGTATACATGGTCTGGTCAGCAAAAATAACGGTCGGCTTCAGGCCCAGAATGCGGTAACAGGTGTTCAGCATTTTGGAGATCGCTTTTTTACCGAGCGGCTGGTTCACGATAGAGAACGGCAGACCTTTCGGTACGATCATCCACAGGATGGCACGGCCAACCGTGGTGTCGATCAGGCTGGTTTTCGCAACGAACTCGCCGTTCGCGTCTTTTTCGTATTCAGTGATACGAACTTTTACGCGAGCGTGCAGTTCAGCCTGGCCTGAGCGGTACAGACGTTCCGCTTCTTTCGGGCCAGTCAGCACCATGCCTTCGCCTTTGGCGTTAATCTTGTCGCGGGTCATGTAGTACAGACCCAGTACAACGTCCTGAGACGGAACGATGATTGGTTCGCCGTTCGCCGGAGACAGGATGTTGTTGGTAGACATCATCAGCGCACGCGCTTCGAGCTGGGCTTCCAGCGTCAGCGGTACGTGAACAGCCATCTGGTCACCATCGAAGTCGGCGTTGTATGCCGCACAAACCAGCGGGTGCAGCTGGATAGCTTTACCTTCGATCAGTACCGGTTCGAACGCCTGAATACCCAGACGGTGCAGGGTCGGCGCACGGTTCAGCAGTACCGGGTGCTCACGGATAACTTCGTCCAGGATATCCCAAACAACCGCTTCTTCGCGCTCAACCATTTTCTTGGCGGCTTTGATGGTGGTCGCGAGGCCACGCAGTTCCAGCTTGCCGTAGATGAACGGTTTGAACAGTTCCAGCGCCATTTTCTTCGGCAGGCCGCACTGGTGCAGACGCAGGTACGGACCTACGGTAATTACGGAACGACCAGAGTAGTCCACGCGCTTACCGAGCAGGTTCTGACGGAAACGACCCTGCTTACCTTTGATCATGTCTGCCAGTGATTTCAGCGGACGCTTGTTGGAGCCGGTGATCGCACGACCGCGACGGCCGTTATCCAGCAGGGCATCTACCGCTTCCTGCAGCATACGTTTTTCGTTGCGTACGATGATGTCCGGCGCAGCGAGATCCAGCAGACGTTTCAGACGGTTGTTACGGTTGATCACGCGACGATACAGATCGTTCAGATCCGACGTTGCGAAACGACCGCCATCCAGCGGAACCAGCGGACGCAGATCCGGCGGCAGCACTGGCAGCACGGTCAGGATCATCCACTCCGGCTTGTTGCCAGACTGTACGAACGCTTCCAGCAGCTTGATGCGCTTGGTCAGCTTTTTACGCTTGGTTTCGGAGTTGGTTTCGTTCAGCTCTTCACGCAGCTGCTCGCACTCGGCTTCCAGGTCCATGCTTTTCAGCAGAGCCTGAATAGCTTCGGCGCCCATTTTCGCGTCGAACTCGTCACCGAACTCTTCCAGCGCGTCCAGGTACTGCTCTTCAGTCAGGATCTGGCTGCGCTCGAGGTTGGTCATGCCACCCTCGATAACCACGTAAGATTCAAAATACAGTACACGTTCGATATCGCGCAGCGGCATATCCAGCAGCAGACCGATACGGGACGGCAGTGATTTCAGGAACCAGATGTGCGCGGTCGGGGAAGCCAGTTCGATGTGGCCCATGCGCTCACGACGCACTTTAGTCTGGGTCACTTCAACGCCGCACTTCTCACAAATCACACCGCGGTGTTTCAGGCGCTTGTACTTACCGCACAGGCACTCATAGTCTTTTACCGGCCCAAAGATACGGGCGCAGAACAGACCATCGCGCTCCGGTTTGAAGGTACGGTAGTTAATGGTTTCCGGCTTTTTAACTTCACCGAAAGACCAGGAACGGATCATGTCTGGCGACGCCAGAGCAATTTTGATCGCATCAAACTCTTCGGTTTTAGTTTGCGCTTTCAGAAACTTTAATAAGTCTTTCACGGATTGGCTCCCGTCGGAGTTAGCACATTCCGGCGTCGGGTGTTACCCCGACGCCAGTGACCTGTTTGAGCGAGAATTACTCGTCTTCCAGTTCGATGTTGATGCCCAGCGAGCGAATCTCTTTCAACAATACGTTGAACGATTCCGGCATGCCCGGTTCCATCTGATGGTTGCCATCCACGATGTTCTTATACATCTTGGTACGGCCGTTCACGTCATCAGACTTAACGGTAAGCATTTCCTGCAGGGTGTAGGCGGCGCCGTAAGCTTCCAGCGCCCACACTTCCATCTCACCGAAGCGCTGGCCACCGAACTGCGCCTTACCACCCAGCGGCTGCTGGGTAACCAGGCTGTAAGAACCGGTGGAACGAGCGTGCATCTTGTCGTCAACCAGGTGGTTCAGTTTCAGCATGTACATGTAACCTACGGTTACCGGACGCTCGAACTGTTCACCAGTACGGCCATCGAACAGGGTGATCTGACCGGAAGTCGGCAGGTCGCCCAGCTGCAGCAGCTCTTTAATTTCAGCTTCTTTCGCGCCGTCGAATACCGGCGTGGCGAGCGGCATACCTTTACGCAGGTTTTCAGCCAGACGCAGTACTTCGTCATCGCTGAAGGTGTTCAGGTCAACTTTCTGACGAACATCCTGGCCGAGGTCGTAAGCTTTCTGGATGAATTCACGCAGTTTCGCGACTTCTTCCTGACGCTTCAGCATGGCGTTGATCTTATCGCCGATACCTTTCGCCGCCATACCCAGGTGAGTTTCCAGGATCTGACCGATGTTCATACGAGACGGTACGCCCAGCGGGTTCAGTACGATGTCTACCGGCGTGCCGTTTTCATCGTAAGGCATATCTTCGATCGGGTTGATCTTGGAGATAACACCTTTGTTACCGTGGCGGCCTGCCATCTTATCGCCCGGCTGGATCTGACGTTTAACGGCCAGATACACCTTAACGATCTTCAGCACGCCCGGCGCCAGATCGTCACCCTGGGTGATTTTGCGGCGTTTCGCTTCGAGTTTCTTCTCAAACTCGTGCTTCAGTTCGTCGTACTGCTCAGCCAGCTGTTCCAGCTGATTCTGTTTCTCTTCGTCGGTCAGGCCGAGTTCCAGCCAGCGGTCGCGCGGCAGTTTGTCGAGCTTCTCGGCTTCAACGCCGCCTGCGATCAGTACAGCGCGAATACGGCTGAACAGACCGGCTTCGAGGATCTGCAGTTCTTCAGACAGGTCTTTTTTGGCCTGCTTGAGCTGCATTTCTTCGATTTCCAGCGCACGTTTATCTTTTTCCACGCCATCGCGGGTAAAGACCTGAACGTCGATAACCGTACCGGAAACGCCGTTCGGCACACGCAGAGAAGAGTCTTTAACGTCAGACGCTTTCTCACCGAAGATAGCACGCAGCAGTTTCTCTTCCGGCGTCAGCTGGGTTTCACCTTTCGGCGTTACCTTGCCCACCAGAATGTCGCCGCCGGTCACTTCCGCGCCGATGTAGACGATACCGGATTCATCCAGTTTGGAGAGCGCAGCTTCACCCACGTTCGGGATGTCAGCGGTAATCTCTTCCGGCCCCAGCTTAGTATCACGAGATACGCACGCCAGTTCCTGGATGTGAATCGTGGTGAAACGGTCTTCCTGGACAACACGCTCGGAAACGAGGATGGAGTCTTCGAAGTTGTAGCCGTTCCACGGCATGAACGCTACGCGCATGTTCTGACCGAGCGCCAGTTCACCGAGGTCGGTGGACGGACCGTCTGCCAGCACGTCGCCGCGCTCAACCGGTTCATTCAGAGACACGCACGGCATCTGGTTGATGCAGGTGTTCTGGTTAGAACGGGTGTATTTGGTCAGGTTATAGATGTCGATACCTGCTTCGCCCGGGTACATCTCGTCTTCGTTAACTTTGATAACGATACGGGACGCATCCACGTACTGAACGATACCGCCACGTTTGGCCACGGCGGTTACACCGGAGTCAACGGCAACAGCACGTTCCATACCGGTACCTACCAGCGGCTTATCAGCGCGCAGGGTTGGAACCGCCTGACGTTGCATGTTCGCACCCATCAATGCACGGTTGGCGTCATCGTGCTCAAGGAACGGGATCAGGGACGCACCGACAGAAACCACCTGCTGGGTGGAAACGTCCATATAGTCAACCTGGTCTGCGCTGAAGAGGCTGGATTCGCCTTTGCTGCGGCAGGTGACCAAATCATCGGCGAAGCGGCCTTCTTCGGTCAGGTTGGTGTTCGCCTGCGCGATAACGTAGTTACCTTCTTCGATAGCGGAGAGGTAATGAATTTCATCAGTCACCACACCGTCGGTCACTTTACGGTACGGCGTCTCAAGGAAGCCATACTCGTTAGTCTGCGCGTACACGGACAGGGAGTTGATCAGACCGATGTTCGGACCTTCCGGCGTTTCGATAGGACATACGCGACCGTAGTGGGTCGGGTGAACGTCTCGAACTTCGAAGCCTGCGCGCTCACGCGTCAGACCACCCGGGCCGAGTGCAGAGATACGACGCTTGTGCGTGATCTCAGACAGCGGGTTGTTCTGGTCCATAAACTGAGAAAGCTGGCTTGAACCGAAGAACTCTTTCACCGCCGCGGAGATAGGCTTGGCGTTGATCATATCCTGCGGCATCAGGGTATCCAGATCGCCCAGAGACAGACGCTCTTTCACCGCACGCTCTACACGCACCAGGCCAACGCGGAACTGGTTTTCTGCCATTTCGCCAACGGAACGGATACGACGGTTGCCGAGGTGGTCGATATCGTCCACTTCGCCTTTACCGTTACGGATATCGATGAGCTTCTTCATCACGTCGATGATGTCAGCTTTGCTCAGGATACCGGAACCTTCGATCTCGTCGCGCAGCAGAGAACGGTTGAACTTCATGCGGCCAACCGCAGACAGATCGTAACGATCTTCAGAGAAGAACAGGTTCTCAAACAGGCTTTCTGCCGCTTCACGCGTCGGCGGCTCGCCAGGACGCATCATGCGGTAGATCTCAACCAGCGCGCTCAGGCGATCGGTGGTCGGGTCGACGCGGACAGTCTCAGAAATATACGGGCCGTGGTCGAGGTCGTTAGTGAACAGCGTCTCGATACGTTTGTGGCCAGCCTGGCTCAGTTTCGCCAGCAGATCCAGAGACAGTTCCATGTTAGCCGGGCAAATCAGCTCGCCAGTGGAAGCATCCACATAATCTTTCGCAGCGACTTTACCGGCGATGTATTCAACCGGAACTTCGATGTGTTTGATTTCGTCTTTTTCAAGCTGGCGGATATGACGCGCAGTGATACGACGGCCTTTTTCTACGTAGATTTTGCCGTTTGCTTCGATATCAAAGGACGCGGTTTCACCACGCAGACGCTCCGGAATCAGCTCCATCTGCAGCTTGTTGTCGCGGATTTCGAAAACCACTTTTTCGAAGAACAGGTCAAGGATCTGCTCAGTGGTGTAATCCAGCGCGCGCAGGATGATAGTTGCCGGCAGCTTACGACGACGGTCGATACGGACAAACAGGTTGTCTTTCGGATCGAATTCGAAGTCCAGCCAGGAGCCACGGTAAGGAATGATGCGTGCGTTATACAGCACCTTACCAGAGGAGTGGGTTTTACCCTTGTCGCTGTCAAAGAACACGCCCGGGCTACGGTGCAGCTGAGAAACGATAACACGCTCAGTACCGTTGATGACAAAGGTACCGTTATCGGTCATGAGCGGGATTTCGCCCATGTAAACTTCTTGCTCTTTGATGTCTTTAACGGTGCCTTCCGGCGCTTCGCGCTCGTAGATCACCAGACGCAGCTTAACGCGCAGCGGTGCCGAATAGGTCACGCCACGGATTTGGCATTCTTTAACATCAAAAACAGGTTCGCCAAGACGGTAGCTGACGTACTGCAGTTCCGAATTGCCGCTGTAGCTCTGGATCGGGAATACGGAGCGGAAAGCTGCTTCCAGGCCGTACTGACCCTCAGGATCTTGCTCGATAAATTTCTGGAACGAGTCAAGCTGGATAGAAAGGAGATAGGGAACATCCAGAACTTGTGGACGTTTACCAAAATCCTTACGAATACGTTTTTTCTCGGTATAGGAGTAAACCATAGGGTTCCTCAGCTCGCTGACAAGTCGACCCACTCTGTCCATCGAAGGGACAGTTTATGCAACACCATTTTGTTGACCGAAAAGTGGAACACTTTTCGCAATACCTGTTGCTATCACGCTTAAACCATTTCATTGCGATTTACACAGTGCCGAAACCCTGTCGCAGTATATTAAGTCGTCGATAGAAACAAGCATTGACGGGTAACCAGCAGTAAAACAGTGTGAAACGCTACTGGTCCCCTAGCGCAAAAAGGCTGGTGACCAAAAAGTCACCAGCCATCAGCCTGATTTCTCAGGCTGCCACCAGAAGGGTTGGCTTATTTAACTTCAACTTCAGCGCCAGCTTCTTCCAGAGATTTTTTCAGAGCTTCAGCGTCATCTTTGCTCACGCCTTCTTTCAGAGCGGCCGGAGCAGATTCTACCAGGTCTTTAGCTTCTTTCAGACCCAGGCCAGTCGCGCCACGTACTGCTTTGATAACAGCAACTTTGTTAGCGCCAGCGGCTTTCAGAATAACGTCGAATTCAGTTTTCTCTTCAGCAGCTTCAGCCGGGCCAGCAGCAGCAACAGCTACAGCAGCAGCAGCGGAAACACCGAATTTTTCTTCCATTGCAGAGATCAGTTCTACAACGTCCATTACGGACATAGCGGATACTGCTTCAATGATTTGATCTTTAGTGATAGACATTTAATTGTTCCTGAATATCAGAATAAGTTTTATACGTAAGCAAATGCGTTGCGAGAGTAAGCGCTATTAAGCAGCTTCTTTTGCGTCGCGTACAGCAGCCAGAGTACGAACCAGTTTGCCGGCAGCGGCTTCTTTCATGGTCGACATCAGACGTGCAATTGCTTCTTCGTAAGTCGGCAGAGTTGCCAGGCGATCGATCTGGGACGCCGGGATCAGCTCACCTTCAAAGGCAGCGGCTTTAACCTCAAATTTTGCATTCGCTTTCGCGAACTCTTTGAACAGACGAGCAGCAGCGCCCGGGTGTTCCATAGAGTATGCAATCAGGGTCGGACCAACGAACGCGTCTTTCAGGCACTCAAAAGCAGTACCTTCAACAGCACGGCGCAGCAGGGTGTTACGAACAACACGCATGTATACGCCAGCTTCGCGACCTGCTTTACGCAGTTCGGTCATTTTATCTACGGTTACGCCACGGGAATCCGCAACAACCGCAGACAGCGCGCCTTTGGCTACTTCGCTGACTTCAGCAACAATCGCTTGTTTGTCTTGAAGATTTAAAGCCATTAGCTTTTGCTCCTGGATTTTAGCCGGGACACGTCCCGGAACTCACTTCACTCAATCATACGAAAGAGCGTCGAAATACGGTGAGCAGAAACAAGCCAAAGACTACTTAAAAAATATTCTTCAGGTTCTGTCACCGTCTACGCAGGGAATTAAGCTTCTTACGAAACACCTGCGGTCTTGGACGGAGGCCTGGATAAGGCCAGGCTCCAACCGAAAATCTTTTGTGCTCTGCTTAGCAGAACAATGGGCGTAAGATTGTAGACAAATTCGACGCCCACGTAAAGAGGCGAATTAGTTCGCCGCTGCGCTCAGACCAGACTGGTCTACCGCAACACCTGCGCCCATGGTGGTGGACAGGCTAACTTTCTTGATGTACACGCCTTTAGCAGAAGACGGTTTTGCTTTTTTCAGAGCAACCAGCAGCGCTTCCAGGTTTTCTTTCAGTTTGTCAGCGTCGAAATCCACTTTACCGATGGTGGTGTGAATGATGCCGTTTTTGTCGTTACGGTAACGAACCTGACCCGCTTTAGCGTTTTTAACCGCTTCAGCAACGTTCGGCGTTACAGTACCAACTTTCGGGTTCGGCATCAGGCCACGCGGACCCAGAACCTGGCCCAGCTGGCCAACAACGCGCATTGCATCCGGGGAAGCAATAACAACGTCAAAGTTCATTTCGCCTTTCTTGATCTGCTCAGCCAGATCTTCCATACCTACCAGCTCAGCGCCAGCCGCTTTAGCAGCTTCAGCGTTCGGGCCCTGGGTAAATACGGCAACGCGAACAGAACGGCCAGTACCGTGCGGCAGTACAGTCGCACCACGTACGTTCTGGTCAGATTTACGAGCGTCGATGCCGAGGTTTACAGCAACGTCAACGCTTTCTACGAACTTAGCGGTAGCCAGTTCTTTCAGCAGAGTGATGGCTTCGTTGATGTCGTACTGTTTGGTCGCATCAACTTTGTCACGGATCACACGCATGCGCTTGGTCAGTTTAGCCATTTCTTAGTCCTCCACTACCAGGCCCATGGAACGTGCAGTACCTTCGATGGAGCGAGTCATCGCTTCAATGTCGGCGCCAGTCATGTCAGCAGCTTTGGTCTGTGCGATTTCCTGCAGCTGAGCGCGGGTAATGGTACCCACTTTGTCTTTGTTCGGCTTACCGGAACCAGACTTGATACCAGCCGCTTTTTTCAGCAGTACTGCTGCCGGCGGGGTTTTGGTAACGAAGGTGAAAGAACGGTCAGCGTAAACGGTAATAACAACCGGAATCGGCAGACCTTTTTCCATGGAATCAGTCTTCGCGTTGAACGCTTTACAGAATTCCATGATGTTAACACCCTGCTGACCCAGAGCCGGACCGACCGGCGGGCTCGGGTTAGCCATACCAGCTGCAACCTGCAGCTTAACGTAGGCTTGTACTTTCTTGGCCATGAAAATTTCCTCAGTTGGGTCTAGCGCCTCGACAAGGCTCCCCGTGATTAAAACGTTTTATGGGTTGGCCCCATAAAAACAAAAGGCGCGAAATTGTATTCCAATCTCGCGCCCTGTGCAACGGTTAACCGCTGGTTTTTCGAACTCAGCTTACGCTTTTTCTACCTGGCTAAAATCAAGCTCAACCGGCGTAGCACGACCGAAGATAGAAACCGACACTTTCAGGCGGCTCTTCTCGTAATCGACTTCTTCTACCACGCCGTTGAAGTCAGCAAACGGGCCGTCGTTAACACGAACCATCTCACCCGGCTCAAACAGCGTTTTCGGACGCGGTTTGTCGCCAACCTGCTGCAGGCGGTTCATGATAGCGTCAACTTCTTTGTCGCTGATTGGCGCAGGACGATCAGACGTACCGCCGATGAAACCCATCACGCGAGGTACGCTACGCACCAGGTGCCAGCTTGCGTCGTTCATGACCATCTGAACTAACACATAACCGGGGAAGAATTTGCGCTCGCTTTTGCGACGCTGGCCGCCACGGATTTCCACTACCTCTTCGGTAGGAACCATGACTTCGCCAAACAACTCTTCCATGTTGTGTAATTTGATATGCTCGCGCAGCGACGTTGCTACGCGGCCTTCAAAACCGGAAAACGCCTGAACGACGTACCAGCGCTTTTTAGGTGCTTCAGACATCTCAGAACCTCAGGCCAGTGATAAAGGATACCAGGCGGACCAGAATACCATCCAGCCCCCACAGGATCAGTGACATAACTGCGGTCACTGCAGCCACGATTAATGTGGTGTGCAACGTTTCCTGGCGAGTCGGCCAAATAACCTTACGGACTTCGGTTCTCGCTTCACGGGCAAAGGCGACAGTAGCTTTACCTTTTGTCGTCAACAGCGCGACACCACCCGCTGCAGCAATCAGAATAACTACCGCAAGAGCACGCAGCGGCAGAGTCACCTCACGGTAAAGAAAGTTGCCTACGATAGCTACGATCAGCAGCGCAGCGACAACCAACCACTTCATCACTTCCAGGCCGCGCCCGCTTCCCTGAGCTTCGGTATTCGCACTCATAAACCAACCTGTCATAGTAAATCAGACAAACATTTTTGCCCCGCACGTGCGAGGCAAGCCAGACCGAATTGCTCTTTTTACATTGCGCTTCGGAGTTACGCTATCTGCAGAGCCTGTCTCAGCAATGATTATGTGGAATAAATCACTGATGAGCCAGGTTCTGGGCCGAGAGCGTGCAAAAAGGGCATCAAATGATGCCCTTTTATTGCGCATTGCGTCAAATGTTATCAGCGATTAGCCGAGAACTTTAGCAACCACGCCCGCGCCAACGGTACGGCCGCCTTCGCGGATTGCGAAACGCAGACCGTCGTCCATCGCGATCGGGTGGATCAGGGTAACAACCATTTTGATGTTGTCGCCCGGCATTA
>NZ_JAANQB010000003.1:0-57689 GCF_011605445.1 Cronobacter sp. HA18006 | reverse complement strand
ATCCCCGTTCAGAAAACAAGGGTGAAATGCACGCCTGCGGCGCCCTTGTTTTCTGCCCGCGTCTGTCGCTCCTTTGCCCTTCGCCGCGAGAGAACTCACCAGGGAGATGGATTAACCATCGAGAGGAGAAAACCAGGATGAACACACAGAACGTCAACACCGCCGCTCAAGAATCTTCCAGGAAGATGGCAGGAAAACCACTTTCTTTAGACCAAATTACAGATTTGTTTTGCTACGTCATGGACTGCTCACAGAGCCAGAAACAGCCGGGCTGTTTCATTCCTCCGCCCAATGGTGACCTGATCTTGGCCCAGTCAGAAGATGGTTCCAAGACCGCCATTATCTGGACGCAGAATGGATGGCCGCTGTGTGCAAGCGTACCCGAGGATTATTACCTCGCTGTGCTGTCCGGTATTCCACTGTAAAAATAACTTTTATATCAGGGCGGCAATCGCCGCCTGTGAAATTGTTTAAGGAGAATAAAATGTCCCGTTTAGCTACCCGCTTTGGTGCCACCAACCTCATTCGTAAAGACCGCGCTTTAACAAATGACGAGCTTGCTAAGTACGTGCCGAGTGTATTTACCGAAGATAAGCATGAATCCCGCTCAAACCGCTATACCTATATTCCGACCATAACGCTGCTTGATAAATTGCGCGAAGAAGGCTTTGAGCCTTTTTTTGCCTGCCAGACGCGCGTTCGGAATGCTGATAAACGCGAATTTACAAAACATATGTTGCGTCTGCGTCGCCGTGACCGGATTACAGGGACGGAAGTGCCGGAAATAATTTTATTAAATAGTCATGATGGCTCTAGTAGTTATCAAATGATCCCTGGCATGTTTCGTTTTGTCTGCCAGAACGGTATGGTTTGCGGTCAGACTTTTGGTGATATTCGTGTGCATCATAAAGGGGATATCGTCAGCCAGGTAATTGAAGGCGCATATGAGGTGCTGGGGATTTTTGATAAGGTTGATGAAAACATTGACGTTATGAAAAGTCTGACGTTGACCGGTGAGGAGCAACGCATATTTGCCAAGGCCGCGCTTGAATATCGTTATGGCGATGAACATAAACCAGTTACCGTTGATCAGGTTCTCGACTGGCGCCGCCGCGACGACAATAAACCAGATATGTGGTCCACAATGAACCGTGTTCAGGAAAATATGATTAAGGGCGGTTTATCGGGTAAATCCAAAAGCGGTAAGCGTACCCGTACACGAGCCATAAACGGAATAGATGGTGACGTGAAACTTAACCGGGCACTCTGGTCCCTTAGCGAAGAAATGATAAAGCTGAAAGCCTGAAAATTTAAAACCCGCCGGATGGCGGGTTTTTTGCTTTCTAACGCTTACTGGTTCCCAAATTTATTATTTCATTTCTCAACGGGTAAGGGCGCTGGCGTGATGGCCGCTGCCGTTCGCTGGCTTTCCGCTCCAGCCTGTTTATCCGCAATGATTTTTCTCGCCAGCAGAACACGGTAAATATTTTTAATGTCCTTCGCGTAGGCGCGCCGTCGCTTGATGAGATTTGGTGAAGCGCCAGTATTATACATTCCTACGCTGTCCCAATTTTTTCCGTAACTTTTAAAGTTTTTGGCCAGCACCCATGCACCCGTGTAAACGCATATACAGGGGTCGGAAAGCAAGTCAGCCCTGCTGATATTAAAAGCTTTTAGCTTACCGTAATGGGAGCTGTTGATTTGCATCCCGCAAACATCTTCCGTTCCGTTGCTGTTGCTCCCGTTGATGGCCGCCGGATTGAGCCTGGACTCTTTTATTGAAATAGCAGTAAGTAGAAGCGGATCGATACCATAATCGCGCCCGGCCTGGTTAAAACACATTTCAGGAGCGGCGCGCGCCGATAATGTCGCGGCCAGAAAAAGTAGCAATAGTTTTCTCATTTTAGGCGATACCATTATAAGAGGGTTCAGAAGCATTATGACGCGCTGGCGTAAAAATACCCTTGCCGATCCCCATTATCAAGAAATTCCTTACAAACGCGCAGGAAGCGCTCCTGATGCAGGCTTTAATGCATACCACGAATAACATACTCAAGGGGTAACGCCCGTATATCAGGCCGCTCTTTACCTAACCCTTAAAACATCACACCCCACGCAAGACGTTGTCTTGCAGATTAAATCTTTAATTTCATCTACATATGGTGAAAAAGTTTCGTCTGTTGGTAGGTTTAAGCTAAAACCATCACACAATCCGACACTAAAAGTTAACACAATCCTGATACCTGTTGGTGTCGATATGTCTCACCTCTATCACACAAAGGTAGATGACTAGAATTTTCATTGAGATGGTTGTCGCATGGTGTCACACTGTCGCACATCACAGAGCCGGATTGTACTACTGTATAAGATGCCAAAGTGTTGGATTGTGCGATACTGGCAGCCTGACTCCAGAAAGAACTTACACAACCAGTTAGCTTTATGTAGTGTCGGTTTCGACACCACCTTACCTGAGAAGAAAATATGGGACGACTTGGTATTTACCTTAAAGATAAAATTGAACGAGAAGTGCGTGATATTGTTGCTAAAGATATTCAGAATGGCGCCTCTCCGGGAGAGGCAAACATCTCAGCAACCTGCAATGAATTAATTCGCCTCGGCCTTCTTGTTTATAAAAATCGCGAGAACGGAGAGGATAAGTTTGACCTGGAAGGCTACCGGCGTGACCTGCTAAGAAAAGCAGCGGGCTCACGAGAGGGCGTGGTGCTCATATCAACACTGGTCGCAGAAATGTATGTGAAGATGATGGGCAAAGAAGGGGAGGGCCGCCTTGAAGATACGCTGGATTTATTGCTGAGCGGAATCAACACAGCAGAGGATGAAGCAGAACAACATCATTTTGTGAAAGGCGAAAGCTAACCCGTTACGGCCGGAACTACCCGGCCGTTAAATTCCGTCAGGCGTCTTTGCTGTCCCACGGCAAAGACCCCTTCTCCGCCTCACTGATTTTTTCAGTCAGATAATCTTCAAACAGAATCGTTAATGCCTTAAGCGCCTGAACATCCTCAGTATGGTCCAGCAGGCGCTCCGTTAAATAACCCAGAGAATCCATTAACCGGGTCAGCATTTCATCATTCAGGCTGCGTTTGTGTAGTCTGGCCATAACGCGAATTTCCTCGGCCAGATTTTCCGGAATTCGCATACTGTAGCCCGATGTTTTACCGGGAATAAAAACACGCTCACCCCTGCGCCACATCCACGCCTCCTCACGGGCGGGTATTTTACCTGCCTGAACCTTCTCCGATATATCCGCGTTCGGCATCAGCGTATCGAGCCACTCTTCAAAACGGGAAGCCAGTGCGATTAATTTTTCTCCTTCAACCGTTTTTATTATCGGGCGCTCCGGCTGGTAATTAAGAGAAATCATCAGACGGGAAATTATTTCATCATTGATGCTTCGCCTACCCACCCTGGCGCATATCCTCAGCTCCATAAGCAAATTGTCAGGGGCACGAAGCCGCCATTCCACAGCCTCACCAGGTCGAAACTTGCGCGGCCTTCCTCGCCGCTCCCACATATTCTCTTTTACTTTCATGACTATAGATCCCGCAAAGGACAGAACGTACTCCTGCCAGACACAGGGTACAGTTCGGATATATTCAGATATTTCTGAATAACTGCTAAAAACGTGACATGGATCACAGTTTTTTTTTTTTAGGGTTATGAGACACTTACGCCTGCGTAAACAGTCACTTACGCAACATCATCTTTGTTTACAAATCCGGAGTAACAACATGGTTCACAAAGGCAATGCTCTTAATGCCAGAAAGGGATGGGCGGTAGCGTCTTTATTTCATAAGGCAAAAGTGGCGGCATTTTCTGTAAGGTCGCGAATATCCAAGCCGAAAAACTTTAAGTTCGCGCTGGCTAATGGCGGGCTGCTTGCCGCACTTATTATTGCTACGCACCCCTCTTTCGCCGGTAGTACTGATTTACTGTCCTCACAGGATGCTACCGTGAGCGGAACATTTGGCCACGGCTCTTCGCTGGAAAAATACTTCTATTACGGTGAAATCATTATGGCCGCATTCACCTATATCAAGGTACGTTCCCCGCTGGTATTTGTTGGCCTGATTATGCTTTTGGTCTTTACCCGCCTCGGCTTTTCTCTGGCAGGTTAAAAATGACCAGGGAAGAAGATAAATATAACTTCCCGGAAACGCTCAACCAACAATCCCGCTTCATTGGTCTCCCACTTGATGAGATTATTATCGTTGCACCCCTCGTGATTCTGGGTGTCATCTATAACATGTCGACAGTGCTTTCCTGTATCGCGGGGTTGTTGTGGTGGCTGGTCAGGTATCTTAAAAAAGGTCAAGGCTCTTACTGGTTGCTTAATTTTTGCTACTGGCATCTTCCTTCCCTTATTTTTCGAATCACCTTCCGCCAGATACCTGATTCCAGTTTCCGGCACTGGAGAGCCTGACCCCAATGAAACTTTCCATAAAAAGCAACCGGGATAAAATCACTGCAATTGTGTTTATATGCCTCCTTGCTTACTCGGCACTGAGTTCTGTCACAAACGTCATCGTCGGTTCTCTGGCGTGGAAATTCTATTTCACCCAGAAAACCATCACGACCCCGATGATGTTTAACCGACCGTTCTCATCCGACAGTCGCAGTGGTGATAGCTCAGCAATGGCTATGTTTGCAAACTCCTTTGCTTATCTTCGCCTGACGGTGAGCCCCGAAACCATCGACAGCCAGCAAAAAACCTTATTGATGTACGTTCCTGCAGAGTCGCGGGACAGCCTTAAAAAACCAATGGACGTTGAGGCGGAGCGCATCAAAAAAAGCGGCATTACTACGCGCTTTGAAGTTAGCGAGATTCGCGAGGTGGAACCTGGTGTGATGGATGTAAGTGGGAAGCTTTCCTCCTCTACAACCAATGGCAACATCAGCACACCTATGAAGGACCTCCAGAAAACCTACCGGATAGAAATGAGTTATGAGAATGGCCTGATAAGCCTTCACAACTTTACAGAACTCATGCCTTCCACCACTCCATAACAAGGTACTGCCAATGAAAACCCGCTTTTCTCTGGCAGCTGCTGCTGTGTTAGTTGTGACCGCGCTACACGCCGGCGGCTTGCGGGCCGCACCCGCACCCGCCGGCATTCCGTTTGAAAACGATGCGTCGTTTACGGTCACGCTCAGCAATACCAACCCCAACAAAATCGTTATTGATGGGGAGCTGATAACCAGCATCAGTGGGCCAGCTGGCGCATACGAAAAGGACACCACTCCTGACGGCGCCCTGTTTATATCACCACTTGTCGGACAGAACTTCACCGTGTTTATCAATACCGCTAACGGTGCCTCTGTCAGTCTGAACGTTCAACCAAAACCCGGCTCTGGCCGCACATTGCGCCTCACCCCTGTTTCGCCGCCGACCCGCCATAATGCCGACGCGAAAGCATGGGAAGAAGCGCAGAGCTACGAGAAAACACTCGTGGGATTATCCCGCGCTATCGTGCAGGGGCAAGCCCCGGAAGATTTCAGTGAATACCCGGTCAGTCGCATGACCAACTATTCACCCTCTGTATCTGTTCAGCTCACGCCTGAGCGACAGTTTGTTGGTACGCACCTGCGCGTAGTCCGGTTCCGCCTCAAAAATTCGGGCTATGTCACTGTTTCACTGCGGGAGCGGGATTTCTGGCAAAAAGACGTCCGCGCCGTGACGCTTTCCACCCGGCAGCTTTACGCTGGCGGAGAGGGTTATGCCTGGGTCATCTTCGCTGCGAATGGAGCGTCATAGCCATGAGCTTCAACATCAATGTGAGCACGCGTCGCAAGCAACTCGCTATCCTGGTTGGCATCATCATTGTCGGCAGCGCCGTAACCACGGGCGTGGTGATGTGGGGTGATGAAAGCAACAATGCCAAGTCGAAACCGCCAGCTCCCACACCGAGCATGGTAGGTGTCGTTACCGCGGCGTTTGATGAACAGGTCAGTCAGGCCGCACTTCAGCAGCAGCAGGCAAAAACCTCGGCGCTTGAGAGTCAGATGAACCAGCTGACTCAGGCGGTAAGCCAAAACAAGCTCGATTTTGAAAGTAAGCTGCAAAAGAAGGATGAAGAAATTCAGCGACTCACTGAACAGCTGAACGCGACTAAAGGCACAGCCCCTGCTCCGGCCGCACCGCAAGGCACCGAAGGTACGCCACTACCTGGTCCGGTTGCGGCCGGGCAAACGAGACCGCCTCAGTACAACGTTATGCCTGCAGGCAGCGCGCAGTATCAGGGTGGCAATATTAACCCGGGACAGGGCGGTGCTTTCTATCCTGCAGGTAGCGGTCGCCAGCTGTCGGGTGGAATGGAAACGTCGACATTTACCTACGCCAACCTCAAAAAGAAACCCACGAAGCTGCCCTGGATACCGACGGGCTCGTTCTCCGATGCCGTCATGATTGAGGGCGCTGATGCCAACGCCAGTGTGACCGGCAATCAGCAGACCACGCCTGTGACATTCCGCCTGCAGGGGAAAGTGCAGATGCCGAACAACCATGAATATGACATGGATGGCTGTTTTGTCAGCGGTGAAATCTGGGGTGACATCTCCAGCGAGCGCGGTGATGTCCGCACCAGTGCTATCAGCTGCATTCTCAAAAACGGCCGTCATGTCGATATGCCGTTTAAGGGACATGTGAGCTACCAGGGTAAAGGCGGAATTAAAGGCAAGCCTGTGATGCGTAACGGCAAAATCATTGGCTACGCTGGGGCAGCTGGTTTCCTTTCAGGTATTGGTGAGGGCGTTAAGTCTGCGGCAACACCCAGCGTAGGGCTGGGCGCTACTGCATCGGTCAGCGGCCTCGATGTACTCAAGCAGGGGTTTGGCGGCGGCTCTGAGAAAGCGGCTGACACACTCAGCCAGTACTGGATAAAGCGTGCCGAGCAATACCACCCGGTGCTCGATATCGGCGCAGGAAACCGCGTGACGGTGGTGTTCCAGGAAGGTTTCCGTCTGGAAACAATAGAGGACGCTGAAGAGAACAAGCTGAGTGCGGAGGTGCAGAAAGCCAGTAACAGCGCACAGAGTGCAACGGAAGGCACAACTGCCACATCATCAACTGCACCGGCAACATCGGGCGGTGTACTCAATCCAGACGAGGTTTTAAAGCAAGCTCGTCAGTTACAGCTCGGGGACACAATCAACTGAGGACTTATGAAAAATAAAGAGGAACAAAACCGAAAAAGAGTGCCTGTTAGTAGCTCTCCTTATTTTGAGCTCATTGCCGGAGCTCTATTCGTTGCCGCAATTGTAGGCGTTTTTTTACTGGCCAAATTCATAACTTACGAGATTAGTTTATCTCTGAAGTGACCCTCTTTTAGAGGACATTTATCCCCTTCCGAATTCACCCGGAGATTCCCATGAATAAAAGCATTATCGGCATGCTGCTTTGCAGCGTGCTGACGGGCTGCGCAGGTATGAATGACGAATTCGACTGCAACAAGACCGCGACGGACCAGTGTTTGACTATGACCGAGGCAAATCGGCTGGCAGCGCAGGGCAAAAGCCTTGATGAAATCGATAAAGCCGTAAAAAAGCCTGCGGGTGAAACCCTGCCGGCACTGAGCAACAGCGCGCCGGTGGTTAACCCCGCCCGGCCGCTGTCTGTATCAGCAACCGGACCGACGGCAGCGAAGCATATCGCGCCCCGGCCCATTTATGCCGCGACGACGGGAAACAACTTCATAACGACCCATGCTCCTAAGCAGACGACTACGCCAGGGGCACAAACTATCCGCTCAGTTTCGGATGCTGGTCAGGTATCCGCACAGCGCGTTCCTGACGCCACGCAAAGATTATGGATAGCGCCCTGGGTCGACACCGATGACAATTTTCATCAGCCGTCTGTCGTGGAATTTGTGAAAAACAAAGCTCACTGGGAAGAGGGCTTTCGCGTTATCAGCGAGGGGGAGGAGTAATGACCACAGCCAGCAGAGCCCGGACTGACCGGGACCCAACTTACTGGCAGGGTGGGCGTCTGCTGTTGACCGGTGAAAAGCCGGCCACCCCGGATGATAACCATGCCCTGCAGGTGCTGATTTTGGATGACGCCGCAGATTGGGATACACGCCGCGGTTTCGATACAAACAGCGAGGCCGGCCTGCGCCGCCTTGCCCTTATTCGTGAAGCGGCCGAGCGCGCGCGCCAGGTTCGCAAAGGAGTACGCCAGTGAGTCAGACCTTCATCGACAGCCTGATGGGGCTCGTGAAAAGCAGCCGTGAAAAGGACGGTGCGCGTACAGCGCGCGCCAACCTGCAGCAGGCATGGGATTACCCCTCAATTACAGCCGCGCTGCCGTGGCGTTACTATGATGACGTTAACGATCTGTTCATCAATGAAGGCTCGGCAGGCTTCATTCTTGAGGCGGCGCCGCTGCCGGGCGCGAACGAACAGGTGGTGGCCGCACTTGACGATATGCTACGTAAAAAACTGGCCCGCAAAATCCCACTTACGGTGATCCTCACCGCAAGTAAATGCGTCGGTGAGCGTATCGAGCAGGGGGTCAGTACAGATATGTGGAAAGGCAAGATGGCTGGCCACCTCAACAAAATCACCCGCTCTTTCTGGGAACGCTCGGCCCTGAAAGGGTTTCATAACAAGCGTGAGTATCCGCTGTATCTGCGAAATTACCGGGTCTTTATCGTTTACGGTCGCCCGGCGAAACGCTTTACGCAGCGTATGACGGATGAACTTATTCAAATCCGCAATACCATCCGCGTATCACTGGAAGCCGCCCGGATAGATAGTATTAATACCGGTGTAAATGAGTTCCTGTCTGTGATGCGCGAGCTGATTAACTACCGTGGCGAGCAGGTGATGCCCTCATCGCGTAGTTATAACGAAGTGGAACACCTTAATAGACAGGTGGTCGATCCCGGCATTGATATAAAAGTGCGGCCAAACCATATTCGTCTGTCTCTTCCAGCTGAACGAGGCGCTGAGCATGAAGAAACGGCCTGCCGCGTTGTTAATATGCAATTGACCAAAAACCCCACCCGCTTTGCGCTATGGCAGGGCGCGGACAATCTGCAGAACCTGCGCTTCCCCGACCTCGGGATTCCGTGTCCGTTTATGCTTACCTGGACTGTGGAGCTTGAGGAGCAGACAAAGAGCCAGGGCGAGGCGCTGCGTAAAGATATGGACCTGTCCAAAAAAGCCAACTCCGCTTACGGACAGCTGTTCCCCGGTACGCGCCGCGCCGCCGATGAATGGCGCCGGATGCGCGAATCGCTTTCCACTAACGAAGCCGCGCTCTGTCGCTTCTACATGAACCTGACGCTGTTCACTCCCGACAACAATACTGATATGCAGACGTGTGAGCTGGCTGCCATTAACGTGTTTCGTAAAAACGAACTGGAAATGGCGACCATTCAGTATCAGCAGATGCGTAACTGGCTGGCCGGAATGCCCTTTGTGATGCAGGAGGGTATGTGGGAAGACATGAAAGCCACCGGAGCCACACTACGTGCTAAAAGCTTTAATGCGGTGAACCTGATGCCTGTGGTGGGGGAGCGGCAGCTTTCTTACCGGGGTATGCCGCTGCCGACCTACCGTAATCAGATCGCCTTCTTTGATATGTTCGGAGAAGAGAACGGTGCCACCAACTTTAACATTGCAGTTACCGGGACATCTGGTGCAGGGAAGTCATTTCTGACGCAGGGTATCCTTCGCGATGTGTTGAATGCCGGCGGCTTCGCCTGGGTCATTGATATGGGGGACAGTTATAAGAACTACTGTCATCAGGCTGGCGGCGTTTACCTCGATGGCGCGATGCTGCGCTTCAATCCGTTTGCAAACGTTAAGGACATAAACCAGTCCGCAGAGGGAATAGTCCGGCTCCTGACGGTACTGGCCAGCCCCACAGATCCCCTCGATGCGGTGTGTGAGGCCATTCTGCAGAAAGCAGTAATGTATGCCTGGGAGCAGCGACAGAACAGAGCGCGCATCGATGAAGTTCACAATTTCCTGACCAGTGAGGAAGTCAATAAGGCATTTGAAGATAAGCCGACCATCATTTCACGTCTCGCAGAACTGGCGATGCTGCTGGAAACGTACTGTACCTGGGGGCCCGACGGCGATTACTTCAACGCCGATAAGCCTACACTCGATGGCGAAACCCGCTTTGCCGTGCTGGAGCTGCTGAGTCTGGAGAACAAACCGAAGCTGCTCAGCGCCATCCTGTTCTCACTGATTCTGGCGATTCAGGAAAAGATGTACCACAGCCCGCGCAGCCTGAAAAAAGTCTGCATTGTCGACGAGGCCTGGAGACTGCTGGGTGGCTCCAACCCGCACGCGGCGAAGTTCATCGAAACCGGCTACCGCACGGTACGCCGTCACCGCGGCTCGTTTGTCACCATCACACAGGGCATCAAGGACTTTACCGCCAGTGCTCAGGCTGAAGCCGCCTGGAACAACAGCGCCACCAAAATCACCCTCCTGCAGGATGCGAAAGCATTCAAACAGTACTTGTCCGATAACCCGGACCAGTTCACCGACATGGAAAAAGAGGTTATCCGCTATTTCCAGCCTGCCAAGGAGAGTGGTTTCAGTTCGTTGCTGATTACGGCCGGGGAATCCAGCTCCTTCCATCGCCTTTTTGTCGATCCTGTCACTCGCGCCATGTTTTCGTCACGCGGTGAGGACTTTGCCTTTATGCAGGAGGCTCAGAAGATGGGCGCTACCGCTGAAGAGGCAGCGTATCTCCTTGCTGAAAAAGAGTTCGGTGATGAACTCAAAGAGCTTGAAGAATGGGCGAAAACCTTACAGGAGGCCGCATGAGCCAGGGGGAAATCGTTAAGTCGAAGGATGCCACGACAACTGGTGATGAGAAAGATAGCTATCAGGGAAAACAACGGCATGGCTTCCGGCTGACCGGATGGGAAGCGGGCCTGCTGTACAGCTTCATCGCGTTTTTAGCGATGATCGCTGTGTCGCTTGTCACTGTGCGCCTGATGCGTACCGAGATTGTCGTATTCGATATGAAGGGAACGATCGATCTGTTCGTGCAGCAGAGTGCACAGCAAAAAATGAATGAAATGCAGATGCAAACGGTGACGAGAAGGTTCAACGAGGCGCTGACAGGAAGTCTGCAAGACTGGCAGTACCATCATCATGCCGTCATCTTTATCGCGCCAGCGGTTGTCAGTGAACAAAGGAATATTACTGATGAGATTCGCGCTGATATTGCCAGACGCATGCGGGAGGAGTAATGAACGTTCGCTGCTTTATGGTGCTCATAATGACGCTTGCTGCATTTCCTCTTACTGCAAAAGACCTGGGAACGGTGGGGCATATGTTTGAGATCTCCGAACCTGACATGCTGCAGTTCATTCAACAGCGACTCAGCGCAATGCAGGACAGCGGTGAGCTGGACAAGTTAAAAAACGAGGCGATTGAACGCGTTAAACGTAATGCGGTAAGACCCCAGCCGGTGCCGGGCCTGACGGCCGCCAGTGAAAACCGGACCTTCATTTTTGACCCGACCTTTACCGTTGCAGAAACCATTACTGACATGAGCGGAAGAATAATCGCCCTTAAGGGCGACAGGGTGAATCCGTTGGACCGTGTGCCATATAACGAAACTCTGTTCTTTATTGACGGTGATAATGCGGATCAGATGGCATGGATAAGAAACGAAATCGGAAAAACCACGGAGTTCAAAGTCATCCTTGTTAACGGAAATATACGTGAGACCAGCGAGGCGCTGGACGAACGGGTCTATTTTGACCAGGCAGGTGTGCTGACCACAAAATTTGGCTTTACGCATACACCGGTTCGAATTACACGGGATGACCGGGCGCTGAAGATCGAAGAAATCGCGCTGAAAGGAGTTAAAAAATAATGTCAGAGAAACAAAAGAAAGACGGCTGCCGTCCTGTTAAACATAACGGATTGAGGGAGCGGGGCAAGAAATTACAGGCAATCTACCCCGAGTTAGCATGCTGGCAGTGCCGCAATGTGGCATTGGCATATGCTAATTACCAGCAAAAAAAAGGGGCGTCATGTTCTGATGCTGAGCGTGATGAAGGTTTTCCTGAATACATTATAAACCTTATAGAAAATAAAATGAGGGAGATGGGGTCGTGGAAATAAACTCTACAGACTACGTATCAAGCCTGGCCTGGTCTATGGTTATTGTGATTCCTGTTGCAATATTGATTTATCATCTTACTAGTTTCTTAATCTTGATATCTGCAAATGAAAAAATTGCGTGCTCAAAAAAGGAAAACAAGACACAACAGGGTTCACGTGAATATTTTGAATCAATATTTAGAATTTGCGTTCCATCTAACTGTAAGCCGCACGACCTCGCTTCTCTGCTAAATAGCCTTCAGGATAGAGTGAGCCTTGCAGCAATCGGTCCTGAAGGTTTTGTTAAAAGAGGGGTAGTAATTCCTGACACTGGCATGTTGTATGAGGTTGAAGTTAGGGAAAAAAACAAAGAGACATTTGCAAGTAATGAAAAACTTCATGATGCTCATCAACGGTTTTTAGGTCGTGAATACGCTGGTTTTCTGGGTAGTGGTCAAAGTTATATTGCAATAATCATGCAGACTCGAAAAGCAGAGCCGTATGGTTTGAGTGAAATGATACGAAAAACCGCAGAGCATATTAGCTCAGGAAAACAAACAGGTTGCTGGTATGAGCAGGATTGCGGATACGCCTTTATGAACGTCAACAGGTCTTGAAGGCAGCCTTCTTCCACTTCTCATATCTTAAAAAATCAACCAGTCCTCCTGAAGGATGTTCGGTGCTCACTTCGCTGCGCTCCGCCTCAGCCTTCAGGAGGACTGGTTTTCTAATTTATCAAGAAGGTTACACCAATGAGAAAAGACCCCGACAGAAAAAGGGCCAAAAAAGAGATTATAACCTCAACGCGATTTGATAATGATGCAATAAATCAGATCGAGGAAATTCTAACTGAAAACCCTTTGTATACACGCCCGGTAATTATACGCGCTTCTGTTCTCGCGCTGTTCCGCCTGAATAAGAAAGAACGCGAGCAAATTATCCTGGAGGCGGCGAACCGCTAACTTTCATTGCCCGCGCTTATTTGACGCCGCCCACTGGATAAAGTGGCTGTGGCTTTGCTATACGAGGAAACCAAATGATTTCAGCAGATGTCATCAGAGAGTTGCCGGTTGTTCGTGATAAATACGGTTACTGGACGCATCCTTGTTTTTTTAATGAGAAAATGAATATTTCCTTTGAAGCCTGGACAACCCAAAACCAGCTCACCTGGAAATTCAGTTTTTTTGAAAACGAGGCGAATGAAAGTGTCTGTGCTTCATACTACAAAGGTGAAGCAGATATTAACGGCTGGGTTCCTTTTAAACCTGCTGGTGATGGGTGGTTTATTGGTTCGATCCACGATACAGAAGAAGGGCCGGTATGCGTTTGGCTTTGCCCAGTCCGGGAGAAAATATGAGGCGTCTGCTGAATCTGATTCTCCTGTTTGTCTCTCTTGGCGTCGGGCTCGGGGCTGGCCCGCAAGCATTGGCCAGTAATGGCAGTAATGCAGGCGATGGCCGATGGGTGAACCCTATCAGCGACGTCTGCTGGAAATGCCTTTTCCCTATGTCTCTTGGGAACGCTCAACTGGCATCCGGACCTGCTCCGGATACGACTAATCCTTCCATGCCGATTCAGATATGCCCTTACGGCATTTTCTACCGGGTTGGGCTGGCCATCGGCTACTGGGAACCTACGGCAATGACGGATGTGACGCGGGAGCCGGGCGTGATGGTCAATATGGGGGGGTTCAAAATCAACCTCGGCCGCACAGGCACCGGCACAGCCGGGCAAAGTGACCGGCCCGCAGCTGGCGCGTTCTACCACGTGCACTGGTACAAGTACCCACTGATCTACTGGCTCAATATCATGACCAGTATGGGTTGCTTTCAGCAGGGTGACATGGATATCGCCTATCTCTCTGAGGTTGATCCCATGTGGAATGACAGCACATTGTCCATGATTATTAATCCTGAAGCGGCTCTGTTTGGCAACCTCATCGCTCAGGCAGCGTGTGCGGCAGACGCGGCAGCAAGCACGGCCGGTCTGCCGCTTTCACCGTTGTTCTGGTGCGCAGGTAGTCAGGGCTCCATGTACCCCTTTACAGGCTATACGAGCGGTGAATTTTCTCCTTTGGAATCCTCACTGCTGGTCAGCGAACGCATGGCCTTTAAGCTGCACCGCGAAGGCTTGGTCATGAATACTGTCGGGGCTGATTACGCTGTCTGTTACGAGTATCCGTCGCCAATAGTACCTAAAGAGCGCTGGCGCTATCAGATGGTCAACATGTATCCGGAAACGACAAGCTGTCATCCGTTCGGCGCAAGCACCCAGCTTTGGGGTACGCCCCATAACTCTCCGCAGTCAAAGAAAAATTTCGGTTATCTCCTCTGGCGCAAACGTAACTGCGTCTATCTCTGAGGCTCTGTTATGAAAATAAGCATTTTACGGACGCTCACCCTGGGCGGGCTGCTTTTTTCCATGTCAGTCCAGGCCAGTGCGCAGAATGATGTGTCTGCCAGCGACCGGGCATGGATGAAACGGCAGCAGGATGAATTGCAGTCTTTTAAGGATTCACTGACCGGGCAAAATATTCAGTTACCGCCAGCGCAGCAGTACCGAATCAGCCAGTCTCAGCAGCAGATGGCAACCGACGGCGCGGTGGCTGATGAGAGCCGCAAGCCTCTGCAGGCGGTTTATTTCGTCAGCCTCGCTATACCACGGGAAGGCCTGGTGCCGATGCTGAAGGATGCTCAGCGTTATCATATCCCTGCAACCATACGTGGACTGGTTAATAACGATATGCGTAAAACGGCGGCGGCAATGTTTGAGCTCAGCAAAATTGATAACAGCCTCGGTGTACAGGTCGATCCCACGCTGTTCAGCGATTATGGAGTAACGGCTGTTCCTGCCCTGGTGGTCACGTGTCCGGGCCACTTTGACGTGATTCGGGGAAGCTTACCTTTACAGCAGGCGCTTGAGCGAGTTGCGCAGGAGGGAGACTGCGCATCCGCAGCCCGTAAGCTGTTGGGAGCAGAACAATGAAATGGTTCGGAATAGCATTAGTGTTAGTCAGTGCCTTTGTGCATGCAGACGCAAACCAGGACGCGTTTAACGCCGGCGCAAGCTTTGGCAAGGGAAGCAAGCAAAGCGCCGGTAGCCTTAAAAACGCAGATACTGTATCCGGCGCTCTGCCTGGATATACCTCTTCTCCCCCGCAAGCTGACTGGTACGGTGGCGTCACAGGGGGGGATGGCGGGTTGGCAGGTAAGGGGCAGGGGGCTCTGCAGGGTAGCGCTGCAGGCCAGGCGGTCATCGACGCAGGCACCAAAAACCCTGCGCCGGTTATCGATCCCAATGCGCCATACATTACCATCGGAAAAAACGCTGAAAGTACAGCAGATGGTGTGCTCAACGATACAGCTCAGCAGTGTAAGGAAACGACTGTATCCAAATCCACGTTTGAGAAGTTCATCTGTGAGCGTGATGTCTGGATTGAACAGAGCTGTACACGTAGCGGCGTTCCTGGCGGTGCCATGAGCGAGCCCATCGTAATTAGTGAAGAGATCAGGGTGAAGGTAACGACAGGAGATCGTCGTATGCATGTCACTATTCCAAAAAGCATGGTAGTAACCAAGGCCCAGCTTTATTTCGGAAGTAACGATAACGCTATAAACCAGACGGGTATGACAGGTTCTTTCATTAATACGAGAATCAAGATTCGTCGAAATGAAAACATACCTTTGAATTTAAGTGGGAATGTTGAGGAGGGGCAGGTATTCACCTCAACCAGTTTCTGTATGGATTTATGTAATGGACATACGGAAAGGGCTACGGAAGATTTATTAAATGAAGCTGATATAGTCCTCATTCTCAACGTGACCACCACAAAAATGGATTTTAAACCCTCTGTTGGCTGGTCTGAAGCGTGTTCTGTCAATAAAGAAAAAGCGGTTAAGACTGGCTCTGTCTGCACTTCGCCTGGAGGTAGCCGACCGGTCACGGTCGATGGCAACACTTACCAGGTAACCAGTGACTGCTGGCAATACACCGATCAGTATCTGGTCCCGTCAGGCTCAAACGGGACGTGCGGTACTTTGATGCAAAACCCCGCCTGCACCGTGAACGGTACAACCTGCCAGAAAAAAAATGGTAGCTACTGTGAACATGAGACTGTCAGCTATGAGTGCCAGAAAGTGTGGTCTTCATCGGGGCTTGTCTGTGGGGGAACCTATTTCTGCAAATCAGGTGACTGCACTGAAACCGACGGCGCAGGGGATAATGGTTTCGACACCGCAGTAGCGAAACTGGCAGGTCTGGCGTCTGCTGCTGAAGACGTGAAGGAAGACCAGATAAATGTACGTGCGTTTACCGGTGACGTGATGAGCTGCCGCAAAGCCGTGGCGGGATTCTCAAACTGTTGTAAAGACAGCGGCTGGGGCTCAGATGCTGGCCTTCAGCAGTGTAACAGCGAAGAACTGGCGCTGGGCAAAGCGAAAGCCAAGAAAGTGACGGTCAGTATTGGAGAGAAATGCGATCATAAAGCGCTTGGCGTATGCCTTCAGAAGAGCATGGTTTACTGCGTTTTCCAGGGCAAGCTGGCGCGCATTATTCAGGAGCAGGGGCGACGGGATCAGCTCCATGTAGGATTCGGCAGCGGTGATAACCCTAACTGCAGGGGGATAACGGTGCCTGAACTGCAGAGCATCGATTTCGACCTTATCAACTTCTCAGATTTTTATGAGGACCTGATGAAGAACCAGAAAATCCCCCAGACCGATGTGATGGTAAAGCAAATTAAGGATCGCATTGCGGCTCAGGTAAATCAGCAGCAAGGGGGGCAAGCAAAATGAGGCGGCTTATCCTGTGCTTACTCCTGGTAATGTCAGGGACAGCTCTCGGTGAGGAGGAAATCGTTCTTAATCCGACTCCCTTTACTGGCTGGCACTGGTATAACGAACCGGTAAAAAAATACCCACCTAAGCCAGAGGAGGCTCCGCCTTCGACGAAACAGGTGCCAGACCTCAGCAAAATGTCCGCTGTTGAACAGGCTAAAGTCCTGCGGGGATACACACTGGAGGCGCTTAACCGCGCCATCCTCTATCCCACCAGAGAAAATACGGCAACGTTCCTGCGCTGGCAGAAGTTCTGGACCGACCGCGGCTCAATGTTCAGCCAGAGTTTCGCGGCCGCGCAGCTTGCGCATCCCGACCTCGATTACAACCTTGAATACCCGCATTACAACAGCATGGCGCCTTTTGTCCAAACGCGGGATCAGCAGGCACAGCAAAACGCTGTGGCACAGTTGTCTCAACAGTACGGTCTCTTCTACTTCTACAGGGGAGGTGACCCCGTTGATGTACAGATGGCTGGCGTGGTGGCTGATTTTGCAAAAAACAACAGTATTTCGCTAATACCGGTCTCAGTAGACGGTCAGGTTGCTGCCTCCGTTCCGCAAAGCAGACCGGACTCGGGGCAGGCACAGGCGATGGGTATTACTCATTTCCCTGCGCTTTTCCTCGTTGATCCGAAAAGCAAGGGCTTCCGCGCATTGTCCTACGGATTTATGACGCAGGATGACCTTTCCAAAAGATTTTTAAACGTTGCGAATGGCTTTAAACCTAACTCCTGAAGGGATTTCTTATGCAAATTAATCGACTCGTTGCTCTTTTTTTCTGGGGCATGGTAGCAAAATGTCTGAGCGAGCTGCTGGATGTCTCGGTACTGTTTACTCAGGATCTGCTGAAATGGTGTGGATACAGTCTCTGGATCATGGCTGTGCTGTTTTTGTTGTATGACATTCTGAAGCCGCACATCCGTACTCGCCGGCAGAAACGGGAGGTAGTGTGAACCGCTTAACCCTAACTGCATTGATAATGCTGCTACCAACTCTCGCATGCGCCAGCGTCCGGGATGATATCCGCGCAATGGATGCGGCCAAAGCGGTCCCTGCAGTGAAAAACGAGCATACCGAGCAGGGTGAGGAACGTAACGGCAGTCAGATGGTTCTGCCGGACGGTCGGCAGGTGAATATGAAAGATTATGCTGTAGTGCTTTTCATGCAGGCGCATTGTCAGTACAGCGCAAAGTTCGATCCAGTGCTGAAGTCATGGGCCGATCAGCATCATATTCGTGTTTACCCGTATACGCTTGATGGCGGGGGCGATACATCCTTTCCGACACCATTGGTTCCACGTAAGACCGATCCTGCGGCACCGATTGCTGATGAGATAGTCACGTTTTTTGGAAACGGGCTGCCGATTGCAACGCCGACGGCTTTCCTGGTCAATGTGAACACGCTCCGGGCATATCCGCTGACACAAGGTGTTATGGAAATTCCGGCGCTTGAAAGTCGCTACGCCAGTTTAATTCTGGCTGATCTGGATAATATCACTCCCCAGCAAATACCTGCTTTACCTGCGAACAACCTCGTTACTCCCCAGTAAGCCCTCAAGGACACGTTATGAAAAATGAGTCTTGCGCATTTTCGCGCATCGAGCGCGCCTGCCTGTTATACGCCATTGCATTCCTGTTGGCCGCCGCGCTTTACAACTTTATCGCCGGGTTAACCCTGCGTGACCCGGGAGGGCTCACCGAAAGTGCCCGCCTGTTATTCGCTCTGAACCGTGAACTACCATCACTGACACTGCTGTGCTTAATGACGGGTTTCGCTGTGGCAGGACTGTGTCATTACGGTATACGCCATGCGCTCAGGCCTTCGCTTATGGAGACTGAAAATTGATTAAATCGCTTGTAGTGGCAGGCGCGGTTTTCCTGTCAGGCCTCACTATGATTTCGGCACAGGCTGATGTGAATGGCGACCTGAACGGTTTTTTTGGCAGTCTCGGTTACAGCGGAAATGTCTCCCAGGCGCAGGCCTGGCAGGGGCAGGCTGCGGGCTATTTTACCGGCGGCTCGGTGTATCTGCGTAACCCCGTCAGGAACGTTCAACTTATCTCTATGCAGTTGCCTTCCCTGAACGCCGGATGTGGCGGCATCGATGCTTATCTCGGCTCTTTCAGCATGATATCTGGCGAAGAAATACAACGCTTTGTTAAGCAGATCATGAGTAACGCTCAGGGGTATGCATTCGACCTGGCGTTACAAACTATGGTGCCCGAGCTTAAGCAGGCGAAAGACTTTCTTCAAAAACTGGCGAGTGATGTTAACTCAAGCAATATGAGCTCCTGTCAGGCGGCGCAAGGGATCATCGGGGGATTATGGCCGGTGACTCAGGTTTCCCAGCAAAAAATCTGTCAGGACATCGCCGGCGAAACGAACATGTTTGCCGACTGGGCGGCATCCCGGCAGGGATGTACGGTGGGGGGGCAAAGTAACAACGTTACCAGCCGGGCCGGTGATGATCAAAAGGACCAGGTGCTGAAAAATAAAAACCTGATCTGGGATGCGCTGGGTCGAAACCGCCTGTTTGACGGCAACCGTCAGCTAAAAGAACTGGTGATGAGTACCGTTGGCTCAATCATCTTCAACAAAAACGGTGACGTCACCATTCTCACTCCGCTCGTCGACAACCGGGATTTAGTTAAGGTTCTGATGCGCGGGGGCACTGCAAAAATATACGGCTGTGATGAGGATACGCTTTGTCTGGGGCCGGTGGTAACCAGCGTGACCATTAGTGAAGGTAATGGACTGGTGACGCTGGTTAAAAACCTCATGCTCTCTATCCAGAACAAGCTGACGGCAGATACGCCGCTAACGGAGCAGGAAAAGGGCTTCATCAACACAACTTCCGTGCCGGTTCTCAAATACCTGACAAACGCACAGAGCATGGGTATGAGCGCAACATACTTAATTCAGGTTTCTGATTTTATAGCGCAGGACCTGATGATCCAGTACCTGCAGGAACTGGTCAAACAGGCCAGCATGTCGCTGGCAGGTAAGAACTTTCCCGAGCAGGCTGCCGCGAAACTTCGCGACAACGTTATACACGCTCAGGGGCTACTCGCGGATATGAAGCTGCAGTCAGCAGCAGACCAGAACGCGCTGGATGGTATCGATCGGAATATGCAGTACCTGCAGCAGCAGGTTTCTACGATTGTATCCGGCTCATATCAAAGTAATTATCACTGGGGGAACCCCTGATGCTTGAGGTATATACCATTTACGGCGGTGATATGTGGCGTCAGGCCTTTAACGCCGTCGTAACCATTCTCGGTACAAGCACGTGGCATACGCTGTTGAGAATAGCGGGTACGTTTTCTGTTCTGGCAGTACTGGCCTCATTTATAAAAGGGCGTAACCCGCTTGTTTTTATTCAGTGGCTGGCAATTTTTATGCTGCTCACATCGGTACTGCTCGTGCCTAAGAGGTCAGTACAGATAATCGATATCACAGATCGCGCTGCGGTTTATGAAGTAGATAATGTCCCGGTCGGCCTGGCGGCCATTGCCTCATTATCAACAGGCATCGGCTTCAGCATGGCGCAAATGTATGACTACGTGATGGCTCGCCCGGACTCCGTTACGTACACAAAGAGCGGTATGCTGTTCGGCTCGCAGATCGTGGCTGAAACCAGTGATTTCAGGACGCAGAATCCGGAGCTGGCACAAATGCTTCCGGACTACGTCGAAAACTGTGTAGTCGGCGATATCCTGCTTAATCATAAATACACTGTGCATGAATTACTGAACAGTACTGATCCTCTTGGACTGATCACCAGTCAGCCAAGCCCGTTAAGGGGGATTTACAAAACTAGCTCTTCAACACGGGAGTTTCTGACCTGCCAGCAGGCAGCGACAGAAATTCGCACGCTTGCTAATACCGACGCGCAGCCAGGCAGTAACACGTTTACCTGGCTTGCACAGAAAGTGTTTGGCAACCGTATGAATGGGACGACGTTACTGGCGAATGCGATGGGCGAGAGCTACGGCTATTTTTATGCCGGTGGGATGAGCGCGTCACAGATCATGAAAAACAATATTACTAATGCTGCCATAAAGCAGGGCGTTAAGGGCTTCGCAGCCCGATCATCCGATACGGCAAACCTACTGAACCTGGCGACAGAAAGCTCGGCAACAAAGCAGCGCCTCAGCTGGGCTGCGGGAAATGTTCTGGCAACGCGTACCTTACCGTTTGCACAGTCGTTGCTAATGCTGATACTGGTTTGCTTGTTTCCACTGGTCATTGCGCTGGCTGCAGCAAACCACTCGCTGTTTGGTCTTACCACGCTGAAACTGTATATCTGTGGTTTCCTCTACTTTCAGATGTGGCCCGTAATGTTCGCCATTCTGAATTTCGCCTCCACATTCTGGCTACAAACCCAGACAGGTGGAACCCCACTGGTATTGTCGAATAGCGATCAGGTTGCGCTCCAGCATTCGGACGTGGCGAACCTGGCAGGTTATTTGTCGCTTTCCATACCGGTGTTGTCGTTTTACCTGACCAAAGGCGCGGCTTCGGTGGGCTCGCAGGTGGCCGGCAACGTGTTCAGCTCGATGGCGTTCGGCTCGGCCGGGCAGGCATCCACCACAGCGGACGGAAACTGGTCATTTAACAACATGTCGATGGATAACGTCAGTCAGAACAAGATGGACACCAATCTGATGCAACGACAGGGGCAGCAGACGTGGCAGGCGGATAACGGCTCCACGCATACCGTGACAGCCGGTGGTCAGAACGTTATCGACAGCGCGGGGGCAATGTCCAATCTGCCGGTAAACATGCGACTGAGTCAGCTTGCCAGCAGCGGCTTCCAGGAACAGGCGCGACATTCGCAGGTTCAGGCGCAGACTGCTTTGGATGGATACAACCACAGCGTTACCAGTGGTTGGTCTCAGCTATCACAGGTGGCGCGTCAGTCTGGAAGCAGTGACAGCCTGATCCAGGGAAGCGATAACAGTCAGGCAACTAATGCCACCCTTGGGGCAACCAAGATGCTATCCGCTGCTGAAAGTTATGCAAAAGCTAATAATATTTCTACCCAAGAAGCGTATAACCAGCTGATGGATATAACTAACCAGGGCAGTGCGACCGGAGGAGTGAAAGGTAGTGTCGGCGGTGGGATCAACCTCGGTGTCGTGAAAGCAGGTGCTGAAGTATATGGCGCAGCAGAAATGCGCCACGCAACAGGAAGCTCACGAGGGATTCAGGATGCAAATAGCCACGGCACAGATATGCGACATGATAAGAATAGCCAGGCGGTTCAGGACTTCCGACAAGGAATGGACATGGTCACCAGTAGTCGCGTAAGTGATGCTGGCAACCATACTGACAATGCAGGTACAAGTAACGTTGAACAGTTTGCCGCGACCCTTAATGACGCCAAGAGTCAGTACCAGCAATTCACTTCAAGTTCTACTCAAAGTGATGAGTTCAGCCGTATGGCCACTCTCGCTCAAAGCCAAAGCGCAAGCCTTGATACCAATTACAATCAGGAATTTGTTAACTGGGCATCTGACAAATATGGCGATAAGGCTCAGCAGATCCTTACAAGTGCGCCGTCTGCACGGGAAGCAGCCGTTGAATTTGTCGAGGAGCGGCTTAAACCTGAAATTATGGGAGATTACAAGCAAGCTCAAACGGACCTTAAGGACGGGGCAGATCACAATTCTTTTAATGCTGGAGAGGCAGCGGGTTCTATAAGAACGCTGTCAAATGGTGTTTCAAGCGCAAGCTATTCAGTAGCAAAAAACAGCCCGACAGATGGAGAGGGAAGCCTTCGCAGTTTAACAAGTGACTCTCAGCGCGGTGAGGTGAATTCCTCAACTACGCTCAACAGTTCGGGAGTACATAGCATCCCTGGAAGCGCTGACCAACATGATGGAAGAGTTAACGCAGAAAACAACTCGTCTCATTCATATGGCCATCAGGCGATGGACCGCAATGTTTCAATGAGTGGAACAGAGCCTTTCTCGAAGGCTACGGGCAAGCCTGCCCATCATACATCGGTCATAAATGCAGGAAGCTCAGAGCATACCAGTCAGGGAGATATGAAAGCCGATTTCCAACGCAACCAGGATGCGTTAAAAGAACATGCCGAAGCGGACTTTAGTGCTCAAAACAGAATTGCGGAGCGTGTGGCAGCACAAAGATCTGCAAACGAGCAAAATATCCACAGTTCTGCTGCCGATATTAATAAAAATCAATCCACTGTCCGTACATCCAGTGATAATATGAAAGGAGAAATGGATAATGCCAGTAGCAAATTTGCTGAAGGACGTAAAGCAGCGGAAATAGACCAGCAAATGCCTGTCATTGATAGCGACAAAAAGAAAGAGCTCGAAGAACAGCTAGCTGACTTAAGAAGAAAACATGGGTAGGTGAACTATGAAACGTAAAGCCGCTACATCAATACTATATGCACCACTTTTATTGATGTTTTTTGGGGTGCCTTTAATTCACGATTTAATACCCAATTCTGCAGTGTATAAAGGCGAGGACTGGTTAGCCTTTCTATTGATATATGTCGTTGGGTTTATATTTGCCTCTCCTTTGTTCTATCTAATTTTCAAAGTGGAAGCAAAGACCGTTGAGTTAACCAAAAGAGCGGCTATTTGTTTCGGCTTTTGTATTCTCATTATTACGTTTGTAGTAATCACTTGTTGGAACAAAACAGGTATCCTCTATGTGGGCCTGGCGCTTACTATGCTGGCCAGTTATCTTGTGATGTATTTCGGAAGAACGGACCTGACGGTACGTAAGTTGATTGTCCGGGATAAAGATACAGGTGCCATGTATAAAGTAGAAAGGGGGCGCATGTCCCAAATGACTCCAAATGAAATAGCTGATTTTAATGCAAGAGCTCTTAGCAGATCAGTTAACTTAGTAGAGATATCACCAAGTAAGATGGAGGGGCTTGATACGTTTACTGCCTTTACAGCAGATAACGGTCACCCAGTGTCACTGTATTTGAATCCAGCGAATGGCTTACCAATGATAGGTGGTGCTTCCGGACTGGATATTAACGGAAATACATGGGGAACAAACTTTAATGACCCCTCTGCCTACCATTCATCCTTCGATCCGCATCGCGGATATTAAGATTTTCATCCAACCCTTGGGGAGCAATGCTCCCCTTTTTTACAGGTAAATTTCATGAAAAAAAATAAGCTGGCAGCTGTCGGAGTAACCCTGTCTGTCGTTTTGCTTTGCGGATGTGGAGCTATGTCCACTGCGGTTAAAAAAAGGAATCTGGACGTGAAAACCCAGATGAGCGAAACCATCTGGCTGGAGCCGTCATCAGAAAGAACGGTATATCTGCAGGTGCGCAATACTTCAGATAAGGATATGAGTGACCTGCAGGCTATTTTAGCAAAAGACCTGACAGCTAAAGGGTATCGTGTTACCGCATCGCCGGATGAGGCCTATTACTGGGTGCAGGCAAACGTGCTGAAAGCTGAAAAAATGGACCTGCGCCAGGCACAGGGCTTACTTAGTAGTGGCTATGAAGGGGCAGTGACTGGCGCTGCGCTCGGTGCCGGTATCACGGCGTATAATAGTACCTCTGCCGGTGCTACGTTGGGCGTGGGCCTGGCCTCCGGGCTGATAGGTCTGGCCGCTGACGCAATGGTGGAAGACACCAACTATACGATGGTCACTGACCTGCAGATCTCGGAGCGCAGTCGGGTGGAGGTGACCACAGACAACGTGGCAGCGCTGAAGCAGGGCAGCTCCGGTATGAAATTGCAGACCAGTACGGAGCAGGGCAAGCGCCTGAAGTACCAGACCCGCGTCGTATCTAATGCCAACAAAGTTAACCTGAAGTTTGAAGAGGCGAAACCGGTTCTTGAAGCGCAGTTGGCAAAATCTGTAGCTGGCATCCTCTGACATAACTCCCTCGTGGCATCCCGCCACTTCTTGCAGATCTGACCCCAAAACCTGCTGGTATTCCACACTGGCCGGGGTGCGTCTGTGCTTTCTGTATACAAGGTGACATTTCGCTTCCTCACAGGACAGCGCGCTTCGTGCTGTCCTGTCTGCGGCGAGCGCCTGTTTTATAAAACCTCACGCTGTCCGGGTTGCCGGGCGGCAACACTACGGCCGGATAACCTCTATGAGCTTTTCAGGTAAATACCTTACCCAGGGCGGTCAGATGACCGCCTACCGGTGGCGCATGTTTCTTCAGGTCAACAACTGGATTGGCTTCTGGGTACTCATGCTGTTCATCGGGCTAGGTGCCATTATTTTTCTGCTCAAAACCCCGCAAGAGCTGCTTGAAAATGGGGCGTGGTATTGGTTCGCAAATATGAATTCCACTTTCGCGGATCTTATGCCAGCCGGGAACGGCAGGTTTTACGACATCCATTATTTCTACGCGCCGGCAAATCGCACGCTGACGCTTAAAATGACGCTTCAACAGATGCTCACAGATCCGTATATGACGGTAATGGGGGAGCGCTTTGCCGCAAATATTAAAATGGCCGCTACGGCAAGTGGCATCTTCTGTCTGTGTGTATTTTTCGCGGTTACCTGGTTTATTACGCGCATCGGGCGCAGGGAAAGTGAAGACGAATACATTTCGGGGATGCAGCTCACCGACAAGCCAGCTGAAGTGAACAAACTTCTGCGCCAGAACGGTGAGCTTTCCGATCTGCGAGTGGGTGACCTGCATATGGTTAAGCGGGCCGAGGTCATGAATTTTCTGATACATGGCACCATTGGCGTCGGGAAGTCGACGCTTATCCGATGGCTGCTGGATCACATACGTAAACGCGGCGACCGGGCAATCATCTACGACTCCGGTTGTACCTTCACCGAAACTCACTATAACCCGCAGACCGACATTATCCTGAACTCCCACGACGAGCGCTGCGCGAACTGGCAGATGTGGGGAGAATGCATTGATACGGTGGATTACGAGAACCTGGCGGCAAGCCTTATTCCGGTCGAAGGCGACTCCGACCCGTTCTGGGTATCCAGCTCCCGCACCATCTTTTCGGATCTGGCCATCCGCATGTCAGTCGACCCGGAGCGAAGCATTGAAAAGTTCCTGATGACGCTGCTGTCGCTCTCGATGAAAAGTCTGCGTGAATACCTGGCTAACACACCTTCTGCCAACCTGGTGGAAGAGAAAATCGAAAAAACGGCCATCTCTATCCGCTCGGTGGTCACCAACTACGCCAAAGCGCTACGTTACCTGCAGGGGCTGGATGACGGCACGAAGCCGCCGTTCACTATCCGCGAGTGGATGACAAGCGGGCGCTACGACAACAGCTGGCTTTTTATCTCCACTCAAGCCCGACACCGCAAAAGCGTGCGGCCGCTGATATCGATGTGGCTTTCCATGACCACGCTGCTGCTGCAGAGCATGGGCGAGAACAGCGAGCGACGTGTCTGGTTCATCATCGATGAGAAAACCAGCCTGCAGCGTATTCCTGAATTTGCGGAAACTCTGGCTGAAGCGCGTAAATTCGGCGGTTGTTTCGTCATCGGTATCCAGAACATGGCGCAGCTCACCCACGTCTATGGTCGCGAAATGGCCAGAAGTATCTTTGACCTTTTAAACACCCGCATGTACGGCCGCTCTCCCAGCGCGGAAATGGCAAAAGTGGTTGAAGAAGATTTAGGTAACCAGCGCCGCAAGGAAGCCCGCGAGCAGAACAGCTACGGTCTGGACCAGGTACGTGATGGTATCTCGATCGGCAAAGACAAGGTGAACCAGCCGGTCGTCGATTACGAACAAATCATGCGCCTGCCGAACCTCAACTTTTATGTGCGGCTGCCGGGGGAATACCCGGTGGTGCGCCTCGGCCTGAAGTACCGGCCTCAGAAGAAGCGCAACGCCGGTCTGATGGAACGCAATATCCGCGATGCGTTGAGCCCGGAGCTGGAGAAGGTCATCCGGGAGAACGAGCGCACCGCAGCGGCAGCCGGCCTGAAATTCCCGACCGGGGACGAAGTGCTGGAAGGCCAGCAGGTCACGCCGTCACCGGAAATAGTGCCTGAAGCGGCGAAACCTGCCGCGCAAGCGGTACAGCCCCGACCGGAGAAAAAAGCCGCCGCGCAGACAACAGACAAACCGGCCGCACCTGAACAGGCAACCGCTGAGCCTGCACTGGCGTCGCAGGTCTCAGATTCAGCACCCGTGGCTCAGCAAAGCGCAGCCAGAACTGTACCCGCACCGCAGGAAGGTAAGACCGCAGAACCAGCCCGGTCAACCGTCCCGCAGCGTTCAGACAATGTGGTTTCCCTTCGCCCGGCAACCACGCCTCCGGCACCCGCCGTGGACGCTATAAAACCTGGCATTTCTTCCCGCCCGCTACCGGCGGCCTCTCGTGGTGTCGTGACCGGTAGCGCGCTGGAAATGCTGCAGCGCCGTGTCCGCCAGTCAGATAACCAGAACAGCGAAGAAGATGCACCGCAGGAAGGCGGTGAAACAATGAACCTCGATATGACCGTCACGCAACTGCCGGACGGTGGCCTGCAGCTCACCACGACCGGCAACACGCCGGATGAACACAGCGTGCCGGCAAACGGCCGTGCCGGTCACCGCATGGCCCAGGAAGAAGAAAACATTCTGCGCCACCGCGAGCAGGGCGATCCGGGTCCGTGGGACGCGTATGACCATGATTTTGAACACGACGACGGAGAATACGAACGATGATGTCAGTCGCACCGGTGGCCTCTGCAGGCGGGGCCGCACAGTATTACAGCAATGCTGATAACTATTACTTCCTCGGCAACCTGCAAAGTCTGTGGATGGGGGAAGGCGCTAAAAAGCTCGGACTGGAAGGTCCGGTCAGGGGCGAGGCGCTGACGGCAATACTGGAAGGCCGCCTGCCGGACGGCTCCCGGCTGGGTAAGGAGATTAACGGCAACCACGTCCACCGCCCGGGCCATGACCTGACTTTTTCAGCGCCCAAAAGCGTCTCGCTGCTGGTTCTTGTCGGCAACGACAAAGCACTGCTGGACGCGCATAACCACGCGGTCCGGGTGGCGGCTGGCTATGTTGAAAAGCTGATATCCGCCCGCGACACAAAAGATGGCGTCACCTCCATCGTACCGACCGGCAAAATGGTGGCCGCGGCGTTCACCCATGACACCTCGCGTAATCTCGATCCGCAGCTGCACACGCACCTGCTGGTCGCCAATATGACGGAGTCAAACGGCAAGTGGAAGGCGCTCGCCACGGACTACATTCACGGTGCCGGTTTTATTGAGACGGTAATGAAGATGCAGGTCACGCTCGGCAAGATTTATCGCCAGGCGCTGCGCGAGCAGGTGGAAGCGCTGGGCCATAAAGTGGAGAGCGTCGGGAAAAACGGCCTGTGGGAAATCAAAGGCGTGCCGGAAGTGGTGCGCGAAGAGTTTTCTTCCCGTGGCAAGGAGATTGAAGGCGCTGTGGGCGCTGAGGCCACCCTACGCAGCCGGGATGTGGCCGCAAAGGACACGCGCCAGGCCAAAGTCGATCCGTCCCGGCTGCGCCTGCGTGAGCGTTGGCTCGGCCAGATGAAAGATCTCGGCTGGGATATGCAGGAATATCAGAACAGCCTGCGCTCCCCTGAGAAGGACGGCGCGGCGGAACCTGCGTTAACTCAGGCGGAAGGCCCAGTCGCACCGGAAAAAAAGGATGCCGTTCCGCAAACCAGCCTTCCTGAAAAGGGTAACGCCGGGAAAGAAAAACCTGAAGCGGCGACGGTGCGCGACGTGCCGGCAGTCTCTGAACGGACTGACCGTGAACAATCGGTACAGCCGGAGAAAGCAGATCCCGGCCCGGAAATCAGCATGCCTGAAAAGGGTAACGCCGGGAAAGAAAAACCTGAACCGGCGACGGTGCGTGACGAGCCGGCAGTCTATGAACGGACTGATCGTGAACAATCGGTACAGCCGGAGAAAGCAGATCCCGGCCCGGAAATCAGCATGCCTGAGCAACCCGAACCGCTTCATGGAAAGCCGGCAGGGAAAGAGCCTGAGCCCCGCCCGGAGGTCACTGACGCCGTCAGGATGGCGGTTTCCCAGTTGAGCGACAGCAAGACCCGTTTTACCTGGGGCGAGCTGATGCTCACCGCCACGGAATTCAGTGAAAAGCTGCCCGACATGAAGGAGCTGCGCCTGGCCATCGATGCGTCACTGAAGGACGGGCTTATCGTGCCGCTGGACAGCGAAAAAGGGGTGTTCACCTCCCGCATCCACCTGCTCGATGAGCTATCCCTGCAGGCGGTCAGCCAGGAGCTGCTGAAAGAGGGCCGTGTGGTGAGCTTCACGCGCCCGGAAACTTATGCGCCGTCTGCCCTTGAGCCGGTGGAAAAGGACGCGCTGGTCCTGATGAACGCGCCCGCTGGCGTGGCAGGTATCCGGGAACTGGCCGAACAGGTGACAGCCCTTTCCACCGCCCACGGCCGTGAAGTGAAAGTACTGGCGAGCTCCGCAGAGCGCGCTACGTCCCTTGCCCGTTCGGACACACTTAAGGAGCGGTTAATCAGCCGGCAGCAGGTACTGAGTGGGGATTTTTCCCTGAAACCGCAGAGCACGCTGGTTATTGAGGGTGCTGAAAAACTCGGGCTTAAGGAAACCCTTATTCTTGCCGGCGAGGCCCGGGCGCAGGGCGCGCAGCTGGTCTTTCTCGACAGCGCCGGCCGCCAGGCAAACGGCAATGCCATGTCGGTGCTGGAAGCCGCAGGGGTGAAGCGCAGCCGACGTACTGAACCGGCCCCCGGGCTGGAGACAGCTGTTATCAGCCTGCCGGACAAACGGGTGCGCTATGAGGCGCTTGCCAACCGTTACGCTGAACTTAGCGCTGGCAGCGAACCGGTCACAGCGGTGGTGCTGGGCCAGCGCGAGCAGAAACACCTGACCGGCCTCATTCGGGATGCGCTGCAGAACGCAGGCCAGCTTGAGCGTGACGGTGTCACCGTGGAAGCCCGCACGCCGGTTTGGCTGGACAGTAAAACCCGCCGCCAGCCCGGCTCATACCGCGCCGGGCAGGTACTGGAAGATCGCAGCGATGCCAGAGAGGTGAAGCATTATGTGATTGACCGCGTCCATGAGGACACGCGCATGCTGTCACTGGTGGACGGTGACGGCGTGCTGTCCCGCCACAAAATCAGCAGCCTCACGGCGGACTGGCGGCTCTACAACAGCGAGCAACTGAATATCAGCGAGGGGGAAAAACTGCTGGCCGTGGCCGCAGACCGTTCCACCGGGCTTAAGGCAAAAGACCGCCTGCAGGTCACGGCAATCACACCGGCAAGTATTGAGGTGCAGCGTGACGGTAAAACCCTGACGCTGCCGGTCGACCGGCCGCTGTATGTCACCCACGGCTACGTGGCCGCACCGGGCGGGCGGGACAATGAGTCAGGCGCGGTACTGGCCGCGCTTAACAGCCGCGACATCACCGCGCAGATGATGAACACGCTAGCGCAGAGCGGGAGCCGGGCGGAAGTTTTTACAGCCGAAACTCAGGACCGGGCGGAAGCCCGCCTGCAGCGCATGCGGCACAGCAGTTCACCTGTCCAGTTGGTACGCAACCTGAGCGGTAAGGACGACGTCAGCGACGCAGTAAACACCCTGCGTGACGGCGTTAAGGGCGAGGCTGCGCTGGCCGTAGCCCGCGCCATTGCCGAACAGCGGGAGGTGTCATTCAGTGAACTGAAACTCACCACTGCCGCAACGGCGCTCCATAACGATATCAGCGCCATCGGCGAGGAGATTGCCGCTCAGGTGAAAAGCGGGGAGCTGCTGACCGCTACTGTACGCGGCGAAACCCGGCTGATTGCCCGTTCGACCTGGGAGATGGAGAAGGCCATCATCCGCGTTATCGACGAGGGCAAGAACACGCAGCAGCCGCTGCTGGAGCAGGTCGATCCGAAATTGCTGGCCGGGCTGACCGCCGGGCAGAAACAGGCCACGCAGATGGTGCTCGGCAGTCGCGACCAGTTTATCGGCGTGCAGGGCTACGCCGGTGTTGGTAAAACCACCCAGGTCCGGGCATTAAAATCCGCTATTGAAACCCTGCCGAAAGCCGGGCGCCCTGAGCTGCTGGGGCTGGCACCCACGCACCAGGCGGTGAAGGAAATGAGTGAGGTGGGTGTGGTGGCGCAGACGGTGAAATCCTTCCTGGTGGAGCATGATCAGCGCGTGGCTGGCGGGGAAAAACCTGATTACCAGGGGCGTATGTTCCTGATTGACGAGTCCTCGATGGTGGGGAACCAGGACACGGCCGCCCTGTACCAGGCCATCCGCGCTGGCGGGGGCCGTGCCGTCTCGATGGGGGATACCGCCCAGTTCGAGGCGGTGGACTCAGGTGCGCCGTTTAAGCTTGTTCAGGAGCGCAGCCCGATGGACGTGGCCATCATGAAAGAGATTGTGCGCCAGCGTGACATGCAACTGAAAAGTGCAGTGTCGGACATTATCGATAACCGTATTGACGCGGCGCTATCGCGTATTGCCTCCGTCACGCCCGACCGCGTACCACGGGAAACAGGAGCGGCGCTTCCGGCAGCATCAGTCCAGGAAACGGACTCGCCGGTGGCGGCCATTGTCACGGACTGGCTGGGGCGCAACCCGGATGCGCGCAGCCGTACTATCATCATCACCCAGTTGAACCGCGACCGTCAGGCCGTGAATGCCGGCATTCACGCGGCGCTGAGCGCACGCGGCGAGCTGGGGCAGGAAGCTGTCACCGTACCGGTGCTGGAAAAAATCAGCCACACCCGCCATGAATTTAATAAAACCTCAGCCTGGCAGCCTGGCATGGTGGTGAAACGGGGCGATCGCTATCAGGATGTGGTCGCCGTGGACAAAAACGGATCGCTGGTCACAGTGCGGGATGAGGAAGGCAAAATTGCCCTCATCTCGCCGCGCGAGCTCGTTGTGGGCGACGTGGAGCTGTTCAGCCGCAGCAGTATGGAGGTACGTGCTGGCGATCAGCTGCGCTTTACCGCCACCGACCGCGAGCGCGGGCAGGCCGGTAACCAGAAATTCACTGTGGAGGCGGTGAAGGATAACGGTGATGTGGTGCTGAACGGCGCGGCCGGGCGCAAGATTATTAACCCGAAAGAGGTGCTGGCCGAACAGCATATCGATTACGCCTGGGCGGTCACCGGCTACGGCGCACAGGGCGCCAGCAGTGATTACGTCATTTCACTGGAAGGAACGCAAGACGGTCGTAAGGCGCTGGCGTCGCAGCGGGCATTCTACATTACCGCCTCCCGTGCGAAAGACCATGTACAGATTTACACGGACGGTCTGGCGGACTGGACAAAAGCCGTAAAAATGCCGGAGCGTGAAGCCAAAACAGCTCACGATGCGTTGAAGCCTGAAACGCAGCGCCAGCAGGCACGGGCCATCTGGGCGATGGGGCAATCGCTGCCCCGGACCGCGATCGGGCGCACCTGGCTGCGTCATCAGGGGATTGATGCACAGGCCATGACGGCACGCATTATCCCTGCCACAAAACGTTATCCGGAGCCGGCACTGGCGTTGCCGCTGTATGACAATAACGGCAAGAGCTCCGGACTGGCGCTCGTCCCGATTGTAGCCGGTGACAATGGGCGTCTGACTCAGGGTGAAGTCCGGATGGTTGCAACCGATGGTTCGCGGGGCGCGGTCCTGCAGCGCAGCAACAACGGTAAAACGGTGGTGGTGCGCAGCCTTCAGGAAGCCCTGGATACCGTCAGGGTACGGCCGCAGGATGGGGTGGTGTGGCAAACCGGGGAGGAAAAGCCTTCAATTCACCTGCTGAAACTCTCCCGTGGTCAGGCGGATGATTCCGCGACACTGGCATCTACTGTACTGAATGCGCAGGAGCAGGAGAGACTGGCAGAGCAGGCCCGGGCCGAAGCGGCCCGCCAGAGAGAAATGCAGCTGCGCGACGGACAGGAAAAAATCCGGCTGCCGGAAGAGCAACCTATTATCCTGCCAGCTGACGAGAAATCTGCCCGGGAAGCGGCACTGCCGGTTATCCCGGATGCCGGTGTACTTCGCCGTGTGGCCGGTGAAACACAGCCCACCGGTGGCGACCAGAACGCCGTTAAGCAGGCGCTGCTGCAGGAAGGCGGAGAGGTGCTGATGCAGAACAGAGGCAAAACAGTGGACATGCAGCAGATTGCCGGGCGGGTGGCTTCAGAACTGGCAGAACAGAGCCGTGCTGAACTGCCCCGCCAGGAATCCGCGACCGAACGCGGCCGCCAGCCAGAGCAGGAAGAGCGCGGGCATACCCGACATATTCAGAAAGAACGTTAATCCAAGGAAAATTATGACACATACCATTCTGGCCGCGGCTGGCGCGGCTTTTTTATTATTTGCTGGTAGCGTAGCAGCTGCACAGGCACCCGTTTTCACGCCGGAGCAGGAGGCCCGTATCGGCCAGATAGCAGCCGACTATATGCTGAACCATCCAGAAATTCTGGTGCAGGTCAGCCAGAAACTGCAGGCGCAGCAGCAGGAGCGCCAGCAAAAAATGTACGCGCTGAGCGTCATGGGAAACCAGGAGGCGCTGCTACGTGATTCAGACACGCCGGCATATGGCCCGGAAAACGCGAAAGTAGCCGTCATCGAGTTCTTTGACTACCAGTGCATCTGGTGCAGCAAACTGGCGCCGGAAATCGAGAAGGCTATGAAGGCGAACCCGGATGTGCGTTTCGTCTTTAAGGAATGGCCCATCTTCGCCGGAAAATGGGCGGAATCTGAGCAGGCCGCGCAGCGCGGCCTGGCGGTGTGGAAAGCAAAAGGCGAACAGGCTTATATGACCTATCACAACAGCATTTATCATACCGGTCATGCGGAAGGGGAACTCACCACAGTGGATATTGATACCGCAGCAAAAGCAGCGGGCTTTATGGAAAACAGCATACCGGATAACAGCGCTGTGCTGACGCGCAACGATGCGCTCGCACAGCAGCTGGGGCTTACCGGCACGCCAGGTCTTATCATCATGCCGGTGACTGGTGCGAAGCCAGCCAACATTACCGTGTTGTCAGGAGGAACCACGGCCGCACAGATTCAGTTAGCCATCAAAAAAGCTGAACAGACGTCGCGATAATTTTAAAGGTCTGGCTGCGTATGATGGCATTTCCGCCAGAATCAACATTCTTAACGCAGTGCGTCCCTCCCTCTCATTCAGCCTGAGTTCCCTTGCGCTTCCTCGCTCAGACCGTTCACGGTCTGAGTCTGCGGCGAGCCCTCCCGGTTTTTTCCTACAGGTTTTGATACCGCCTTCTGAAGCCTGAAAGGAGATGCCGGTCACGGTATTTTTCCCGGAGCATGAAAATTTTCAGCAGTCGCACACTTGCTGAGCGGTGACAGGTAGAAAATTAGCAGGCAAAGCGGTAGACTTCTGCGAGCCGGGACGCCTGTGGTGAGGTATCTGGCTGATATATTTTATATTTCTGACTTAACTGAAATTGCCCGCTCGGGACTGGTGTGGTGACCGGAAATGAGCGGATGCGGTGAAAGCCTGTGGTGAGGCTGAAGCCGGACAGATAAGGCGGAAAAACTTCTGCGTTCGTTAATGCGACCGGGCGGAGAAGGAAGGACAAAAGGATTGGGCGCGTCCGTAAGACGCTCAGGAGCGGGAAAGGCAGTTGCCGGAACCCGAATGCAAAAACCCCCTGAAATCTGCTCACGAACTTGGCGGAACGTACAGATATTCAGGGGGCCCAAAAGCAGGCTGGTAGCCTGTGAAGGATTATAACGCATGCATTACATAACACAACACCCGGCCGCCATAAGAAAAGGCCGGCGTGAATGATAATCAGATCCCCCGCGCCGACCGGCGCCACCGTGGCTTCCATTCCACGGCCTGCAAATGTCCTGACCCGGTTTACCTGCGTCCGGCACATTACAAACCCCTGAGTGGTGAACACGGCCGCGCGCTGCGTAACCTCATGCTGCACGATCGTAAAACGGGTCACTGGCAGGTACGCCGTCGCGTGTCTGCCGATATTCGCTTTGTGATACTGCGCCATGCCTGCGGCCGCAAACGCGCCCTTCGCCCGGAGATGCGCCGCCTGATCGATGCCCTGTTTGTGGTGTTCGTTAACGCGGCGGACCTGGCCACCGATATCATCACCCTTAATGTCTCCAGACTGGCGGAAGCCCTGAGCCCGCGTGACGAGAACGGCACCATCATCCGTGAAAAGGCGGTGACCGTTTCCCGTGTGTCCCGGGCCATACGGCTGCTCTGCCTGTTCGGCGTCATCGATGCGCCGGCGACCGAGTGGGACCTGATGAACGGCTGTCGTTTCCCGAAACATGTCCTGCTCACCGAGGCGGGCTGGCAGCTGACCGGCATTAACATGGACAGGCTTCGCGCCGAGCAGGAAGCGCGCCGGCAGGCCATCCGCGACGGTATGCTGCAGCCAGGCGAAACCCTGAGCCTGAAGGCCGCCCGCCGCCGCTGGTATGAGAGCTGCCGCAACCGGACTGTCCTGAGTCGCCGCACGCGTGCGCTGGAAGGCAAACAGCGACGTCGTCTGGAGCAGCTGCCGTTCGATGAGCGCAAGCGCCAGGTGGCAGAGCGCCTCTACCGCAGCCTCGGGGAGCGTGCCGGCATGGTTTCATCACAGCAGTTTGAAAAGATGGTCTGGCAGCAGCTCTATCAGCTCGAACTGGTGAATCTGGACGCACCGGCCGCGGCGCCACCTCTCCACTGACCCCGTTTTTTGATTCTCCGCTTTGCTGCGGAGGCTTCCCCACGTCCGCACACTTTCACTGCACAAAAAACACCCGAACGTTATGGCCGTCGTTACCCGTTCCGGCGGAATTATCCCGCCGGCAGCCGCGCAGATGATGTTATCCACACTTATCCGCAAACAGGAAAAGGGGTTTAGCTGCAACCAGCGTCGTGTTAGGCGCAATTCAATCAGGGGTTTCACCCCTTACTTATATTCATAAGAGAACCCTTATTTCAGCCCACTTATCCCGTGGATAACGGGGAAAACCAGAAGTAGCTCCCTGCGCTGCGCGCCGGGCACGGGGCCGGTGCACAGCAGCGGGTTTAGTTACAACACACAAAGCAATTAAGTAGTTTATGCCCCGGCGGCACCATCGCCGTTCTGAAACCACGGTGCCGCGTCCGGCCACGCTGAAACCCTCGCGCCGTACCTGAACGCAGGGAGCCCGCATCCACCCACTAAAAAGCCGCGCCCGCCCCGGGCCGGAGGCCCGGAACAGGAGCCGCTTTAGCGAATGTTGTAACTACGCCGCTAAGCGGCCCCTGACGGGCCCGCCAAGCCGGAGATACGGCCGGACTACGTCCGTCCCACTCCGAAGGCGCAGGGAGGCGTTTACGTGGTTTTAAGGGGGTTCTGGCTTTGCAGGACGGGGGGGTGGCTTGTGGCATATGATAGTAAGCAGGGCCCGGCGGTTTGAAGGCAGCGCCATATGGAAGGTCTGTGAGCCGCCTTTTATGCCCTTCGGGCATGGTCCTGAACGTGGGGATGAGCTGTACCAGCTGACTTATTTTCTTTTAGGGGGCGCATTACCTCTGTCGCGACCGGAGGGATTACCTGTTGTGCTTGGCCAGTTCCCGCCCTGTCCCGGATGACTTGATGGACCGCGACCACCCGTTTTCGTTGTGCCTGAATTGCCGGATTTTGACATCGTTTCTCTCCTGGTTTTGGTTGTCTGGCTAACGAACATGGCCATCACTTATACAGCCATTTACCAGATCTGACAGATGAGACCAGCATGTTGATGGTTAACGGAATTTCTTCTCCACGCCGGCGAGGGTAGTAAACATTGAGATCAACATCATCAGGATTAAGACCAAATTCTTTAAACAGGGTCACCAGTAACTCGGCCGTGTCTTCCGGGTCCAGATTCAGTGTCATATTGAGAGAGGTTTCACCGGTAAGCTCAGGCGTTCTGCGTGTCAGCCAGCTTCGGCCGCACCAGGGCTTTATCAGCTCATAAATGCGTTGTTCTGTTCGGTCTACCATAATTTGTCATCCCCGCGCGCTATCGAGTTATATACCGTGACGGTGTTGAACATAATCTCTGACACATCTTTTGCCAGGATGACCCAGCCAACCACAGGAATGGCTCGTCCGACAAATGTGCCAATTTTACGGGTCATGTGCATTCTGAGTGTGAACGGAGGGAAACCGATAAGTGTAGGCAGCTTGATGCCCAACGGGAATTTGCGGGTGCCAAATACCCTGCGTGCTGCCTTTGAGGCCCGTGATGTTCCATCAAGCGCGTCGGCCGGTTTTGTCCGCGTTTTAATATCTCTCCTTCCGCTGACCACAGCCACTATCGCGCCGAAATCATCCACTCCCAGCTGTTCGGCAAACTGTTCACAAAAAATCATGAACAAAAGGCCGCTGGCCGTCAGATTGGATCTGCCTGCGTAAAAATATGTCCCGTTAAGCTCTTCTGTCGTGTCCATAAGAAGCGTCCCTGAGTAGATACGTTGTATGTTGTACACTTCGTACACATCCATAATATCCCTCTGTTTCCGGCCACCACATAATTCCCGAAGTATTTCAGATTATTCCCTGCAGCACTCTCCTGCTGGCTCTAACGCTGGCCTGAAGCAGTCACAGGCCATACAGAAGATACTTGCAGCTGCATGACGCAGAACCTGTCCGTCCGGCTGCTGTTCGCCTGGCTGGAGAAGCGCAGAAAGGAGCTTACAGGCTGTCAGCTTCAGGTTTTATCGATTCCTGTTCGCGTTCTGCTTCAGATAGGGGAAAGCTCGCGGCAATCAGCATCCGAATTTTCGACAGCCTTTCATCAGCACGGCGGAGGATGCGAGTCTGCAGAATAAAAAAATACATGGCTGCAGCAAACAGCAGCATCTGCATAATATTTTTCAGTATCTCACCAGAGATCATAACGTTGACGGTATTTCGCCAGCTGTGTTCAAACGCAAGCCCTAAAAGCTGCCAGTAGGCATATGAGAACAAAGCCGCAAAAAAATAACTAAAAAAATACACCCAAACATTGTATTTCGTCGTTTGGAAGGATTGCTTAACGCAGCAGCATACCTGACAACAGGCTGGCCTCCTGCCACACCGATATCAAACAAATCCAGAACCCGTCTCCCGGATGAAACCAGATCAATTATTTCCATTGAGTGGCTGCATGGCAGCACTATTTTCAGAAATTGCCAGGAAAGGGGGCGTATATTATGAATTCGGGATACACAGGACTCCACCAGGTAAGCACTGGGCTCCTTTTTGTCCAGTTCGCGGGCGAGCAGTTCTAATAAGGCGAGTTTATTTTTATCACCATTCTGGCGGTACGTCAGGAACCCATTAATGTTCTCCAGTATTTGCTTGAAGAATGGAATCGAACAGACAAACACGAGCAATTTTAAAATAATGTCCCACATACATTAATCCTGTTATTGCAAGCAGTAAGCGTCGCGCACTGGCAGATTGTGTTTAACATCTTGTTAAGTTGTTATCATAACAAGGAATAGCTGATATTAAGCTGTGAAAGCGCACAGGTACGCTTATGGTTTTAAAATCTCAGTCGTCAGATGCACAAGCCTCGCTGAATCTGGATTATTCTGGTTTTTTGTAAGACCGAGCCACAGTTCAAAAGCGCCACATGCTGCTGCATAACACGCCGCCTTTTTCTCAGGCGATTCTCTTGCTGAGGCCGCGTACCCGGCAATAAGCCGCTCGGTTTCATTAGTCACTGTTTCATACGTGAAGACAACGTCATCGCTTCGCATCAGATCGCCTTTTTAATGGTTTATCCGACCTGTAGAGAACAGGCAGACCTCTTCTGTTTAAACAAAATACACTATCGTTCCGGCGAGCAGGAGATGCCCGGCATATACCGGATAAAAGAACCGGGCCGGAAGCCAGCGCCGGTGTTTGTCCGCCATGAGCTGCTGTGCGGCAGTCACGACCATCCAGGGAAAAAGACACGTCGGTAACGTGGCAAACACAAGTGTCGCCACAGGCATGGTGGCAAGATGTGAGGCGCCGTTGAGGGTGACCAGCGACAGGAAAACTGCCCAGCCGGCACAGTACCGGACCTGCGCTGATGCGCTGCCGGCGATTACAGCCAGCCCCACCGTCAGAATTTCGCCCTGCAGACCATAGCTTGCCGGCGACAATGGCCAGGCAAGTACCGCCAGCAGAGCTGTCCCTGCGGCGACGCCACAGGTTCCGGACTGCCGGTGCCAGGCAAGGAGTTGTGTTGTGCCGGCGAACACGAAGAGAATATTCAGCGCATACCACGGATCGTGTTGGCGAAATGCCAGCATGAATACCGGCTGGGTTACTAGTGCCCACAGCCATAACCGGTTTGCCTGAAACTGCAGACGTTCCGGCTTCCGGTTGACGTTGATGGCCCAGATCAGACTGAACAGCGGGAAGGCCGCTCTGCCGAGCGCATACAGTTCCGGCCGCAGCGGGCTCAGAAACAGCGTGTTGAAGTGATCGAGAAGCATGGCCAGCATCGCCAGGAGCTTCACAAGATCCACCGCAGCGGAATTCAGCACAGTCATCCGCCGCAGTATTCTGAAAGGCATTTCGTGAATGGTTGACAGTACCTTCAAGCGTATTCTCCTGCTCACTGCGACAGGCAGTATAAATATAACTCTGCACCCAGTTCCAGAATATCCGACCGGTGCATGCCGGCACACGTATACGTGCCTTTTCCATTATTTTTCTGGCCGCAAACTCTGATTTATCCCGAAGGACCAGCATAGCCTGAATTTTGTTTCTCTGCGAAAGATAAATACTGAAAAGATGAAAGTCGTTCATAATCTGAAGCCGATTTCTGAATGAATAAGAGCTTAGCTTATTATCGGCGAGAGGATTATTTACTTTATATGTAATACCGGCATAAAAGCATCGTCTGAGTCTGTTTGCTCTTTTTTTAAACTTACCGCCCGGTAATATAACAAACCGGGACAACCAGATTAAAAATTGACTTGTGACCTGGCTTGAAAAAGGATTTACATTTCATTTTGTGTCGGCCTTTCGTCTGCGGAGAGTTTATGTAATCGACTTAATTTTGTAGCTGTGTTCTGGCACCAACAATATTGTTAATAATATTTAACGCATGGCTTATATTGAGTGTTGTCATGTTTGCGTTCAACCGGGACAGCATGCCAGCATTGCTCTCAGCCACATACGGCAGCAGCGCTCCTGAATACTTCTGCGAGGTCACCACTGTCAGCTGCACCTGAGCAGAATCCAGCGCGTCAAGACCCGTAACGATGTCTTTCTCAGCCGCACTGATATAAACCGGCGAGCCTGCAATAACAAAGCAGTCTCCCGGATATCTGCTCATCAGCTCCGCTATAGAGGCACAGCGCTCGGGAAGCGGTGGCTGCGTCGTCAGGCTTTTCCATACGGCCTCTGGCGCATGCGTCATCGCGTGAAATGTCGCTTCATACGGCAACGCCGGATCGGAGGCATGCCGTAGCCCCAGACCTGCAGATATTACCCACAACTGGGTTTCCGGCCAGCATGACATTGCAGTCAGAGCCCGTTTCCAGTGTGTACCGCGGTAGAGTTCTGCGGTTGTGAGTTTAGCGTCGCTGCTTTCACTGTTCAGCAGAGCCCGCCAGGTTGCCATTGCGCCGCTGAGATCGGTATTGTGATAAGGAAACACCCTGCTTCCTGGGGCGGCTGCTTTACTGCTGCTGCACGTCGTGATGAGATGTATGGCCATATCATATTCCAATGCGCGAGACGTCGCGCAGCACACGCATCAGCTCTCCTGATACGTTTGTACTTTTTCCAGCTGCTGTGCATGTTTTTCGCGGATTTCTTTCGCGGCAGGCTGCCAGCGCTTTGCCCACTCTTCATCCAGACGGCCTTCACTCACAATTTTCAGTGCGATGGCGTAAGGGGTTCGGCCCTGCTTCTCTGACAGCCACAGCACCTGGTTATCGATCTCTTCATCAGGGATGCCATCGATGATGCCGTGTATCAAATCGAGATCTTCACTGGCCCAGGGCTTTCCGCTACGCGGAAACACCAGGTCGGGTTCGCGCGGTTTTTTGGGCGGTTTTTCGGACTTCGCCTGTTTGCGTGCTTCTTTTTCTGCCGCCGCCTGACGTATCCGCTCGTTAAGACCGCCAATGGTGGCTACGGTCATCACCATATTTTCGCGCTGTTCCCGCGTCAGTAACCCTTCCTCACAGATAAGGTCATTTAGGGTGGAGAGTAGCGTGTTAATCCGCGTTTCCGTGAGTTTAATACTCATTAACGTATACCTTTTGACTTAATGTCCTGACGTCAATGGCAGTAAAGGGCCTGTCATTCAGGATAAAATTAAATTTATTAACTTCTTTTGCCTTCGTTACCTGGCAGCTGGTAATTCGTAACACTGTCGTTACTGGCCAGGGTTCTTTTAGAACTCCATAAACGCCCTTTGTAAGCAATCCAGCCAAGCTTTTTCCATTCACTGACTTTACTGGGGGCCACGCCCATCGCTTCGGCAAAATCTTTATGGCTGCCGTTATAATGAAGTTTAATATAACGTTCCAGCTCCATCGCTTCACTGCTGAAAATAAGCATATCATGCTCCAGCAGCCCGACTTTCTTCATCTCAGCGGCAGTCAGAGCAATCAGTTCCCCGCCAACCATTCCACCCATGATGCGCGCCTTCGCGTAGGCATCATAATCATTCATAATATTTTCCAGCAGAGCAATTACCTGTACTGAGGCCCGGTAGGTATTACCCTGCGGAATTTCCTGATATTCCGTTACGAATTCATTCATAAGGCCGAACGCAATGCGCTTATTGCTGAGACGAATACCGTGTTTAAATAGCTCTTCTGCGACATCGTCTGAATCATCAATGCGTTGCATGTCATTCAGGAGGGGAATGACCTTTTTGCCATAAATGCTGATGAGAATATCACTGGCGGAGCGACCGGAGAGCATTGCGAGCGCAATAGCGTTCCGTTGCTTGTCAGTTGGTTTCTGATATCCCGTCATACCGGTAATCGTGTTACAGATATTACCGATCTCCGGGTCGCAGTGATTCATAGCAAACGCCAGCATTTCAGGCTCAAGACACCAGTTTTTGATGAAGAGGAAATCGGCCTTTTCACCAAACTTTTCATGAAAAGAGACATAAGACTCCACGGCAAATTCATAATGCATTGCACAATCTCCTGTTGAGAAGATTTAATATTACCGTTTATCGGTAATCACTCAAGCTTTTCTTACTGTTTTTCGGTAATTTGTGGTTTAGGAAAGGACGGGGTACCCTGCCGATGTCTGATAATGAAAATGCACTTACTTCCGCAGCATGGGCCGCCGCTCTGAACGCGCTGTTCACTGATGAGCAGGATGAAATCCGGTTCCTTCTCTCCGACGCAGAAACAGAGACCGTGTGCTTCCTGCATCCAGACGAATGGCCATCAACAGGGCAGACCCAAATCAACTGGGACCTGTCTGTTCAGGGACGAGAGCACACATTTTCTGCTCCAGATAAAAGGATACTGCAGCCCATAGACTGTGAACATTTCAGGCCAGACGTTCTGGTCCTGGGCAGAGCGCTCTTTTCAGATCTGGAGCCGCTGCTGCATCCGGATTTTCGTCACAGCTCTGACAACGTGTGGAACCTTGATATCCGTAAGCTTTCGAGGGCAATAATTCACATTGCAAAGGGATGGCCTGTGTCTCCTGGTCATCTGTGCATCCATGAAGCCGGAGGATTTTTCTGGGGGGAAGGCAATCACCGCTATGAAGTCCTGAAGCGATCGGGAAGCCCCTGTTTTTATTTTCTGGCTTTGCCGGATGATGTGGTCAGCATTGAGTCCCGACTGGCTGTTGAATGGACGCAGGGTTGCTCCGCGCGATCGTCGTGACGCCATAATCTGGCGCAACACTTTCTTATATGGAGCGCAGTCAATGAACAAGAGACATCATGAAGTCGTATCCCGCATGCTGTTAACCCGGGAACCATCACAGCTTACTGGCAGCGAGGCACTGGAATTTTCAGATGAGTGCTGGTCGGAAGGAATTCGTCTGGCGCCAAGCCCCTTCGTACACTATCAGATGGTGATGGACATCATTCGCAGAATGCAGAGCAGGTAAGAACCACCAAAGGTCTTCCCTGCTCCGCGTCAACTACCCCGTTTCTCTGGTAAAATACGGGTAACCCATCGCCGCTGCGTTATAGGAAATCAACTTCATTCAGGGAATGCAGATAGAATTATCTGAGCCGATGGTGAGTACCGTCTGACCATCCTTTACAATCCGTATGAATTCATTTTTTTCAAGAACTTTAATTAATTTGTTGATTCCTTTACCGCCACGTGAAATTTTTATCTGAGCTTTAATTTTTTCAGGGGCAATATAGCTGTTAAGACCGTCCACTGAGCACAAGGCATAGAATCTCAGGTTAGCCGAGTGGCTCAGAAAATTCGTTTTTCGGTCGGGACTCATCCAGCCGATCATATCCAGGATGTCGTCGTAATGTTTCCTCAGCAGACTGCAGCTGGCTTGTGTACCGTATACAGGTTTTGAGTAATCCGTTTTTCCAGTCGCGGGATTTCTTTGGTGGAATTTCCACACCGCTTCATGATGCGACAGACGGTTTCTCAGCTCCTTTATTTGAAAAAATGCGGCACAAATATCTGCGCGTGTGTACCCTGCCGGGGCATTCGGAAATACATGTGAGGTCAATGTAGGCCAGAGTAACCGGTCCCCGTGGGGATCTTCATAGGGGAGCGTCAACAACGTGGTCCAGAAACCAAAAGTTAGTCCGGCGATGATCCTGTCAGGGGTTGGTTTTTTACCTTCCTTACTAATCTGGATTTTGGCTTGAGCTACCAGATTTTCTTCATTCAATGTTCTCGCCAGTATCCTGTTGCTCCATTTATCCAGTAGATAGCCAGCAGCATCCTGACGTTCTTTACTATTTCTGGCTCGTTTGTAGCGTTCCGAAGAATTGATTCTGTTATCACCCATATATTTCGGAAGACTGGTCACCCAGTTTGTGTTGGTCTCCCACAAACCTTTAGCTCCCGCAGGCGGGAAAGTCTGGATCGCGGTGTTAATCGCATTGCGAAGCGTTACCTCAAGGCACTGCATAGCGGGAAGCAACGCGCCAGCAAGCGCTTTGTTCCAGTGATAAGCAGCCATAACCTGAGCGGGTTTAACTTTAAGGTGCTTTCTGTATATATCCAGTCTTTCTGTTGTGATGTAGTGTTGTGCAGTCATGAATGAAGTCCTGAAAATACTATTGACGACGCCGTCACTTTATGGCGTAATTAGTTCATCAAGGCGGAGTCGCCTCTTTCAGAGGTCTCACGCGGAAAAAGTAGTCTGGAAAAGCCATCCCTCGGGATGGCTTTTCTCGTTTCAGAGCGTCAGAAAGCTGGCCGTTCCAGGCGCGGCAGGCGCAGCGCTTCCCGTATCTGGTCGACCATGCTCAGAAAATCTTCCTCTTTCTGCAGGAAGAACAGTTCGTTATGCACTTTGATTAGCGTCGGTAAATCACGACGAGCTGCCTCAATGAAAAGTGCAAACGCCAGTGACGTGCCATGCGGTATATGCGTGATGTCAGGCAGCTGTGCGGCCCGCAGTTCAAGCAGGGGAACACCGTTACGCATGATCTGCTGCAGATCTTCTTCTTTATAAATTCCCAGCAACCGACACCAGGCACGGTTCTCAGCCAGCGTCTGTGCGCTGTCATACCAGTAATCGGCAAGACCTGCATTCATCATTTTGGCCACATCTTTATCCATCAGCGCCACGAGACCATTTCCGCGCATAAAGTTACCGATCAGATCCCCGAAGGACGCTGAGAGGAACTCTTTTACAAAATCGCTTTTTGATTTACCAGCCGCCCTCGCCTGTTCTGTGATTTCAATATCAACATCAATTGGCATGTTCCGCACGGTCAGCGTGCGTGTGAATCCTTTCTCAGTATCTTCATTCTGGTCAGTCATTTTGAACTCCAGAGATTTTGAAAAATTCAAAATCAATCATGTGCTTTTAATGTAATGGCTATAGCGACAAATTATTACATTTGAATTCATATTGCAATTACTGCATCAAAAAATAGAATGTGGCGCTAATGATGTAATATTTAATCATTTGTAAACCATGTGCATTATTGGCAGCACACAGATCCGAAAAAAGGCAAAGTCGGATCGACTCAATCCTTGTTCCTGGTATGAACACCTCGGAGGGGTGAAAACTATGGTACAAACGAAACGTATTATGTATCTGCATCACGGCATGTGGGCACATATTGCGGCAGGATATGAAGTCCCCCTGAATAACTGGCAAAGGACAGACAAATGGACATTGAAATACGCCACTGCAATAACATCGTACGAGCCCGTATCACCCTTACGGCCGATAAACTGAACATAAAGTTTGCGCCAAATGGTACCGGCAAAAGCACGCTGTCACGGGCCATAAGCTGTGCGGCGCGGGACGACACTCAGGGACTGCAGGCACTGATGCCCTTCCGGCTGCGCGGAGATAACCCCGATAACGCCGGGCCCATTGTCATTGGTGCTGAAGGGATTGGGGACGTGATGTGCTTTAACGAGGAGTACGTTGGTCAGTTTACGTTCCAGCCGGACGAGCTCATCAATGACAGCTTTAATATTCTTATCCGCAATGAAGCCCATGCGGAAAGAGAGCGTGAAATAGAAGAGATGACGCAAACGATCCGGGCGGTTTTCACGGATCACGCCGAGCTGAACTCGCTGATAGACCATCTGCAGGAACTCAGCAATGCTTTCAAATCAACCAGTTCCGGGATTTCACGTTCTTCAACCGGCATGAGAGGACTGTCAGGCGGAAATAAAATACACCACATTCCGGTTGGTCTTGAGAACTATCAACCCTACATCCGCAGTGAACGTCGCGTGGAATGGATTGACTGGCAGACAAAGGGACTCGAGTTCTCCCCCCTTTCAGATGGCTGCTGTCCGTTCTGTACCGGTGATATCAGGGAAAAGGAAGGGCAAATCCGCAAGGTCAGCGAGGAATACGATAAATCCACCATTAAGAACCTGACCGCTATCATCAGACTGGTGGAAAATCTCGGTAATTACCTGACGGAGGACGCCAGAGAACGCCTCCTGGCCATCACCCTGCTTCAGAATGGTCCGGAAGCCGAACATATCGAGTACCTGGTGGCGCTGAAACGCCAGACCGACACGCTGACAGAGAAGCTCACTGCGCTGAGAGGCCTGAATGTTTTCAGCCTGCAGGAACAGCAGAACGTTCGGGAGGTGCTCACTGCCAGGCTGATTGACCTGCAGTTCTTCCCCGATCTGCAATGCGAACTCACGCAGGGGATCACCGACAGGCTGAACGCGGCCCTTCAGGACCTGATAAACCTGGCCGGACCGTTGCAGGGAAGGATTAACCGGCACCGGGACAGCATGGTCCGGCTGATCGCACAGCACAAAACAAACATCAATAATTTTCTCACCTATGCCGGCTATAAATACAGGGTGGATATTGCCGGTGAGGGGGAGCAGAGAAAACTCAGGCTACGACACATGGATTTTGACGGGTACGTCAGCGGCGGCAGCCAGCATCTCAGCTATGGAGAACGGAACGCCTTTGCGATTGTGTTGTTCATGTATGAATGCCTGTCAAAAAATCCGGGCCTGATTATCCTTGATGATCCCATCTCCTCTTTTGACAAAAACAAGAAGTTCGCCATTCTCGAAATGCTGTTCAGACGCGCAAGCGGTGAATGCCTGAAGAACCGGACTGTACTCATGCTGACGCATGACGTGGAGCCTGTGATTGACACGCTGAAGTCAGTCAGAAAGCTGTTCAGTAATCTGGTGACCGCCTCCTGCCTGCGCCTGTCTGCCGGAGTTATAGAGGAGTTACCCGTTAGCGACGGCGATATCATGACGTTCATGCAGATTTGCAAATCCATAACCGCGTCAGCAGACTGTGAGGAAATCATTAAGCTTATCTATCTTCGCCGCTACTTTGAAATCGTTGACGAACGTGGCGATGCTTATCAGCTCCTGTCCAACCTGTTCCATCGACGCGTCGTCCCGCTGGATCATCGCGAGCCTGCCGCTGCGGGCACGGGCTACCCCGAAATGGTGCCAGAGAAAATTCAGCAGGCCCGGCGGGATATCCGGGAGTATGTGGACAGCTTTGATTACCCGCGACTTCAGGCTCTCGTCAGCAGCACGGATGAAATAAAAAATCTGTACCGTCGCTGTCGTAACGGCTATGAAAAACTGCAGGTATTCCGTTTACTGGAAATGGATCAGGACCATCCGGTAATACGAAAATTCGTTAACGAAACGTACCACATTGAAAATGAGTTCATCTGTCAGCTGGATCCGTCCAGATTCGATCTCATCCCGGAGTACGTGATTATGGAATGTGACAAGCTCATCGCCCTGCCACCGGCAGCAAACCAGAGCTCGGTTGCCCGTACCGCCTGATCCACTGCTATTACCGCCATAGTTCCGGAAGAGAGGCCTTCACTCCCTGATAGTCTGCTCTTTGAAGACAGGACAGCTTGCTGTAGATATCCACTAAAACAGCCCGTATACGGGCTGTTTTAGTGGAGCCCTTACCTCCTGACGTTGAAAAGAGTGGCTTACTTCACCCAGTCTTCGAGTACCAGGCCCGGCACCCGCTCAAACTCCCGCACATTATTCGTCACCAGCACCGCGCCGGCGGCGATGGCGTGCCCGGCGATCGCCGTGTCGTTCGCGCCTATCGGCGTCCCGGCGAGGCGCAGCGCCACCTTTATCTCCGTGGTCGCATCCACCGCGGCGCGGTCCCAGGGCAGGATGGCATCGAGGCGGGTGCAGAACGCGTCAACCAGCTGCACGTGTCGGGGCGAGGCCTTCGGGCCGGTGGCACCGAAGCGCATCTCGGAGTAGGTAATGGCCGAAACCACGATACGGTGGCCGCGCAGCACCGCCTGCTCAAGGCGCTTCAGGACGGCTTCCGGCTGCTCGCGCATGATGAACGAGCAGATGTTCGTGTCGAGCATATAGATCCTGTTCACAGGTTAACCCGTCCTTCGTCGCTGACAACGTCCTCGCGCTCCGCCATAAAGTCCGGGTCAGCTTTTTCGAGCTGCGCGAATGAGCCCCAGGTCGGCCGGACGGGACGCAGAATGATGCTGTCCCCTTCCCGGACGATCTCCAGCTCGCTCACTCCCTCAAAATCCAGATCGCGGGGCAGACGAATGGCGCGGTTATTGCCGTTTTTAAAAATGGATACGGTTCTCATTATTTCCTCCTGGCCGACCGGCCTTTATGCATATGTTCAGTATAGGCAGATGTAAAGCATATGTATAGATATAGCATATGCAGATGCCAGGCATATGGATATGCTTTACATATTCTTTCTTCTCTCTTTTTCCGGTCAGATCCGAAAAAAGGAAGAGGCGGATCTGCGCACACCGCCCCGCCGGGCAGACGCCCGGAAACACAAGATATGCCACTCCGTCAGCTGCCTTTTAATCCATATGTTGTGTTATCCCCCGTTCCGTGACGCGGCGCGCAGCCGCAGATACCGCCGCAGCGTTAAGATAATGAACGTGGTACACTTCCGGAAAAGCGTAAATACGGAAAAAATCGGATCATACAAGAACGGCCGTCCGGTAATTTATATATGTTACATTAACTTTGATTACTATTTGAGTGCTTAATATATCAGTGAGTGATAATGCGAACGCAAAGAGACTACGACGGCCGGTGATGATTTCAGCGCGGGATAATTTGAATGTTTACCTTAAGGGCAAGGCTATGGTTGAAATCATCAGTAGTGAAGAACATCTATTGAGAATCGTGTTTCTGATTCTGTTGAATAACCACGAAGCAAGATATCGCCGGTCAATTGATGCCGAAGGAAATGACTACCACCTTATTATTAACGAGCATGGTGATGAGGTCGCAGAGTGGGATGATCAGCTCTGTGAATGGCATCTTGTCATTCCCCCCCGGAAGACCCGTGACACAATGAATTCGATTGACCTGGCCCCAGTGGTAGCACGCATCGAAAAGCAGATACTTAAAATGAGGACCAAGACACAGTGCACCTCCCCTGCGGAATGTGCGAAGCGTCTGTGATCGTGACCGCAACCGCACCTCTGGGTTCATTGCAGGCGGGATTTCTCAACAATGCAGCGTGACAAGTAAGGAGTTAAGAGTGGGACGTTCAATACCTGTAAGGATTGGCGGCAGGGAATTCAAATCCAAAAAAGCCGCTGTGGACCATTTTATGAGTCAGCGAGAGGCCGTGAAAAAGTCAGGCATTGTTCGTGATGGGCAGTTATTTGAGGAACTCACTGAGCTCTACACACGCTATTGTGAACTTACAAAATGGGAACTAAGTAACCGGGAAATTTACGCCTTCAGCGTGGACTATGAACCCCGTCATACCAACCAGAACTATGGCTCACAGCTGTGTTACTGGGTGCAGTTTTCACCAGAACAGAAATGGTCCTTTTCTGTCCCAAAAGCTGTGGATGAGATCGCGAAAGCATCTTCAGCGGGACAGCTGTGAAAACTAGCAAGACTTATCGGGTCCCCTTTAAGCCAGTTAACAGGAAACCAGATGAACAGAACCAATGACGACCCGCAGTCAGAAAAGGACATGATGGTCACCGCCTTCAGCACCATGAGAAAGTACGGCAGTAATATCATCAACGTTACGCAGTTTATGGATGTTAATACTAACGTGAAATCCGATCCGCGGATGCCTAGAACGCGGCTGCGCCGCTACCTCGGGCAGTACGGCCTGCGCGGTGAGGCACTGAGCAGGGAGCTCAGGCGTATCGTCGCTGGCCCTGAGCGACCAGATAACACGCTGCACGCCGGAATCTACTATACGTGGCCCTATGGCTGGGAGCCTGCGGATTTCACGCCAATGATGCGGCGCATTTTCAAGGGAAAGCACACCCGTCATGTGATGTTGTTTGATGATATGCCGTTTGGCAAATAAGGGAATAACGGGATGAACAATTGCCCGTAGCTGTTCCTGGATGGTGAGAAAACGTATCGCCATGCACATTAACTCGGGGCGCAACACAGCGCAGATATCGCTCGCTGAGGTCAAAAAAGGAGCTTTAGTTATGATCACTATTGTGAATGAAGGACAGGCCATTAAACATACGGACTACTGGCAGACTGAGCAGGCCAGAGCCGGGTATCTTTTTCTGAGCTGGAATGCCGGCGCCGCGCGCTTACTGGTTCCGTATGCCTCTGAAGCGCTCCTGAAAGAGATGCGCGGCGCGCAGTACGTCATTATCAGCAAAGGTAAGCTTGATGGCCGTGCCGCGCTGGAACTGCTGTTTGAAGACGGCAGCGATGCGCCGTTCGTGGTACACATGCTTCTGGAGCAGTCTGATCGGCCGCTGCCGGAGGATGAGCAGGGTGGAGACTTTGTGGTGACGGTATGGACGCGCGCAGGTAGCCAGCTGCAATATCCTGGCAAATACAGGGTCGTGGGCTCGCTGCCCGACCTGTCGCCGTGGCAGGCCCACTGAGATTTAATCCAGAGCCGCCGCATTCCGGTTGGCGGCTTTCATTCCTGCAATATCTGCCTTCAGTAACCATCAGGATTTTAACCACGTGACCATGAACAACTATCCTGCCCTGTCGTCGCAGGCAGTATCGTTACCCGTTGCCATCGATTATCCGGCCGCGCTGGCGCTGCGTCAGATGGCGCTCGTTCAGGATGAACTGCCGAAATACCTGCTGGCACCGGAGGTCAGCGCCCTGCTCCACTATGTGCCGGATCTGCACCGCAAGATGCTGCTGGCAACCCTCTGGAACACCGGCGCGCGCATTAACGAGGCGCTGGCGCTTACCCGGAGTGATTTCTCGCTGACGTCATCCCTGCCTTTCGTTCAGCTGGCAACCCTTAAACAGCGCGCGGAGAAAGCTGCGCGGACGGCAGGTCGGGCACCGGCCGGCAGCCAGGCGCATCGCCTGGTGCCACTGTCAGATCAGCATTACGTCAGCCAGCTGCAGATGATGGTGGCCACCCTGAAAATTCCGCTGGAGCGCCGTAATAAGCGCACAGGCAGAACCGAAAAAGCGCGCATCTGGGAAATCACTGACCGCACCGTGCGCACATGGATTAACGAGGCCGTTGATGCTGCTGCCGATGATGGTGTCACGTTCTCGGTGCCGGTAACACCGCACACGTTCCGGCACTCGTATGCCATGCACATGCTGTACGCTGGCATTCCGCTGAAGGTACTGCAGAGCCTGATGGGGCATAAGTCGGTGAGCTCGACGGAGGTATACACGAAGGTGTTTGCTCTCGATGTGGCCGCCCGTCACCGGGTACAGTTTCTGATGCCGGAACAAGACGCGCTGGCGATGTTAAAAAAATTCTAAGGCGCCATCCAAACGCATGAAGGCCGCGCATATGCGGCCCTCTGAGTTATTTCCTGTAACTGGGTGGAAGAAGATATTTAAAAAGACAACGGTCGAATGTAATTTTCGATTCTCGTTGCCAGTTTAGTGGATCAGTAATAAGTTCTCCAATTTGCTTCATAAGATGGTGCTGCTCAGCTTTCCTTGCCACGTATTCCGCATCAGTGGACCCCATTGTTTCAACAACGATAATTCTGTCCGGATGCTGTTCCTGTTGGGCTGTTATGAGGAAATCGGGAAGCACATAGCCTTTTTCGTTGCTTAGCGGGTCTGTTACTTCCTGATCGCATACCGGCTTCTCCACATGCATCGAAAAGCCCTCAATTTTTTTCTTGTTAACCCACTCAGCCGTATAGTTAATCGTTCTTAGTGTTTCCCTCTCAAGTTCACTATCAACCGGCACAGGATAGCTGGGATCAAACATTGCATGTGCGTATCCATCCCGGCATTCAACCTTTTGGGTTAGCTTATTCCTTTCAAATCGGACAATCACCCAGTAAGGCGGCCGCCTGCCAGCCCCTGCTTCTCCGTTAATTTTGAAGCGCTTAGTTGGCTTAAATTCGTATTCTTTGGGATGGTCATCCCCTTTGAATTGCACGGAAAATACAGCGGCTTCCTCCGTCACTTTCTCAGAGGTGAAGATCATCCATAACTGACGTTCCCGTCCGACGAGCCATTGTGCATCCTCTAAATTTCGCATCATCGTGTCAATCTGTCTGTCAGTCATCCACGGTTTGAGAGTAATGACTTCTGACAAATAGTGGCCACGCATGAATTGCGTAGTATCGAGTACCGCTTGAAGCTGGTTGAGTCTGGCTTTTAGTTTTGAAGTTTTAGCCGGATAATCAAATGGCAGCGAAAGCACATGAAGTTGAGCATCTCCAATCAGTGACAGTAGTAACCTTGCCAGCCGAGGAATGCGTTTACGGCTTCTTAATGGCCTTTTTTCATCATCGTCTTCGCCAGGCTCCGCAGCAGGCTTAGCAAGCCGAGAATCCCTCGGGAGAAGGCTGGCATAAGAAATCTTCTTAAGCGCAGCCTTTTTCCGGGCACCACTCTCGGTTCTTTCAATACCATCACTTTTATGTCCCTTAAGGGGACAAATGTTGCTGTGCTCAGCATCGCGATTTATGTTACGGAAATAAAGTGAGTTGAATTCAGTATTGTGTACTGGGGTAAGCTCAGGACAATGTGGTGCATTGCAGCTGCACTGAAGCCATAAATCTTCATTGTGGGCTTCCCAAAAGACCTGAAGCGCTATCCGATGAATCTCTTCTGATGCGCTTAGCCTTACACCGAATCCAAAAACATTCTCTACCGCCTCAGCTTCACTGTCGGTAAGTTTCCTTTTCAGGCGACGGGTATATTTGTGAACCAGTTGCATTATCAGCTCCTTTCAAAGCGAACCATGAAGCAGATGATTTAACAAGATAACAACCGAACATCATAACAACAGGTTATCTTGTTATCTTAATAAGATAGCAAAACTCATTGCAGCTTAGCTTGACTGATGAGTAAGGAAATCTCCTCGGAAGATAACTGTTCAAGGCCCATTATGGCAGCGCGCACTACGTCGGAGCGGTTAACACGTACACTCCCTTTCGATGCTTCACTGGCGATGTAGCTGTCAATCAAAGCTAAGTTTTCTTCAGACAGAGATATGCTGACCGGTTTAGCCTTGGAGGTTTTCTTTATTTCTTTAGACGGGGTGCTAGAAGCGGTAGCAGTGCCCGCATTAATAAACGCATTTTCATCACGGACGGGGGTTTGAGCTCGGTTTCTCACAGGATTACCTCTTTAACGAGATTCTCAATTTCTTCTTTAGCCTTCTCGTTGCCCGTTTCAAAAATCGTCATAGACTCTGCCCAGGCGTCTCGATGTGCCTTTCGGTCACAAACGCGGGTGGTAGCCAGAGACATTTCAGGGAATTCGGCCAGTACTTCAGCAGCCTGATTTGCTTCATTTACAAACATGTTAGTTGGCGTCATGTTAAGGACTAGGTAGCCCCGGACAGACTCATTGAAATCTTTCGCTGCTGAGAAAACTTTACAAGTATGGGGAACTACATCGAGATCCATTTGCGATGGACGTAAGGGAGATATAAAAACATCAGCAGCCATAAGACCACTACGCATTTCAGAACTATCACGGCCAGCGCAATCAGCTATCACGAAGTCATAAGTTTTGGCGTGTTCTTTAAGCATAGCTTTGATATTACCCGTAGCTCCGGTAACCGGGATATGCGGTAGAGACTCAGGACGACTGTTGTACCAGGTCAAAACTGAACGCTGATCATCTGCGTCAACAATGATAACGCTCTTACCCAAGCTCATAAGGTACGAAGCGATAGAAACCGCTAACGTACTTTTGCCAACGCCACCTTTCTGGCTACCGAGAACAATAATCATTTTTTGCTCCATCCGTACAATAAGGATTCAAGATAAGAAGATGATAACCAAACAATTAATAAAATAACAACCTAACAGGTTAACATCAAGTTATCTTGTTATATTAATAAGATGTTATGTTGGTATCATAACATCTTGCAGTAGAGAAGGAAGGCATAGAGATAAACATGACAATTTACCCTCAGTGAATAGAAAGAGGCCAGAAACGTGACAAAGTGCCCTTAGGTTCGGCAAACGTGACAAACAGCCCTCAAGCTCGTCTTTCACAGCACAAGAATGTGTGACAAATTGCCCTGAGAAAGGGGCACTGTTGCAAAGTTAGCGATGAGGCAGCCTTTTGTCTTATTCAAAGGCCTTACATTTCAAAAACTCTGCTTACCAGGCGCATTTCGCCCAGGGGATCACCATAATAAAATGCTGAGGCCTGGCCTTTGCGTAGTGCACGCATCACCTCAATACCTTTGATGGTGGCGTAAGCCGTCTTCATGGATTTAAATCCCAGCGTGGCGCCGATTATCCGTTTCAGTTTGCCATGATCGCATTCAATCACGTTGTTCCGGTACTTAATCTGTCGGTGTTCAACGTCAGACGGGCACCGGCCTTCGCGTTTGAGCAGAGCAAGCGCGCGACCATAGGCGGGCGCTTTATCCGTGTTGATGAATCGCGGGATCTGCCACTTCTTCACGTTGTTGAGGATTTTACCCAGAAACCGGTATGCAGCTTTGCTGTTACGACGGGAGGAGAGATAAAAATCGACAGTGCGGCCCCGGCTGTCGACGGCCCGGTACAGATACGCCCAGCGGCCATTGACCTTCACGTAGGTTTCATCCATGTGCCACGGGCAAAGATCGGAAGGGTTACGCCAGTACCAGCGCAGCCGTTTTTCCATTTCAGGCGCATAACGCTGAACCCAGCGGTAAATCGTGGAGTGATCGACATTCACTCCGCGTTCAGCCAGCATCTCCTGCAGCTCACGGTAACTGATGCCGTATTTGCAGTACCAGCGTACGGCCCACAGAATGATGTCACGCTGAAAATGCCGGCCTTTGAATGGGTTCATGTGCAGCTCCATCAGCAAAAGGGGATGATAAGTTTATCACCACCGACTATTTGCAACAGTGCCGTTTATAGTACCGCAGTCTCTCCCCTTTATTTTTACTGAAGAGCAGACAGAAACCATAAATACCGGCTTTGACATGCCGGGGAAGTCCTTATAGTACAATAATTTTCGATATCCAAACTGACCCCATAGTGGTGGATGACCTTGGTTATGTCAAACGCGACAACGCTGAAACGGGCGTGCTGTTCGAGTTAATCGCGCATCGGTACGAACGCGGGAGCCTGGTGATCACCAGTAACCATCCGTTCAGCACGTGGGGCAGCATCTTCGTGGATGAGACAATGGCGGTGGCCGCTGCAGACCGGTTGATCCATCACGGATATATGTTCGAACTGAATGGAGAAAGTTACAGGAAAAAGACGGCAAAGGCAGTAACCAGCGCGGCTTAACGCCGCACTAAAGGATGCGGCCAGCATAGTTGGCACCAGTCGGCAAAACTAGTTGACGTCTAATACCCTCAGCCCGCTCCCACAGGCACACTTAACGCGTCATATAGCGGAATTCAAAATCGCTGGCTAACTCTGCCAGGGTGACGTTTTCGAGTCGTTTCAACAGCAACGACTGCGCCGCGTCGAGCGCTTCGGTTAACGCGGCGTTCACCGTCTGCTCAACCAGGCACTCCGGATGATCGGTCGACAAGCCGATCGCGAACAGTGAAGAGGAGCCCAGCGCCTTATGAATGTCCAGTAAGGTGATATCCGCCAGCGGCTTCGCTAGCGTCCAGCCACCCCGATGGCCTTTTTCCGAACGCACATAGCCCTTTTCTTTCAGCAGCGCCATGGTGCGCCTCACCACCACTGGGTTGGTATTAAGCATCTCCGCGATGTTATCCGACGTGGCGGGCCGGTCATGCCGGGACATGTGGATCAATACGTGCAACATGCGGGAGAGACGGGTGTCATTTCTCATGTCTATCGCTTCCTGAAGAACTGTCGATGAGTATAACTCGAAACAGTATAAGTTACGAGAGTATTGACACCCCATCATCAAGTAACTTATGTTGTTTCTAACTCACTCGGCCATTGTAGATTTCAGGAGTGCAAGATGGTTTATGACACGATTATCGTCGGTGGCAGCTACGCCGGTATTTCCGCAGGTCTGCAGCTCGCACGGGCGCGCCGGCAGATTTTGATCATTGATGCAGGGCAACGCCGCAATCGCTTTGCTGACAGCTCGCACGGCTTTCTGGGGCAGGACGGAGTGAATCCCGGCGCGATAGCCAGCAAGGCGCGCGAGCAGCTGATGGCCTATCCCACGGTCGAATGGGTGACGGACACCGCCATCCATGCAAAAGCGGAGCAAGAGGGCTATGCCATCTCTGTCGGATCCGGGCTGTCGTTTGCGGCTCGGCGCCTGATTCTGGCAACGGGGGTGAAGGATGAGCTGCCGGCCATCCCTGGACTGACCGCGCTGTGGGGAAAGAAGATTTTTCACTGTCCCTATTGCCACGGGTATGAACTGAACGGCGGAATGATCGGCGTGCTGGCGTCATCACCGCTGGCTATCCATCAGGCGCTGATGCTGCCGGACTGGGGGCCAACCACACTGCTCCTCAATGAGGCCTACACACCGGATGCCGCGCAACTCGCCCAGCTGGCCCAACGTGGCGTAACGGTAGAAGCCGAGCCGGTTTTGTCCATCGGGGAAGATCAGGCTGATATAACCCTCGCTAGCGGGCGAATCATCAGGCTTGCCGGGCTGTTTATTCAGCCCAGGACACGCCTGAGTTCTCCTTTAGCCGTTCAGCTCGGATGTGAGCTGGAAGCAGGGGCAACCGGAGAGTTTATTAAGGTGGATACTATGCGCGAAACGAACGTTCCCGGTGTATTTGCCTGCGGGGATGCGGCGGTTGCCGCAGGTAACGTGGCCATTGCCGTCGGCGACGGCGCGCGCGCAGGCACCGCCGCTCATCAGTCTCTGATATTTCGCTGAAAGCGAGGGCAGTTAATGGAGCAGGGTGCGGACAAGGGCTAGCAGATACGCATTCTTCATCCAAAGTGAAAAACGCCGCTGCGTGTGCCGTCATGGAAATCTTCCTGTTGATTATACACGATGGACATCTTAACTTAGCCCAGAGGGAGTGCGGACATTGCAACTTTGCTGTTACAAACGGCGAACTCACGCCCTTCTGAGTTAACGTGAGTTCGTCACAATGCTGATAGTAGTACCAACTTAACGGTGACTACGAATGAAGTGACTCAATCATTCTCAAACCCGCTACGCGATTAGATAAACGACCTATCCCGCTGATTTCAACTTCGATAGTGTCACCCTCCTGCATAAATAACGGTGGGGTTCTTTTTTTACCCACACCGCCGGGTGAACCGGTGATAATCACATCCCCTGGGTTGAGCGGGCTGAAGCGGGAAATATAAGCAATCAGCTCCGCAACCGAACGCACCATATTTTGCGTGGAATCATGCTGCACCCGTTGCCCGTTCAACCAGGTGTTGATGGATAGCGTCTGCGGGTTTTCAATCTCATCGCGGGTGACCATCCAGGGGCCAAATGCGCCAGTTCTCTGCCAGTTTTTTCCTGACGTAAACCAGGTGTACTGCATATCCCGCACAGAACCATCCATAAAACAGCTATAACCTGCCACATATTGCAGCGCGTTATCGCAGCTTACATTACTGGCGTGCTTGCCCATAATCACCGCCAGCTCACCTTCATAATCAAATTCATTACTGCTTTCCGGTTTGCACAGCTCTGCGCTGTGTGCCGTTAGCGAATCAGGGAAACGGACAAACAACGTCGGCGGGCACTGTTGCAAAGTTAGCGATGAGGCAGCCTTTTGTCTTATTCAAAGGCCTTACATTTCAAAAACTCTGCTTACCAGGCGCATTTCGCCCAGGGGATCACCATAATAAAATGCTGAGGCCTGGCC
>NZ_JAANQB010000002.1:0-89000 GCF_011605445.1 Cronobacter sp. HA18006 | reverse complement strand
AGTCAAGCGTTTATTTTCGCTTTCGTCTGCCTGACGGGCCGGCTCGTTTGCCGTTGTGCCGTGTCAGTGGAGGCGCATTATAGGGAGTTCTTTCCGCCTGACAACCCCTAATTTCAAAAAACTTTTCGTTCGCTTAATTTCCAGGCAATGCGCCGGAAAATGATACTAATCGCGGCTCAGACGGGCGATTTCCTGCGCAAAAAGGGCCACCTGAGGCCAGTCCGTGTAGACCACCTCTTTTGACGTATCGGTTTCCCCGCCTGTCATTTTCATAATCAGGCGAATCATGAAGCGGTCAAACCAGCGATAACGCGGATAACGCAGCGCGCCTGCAAAGACAGCGCAATGATCAGGCTGCCACGGCGAGTTCAACAGAAACTTGCGCGTATAGCTGTTGGTCTGCGGTGTGCGCTTCTCTGGCTTACGCGCCACAAGGTTTACCGAAAAGAACGCGCCCGGCAGCGCATTAAGCGCCTGTTGATACTGCTTCACAAACGCGTCCAGCGTCGGGTGAAAATGGCCGTAGCGAATCGACGCGCCTATCACCACCTTCTTATATTGCGTCCAGTCTGGCACTTCGGCGCGATGCAGGTTAACCACATCCACCGCCTCGCCCATTTCCTGTAGCTGGGACGCGATATAAAAAGCGATTTCGCGCGTTTGTCCGTCGCGGGTGGAAAACAGAATTAAGGTTTTCACATTTATCTCCTTATTCGCGCCAGAAAGTCGGGGTGAACAGCACCAGAAGCGTAAACACCTCCAGACGCCCGAAAAGCATATTGGCAATGAGTATCCACTTAGCGACGGGATTCATACTGGCGAAGTTATCCGCCACGACGCCAAGACCAGGCCCAAGGTTATTGAGCGTCGCCACCACAGAGGCGAATGCCGAGAAGTCGTCCACGCCGGTCGCGATAATCGCCAGCATGCTGACCAGAAACACCAGCGCATACGCCGAGAAAAATCCCCACACCGCTTCGAGGATACGTTCCGGCAACGCGCGGTTGCCAAGCTTAATACTGTAGACCGCGTTCGGGTGGACCAGTCTTTTCAGCTCGCGGTTGCCCTGTTTAAAGAGCAGCAGAATACGAATAACCTTGAGACCGCCGCCGGTTGAACCCGCGCAGCCGCCAATAAACGCCGAGCAGAGCAACAACACCGGCAGGAAGAGCGGCCACTTCGCGATGCTGTCCGTCGTAAAGCCTGCGGTCGTCGCCATCGACACCACCTGGAAAAACGCCTGGTTGAGCGTCGTTATCGCCGAATCGTAGGTATCGTGGAACCAGAGCACCAGCGTACAGATAAAGACCAGCGTCAGCTGCACGCCGATAAACATGCGAAATTCCGGGTCGCGGGAATAGACCTTCAGGCTACGCCCGCTGAGCAGCGAAAAGTGCAGGCCGTAGTTACAGCCGGAGATCAGCAAAAAGATAGCAATGATGGTGTTAATGGTCGGGCTGGCGAAATACCCCACGCTTGCGTCATGCGTGGAGAACCCGCCGATAGCGATAGTGGCAAAGCTGTGGCCAATCGCATCAAACGCGGGCATTCCGGCAAACCACAGCGCCAGCGCGCACGCCACCGTCAGCAAGACATATATCAGCCACAGCGTTTTCGCCGTTTCGGCAATACGCGGGCGCATTTTGTTGTCTTTGAGCGGCCCCGGCATTTCAGCGCGGTATAGCTGCATCCCACCGACGCCGAGAATAGGCAGAATCGCCACCGCCAGCACGATGATCCCCATCCCGCCGAACCATTGCAGCATCTGGCGATAAAAAAGAATGGCATGCGGCAGAGAATCAAGGCCCACCAGCGTCGTCGCGCCCGTGGTGGTCAGCCCAGAAAAGGATTCGAAAAAGGCGTCCGTAATGGTGAGGTTTGGCCGCTCGGAAAAGATAAACGGCAACGCACCGACGCTGCCCAGCACCGTCCAGAAGAGCACGACGATAAGAAACCCTTCGCGCGATTTCAGCTCGCGCTTCTGATGACGGTTCGGCCACCAGAGCGCCGCGCCGATAGCCAGCGCGACAAAAAAGGTTTGAGTGAAAGCGCGTCCCGCGCCGTCGCGGTATAGCAGGGCTACCAGGCCGGGAATGATCATTGTCCCGGAAAACAGGATAACCAGTAGACCAACGATTCGGGTAATGGCGCGAAAATGCATCTGCCGTTTCCTTTGGAATCAAAATGAAGGAGAGGATTATTATTCAACCGACAACAAATGCAATGCACCACGGCTAAAGTCGGCAAGCTTTGCCGAAAAAGCCGCCACCTGCGTATGCGGAAGCGCCACGCGCAACGCCACATTGGCCTGAAACGCGCTTTCCACCACCTTGCCGTTAAACTGACCGAGCAGCCCTTCCACACCCGCGAGCTGCGCGTAATCGCACAGCAAAGTATATTCCGTCAGCGTCACTTTGAGTGTCGTTTCAAGCCGCGTTAACGCCTGTTGAACGCCGCCACCATAGGCTTTGACCAGCCCGCCGGTGCCAAGCTTGATGCCGCCGAAGTAGCGCACCACCACGGCGGTAATCTCGCCGACGCCGCTGCCCATCAGCTGCGCCAGCATCGGTTTTCCGGCCGTGCCCGCCGGTTCACCGTCGTCCGAGAACCCGAGTTGCTGCGAATCATCGGGCGCGCCCGCTACCCACGCCTGACAATAATGCCGGGCATCCGGGTAATCGGCGCGCGCCTGCGCAACGAACGCTTTGGCCGCTTCCACGCCCTCGGTATGGTCGAGCAACGTAATAAAGCGGCTCTTTTTGATCTCTTCCGTAAAGATCACCGGCGAGGCCGGAACAGGCCAACTCTCCATCAGGCGAGCTTCAGATCCCGGGTCATGTTTTCCACGCCGTGCTCGTGAATCACCACGTTATCCTCAATACGGATACCGCCGAACGGCTTCAGCGCCTCGATTTTCTGCCAGTTGAAGTGCTTGCTGAACGGGCCCTCGCGCCACGGCGCCAGCAGCGACTCAATAAAGTAAATCCCCGGCTCAATCGTCAGCACCATACGCGGCTGCAATACGCGCGTGCAGCGCAGATACGGATATTTCGCCGGTGCAGCCAGATGCGTGCCGGTATCGTCCTGCATAAAGCCCGCGACATCATGCACCTGCAAGCCCAGCGGATGCCCGATACCGTGCGGCATAAACGGCCCGGTAATGTCGGCTTCCACCATTGCTTCTTCGCTGATGTCCGTGACAATCTGATGACGGCGCAGCAGCTTCGCGATGCGCTGATGGAACTGAATGTGGTAGTCGATATAACTGACGCCCGCTTTCATGGTGCCAATCAGCGCCAGCTGTTCTTCATTCACGTCTTTAATCAGGGCGGCGAAATCGCTGTCGCCGTCGGCCGCCCAGGTGCGGGTTAAATCGGCCGCATAACCGTTATATTCGGCGCCCGCGTCCAGCAGGAAGCTGCGCATCTCAGACGGCGCGCGGTGATCGAGCCGGGTGTAATGCAGCACGGCGGCGTGCTCATTAAGCGCCACGATATTGCTGTAAGGCACATCGGTATCGCGATGGCCGGTCGCGGTCAGGTACGCGAGGTTAATATCAAACTCGCTCATGCCGGACAGAAACGCCTCATGCGCGGCGCGGTGGCCATTAACTGCCGTCTTCTGCGCTTCACGCATGCAGGCCAGCTCGTAATCCGTCTTATACGCGCGGTAGAAATGCAGATAATCAATCACGCCTTTAGGGTTAATTTTATCCGCAGGGACGTCCAACTTCAGCGCGCGTTCCGGCACCGGGCCGATATAGGCTATGTTGCCACGCGCGGCAGGCAGCTGACCGCCGATGTCATCGGCTTTCGGCAGCGCGATAATGTCTATCTCTTCCGTCCAGAACGCGCTCGGCAGCGGCTCGACGTTATGCCAGTAATCCACCGGCAGATAAAACCACAGCTTCGGCTTGTTCACGCCATCCACCAGCAACCAGCAGTTTGGCACCTGCGTCACCGGCACCCACGCTTTGAACTGCGGATTCACCTTAAACGGATAGGGATGATCGTCTAAAAAGACGTTAAACAGCTCCCCGGAGTGGATAAGCAGCGCGTCCAGATTAAAGCGGGCAAGCACGTTGCGGGTACGCTCCTGGAGCGTATCCAGATGATTTTTATAGAGGGTGGTCAGCGAATCCATACTTTACCTTTAAAGTTTGAGCTCTCAACTCCGGCATCTTAGCACACCGGTTTATTCCCTGAGCGTTTTCCACCATCCGTGATCGCGTTTGCAAATATTTAAACAGTAATTTGCATTTCATTAACATCAACTCCACACTCCGCTTCATCTGGTACGACCAGATCCCCTTGCTGGATTCAGGAGACCGACATGCTCTACAAAGGCGACACCCTGTACCTTAACTGGCTGGAAGACGGCATTGCCGAACTGGTGTTCGATGCCCCCGGCTCGGTGAATAAGCTTGATACCGCGACCGTAGCAAGCCTCGGCCACGCGCTTGATGTGCTGGAAAAACAGCACGATCTCAAAGCCCTGCTGCTGCGCTCGGAAAAAGCCGCGTTTATCGCCGGCGCTGACATTACCGAATTCCTCTCGCTGTTCCAGGTGCCAGCTGAGCAATTAAGCCAGTGGCTGCACTTTGCCAACAGCGTATTTAACCGTCTTGAAGATCTACCGGTGCCGACCCTTTGCGCCATTAACGGCTACGCGTTAGGCGGCGGCTGTGAATGCGTGCTGGCGACCGATTTCCGTCTCGCCACGCCGGACGCCCGTATCGGCCTGCCGGAAACCAAACTTGGCATCATGCCAGGCTTTGGCGGCTCGGTACGCCTGCCGCGCCTGCTGGGTGCTGACAGCGCGCTGGAAATCATCGCGGCCGGTAAAGACATCACCGCCGACGCGGCGCTCAAAGTGGGCCTGGTTGATGCGGTCGTGAAACCGGAAAAACTGATCGAGGGCGCGCTGCGTATGCTGCGCCAGGCCATCGACGGCGAGCTCGACTGGCAAGCCCGCCGCCAGCCGAAGCTTGAACCGCTGCGCTTAAGTAAAATCGAAGCGACTATGAGCTTTACTATCGCCAAAGGCATGGTGATGCAGACCGCGGGCAAACACTACCCGGCACCGATGACGGCGGTGAAAACCATCGAAGCGGCCGCAGGGCTGGGCCGTGATGAAGCACTGGCGCTGGAGAATAAAAGCTTTGTGCCGCTGGCGCGCTCCAGCGAAGCACGCGCGCTGGTCGGCATCTTTTTAAACGACCAGTACGTCAAAGGCCTTGCGAAAAAACTGACCAAAGAGACCGAGACGCCGAAACATGCCGCGGTACTGGGCGCAGGCATTATGGGCGGCGGCATCGCTTACCAGTCCGCCTGGAAAGGCGTGCCGGTCATTATGAAAGACATTAATGAGAAATCACTGACGCTCGGCATCAGCGAAGCCAGCAAGCTGCTGAATAAACAGCTGGAGCGCGGCAAAATCGACGGGCTGAAGCTCGCAGGCGTTATCGCCACCATCCATCCGACGCTGGATTACGCCGGCTTTGAGCGCGCTGACGTGGTCGTCGAGGCGGTGGTCGAAAACCCAAAAGTGAAAAAAGCGGTGCTGGCGGAAACCGAAGAAAAAGTCCGCCCGGATACCGTGATTGCCTCCAATACCTCAACGATTCCTATCAGCGAGCTGGCAAGCGTGCTGAAGCGCCCGGAAAATTTCTGCGGCATGCACTTCTTTAACCCGGTGCACCGTATGCCGCTCGTTGAAGTGATCCGCGGCGAGAAAACCTCCGACGCCACAATTGCGAAAGTGGTGGCCTGGGCCAGCAAAATGGGCAAAACGCCGATTGTGGTGAATGACTGCCCTGGCTTCTTCGTTAACCGCGTGCTGTTCCCCTACTTTGCCGGTTTCAGCCAGCTGCTGCGCGACGGCGCTGATTTCCGCCAGATAGACAAAGTGATGGAGAAACAGTTCGGCTGGCCGATGGGCCCGGCGTATCTGCTGGATGTTGTCGGCATCGACACCGCGCATCACGCGCAGGCCGTGATGGCGGCGGGCTTCCCGCAGCGCATGCAAAAAGATTACCGCGATGCTATCGACGCGCTGTTTGACGCTGGTCGCTTCGGACAGAAAAACGGTAAAGGTTTCTATGCCTATCAGGAAGACAGCAAAGGCAAACCGCGCAAAGTGCCGGATGACGCGGTGGATAGCCTGCTTGCCGAAGTGAGCCAGCCGAAGCGCGCGTTCAGCGATGAAGAGATCGTGGCGCGCATGATGATTCCGATGGTCAACGAAGTGGTGCGCTGCCTGGAAGAAGGCATTATCGCAAGCCCGGCCGAGGCGGATATGGCGCTGGTCTACGGTCTCGGCTTCCCGCCGTTCCACGGCGGCGCGTTCCGCTGGCTGGATACGCAGGGCAGCGCGAAATACCTCGATATGGCACAGCACTATCAGCATCTCGGCCCGCTTTATGAAGCGCCGGCGGGGCTTCGCGATAAAGCGAGCCACAATGCGCCTTATTATCCCCAGGTTGAACCCGCCCAACCGGTGGGCGAACTGCAAACGGCTTAAGGAGTGACGAATGGAAAAGGTTGTAATTGTTGATGCTATCCGCACCCCGATGGGCCGTTCCAAAGGCGGCGCGTTCCGTCAGGTGCGGGCAGAAGATCTCTCCGCACACCTGATGCGCAGCCTGCTGTCGCGTAACCCGCAACTGGAAGCCAGCGCTATCGACGACATCTACTGGGGCTGCGTGCAGCAGACGCTGGAGCAGGGTTTTAACATCGCCCGCAACGCCGCGCTGCTGGCGGAAATTCCGCACAGCGTGCCCGCTGTGACGGTCAACCGTCTATGCGGTTCGTCAATGCAGGCGCTGCACGACGCCGCGCGGATGATCATGACCGGCGATGCCAGCGTTTGTCTGGTGGGCGGCGTGGAACACATGGGCCATGTGCCGATGAACCACGGCGTCGATTTTCATCCGGGTTTAAGCCGTAACGTCGCGAAAGCGGCGGGCATGATGGGGCTGACGGCGGAGATGCTTTCACGTATGCACGGCATCAGCCGTGAAATGCAGGACGCTTTTGCCGCTCGCTCGCATCAGCGCGCCTGGGCCGCCACACAGGCCGGGCATTTTAAACAGGAAATCATTCCGACCAGCGGCCACGACGCCGACGGCGTGCTTAAGCGCTACGACTTTGACGAAGTGATCCGCCCGGAAACCACCGCCGAAGGGCTGTCGCAGCTGAAACCGGCGTTCGACCCGGCAAACGGTACGGTCACGGCGGGCACCTCGTCAGCGCTCTCCGACGGCGCGGCGGCGATGCTGGTCATGAGCGAATCGCGCGCCCGCGAACTCGGCCTGACGCCGCGCGCGCGCATTCGCTCAATGGCGGTAGTGGGCTGCGATCCGTCGATTATGGGTTACGGTCCGGTGCCCGCCTCCAGGCTGGCGCTGAAAAAAGCCGGTCTGACCGCGAGCGATATCGATCTGTTTGAGATGAACGAAGCCTTTGCCGCGCAGATCCTGCCCTGCATTAAAGATCTGGGCCTCATGGAGCAGATCGACGAGAAGATCAACCTTAACGGCGGCGCGATAGCGCTCGGCCACCCGCTTGGCTGCTCCGGCGCACGTATCAGCACCACGCTGATTAACCTGATGGAACGCCGTGACGCCGAGCTTGGCCTTGCCACGATGTGTATCGGCCTGGGCCAGGGCATCGCGACGGTCTTTGAGCGGGTGTGAGTCAGACAACGCGCCTGGTATCAGGCGCATTGGTGAAAAGTTTAGTTGCCGTTCTTCCCGCCTGTCAGGGGCGGGTTTTTTATTTTCCACATTTGTGCCAGGCTTTTTTAACGACTCTACACTTCAGGGAAAACCATGAAGGGATGCTTTATCTTCGCGCCGCTTGCCGCTGCGCTTTTTTGCACCACTTCTGCACGGGCAGAGCTGTCAGAGGAGACGCTGGCGCAGCGCTGCCTGACCTCGCTTATCAACACATGGCAGGATCACGCGTATATGCAAAAAGTCCTGACTGAATCGCGCGTTGTACCGGAAAGCGTGGTGGTGGAACGGTATGACGAAAACGTCGGCCAACAGCATATCGCGACCCAGCTCACCGCGAAGCTCGATCATCCAGTGCGCAAAAACATTACGCTGCTTTGCCTGCTGGAAAACGATAAACCGTTATATGTCTGGTCAGGAAAGGAGATTGCCGCCAGCCCGTAAACAGGGCTGGCGTTATGCGGACACGACTCAGATAAACGCAAAGGCGTCGCCGAACAGGCGGTCTTCGCGCGCGCCGCGCTCATTGCAGAACAGGTCGCGGGCGATCTTCGCCATCTCGAAACGTCCCGCGATGTAGATATCGTGTCCGGCAAGCGTACCGAAATCCTGCATCACTGCCGTCAGTACCGTGCCGCTGCGACCGCGCCACGTCTCATCCGGCTGCTCGACCACCGGAACAATCTTCAGGTTCGGGTGGTCAACCGACAGCGCTTCCAGCTCTGACAAATCGTAAAGATGTTTCTCTTCGCGGCCGCCCCAGTAAATCGTGATATCGCGATTCGGGTTGCGCGCCAGCGCCGTCAGCAGAATCGAACGCGCGTAGGAGAAGCCCGTCCCACCGGCAATCAGGATCAGCGGACGCTCTTCGTCGTCGCGCAGCCAGGCGTCACCATGCGGAATATCGACCACGATTTCACGCTCTTTGAGAATGCGATCCATCACCGCCATCGCGTAGAGGTTAAGTTCCGACGCGCCGATATGCAGTTCGATAAAGCCCTGCTCATCCGGCGTGGAGGCCATAGAAAAAGGGCGCTTGTCCCGCTCATCCATTACCACCATCAGGTACTGACCTGCGCGAAACGAAAAGGCCGCTTCCGGCACTAAACGAACGCGATAAACGGTATCCGTGATGGCTTCTACCGAGGTCACTTTACAGCTTAAGGTTGTCATGCGTTCCCTCTGTCGGGTCAATAATGCAACTGCAACGGCGGCGCGTCAGGCGCCTTTTCCGTCATGAAAAATAGCGAGCTCATCCCAGATGGCGTCGATACGCGCCGTCACGCTGGGATCTTTCTTGATGGGGGTTCCCCACTCGCGCTGCGTTTCGCCCGGCCATTTGTTGGTCGCGTCGAGGCCCATTTTGGAGCCAAGTCCCGATACCGGCGAGGCGAAATCCAGATAATCGATCGGCGTGTTCTCCACCATCACCGTGTCGCGCGCCGGATCCATGCGCGTGGTGATCGCCCAGATCACATCGTTCCAGTCGCGCGCGTTAATGTCATCATCACAAACGATCACGAACTTGGTATACATGAACTGGCGCAGGAATGACCAGACGCCCATCATCACGCGCTTCGCGTGGCCCGCGTACTGCTTGCGCATTGTGACCACGGCAAGCCGGTACGAGCACCCTTCCGGCGGAAGATAGAAATCCACGATCTCCGGGAACTGTTTTTGCAGGATGGGCACCAGCACTTCATTGAGCGCCACGCCCAGCACCGCAGGTTCATCTGGCGGGCGGCCCGTATAGGTCGAGTGATAAATCGCGTTTTCACGCTGCGTCACATGCGTCACGGTAAAGACCGGGAAATTATCTATCTCATTATAGTAACCGGTGTGATCGCCATACGGGCCTTCCGGTGCCATTTCGCCGGGTTCAATATACCCTTCCAGCACGATTTCAGCGCTGGCCGGGATCTCAAGGTCGTTAGAAAGACACTTCACCACTTCGGTTTTGGTGCCGCGCAGCAGGCCCGCAAACGCATATTCGGAGAGCGTATCCGGCACCGGCGTCACCGCACCAAGAATCGTCGCCGGGTCAGCGCCCAGCGCGACAGCGACCGGGAAGCGTTCGCCCGGATGCGCCTGGCACCACTCCTGGAAATCGAGCGCGCCGCCGCGATGCGACAGCCAGCGCATAATGAGTTTGTTTTTGCCGATTAACTGCTGGCGATAGATACCCAGATTCTGGCGCTCTTTATGCGGGCCGCGAGTGACCGTCAGGCCCCACGTAATAAGCGGCGCGGCGTCATCCGGCCAGCACTGCATGATGGGAATGCGGTTCAGGTCGACCTCATCGCCCTGCCACACTTTCTCCTGGCAAGGCGCGTTACGCAGGCGCTTCGTCGGCATGTTCAGCACTTGCTTAAACTGCGGCAGCTTGTCGAAGAGATCGCGGAAACCGCGCGGCGGCTCCGGCTCTTTCAGGAACGCCAGCAACTTGCCGACTTCACGCAGCGCGGAGATATCCTCCTGCCCCATACCCATCGCCACGCGTTTCGGCGTGCCAAACAGGTTGCAGAGCACCGGCATGGTATGGCCTTTCGGGTTCTCAAACAGCAGCGCCGGGCCACCCGCGCGCAATGTGCGGTCGGCTATTTCCGTCATCTCCAGGTAAGGATCGACAGGCAATGTAATGCGCTTGAGTTCGCCTTGCTGCTCCAGCAGCGCCAGAAAATCGCGTAGGTCGTGGTATTTCATGCAGTTATTCGTGGCTTTAAAATAAGCTTTTTATTATACGGTGTTCGCCGCAGGCATGCCGTAATTTTGTTAAATTAACGTGAATCACCACCACAGGCTATAGCACTGCGCGGTATAATGCCCTTAGCGATCCTGAGGTGGTTTTGTTATGCTGGCGCGTCCGGCCATGTAAGAAGAGTCATTATGCAATCCTGGTATTTACTGTACTGTAAACGCGGGCAGCTTCAGCGCGCTAAAGAGCACCTTGAACGACAGTCGGTGAACTGCCTTACGCCAATGATTACGCTTGAAAAAATGGTACGAGGCAGACGCACCTCCGTCAGCGAGCCGCTGTTTCCGAACTACCTTTTCGTTCGCTTTGACCCGGAAGATATTCATACCACGACGATAAGCTCCACCCGCGGCGTCAGCCATTTCGTTCGTTTTGGTTCGCACCCGGCCGTGGTGCCGCAGACGGTCATCGAGCAGTTGCTCGACTGGCACCCGGAAAACGTGACTGATCCGGATACGCCGCATACCGGCGATCTGGTGGTGATTACCGAAGGCGCGTTTGAAGGGTTGCAGGCAATTTTTACCGAGCCCGATGGCGAAGCCCGTTCTATGTTGCTGCTGAATTTGCTGAACAAGCAGGTGCTGCAAAGCGTGAAGAACACCGAATTTCGTAAAGTCTGAGGCACAACGCAGACAGCAAAACGGCGGCTCAGTGCCGCCGTTTGTCATTAGTGCGTCGCTTCGCCAATAACGCCGCCCGCGCCTGCGCCAACCGCTGCGCCTTTCAGCACGCTTTTCCCGGTTGCCGCGGCAACGCCCGCGCCCACGACCGCACCCGCAACGCCACCTTTACGCGCCGCTTTGCCTTTATCGCCCTTTTTCAGCATCGCGCCGGTGCCTGCGCCAATGACCGCGCCGCCCACGGCGCTTTTGACATCTTTGCCTGCAATGGCACCCGCTGTCGCGCCAAGCACCGCGCCGGTCGCCGTTTTATCCATCGCCATCACCGGCGCGCTGGTGAGCAGCATCAGTGTCACAATGCCCGTAATTGTCTTTTTCATTATTGTCCCTCAGCTGTGTAATACAGGGGAAATCCCCGGCGGGAAGCATATCACCGGGCTTTGAGAGGGAAAGGCACCAGCAGCGTGCAAAAATCCACACTCTGCCGGTTTCAGCAGGCAGCGTTACGCAGGCGACGCGTTTTTCAGAAACAGCCGTGCGGCATTGGCATCCGTCGTGGCCTCAAGCCAGGCGGGATCTTCACCGCGCCACTGAGCGACTTGCTTAAGAATATGCGGCAGCCAGCATGGCTCGTTGCGACGCGATTTTGGCCTGGGGGCGAGATCCCGAGGCAGCAGATAAGGCGCGTCTGTTTCCAGCAGCAGGCGATCGGCGGGAATAACCGGCAGCAGGGCGCGTAGTTCAAGCCCGCGACGCTCGTCGCAAACCCAGCCGGTAATACCGAGGTAAAGCCCGCGTGCCAGTGTCTCCCGCGCCTCCTGTTCGGTGCCGGTAAAGCAGTGCAGTACCGCGCCCGGCAGTTTATCGAGCCACGGTTCGAGCAGCGCCAGAAAGCGCGCATGGGCATCGCGACAGTGCAAAAACACCGGCAGCGCCAGCTCTGCCGCCAGCCGCAACTGTTCTGTAAAGGCATGCTCCTGTTCGGCTGGCGTTGAAAAATTCCGGTTGAAATCGAGCCCGCATTCGCCAATCGCCACGACCTGCGCCTCTCCTGCGAGCGCACGCAGCCGCGCCGCGCTCTCATCATTCCAGGTACTGGCGTCGTGCGGGTGAACGCCCGCGGTCGACCAGCAGCCCTCGTAACGCCTGGCGAACGCGCAAGCCTTTTCGCTTTCCTCAAGCGACGTGCCGGTAAAGAGCATATTGCTGACGCCTGCCGCACGGGCGCGGGCAATCATCTCATCCCTGTCATGGTCAAACTGAGAGCTGGTTATATTCAGGCCAATATCAAACATTGCGCTTTCCATATGAAAACCGCCCTGACGGGCGGTTACGTTATTCTTCTGCTTCTTCTTCGGCATCCTGCTCTCGCGGACGCCGTTTACCGACGTAAAAGCGCGAGAAGAAAATCCCGACTTCAAACAGGCAGTACATCGGTATCGCCAGCAGCGTTTGCGAGAACACATCCGGCGGCGTGAGCAGCATGCCGACGACGAACGCGCCGACCAGCACATACGGGCGTTTGGCACGCAAGTCCTGCGGCGTGGTCACGCCCATCCAGCACAGCAAGACGATAGCGACCGGCACTTCAAACGACACGCCGAAGGCCATAAACAGCGCCATGACGAAATCGAGATAGCTGGTGATATCGGTCGACACCACAACGCCGACAGGCGCGGTTTTCGTTAAGAAGCCGAACGCCAGCGGGAACACCACGAAATAGGCGAAGGCCATACCGATATAAAACAGCAGCGTACTGGAAACCAGCAGCGGGATAATCAGGCGTCGCTCATGCTTGTACAGCGCCGGGGCGACAAACGCCCAGACCTGATACAAAATCACCGGTGCGGAGAGGATCACCGACACCATCATGGTCAGCTTGATAGGCGTGAAAAACGGCGACGCCACGTCGGTGGCAATCATGCTGGCGCCGTGCGGCATCTGGCTTATCAGCGGTGCAGCAACCAGCTGATAGATATCGTTGGCGAAGTAAACCAGCGCCAGAAAAATCACCAGCACCGCGACGATGCAGTTCAGCAGTCGCTTACGCAGTTCAATCAGATGACTGATTAGGGGTTGGGTATCTTCAACAGCCATGTCAGGATTTATCACTCACGGTGGATGCGGCTTCAGGTTTCCGCGTGCTGGCGGACGCGTCCGGCGACGTATCAACGCCATTTTCAGGCTCGACAGGCGCTGCCCCGGTCTCTTCCGCGTGCGCCGTCTCCGTCACAGGCTTCTGCGCAGGTGACTGCGCCTGATGCTCAGCTTTCGCTGGCGTAACGCCTTCATGCTGCGCTTCGTTGCCTTTCACCAGCGGATTATGAATGGTGTGGGCGTCGTCGCTCGCTTTTTCCGGATCGTTAACGCTGTAAGACCGCTTCATCGATTCCGCCGCTTCGCGCAGTTCGTCCATCGACGCTTTCAGCTCTGGCGTCAGATTATCGATGCTCGCTTTTTCCACTTTCTTCAGGCTTTCCTGAAACTCCTGAAGCTTAAGCTCCTGGGTCAGTTCATTCTGCACGGTGGTTGCAAGCGATCGCAGCGCACGAACCCAGCCTGCAACCGTGCGGACAGCCACAGGCAAACGCTGCGGCCCCAGCACGATAAGCCCGATAACAAAAACCAGCAGCAGTTCGCCAAAACCAATATCAAACACGGATTACACCTGCTCTTTATCACGTTTTTTCGCGTCGTCAGCGGTGACGTCGCTTTTGGTTTCGCCGATTTGTTTATCCTGCGCGGAAGGCGCGGTGAAATCCGCATCCTGTTGATGCTTTTGTTTGTCGTCGTCACCCATCGCTTTTTTAAAGCCTTTGATGGATTCGCCAAGATCAGAGCCCAGCGAGCGTAGTTTTTTGGTGCCAAAAAGCAGAACAACCAGAACCGCGATAATCAATAACTGCCAGATACTGATGCCACCCATACATTTCCTCAGTTACCAGTGATAATGGTATTCATCAGGCCACAGTATACCTGTGGCCGTTTCATAACAATGCCTGCGCTAGTCGGTACGCCGCCAGCCGATAAGCCAGACGAGAATACCGCCTGCCATCAGCCATCCGGGCGACATGCCCCAGTCAGGACGGTTGATAAAGAGCAGCGTGCTGCTCAGCATTAGCGTGGCGCCAATGCCGAACAGATAGCGCGACTGCCCTTGCTTCACACGATGCTCCTGCAGCTCATGGGCAATCTTATCAACACTTTGTTGCAGTTGTTTGCCTTGCCGCAGGCTGTTGTAGACCAGTTCAGGAATTTCCGGGATTTTTTCCGCCCAGAATGGCGCTTTCTCTTTAAAGGAGCGCACCAGCGCCGGGAAGCCCACCTGATCTTTGATCCAGCTTTCCAGAAAAGGTTTCGCCGTTTTCCACAAATCGAGCTGCGGATAGAGCTGACGCCCTACGCCCTCAATATACAGCAGCGTTTTTTGCAACAGCACCAGCTGCGGCTGCACTTCCATATTAAAGCGGCGCGCGGTGTTAAAGAGATTCAGCAGCACGTGGCCAAACGAGATTTCCGCAAGCGGCTTTTCAAAAATAGGCTCGCAAACGGTACGAATGGCGGATTCGAACTCTTCTACATTGGTATCCGGCGGCACCCAGCCCGAATCCACATGCAGCTCCGCCACGCGGCGATAGTCGCGGTTGAAGAAAGCGATAAAGTTTTCCGCCAGATAGCGCTTATCTTCTTTATTGAGCGAGCCCACGATGCCGCAGTCGATGCCAATGTATTGCGGATCGTGCGGGTGATCGTGGCTGACAAAAATATTCCCCGGATGCATATCACCGTGGAAAAAGCTATCGCGGAAAACCTGGGTGAAGAACACCTGAACGCCGCGCTCAGCCAGCAATTTCATGTCAGTGCCGTTGGCTTCCAGCGCCGCGACGTCATTGACCGGGATGCCATAAATGCGTTCCATGACCATCATCGTTGGGCTGCAGTAGTCCGAATAGACTTCCGGCACGTAGAGCATGGGGCTGTTTTCGAAATTACGGCGCAGTTGAATGGCGTTCGCCGCTTCGCGCAGCAGATCGAGCTCATCCAGCAGCGTTTTTTCATACTCGCGCACCACTTCCATCGGACGCAGGCGGCGACCATCCGGCAGCAGGCGCGGCACCCAGCGCGCGAGACGGTAGATAAGCTTCATATCCGCCTTGATAACCGGCAGGATATCTGGGCGGATCACCTTAATGACCACCTCTTTGCCGTTCTCTTTCAGCCGGGCGGTGTGCACCTGCGCGATTGAAGCGGAAGCAAGCGGCGTAATATCGAAATCATCAAACCACTCCTCGACGGGACGATCGCCCATGGCTTTTTCGATCTGCTGTTTAGCGAGCTTACCGTCAAAGGGTGCGACGCGATCCTGCAACAGTGCCAGTTGATCGGCGATTACCGGCGGAAAGAGATCGCGACGCGTCGACAGCATCTGACCGAACTTAATCCACACCGGCCCCAGCTCCTGCAACGCCAGACGAAGTCTCGTACCAAGCTCAAGATCTTTGTGCCGGTTCGGCATCCAGAACAACCCGCGACGCCAGATCCGCAGCGGCAGCGTCAGGCGCATGCGTGGAATCAGCTCATCCAGGCCGTAGCTCAGGAACGTTTTGATAATGAAATAAAGGCGCCGAATTTCACCTGGCGTCATTTGCCCTCCAGTTTATCCAACCGTTTGGTTAACGCTTCCAGTTGGCGCTCGACGGCCGAAATCTCTTCGGCAAACCAGGCGACTTCCAGCGCGCCCGGCGCGACGCGCCACTCTTCGGTAATCGCTTCCGCCAGATAGCGCTGATTACGCGTAAAGCCTTTTTGCAGCAGTTGCCCGCCGCGACGCATAACGCGCCCGATGCCTTCCGCGGCGATATCGCCGACCCACGGGGCCAGCAGCCCGGCGGGATCAAATTCGGCCATGTCCATCAGCGCCACAAAATTTTGCACCACCTGCAGATCGCCCTGCACTTCCAGCTCGCCGCTGCGGATAAGCGCGGTCAGCTGCTGGCGGTCCTGGAGCTTCGGCAAAACGGAAAGGCGTGTGATAACGGTACAGTCCGCCTCGCCTTCCCATTTACTGAGCACATCCAGTTGTTGCTCGCTGAACACCAGCACCAGCGGCGTGGAAAGCTCTTCAAGCGTGATGCGCAACACTTTGCCCTGCAAACGCTGGCGCGGCGCTTTCAGCGCGCTCTCGCGGTACAGAAAAGTGTTCAGCGCGCCTTCAATGCCAGCCATCATTAGCGGTGTGAAAGGCATCCGGCACCTCCTCAGAATTTGTAGCCGCGATGCAGCGCTACGATCCCGCCGGTCATGTTGTAGTAGTTGACGTTCTCGAAGCCCGCGTCGTTCATCATCGCTTTAAGGGTTTCCTGATCCGGGTGCATACGGATGGATTCAGCGAGATAACGGTAGCTGCCAGCGTCTTTCGCCACCAGCTCGCCGACGCGCGGCAGAATGTGGAAAGAGTAGGCGTCGTAGGCTTTGTTCAGCGGCTCGAACACCGGTTTGGAGAACTCCAGCACCAGCAGACGGCCACCCGGCTTCAGCACGCGAAACATGGAACGCAGCGCTTTTTCTTTATCGGTGACGTTACGCAGGCCGAAGGAAATCGTGATGCAGTCAAAGGTGTTATCCGGGAACGGCAGCGCTTCCGCGTTGGCCTGGACATACTCGACGTTGCCGACGATGCCGATATTGCGCAGCTTCTCGCGCCCCATTTTCAGCATCGAATCGTTGATATCCGCCAGCACCACTTTGCCGCTCTCACCCACCAGACGGGAGAATTTAGCGGTTAAATCGCCGGTGCCGCCCGCGAGATCCAGGACTTTCTGGCCGCGACGCACGCCGCTGCAATCGATAGTGAAGCGCTTCCACAGACGATGAATGCCGAACGACATCAGATCGTTCATGACATCATATTTCGCCGCCACGGAGTGGAAGACCTGCGCCACCATATCCGCTTTTTGCTCTTTCGCTACGGTCTGGAAGCCAAAGTGCGTTGTATTTTGTGAATCTTCAACCATCTCAGTGCCTGCTTATCAAGGAAATGTTTGTGAAGTGTAACAGATTGGCCGCAATTGCCCTACGATTCAAGGCGGCATTAGCGCGCCACTCAGCGCTCGCCCGCAACGCGAAACGCCGCTAAGTGGCTGTTTTCATCAGGAGCGCTGGCAAGCGCTTCGGCATCGGGGAGCGCAAACGCTTCATCATCCTGCACCGCCTGCTCGGCCAAATCCGGATTAATCTCGCGCTTTACCTCAACGCCCATACCGCGAAACGCCTCCGCCTGCGCAAGCAGGTTGCCGCGCCCGCTGGCGAGTTTTTTCATCGCCTGGCGGTAGCTGTCGCTCGCTTTGTCGAGGTTCTGGCCGATGGCGCTCATGTCGTCAACGAACAGTCGCATTTTGTCGTAGAGGCGGCTGGCGCGATCGGCTATCTGCTGGGCGTTGCGGCTTTGATGCTCATAGCGCCAGAGGTTGGAAATGGTGCGCAGCGCTACCAGCAGCGTGGTCGGGCTCACCAGCATAATATTGTTTTTTAACGCCTCGGTGATGAGTTCCGGCTGCTTGTCGATAGCCAGTAAAAAGGCGGGCTCGACCGGGATAAACATCAGCACGTAATCCAGCGTGCGCAGCCCCGGCAACTGCTGATAATCCTTGCGCCCCAGCAGACGAATATGATTGCGAAGCGAAGCGATGTGTTCGTTTAACGCCAGCTCGCGGCTGTAGTCATCTTCGGCGTTGAAGTAACGCTCATAGGCCACCAGCGTCATTTTGGCGTCAATCACCACATCTTTGCCCTGCGGCAGACGCACGATGACATCCGGCTGCATCCGGCTACGGTCGGCAAGCTGAATATTAACTTGTGTTTCATACTCATGCCCTTCGCGCAGGCCCGAGGCTTCCAGTACGCGCGCGAGCACCACTTCGCCCCAGTTGCCCTGAGCTTTGTTGTCGCCTTTTAACGCGCGCGTCAGGTTAATGGCTTCCTGCGCCATTTGCGCATTCAGTTGTTGGAGGTTACGGATTTCATGAGCCAGCGTGTGGCGCTCGCGCGCCTCCTGGCCGAAGCTCTCCTGTACCTGGCGGCGAAAACCGTCGAGCTGCTCGCGCAGCGGGGAAAGCAGGCCGTTCAGGCTCTGGCGATTTTGCTCATCGACCTGACGACGGCTCTGCTCAAAAATACGATTGGCGAGGTTTTCAAACTGTTCGCTCAGGCGCTGTTCGCTGCTCATCATCTGGCGCAGTTTTTCTTCGGCGTGGACCTGGGTGGCCTCCAGCCGCGTGGTGACTTCGCGCAGATCGGACTCCAGCGAGCTGTTGATCTCCCGCAGGTTGCGCAGTTCGTTATTGAGCAGATCGCACTCGTCACGCCAGTGCTGGTTATGCGCCAGCGCCTCGCGGGCCGCGCTGAGCTCGCCGTAGATATCGCGCTGCTGCGCCAGCAGATCCGCCTTTTGCTGGGCGGTTCGCAGGCCTGACATCAGCCAGCCCACCACAACGCCTGCCAGCGCAACCACGGCTAACACCAGATATGAGATTTCCACCACGCCTCCTGCCTGAACTGCTCATCACGCCAGAGGGGATTGTGCTGTACATAATTCCAGACGAAAAGCGTTTTTCTGTAAGGATCGTCAATCCTGCGAGACATTACGCAAAAAGGCCGGCGGAGCGCCGGCCTGAAAGGAAGCTATCAGAGAAGGCGGCGCGCCGCCTCTACCACGATTTTCACCGCGTGGCTTTCGGTTTGTTTCATGGTTTCCGCGTTCGGGATCTCTTGCTGGGTGCGGTTGACGATAACGCCCGCCACCATGCCCGCGCGCAGGCCCTGGCTTGAGCACATGGTCAGCAGCGTGGCCGATTCCATTTCATAGTTCATCACGCCCATCGCCTGCCACTCTTTCATGGAGCCGTTAAAGCGGCTGACCACACGGCCGGAGAAGGTGTCGTAGCGCTCCTGGCCCGGATAGAAGGTGTCGGAAGAGGCGGTTACGCCGATGTGCGTGGTCGCGCCGACCGCTTTGGCCGCTTCCACCAGTGCGGTGGTACAGGCGAAATCGGCAACGGCCGGGTATTCCATCGGCGCGAAGTGCAGGCTGGCACCGTCAAGGCGTACGGAGGCGGTCGTCACCAGCACGTCGCCGACGTTGATGTGCGGCTGGATAGCGCCAGTGGTGCCCACGCGCAGGAAAGTACGAATGCCAAGCTGCGCCAGCTCTTCTACCGCAATAGACGTTGACGGGCCGCCGATACCGGTTGAGCAGATGATGACCGCTTTGCCATCAAGCTCAGCGCGCCAGGAGGTGAATTCACGGTGGGAGGCCAGTTTGACCGGCTTATCCATCAGCGCGGCGATCTTTTCCACTCGCTCCGGGTCGCCCGGGACAATCGCTAATTCTGCGCCCTGAAGATCGCTTTTTTTAAGGCCGAGGTGAAAAACATCAGACATAGGTGACTCCTCTGTGGGTCGGTTTGTCAGGAGAAGCAAAACGGTACTTTACAGAACCTTTCCGGCGTTTTTCGTGACCGGATTCACTTCAAAAGAAAGGAGTTGCATTAATTTTCCATAATTTCGTGATTATGGTCACATATACAGCCCATGAATGGAAATCTCGCACGGCGAATGCCTGCTTTTGCCACCTCCACTCCCGCCGCACGCAGGCTATAGTTAGGGATGCGCTAAAACAATAACGGGTACGGAGAATGCCATGACCAACAACACTGACCATCCGGCGGGCTTTGCCGCTGCAGTTTCACCTGTCGCTTCAACGGTAGTGCATACGCCGCAGGATGCCATTATCGCGGGCGAAACCTCGATTCCCACGCAGGGCGAAAATATGCCTGCTTACCACGCCCGCCCGCGCGCTGCTGATGGCCCGCTGCCGGTGGTGATTGTGGTACAGGAGATTTTCGGCGTACATGAACATATTCGCGATATATGCCGTCGCCTGGCGCTGGAAGGGTATCTGGCGGTGGCGCCGGAACTCTATTTTCGTCAGGGCGATCCGAATGAGCATGACGATATTTCGTCGCTGTTGAGCAATCTGGTGTCGAAAGTGCCGGACGCGCAGGTGCTGGCGGATCTGGATCATGTGGCAAGCTGGGCGTCACGCAACGGCGGCGACGCGCATCGTCTGATGCTGACCGGTTTTTGCTGGGGCGGGCGTATCGCGTGGCTGTACGCCGCGCATAATCCGCAACTGAAAGCCGCCGTGGCGTGGTATGGCAAGCTGTTGGGCGACAAAACGTTAAACTCACCGAAGCACCCGGTGGATGTCGCTACCGATCTGACCGCGCCAGTGTTGGGGCTTTACGGCGCGCAGGATACGGGTATTTCGCTTGAGAGCGTGGAGACCATGCGTCAGGCGCTGCGCGCCGCCAATGCAAAGGCGGAAATTATCGTTTACCCGGACGCGGGCCATGCGTTTAACGCCGATTATCGCCCGAGTTATCACGAGGCGTCAGCGAAAGACGGGTGGGAACGCATGCTGGAGTGGTTCAAAACCTACGGCAGTAAGAAAGGATAAAAAAACGCCCGGGAAACCGGGCGTTTTTTGGTGGCGCGGTGGGTGCGCTGCGCTTACCCACCCTACGCAACGCATAACTGGCCTTATCGTAGGGCGGGTAAGCGTCGCGCACCCGCCATCACAAAACCGTTACGCCTGACGCAGGTTCTGCGCCGCTTTCACCATGTTGGCGAGCGCCGCGCGGGTCTCCGGCCAGCCGCGGGTTTTCAGGCCGCAATCCGGGTTCACCCACAAACGCTCCTGCGGAATGCGCTGCGCGGCTTTCTTAAGCAGCGCTTCAATCCACGCCACATCCGGCACGTTCGGCGAGTGGATATCATATACGCCCGGCCCGATTTCATTCGGGTATTCAAACTCCTCAAACGACTCCAGCAGCTCCATATCTGAACGTGACGTTTCGATGGTGATCACGTCCGCATCCAGCGCGGCGATAGAATCCATGATGTCGTTGAACTCGCAATAACACATATGAGTGTGGATCTGCGTGTCATCCTTCGCGACCGCCGCGTTCAGGCGGAACGCCTCCACGCCCCAGGCGAGATACGCGTCCCAGTCGCTGCGCTTGAGCGGCAACCCTTCACGCAGCGCCGGTTCGTCAATCTGGATGATGCCGATGCCCGCGGCTTCGAGATCCACCACTTCGTCACGCAGCGCCAGCGCAATCTGTTTGGCGATAGTTTCGCGCGAGACATCCTCACGCGGGAACGACCAGCAGAGAATGGTCACCGGGCCGGTCAGCATGCCTTTCACCGGTTTGTCGGTCAGCGACTGCGCGTACTTCGCCCACTCGACGGTGATCGGCGCAGGGCGACTGATGTCGCCGATAACGACCGGCGGCTTCACGCAGCGGGAGCCGTAGCTCTGCACCCAGCCGTTCTGGGTAAAGACAAAGCCATCAAGGTGCTCGCCGAAATACTCCACCATGTCGTTACGCTCGGCTTCGCCGTGCACCAGCACATCAAGACCCAGGCGCTCCTGCTCGGCGATCGCCTGCTTAATATGTTCGGCGATACCGGTGCGGTAGTTCGCCGCATCCAGATTGCCCTTTTTGAAATCCAGGCGCAGGCCGCGAATTTCGGTCGTCTGCGGGAACGAGCCTATGGTCGTGGTCGGCCAGGACGGCAGATTAAAGCGGGCGCGCTGCGCTTCGGCGCGTACCGGGTACGCATGGGCGCGCTGGCTGTCCTGCGGCGTAATGGCCTTAAGGCGCTGTTCCACCGCCGGGTTATGTACGCGGGCCGAGTGTTTACGGGCCTGAATCGGCGCGCTCCACTGCTCGATTTTTGTTGTGTCGCCGCTGTTCAGCGCATCGCGCAGCAGCGCCAGCTCTTCGCATTTTTGCAGCGCGAAGGCGAACCAGCTTTTCACTTCCGCATCCAGACGCGTTTCGACGCTCAGGTCGATAGGGCTGTGCAGCAGCGAGCAGGACGAGCCCACCCACAGCTCACGTTGGCCTGCGATCGCTTTCAGTTGGGCGTATTTTTCGGTGAGATCGGCGCGCCAGACGTTGCGGCCATTGATAACGCCCGCGGAGAGTAACCACTCCTGCGGCAGGCGGCGATGCAGTTCGTTGACATCGTCATGGCCATGAACCAGATCGACATGCAGCCCCTGCACCGGCAGCGCGGTGATGGTATCGAGATTATCACTCACGCCTTCAAAATAGGTGGTGAGCAGCAGCTTAGTCTGGCCTTTCAGCGCCTCGTAAGCCGGTTTAAACGCGTCCAGCCACGCCTGCGGCAGCTCCAGCACCAGCGCCGGTTCATCAATTTGCACCCACTGAATGCCGCGTTTCGCAAGTTCCGCGATCACCTGCTGGTAGACCGGCAGAATGTCGTTAAGCAGGGAAAGGCGGTCAAATTGTTCGCCCTTCACTTTGCCAAGCCACAGGTAAGTGACGGGCCCGAGCAGTACCGGTTTAACATGGTGACCAAGCGCCAGCGCTTCGTCGACTTCATCCAGCAGTTGCGTCCAGGTGAGGCTGAACTGCTGGCCTTTGGTGAATTCCGGCACCATGTAGTGATAGTTGGTGTTAAACCATTTGGTCATTTCAGCGGCGGCGGCAGGTTCGCCGGTCGGCGCGCGGCCACGACCGATGCGGAACAGCGTGTCGATATCCATCGTGCCGTCCGCATTCTGGTGGCGCGCCGGAACATTGCCGAGCAGCAGGCTGGTGGTCAGAACATGATCGTACCAGGCGAAATCGCCGACCGGCAGCAGATCGATGCCCGCCGCTTTTTGTTGTTCCCAGTGACGAGCGCGCAGCTCGCGGCCCACCGCCAGTAATTCTTCACGGGTGCTTTTGCCCGCCCAGTAGCTCTCTTGCGCTTTTTTCAGCTCGCGACGCAGGCCGACGCGGGGAAAACCGAGGGTGTGGTTATGGATAGTCATGATGTTCTGCCTCTCTTAAGAATGAATCCCGTGTCAGGAGATGAATCTGTTCGTTTTATCTGTTCATCTAATTAATTAATCCGTATGTATTTCGGATTCTCCCCGAGGAGGAGAACTCTAAATAATTCGGCTTGCAGAAAGGCGGCGACGCAGCGAGTCCCCAGGAGCTTACTCCAGTAAGTGACTGGGGCGAGCGAGGAAAGCCAACGCATCTGCAAGTCGAATTATGACGAGTTTGGACGTCCAGATGTTTACACATCCATAATTGGCAGTTACTGTATATTCCTCAAGCGCAAATTATTCATGCTGAAGTGAAGGACATTCATGATCGAGATAAAACACCTGCGAACGCTTCAGGCGCTGCGTAATTGCGGCTCACTGGCGGCGGCGGCGGCATCGCTGCATCAGACCCAATCCGCGCTTTCACACCAGTTCAGCGATCTGGAGCAGCGTCTCGGCTTCCGGTTATTCGTGCGTAAGAGCCAGCCGCTGCGCTTCACGCCGCAGGGCGAGATCCTGTTGCAGCTGGCAGCCCAGGTGCTGCCGCAGATAAGCCGCGCATTGCAGGCGTGCAATGAACCGCAACAGACCCGCCTGCGCATCGCGATTGAGTGTCATAGCTGTATTCAGTGGCTGGCCCCGGCGCTGGAGGCGTTTCGTAAACGCTGGCCGCAGGTGGAGATGGATTTCAAATCGGGCGTGACGTTTGATCCGCAGCCTGCGCTGCAGCAGGACGAACTCGATCTGGTGCTGACGTCAGATATTCTGCCGCGCAGCGGCCTGCACTATTCACCGATGTTTGATTTTGAAGTGCGTCTGGTGGTGGCACCCGATCATCCGCTGGCGACCAAAACGCAGGTGACGCCGGAAGATTTCGCCAGCGAAACTTTGCTGATTTACCCGGTACAGCGCAGTCGTCTCGACGTCTGGCGTCACTTTTTACAGCCGGCGGGCGTCAGCCCGACGCTGAAAAGCGTGGATAATACGCTGCTGCTTATCCAGATGGTGTCGGCGCGCATGGGCATCGCCGCGCTGCCGCACTGGGTGGTGGAGAATTTCGAGCGTCAGGGGCTGGTGGTCACACGTGCGCTGGGCGAAGGATTATGGAGCCGGCTGTACGCTGCGGTGCGCGATGGCGAGCAGCGTCAGCCGGTGACGGAGGCGTTTATTCAGCAGGCGCGTCAGCACGCCTGTGATTCCCTTCCGTTTGTGCGGAGCGCGGCGCGACCCAGCGTCGGTGGACCCACAGAGAAGCCACTATCACCGCTCCCCCAATGATAAAGCTCGGCCAGTGGGGCTGCTGCTGCCAGATGGCGAGGTTAACCAGCAGCCCGGCGGGCACATGCATGTTATTCATGATGCCGAGCGTACCGGCGTCCACCTGCGTGGCACCATAGTTCCACATAAAGTAGCCAAGCCCTGAGGCCACCACGCCAAGCCACACCAGAATGCCCCATTGCAGGCCGGTGGTCGGCAGTTTCTGCGGGTTGCCGAGTGCGAACCAGGCGATCACCGCCACCACGAACGCGCCAAGATAGAACCACGAAAACGCGCTGTGCTGCGGCATCGGATGCGTCTCCATCAGGCGTTTATAGCCCACCATCCCGATAGCGAAGCTGATATTCGCCAGCTGTACCAGCAGCAGCCCGGTCCAGAAGTGATCGCTCACTTTGTCATAGCGAATAATCGCCGCGCCGATGACCGCAAGCCCGGCGCTAAGCGCATAGCCCCAGCGCAGCCGACGGCGGCTCAGCAGATCGTAAATCAGCGTGATATAGAGCGGCGTAAGCACCGTAAACAGCAGAAATTCCGAGACGGTCAGGTAGAGATACGCCCGGAAGCTGAACAGGTACATCACGCCCAGCTGCAGTGCGCCCACCAGCATATAGAGCGCCAGCGTTTTCAGGCTCTGCCCGCGGGCGCGTAAGAACGGCAGGAAAACCAGCGCCGCCAGCCCGACGCGCATCAGCACAGAGAAGGTGCTGTCCACATGCCCCGCCAGATATTCGCCAATCAGGCTGAAAGAGAATGCCCACAGGATAGTGGTGATGATGAGTAACGCCACAATGATCATCTCAACAGAAAACAAAGACGGGCATTGTAGCGAAGGCGCTGGCGAAAAGTTGCACTATTTGGTTGACAAGTGGTTATAGATAAACCACTTGTCACCCTGATGGTTAATCCAGAAACAGTTTACGCAGGTAGTGTGGAACGGCATCTTCAGCGTTGGTGCCGATGACTTCGAGCTCCGGCAGCAGATCTTTGAGGCGCTGGTGCGCGTTGCCCATGATGCAGCCTTTGCCCGCCATCGAGAGCATCTCCGCATCGTTCATCCCGTCGCCAAACGCGATGCAGGACTCCAGCCCGAAGCCCATCGCTTTAGCGACCGCCTCCAGCGCGTGGCCTTTGGACACGCCGCCCGCCATCACTTCAAGGCAGGTGAGCGTCGAAAAGCTCACGTTCACGCGATCGCCCCAGCGGGCGTTGATGGCCTGCTCCAGCGGTAACAGCTTTTCGTGAACGTCGCAGGTGAAGAAGACTTTGCTCACGCCCTGCGGCTCCAGCAGCGCCGGTTCAAAGAGCGAATATTTAAAAACCGCCTCTTTAAAATATTTCAGCTCGTCCGGGCGCTCGCGGCTCATAAACCATTCGTCGTCGCGATAGACGTTAGTGATGATATCGGGATTATCGCGCACCACGCCGAACAGATCGGCGGCGATATCGGTATCAAGGTTATGGGTAAACACCAGATTGCCGTCGGTGTCGTGCACCCGCGCGCCGTTGGAGGTGATCATATAAGCCTTGATCTCAAGGCCGTCGCGGATCTGGCCGACGTCGATATGGTGGCGGCCAGTGGCGAACACAAAGTTCACGCCGCGGGCAGTCAGTAATTTGAGCGTTTGTTTGGCAAACGGCGTCAGTGCATGGTCAGGGGCTAAGAGTGTGCCGTCTAAATCAGACGCAACGACCTGATACATAATAAAAAAAACCTCTGGTGGAGCGACCGAACGCTCCGGTCGCGAGTAATCAGTTATGCTCGTCGAAAAAATCGACAATGGCATTCAGCGCTTCGGCGCGCATAGCGTCCTGCTCAAACAGGATCTCATGGTACGCACCTTTGATGACGTAAGGTTTACCCCCCCAACACGGGTGGCCCGCCGCGGCGCGAAGTTCACAGAAGCGGTCGTGCGAGCGGTTATCCACCACACGTTCCAGCTCTGCCTGGAGTAACAATAGCGGCGTGGTGCTGTCGGTGGCCCCCGCCAGCACCTGTTCTCCTGCCTGGATGCCTTCCCGCACCCAGTGATATGTCGGCCCGCCGACGCGCAGCTGCGGTTCATCGGCGTAAAAACGCAGATTGCGCCGGTAGCGCTCGTGGCTGTGCGTCAGCATGTTGAGGCTGAAGGGCAGCGGTCGCCAGCGTCCTGTGCCGATGGCGTAACCATCGCGCAGCGACGGATACTCTTCCGCCCAGTCGAGGATCGAGCGCAGCATCCAGTCCGGCAGACGGATAATAATGCCGAACATCGGGGCGCAGAGCGCCACGGCATCAAACGCTTTTGGGTTACGCAGCAGAAACAGCGTGCCAATCGCGCCCCCCATCGAATGCGCCAGAAGATAGCGTTTCCGCCACGGGCCGGTCGCCACCTCCTGCTGCCAGAAACGTTCGAAATCATCAACATAATCGCTGAAATTCACCACGTGGCCGCGATGGGTATCTTCCAGCAACCGCCCGGAACGCCCCTGCCCGCGGTGGTCGATAATCAGCACATCAAACCCGCAGTGGAACAGATCGTATGCCAGTTCCGCATACTTAACGTAGGTTTCGATGCGGCCGGGGCAGACGACAATAACGCGATCGTGGTTTTCCGCACGAAAACGCACAAAGCGCACCGGAATATCATCCACGCCCAAAAACTCATCTTCTTCGCGCTGTTGCCAGAAATCTGTCAGCGCACCCATGGTGAACGCCGCGAATCCGGCTTCCCGTGAAAACCAACTGTTCCTGTGTCTGGTCATGGTCCTTATTGCTCCGCATCCACGCCTGTCCGGGCTTTTTTGTGATTCGTAGCACATACCTCAACAATAGCGTATTGTGGCATAAAAGTGCGCAATCAGGGAGCTTCGCATGACCTTCGAGTGGTGGTGTACCTACCTTCTGACAACCCTTATTCTCAGCCTCTCGCCGGGTTCTGGCGCCATTAACACGATGAGCACCGCCATCAGTCATGGCTATCGCGGTGCAGCGGCGTCTATCGCCGGGCTACAGACCGGTCTTGCGCTGCATATCGTGCTGGTTGGTATTGGTTTAGGCGCGCTGTTCTCCCGCTCCCTGATGGCCTTTGAGATCCTGAAATGGGCGGGCGCCGCGTATCTTATCTGGCTTGGCATTCAGCAGTGGCGCGCGGCGGGCGCCATCGATCTCAACGCGCTCGCGCAGAGCCAGCCGCGCAGCAGACTGTTTAAACGCGCGGTGTTTGTGAATCTGACCAACCCGAAAAGCATCGTGTTTCTCGCCGCGCTCTTTCCGCAGTTTATCGTGCCGCATCAGCCGCAGGCGATGCAGTATGTGGTGCTCGGGGTAACGACTATCGTGGTGGATATCATCGTGATGATTGGTTACGCGACGCTTGCGACAAGAATTCGCGGCTGGATCAAAGGCCCGCATCAGATGAAGGCCTTAAATAAAATCTTTGGTTCGCTGTTTATGCTGATTGGCGCGCTGCTTGCCACCGCGCGCCGCGCCTGATTAGCGAGAGATAATGAGATGAATGCCGAAGCCGGTGAACAGCGCGCCGGCGGTGCCGTCGATCCACTTCGCCAGACGCTGATAACCCTGGCGCATTTTCGGCAGCGCAAAGACGCTTGCCACCAGCGCAAACCACGCGAAGGTTTCCAGCGCTATCAGCACGAAAATGCCCCAACGCGCGCTGGTGCCGACGCTGTCGCCGACGAACAGTGAAAAAACGCTGCCGAAGTAGATAACCGCTTTCGGGTTCGCCAGGTTGGTCAACATTCCTTTCAGAAAACTGCGCCCGCGCGCCGCCAGCTCAACCTGTGGCGTCTCGCCCGTCGGCGCGCTTTTCTTCAGCGCGCCGCGCAGCATCTGATACCCCATCCAGCACAGATAAAGCCCGCCGCCCACCACAATAATGTTATGCAGCCAGGCCATTTTTTCGAGGATCAGGTGCAGGCCGAGCAACGCCACGCCGGACCACACCATGACGCCTGCGGTAATGCCCAGCACGCCCATCAGCGCCTCTTTGCGCGAGCGGCTGGCCGCGGTCTGCGAGACAAAAAAGAAGTCGGGGCCGGGGCTTGCCAGCGCCACCAGATGTACCATCGCGACGGTAAAGAACAGCGTTAACATAGAGGTTTGCCAGGTCAGAATCAGAGAACATTCATCCTGGCATGTTTGGGCGGGGCTGACTACTCTTCGTCGTCGCCGTCGACGTGCTCGCGGATGAGCGTCATAAACGGCCTGCCGAAGCGCTCCAGTTTACGGGTGCCGACGCCGTTAATGCCAAGCATTTCGCCCGGGCTGAGCGGCATTTGCTCAGCCATTTCAATCAGCGTCGCGTCGTTAAAGACGACATACGGCGGAATGTTTTCTTCGTCGGCGATGGCCTTACGCAGTTTGCGCAGTTTCGCAAACAGCTTGCGGTCATAATTGCCGCCGTACGATTTTTGCGCCACGCGCGGTTTGAGCGCCGCGACGCGCGGCACCGCCAGCATCAGCGGCGCTTCGCCACGCAGGAACGGGCGCGCGGCTTCGGTCAGCTGCAACGCCGAATGCTGCGCGATGTTCTGCGTCACCACGCCCAGATGAATAAGCTGGCGGATAACGCTGACCCAGTGCTCCTGGCTTTGATCTCGCCCGATGCCGTACACCTTGAGCTTGTCGTGGCCCAGTTCGCGGATGCGCTGGTTGTTCGCGCCGCGCAGCACTTCCACCACATAGCCCATCCCGAAGCGCTGCTCCACGCGCGCGATAGCCGACAGCGCTTTTTGCGCGTCCACCAGGCCATCGTAGCGGCGCGGCGGATCGAGACAGATATCGCAGTTGCCGCACGGTGCCTGACGCCCTTCGCCGAAATAGTTCAGCAGCACCAGACGGCGGCAGGTTTGCGCCTCGGCGAACGCGCCCATCGCGTTTAGCTTGTGACGCTCGATATCCTGCAGCGGGCCTGGCGCTTTTTCTTCCAGGCAGCGGCGCAACCACGCCATATCCGCCGGATCGTAAAACAGCATCGCCTCGGCAGGCAGGCCGTCGCGCCCGGCGCGGCCCGTCTCCTGATAGTAGGATTCAATATTGCGGGGAATATCGAAGTGCACGACAAAGCGCACGTTGGGTTTGTTGATGCCCATACCGAACGCTACGGTCGCCACCACAATCTGTAAATCGTCGCGCTGGAATTTCTCCTGCACTGACGCGCGCACCTCATGCTCCAGGCCCGCGTGGTAGGCGGCGGCGCTGATGCCGCGGCTTTGCAGACGCGCGGCGGTGTCTTCCACTTTCGCGCGGCTGTTGCAGTAGATAATGCCCGATTTGCCGCGCTGCTCCTGCACATAGCGCATCAGCTGATCGAGCGGTTTGAATTTTTCCATCAGCATGTAGCGGATGTTCGGGCGGTCGAAACTGCTGATTTCAATCAGCGGATCGTCAAGGCCCAGAAGACGCACGATATCGCGCCGCGTCGTGTCATCCGCCGTGGCGGTGAGCGCCATAAACGGCACCGCCGGAAAACGCGCGCGCAGCTGGCCGAGCGCCGCGTATTCCGGGCGGAAATCGTGGCCCCACTGGGAGATACAGTGCGCCTCGTCCACCGCCACCATCGCCAGATCCCAGTAGCCCAGCGTGTCGATGAAGTTATCCATCATCAGTCTTTCCGGCGCGATGTAGAGCAGGCGCACCTGGCCGGTACGACAGCCCGCCAGCACCGCCTGCTGCTCCTCGCGGCTCTGCGTCGAATTGAGGCACGCCGCGGCCACGCCGTTCGCCAGAAGCTGATCGACCTGGTCTTTCATCAGAGAAATAAGCGGAGAAACCACGATGGTCAGGCCGGTTTTCACCAGCGCCGGGATTTGATAACACAGCGATTTGCCGCCGCCGGTGGGCATCACCACCAGGCAGTCGCGCCCTTCAAGCACCGCGTCGATAATGGTGGCCTGGCCTGGACGGAACTGCTGATAGCCAAAGGTTTCCTGTAAAACCTGCTTAGCCAGCGTTTCCTGACTGTAAACTTCCGCCTGCGCCACACTCACTCCAGATACTGAAAATAAAACAGGCGCTATTTTCAGCGCCTGCGTCGGAAACTGCAATGCCTCAGAAGAGATCGTTAAGCATAACCCCAAAGCCAAAGCGAGTCTGGTTAAAGTTGTAATCAATTAACGATTCGCCGTAGCCGCTGTAGAGCTGGGTGTAGAGGCGCACGTGTTTCGTAATCGGGTAGCTCAGGCCAAGCTCCGCGCCGCCGTAACCGGTGTTCCAGTTATACTGGCCCTTCACGCTCCAGATTGCCTCGCCCCACTGATAGCCCACCTTAAGCTGGTAGTAGCCCATATATTTGGTGATGTCCGGGTTGTCGTCGGTATTGCCCACCACATACCACGGCTTCACTTCCACCAGCCAGTCGCCATTCTGCGCCATCAGGCGCGTATAGAGACGGTTCCAGCTGCGGGAGGTTGGGTCCGAGCGGCCATTCGACTGGTGGTTATAGCCAAATTCCACATCGCGCAGCGTCCAGCCCGCCAGCTCGTAGTCGGTCGCAAAGCCCAGGAACAGCTGCGGCTCATAGTTGGTCTCGCGAAACGGCGACGACTGGCCGCTGTTAGAGAGCTGCCACCAGGATTTCTGCGTATAGGAGCCGCCCAGTACCGAGTTCGGGCCCATAATCCCACGCCAGAACGGAAACGCGAGGCTCAGCTGGAATTTCACTTCGTCTTTACGCGCATCATCCGCCCAGTCGTAAGACTTAATGGCTTCTTTATTGAGATCGTCGGTCACGGTGTAGAGCAGATAGTTGCTCTCGTACGGGTAAAGCGTAAACGGGTTATCGTGATCCTGAAGCAGGTTGGCGATGATGCTGCCGCGAACGGCAGGCGCATCATGCACCTCTTTAATCGTCGCTTCCTGTGCTAATGCTGTGCATGGCAGCAACGTTGCCGCCATAAACCAACCCAGAAACGTGCGCATTTGGCAGTGTTCTCCTGAACGAATATTTCGATGGTGAATTATTATCCGGCAGACATTCTACATATTTATTTCGCGTCTGCTTAGTCCTGCTTTCTTAAACTGGAAAGCAACAAATGGGAAGCATAAAATCAACATTCATTTAACCTTATGTGCCCACTCTTTTTGGACGAGGAAACCATCATGTCCGCAACTCTGCTGACCCCGGAAGCGGCTCTGCAACTGGTCGGCGAAATCTTTGTTTATCACATGCCGTTTAACCGTGCCCTGGGGCTGGAACTGGAACGTTACGAAAAAGAATATGCTCAGCTCGCCTTTAATAATCAGCCGATGCTGGTGGGCAACTGGGCGCAAAGCATTCTGCACGGCGGGGCGATTGCGTCGGCGCTCGACGTGGCGGCGGGCCTGGTGTGTGTCGGCAGCACGCTGACGCGTCATGACAGTATCAGCGAAGAAGAATTGCGCCAGCGGCTCTCCCGGATGGGCACGATTGATATGCGCGTCGACTATCTGCGGCCCGGCCGCGGCCAGCGCTTTACCGCCTCCAGCACGCTGCTGCGCGCGGGCAATAAAGTGGCGGTGGCGCGCGTCGAATTACATAACGAAGAGCAGGTCTATATCGCCAGCGCCACGGCCACCTACATGGTAGGGTAAGTCGTGCAATACTGATAAACTGCTCACACTTTTCTCATACCACGAGTTTCACATGGATGCTAAGCAGACGCGTCAGGGCGTATTCTTTGCGCTTGCCGCTTATTTTATCTGGGGCATTGCCCCCGCGTATTTCAAACTGATTCAGGCGGTTCCGGCCGATGAAATTCTGACGCACCGCGTTATCTGGTCCTTCTTTTTTATGCTGGCGCTCATCAGCCTGAGCCGCCAGTGGGGATCGGTGAAGCGGCTGTTCGCCACGCCGAAAAAAGTCTTTAGTCTGGCGCTCAGCGCCGTGCTGGTGGGCGGCAACTGGCTGCTGTTTATCTGGGCGGTGAATAATCATCACCTGCTGGAAGCGAGCCTCGGTTATTTCATTAATCCGCTGGTCAACGTGCTTTTGGGGATGATTTTCCTCGGCGAGCGTTTTCGCCGGATGCAGTGGCTGGCGGTGCTGCTGGCAGCCTGCGGCGTACTGGTGCAACTCTGGACGTTCGGCTCGCTGCCGGTTATCGCGCTGGGCCTCGCGTTTAGCTTCGCGTTCTATGGGCTGGTGCGTAAAAAGATCATGGTCGACGCCCAGACCGGCATGCTGATGGAAACCCTCTGGCTGCTGCCGGTTGCGGCGATTTATCTGTTCGGCATCGCCGACAGCCCGACCAGCCATATGGGCAGCAATCCGTGGTCGCTGAATCTGCTGCTGATGGCGGCGGGTGTGGTGACGACCATTCCGCTGCTCTGCTTTACCGCGGCCGCGACGCGCCTGCGCCTCTCCACGCTTGGATTTTTCCAGTATATCGGCCCGACGCTGATGTTCCTGCTGGCGGTCGTTTTTTACGGCGAAGTGCCGGGGCCGGATAAAATGGTCACCTTCGGGTTTATCTGGCTGGCGCTGGCGATATTTATTATGGACGCGCTTTATACCCAACGGCGTTTACGCCATCATTAATAAAGACTTTTATAACAGGGCGTTACTGACGCCCTGTTATCTTTCCTTACACCAAATAATCCTGTTTCTCACCTACTGATATTAGCCGGGACGCGCGCCTTGCAACCCGATGCCCCTTACCTATAATCCGGCCTTTATGCATTACGCCATCTGCTGTTTCGTGATAACAGAGGCGCAAAAGGTATTTTCATGTCAGCCCTGTTTGCTTTCTTTTTCCCGCCGCGCACGGCCACCCTGCGCCGTCTGCCTTATCTGGGATGGCTGTTCGGTTTGCTGTTCGGTCTGGGCCTGCTACTTGCGATTACGCCTGACGATGTGGCGCTGGCTCTCTTTTTAATGGCTCTCTTGCTCTATTACCGCGCCGGCGCGCTGCGTGCTCGTGACGCCGGTCTGAAAGCGCGGCGTTACCTTCTGCTTTCGCTGGCCATGTTTCTCATTGGGTTTGGGCTGGCCTGGCTGCGTGATTTCGGCGCGGACAGCATGCCGTTCATGAAATTCGGCGGGGGTTTTCAGGTAATAATGACGCTGCTCTTACTGGCCGCCCCGTCGCATCAAACAGTGACAAAGACCGCATAATATCGGGCGGCATCGTCGCCCGAATCAACGACTATTTCAGGCGTAAAGGAGCCTTACTGATGTCCAATATGGAAAACGACAAAAAGAATTACGACTACATGGCCGATCCGAAATTAAGCGACAAGTGGAAATTTCGCTTTAAGTTCATTGAAGATCACGGTTATCCGGCCGTGCTGGTTCCAACGCCCGCGTGGCGTGACGCGCTGAAAAAAATGAGCATTAAGGAACGTCTGACAGTATCCCTTAATTTCATCACCTATTTTTTCAGCTTCATCTATCTGGCCATTCTGGGGCTGTGGAAGAAAAGTATTATTTGCGTGCTGGCCATCTTTGTCGTTGCAATTATCAGCGACCTGCTGAATATGAGGTCGCTGATATATATCGTCCCGTTCTATTTCGCCTGTCGCACCAACGTCTGGTATTACGATCTTAAAGTCAAAGGCAAGCATGACTGGAGCCTGTAAGGTTCCGCGCCTTGCCCTGTAAAAAAAAGCCTCTTTATGGAAGAGGCTTTTTTGTTTTTATAACCAGTTCTTACGCTTGAAGTAGAGATAAGGCGCCAGCCCCGCCAGCAGCATCGCGACAATCGCGCCGGGGTAGCCATAGCTCCAGTGCAGTTCGGGCATAAACTCGAAGTTCATCCCGTAGCTGGAGGCCACCAGCGTCGGCGGCAGGAAGACCACGGACACCACCGAGAAGATTTTGATAATGCGGTTCTGCTCGATGTTGATAAAGCCCATCGCCGCCTGCATCAGGAAGTTCACCTTCTGGAACAGCGATTCGTTATGCGGCAGCAGGGATTCGATATCGCGCAGGATCTCACGCGCCTGCTCCAGCTGACCGCCCGGCAGACGCGCCTTGCGCACCAGGAAGTTTAGCGCGCGCTGGGTATCCATCAGGCACAGACGCACTTTCCAGCCGGTATCCTCCAGCTCAGCCAGCGTCGAGAGCGCCTCGTCATATTCATCGCCCTGATGCCCTTCCATAATGACGCGGCTCAGGTTTTCGAGATCGCTGTAGATGTTTTCTATCTCGTCCGCCAGCTGTTCGATTTTCGTTTCAAAGAGATCGAGCAGCAGTTCGTAGGCGTTGCCGTCCATCATCGACTGGCTGCGCGCGCGCATGCGGTACAACCGAAACGCCGGCAGCTCGCGTTCGCGCAGCGTAAACAGCCGCCCGTTACGAATGGTGAACGCCACGGTGGAGTTGCCGCCGTGATCTTCCGCGTCTTCATAAAAGAAAAACGAGTGAATATGCAGCCCGTCTTCATCTTCGAAGAAGCGGGCGGAGGCTTCAATATCCTCCAGTTCCGGGCGTGTCGCCAGGCTTTGACCAAGTTCCGTTTGCACGCGCTGTCGTTCGCTCTCTTCCGGCTCCACCAGATCAACCCAGATGGAATCTTTCAGCGAAACGGCCTCGTCAACTTCGAGGCGGGACAGTTTGTTATTTTCCAGTTGAAATGCGCTCAGCATGACCGGGACTCCCAAAAAACAAATTCTGGACAGTTCGGTTGGGCACACAGAAACAGATTGGGTTTCAGACCATTAAACAGCCTGACTCAGCGCGACGGGAGAGAAAACGGTCGCTGACAACCACTAAGGCCATCAGCGTAAGAGGATAGCCTTAGGAGTTGTTCCTGTTTGACAGGTTTTTGAGCCAGCATCTACTGGGTGTGTCCAAGGCGAATGTCCTCTTAGCGTAATCGTGGGCGCATGTTACGCCACCAAAAATTAGGCGTCAACACGTACACTTAAGATAAAACACCTCAATGATTGACAAGAATTATAGTGCCTGAGAGCGCCTTTTGCCGGACCGTTTTCGCGCTCCGCTTCCTGCCATTCCCGGGCGATTATCGCCGCGCCAGATGACAGAAAATCCAGCGCGCGATGAAGAAATAAAAAAGCCGCCGACGCGACGCGCCAGCGGCCTGAGTGCCCTGCACAGAAAGACGTCAGACGGTTTCGAGGCGCGCGTAAGCGGCCACCAGCCATTTGATGCCCTGACCGTTGAACGCCACCTGCAACCGGCTATGTTCGCCGCTGCCTTCGAGATTCACGATGGTGCCTTCACCGAATTTCGGGTGGCGCACGCGCTGGCCAAGCTTATAACCGGAGTCGTTCTGCGCTATCGGCGCGCCCAGCTGCTTATGGCTGACCGGACGGCTCACGCTCGCGCGCAGGCGCACCTCTTCCACACAGCCTTCCGGCAACTCAGCGATAAACCGCGACGGACGGTGATACGCCTCTTTGCCGTACAGTCGACGGGTTTCCGCATAGGTGAGCGTCAGCTTCTGCATGGCGCGGGTAACGCCCACATAGGCCAGGCGTCGCTCCTCTTCCAGACGCCCGCCTTCATCAAGCGACATCTGGCTTGGGAACATCCCCTCTTCCATCCCGACGATAAACACCTGCGGGAATTCCAGCCCTTTGGCGGAGTGCAGCGTCATCAGCTGCACCGCGTCCTGCCAGGCGTCGGCCTGCCCTTCGCCCGCTTCCAGCGCCGCGTGGGACAAAAACGCCTGCAGCGGCATTAGATCTTCGTCTTCTTCGTTGTAGCTGAACTGGCGCGTCGCCGTCACCAGTTCTTCTAAGTTTTCGATACGCGCCTGGCCCTTCTCGCCTTTTTCCTGCTCGTACATCAGCCACAGGCCGGAATCTTTAATTACCCGGTCAGTCTGCACGTGCAGCGGCATATCGATGGTTTCATGCGCCAGCGCTTCGATAAGCTCAAGGAAACGCTGCAAAGCGCTGGCGGCGCGGCCGGCCAGGGCTTTTTCCTGCAACAGCTGGCGGCACGCCTGCCAGAGCGTCAGCTGGCGGTCGCGCGCGGTCTGGCGCACGACATCCAGCGTGCGGTCACCGATGCCGCGCGTCGGCGTGTTCACCACGCGCTCAAAGGCCGCGTCGTCGTTGCGGTTGGCGATAAGACGCAGATAAGAGAGCGCATCTTTGATTTCCTGGCGTTCGAAGAATCGCATGCCGCCGTAGATGCGATACGGCATGCTCGCCTGTAACAGCGCCTCTTCCAGCACGCGCGACTGGGCGTTACTGCGATAGAGAATGGCGCAATCCTGCAACGCGCCGCCGTTCTCCTGCCACACCTTGATACGGTTGACCACAAAGCGCGCTTCATCCAGCTCGTTGAACGCGCAGTAGAGAGAGATAGGCTCGCCGTCGCTGCCGTCGGTCCACAGCTCTTTACCAAGACGCCCGGCGTTATTGGCGATCAGGGCGTTCGCGGCGTTAAGAATATTGTTGGTGGAGCGGTAGTTTTGTTCGAGACGAATGGTCTGTGCGCCCGGAAAGTCATTCAGGAAGCGCTGAATATTCTCCACCTGCGCGCCGCGCCAGCCGTAAATCGACTGGTCATCGTCACCCACGATCATCACTTTGCCCGTGTCGCCCGCCAGCAGGCGGATCCAGGCGTACTGAATGCCGTTGGTGTCCTGGAACTCATCCACCAGAATATTGGTGAAGCGCTCGCGGTAGTGATTCAGGATATGCGGTTTGTTGAGCCACAGCTCATGGGCGCGCAGCAGCAGCTCGGCGAAATCCACCAGCCCCGCGCGGTCGCAGGCTTCCTGATACGCCTGATACACCTTCTGCCAGGTCTGCTCTACCGGGTTGCCGTAGCTCTGAATATGGTGCGGACGCAGGCCGTCATCTTTTTTGCCGTTGATGTACCACATCGCCTGGCGCGGCGGCCACTGCTTCTCGTCGAGGTTCATCGCCTTGATGAGACGCTTGAGCAGGCGCAGCTGATCTTCGCTGTCGAGGATCTGGAAATCCTGCGGCAGGTTGGCGTCCATATGGTGCGCGCGGAGCAGGCGATGGGCGAGACCGTGGAACGTGCCGACCCACATGCCACCCTGGCTGGTGCCCATCAGCTGGCCGATACGGTGGCGCATCTCCGCCGCCGCTTTGTTGGTAAAGGTCACCGCCATGATGGAGTACGGCGAACAGTTTTCTACCATCATCAGCCAGGCGATACGATGCACCAGCACGCGCGTCTTTCCGCTGCCCGCGCCCGCCAGCACCAGCATATTGCTGCGCGGCGCGGCTACGGCTTCGCGCTGTTTATCGTTAAGGCTGTCGAGCAGGTAAGAAACGTCCATTGATTGGCACCGCCGCGTTAAAAACAGAAAAAACACAAAACGCCCGCAGGCGTCTCGCTAACCAGGCTTACGGGATATCAGGCAGCGATACACATGCCGCCTGCCGAAAAACCTGGAATTATATACAGAGTAGTGATGATTATATCAGCGAGGCCAGGGATGCCAACCGCGAAATCTCCAGATGCGGCAACAAGCGGCTGTCATCTATCTGCATCAGGTCGCCATCGAGCAGGTTTATCCAGCACGCCTGCACGCCGGAGCGGATAGCGCCCGCCACGTCGGTAGTCAAGTCATCGCCCACGTGCAGAATAGCCTCGGGCGCCACGCCAAGCTTCTGCGCGGCCAGATGATACATATCGCTGTACGGCTTGGCGCGGCCGTGCGGCCCGGCGCGCAGCACAAACTGAAACAGACCGCCTAAGCCGAACTGTTCCGGCTCGGCGTTACCGTTGGTGATGGCCACCAGCGGCCACTTTTTCGCGAGCTGCTGTAACGCCTCAAGATTTTCCTCAGGCACCTCGATGCGGCTGCGCCAGCGGGCGAAGTTCAGCATCGCCTCGTTCGCGCCTTCAGACGCCTCATGGCCAGAAAGCCCGGCCTCCAGCATCACGTGTTCAATAGCGCGCCGCCGCCATTCGGTCACATCGTGATAAATCTCCGGCTCCTGCTGGCGCAGCGCCGTTCGGGCGCGGTGCAAATCCGCGGCGGTGAACGCGCTGAGCCGCGGGTGATAGCGCTGCATAAACGCCAGCGTCTCTTGCTCGGTGCGGGCGATAACCGGACGGTTATCGTAGAGCGTATCGTCAAGATCGAACGTCAGGGCGGCAATCGCGCCCAGCGGACGGTAGAAGTACATTACGGTTTTCCTCGTCTTGCGCGTGGGTGCGCCGCGTCGTAGACCGAAGCCAGATGCTGGAAATCGAGATGCGTATAGATCTGGGTGGTCGAGAGATTGGCGTGGCCCAGCAGCTCCTGAACCGCGCGCAGATCGCCGCTGGATTCCAGCATATGTGTCGCGAAAGAGTGGCGCAGCTTATGCGGATGAACATGACTGTTCAGCCCCTGTTTGATGCCCCACTCCGCAAAGCGTTTTTGCACATTACGCGCCGAGATGCGTTTACCTTGCTTTGATAAAAATAGCGCGTCGTCGTCGGGGCCGAACAGCTCGCGCAGGTTCAGCCAGTGTTCAATCCAGGCAACCGCGCTACGCCCTATCGGCAGGCGGCGCTCTTTGCTGCCTTTTCCCATCACCCAGACTTCACCACTGGCGAGATCGAGATGATTGCAGTCGATATTAACCAGCTCGGACAGACGCAGCCCGGCGCCGTACATGATTTCCAGCATCGCGCGATCGCGGACCGCCAGCGGATCGTTAAGATCGATATCCAGCAGCCGGTTGACGTCATCCACGTCGATGTTTTTCGGCAGATGGCGCGGGGTTTTCGGTGTGCTGACGCCTTTTGCCGGGTTCGCTTTTAGCTCGCCCTGGCTCACCTGCCAGTCGAAAAAGCTACGCAGCGCAGAGAGACGCAGCGCCAGGCTCGACGGCCCCAGTCCGGCGCGACGGCTGCGTACCGCGAGCGATCGAACCATCGCCGCATCGCACTGCGCCCAGCTTTTAAGCCCCGCCTCGCCCGCCAGCCCGACAATCGCCGTCAGTTGCCGCTCGTAATTGAGCAGCGTCACGGGGCTTAACTGGCGCTCCACTTTCAGATAACGCAGAAAGCGCGCAATGGGCGGGTGCAGCGGCGAGTCGGTCATACGCGTTCAATCCAGCGGGCAAGAAGATCGGGCAGCATCAGCGACAGCTCATGCAGCAGTTGCGTGCCCTGCCCTTGTTGATAGTGCTGCGGGTCGCGGCTGCTGAAAATCAGCACCCCAAGCTCGCCATGTTCGCCAAGCAGCGACATCGCCACCGATCCGACGGCTTTCGCCTCCGGCAATACCACCAGCAGTTCCGGGCCGTTCAGCGTTCCCAGATAGTGCGTCTGCTGGCCAAGACGCTGGATACGCACCGGCTCAAACGCCTGACGCGACAGCGCCAGATGGGTAAAGCCGGAGGGCGCGCCAAGCCGCCAGCGCTCAGGGAACAGGCGAATGCTCGCGCCCGCAAGCCCCATATCGCGTGCCCAGCGGTTGAGCCGCTCCAGCATCTCCTGAAGACTGCCGGCGCAGGCGAGCCGCCCCTGTAATTTCAACAGGCGATAAAATAACCCTTCGTTGGCGCTCGCCTGCTCCATCAGCAACGTCATGTTTTCTTCCAGTTCGTTGATGTGGTTACGCGCGCGCGCCATGTGCCACTCCACCAGCGAAACCGTTCCGCGCACCGGGTGCGGCACGCGGATCTGCTCCACCATCGCGGCGTTGCGGATAAAAAAATCGGGATGGCGCAGCAGATAGTCGAGCACCGCGTCGTCATCAAGCGTTGCCAGCGTCTCCTGCTGTTCTCCAGCCTTACTCATAAGTGAATAAATCCATCATAAACGTGGGTGGCGGGGCCAGTCATAAAGAGCGGATTGCCAGGCCCTTTCCAGGCGATGTCGAGACGACCACCAGGTAAGTCGACGCGCACCTGGGCGGACAGCAGCCCCTGCTGAATGCCGACTGCGACCGCGCCGCACGCGCCGCTGCCACAGGCCTGCGTTTCGCCCGCGCCGCGCTCAAACACGCGCAGCCGGATGTGTTCCGTATTCATCACCTGCATAAAACCGATGTTGGCGCGCTCCGGGAAGCGCTCATGGCTCTCCATTAGCGGCCCGAGCGTCTCCACCGGCGCGGTGGCGACGTCATCGACCTGAATCACGCAGTGCGGGTTGCCCATCGACACCACGCCGCACAGCACCGTTTGCTCGGCAGCGCGCATGATGTACGTCTTCTCGGCTTTGTTGGCGCGAAACGGCACCAGCGAGGGTTCGAAAACCGGCTCGCCCATATTTACACGCACCTGCTCGTCTTCATTGACCGTTAACACCATGCGGCCATTCGCGGTGCTGACGCGGATTTCCCGCTTGTTAGTCAACCCTTTGAGGCGCACGAAACGGGCGAAACAGCGCGCGCCGTTGCCGCACTGCGCCACTTCGCTGCCGTCGGCATTAAAAATGCGGTAGTGAAAATCGAGATCGGGATCGTAGGGCGGTTCGACCACCAGCAGTTGATCGAACCCCACGCCCTGATGCCTGTCCGCCAGGCGGCGGATCATGTCAGGCGAAAAGAAGACGTTTTGCGTCACCGCGTCCACGACCATAAAGTCGTTACCCAGGCCATGCATTTTAGAGAACTGCATTGTTGTACTCCGTTTGCGCGGTTACGAGTCGGTTACTGCCTGCTGACCTGCGTCGGGCCATCGGTATCGCCACGGTTGTTGGTATCCGGGATGGTCGTCTCGGTTTGCTGTTCCGGCGCTTTCTGCGGCTGGGCTTTGCTGTCTGCTGGCGGGAAGTAAAGCGGGCCTTTCAGACCGCAACCGGTGAGGCTAAACAGGGTCAGCATCACTGCCAGAGAGCGAAAAATCGTTTTCATTTATCGGTGCCTGTTGTTCATTCATCTGTTTTCTATCATCGCAGGTGAAGATGCAAAAGCAAGAGTTTGCGTAACGCCGGATGACACAAAAGCCGTTCCGCCCGCCGGTTTCTATTCCCGGCTATTGCTTTTATACTGCCGCCATCGCGTACAACAGGAAACCAACATGAACGACAGTGAATTTCACCGCCTAGCCGACGGCCTGTGGATGACCATTGAAGAGCGTCTCGACGCGTGGGATGGCGACAGCGATATCGACTGCGAAATCAACGGCGGCGTGCTGACGCTCTCGTTTGAAAACGGCAGCAAAATCATTATCAACCGTCAGGAGCCGCTGCATCAGGTGTGGCTGGCGACTAAACAGGGCGGTTATCACTTCGATTATAAAAACGACGAATGGATTTGCGATCGCAGCGGTGAACGCTTCTGGGATCTGCTGGAAACCGCCGCCACGCAGCAGGCGGGCGAGGCGGTCAGCTTTCGTTAATCAGGACTGATATTGCTGTAACAGCGGCGTGGCGCTGTCGTCATCGTTGAGCGGCGTCACGGCTTTGATGGTCTGCGTGCGGAAGGGGATCACCTGCTGGCGGCCATCGACATTCACAATCTGGTAGAACTGCGGCAGGTTGAAGTTGACGAAGCTTGAACCGTAGGTAAAGCGGTCATGCGATGACGAGTAGAACCGGCTGACGTCGCGCACCAGCTCCTCTTTGCTGCCTTCGCAGTGGTGATACACCTCGGCGCGGTTGCTTTCATCGAGAATATAGATGTTAAAGCCGTCGTCGTTGGTCTCTTCAAAGAAGAACTGAATAATTCCTTCGCTCGCAAAGCCATCGACCACCGACGGCAGTTCGACGTGATCGGTTTCCACCTGAACAGACAGACCGTGCAGTTTGTTATGCGAAATCGCGCCGTAAAACTCAATGGCGTTTTCCAGCTTCTGTACCGAGACGTTAAGCCGCTCGAAGAACAGGCCCCAGGTCTGGCCCGCCACGCGCAGCGCTTTGAAGCGGCCCGGCTCCAGACGGGTGCTGGAGAGACGAAACTCAATACACTCGGACACCAGTTGCTGCACGCGGGTACGGATAAGCCCGCGCAGGTGCTGGCTATAGCAGAACACTTCGACGCTGTCCGGCGGCGCGGCGTCCTGATGCATTTTGCCAAGAATCGTTTTCAGCGCCTCGATCATCGCCTGTTCGCCGTTGAAATGCAGCGTACGCACTTCGTTCCACGAGTTGCGATACAGCAGGTCGATACTGCCGACCAGGCACTGCTGCTGCTCGCCGAAGCTGAACACATCAAGCTTGCGGAAATCGAAATGCACCACCTGATTGCGGAACGCCGTCGTCGGGTCATACTCCAGATTGACGATGATCGCCAGATGGCGGATTTCGCACGGGCTGTAGAGCGCTTTTGGCGTCGGTGCCGGTAACCGCAGCGGGAAATGGTGCGACACATCCGCCACCAGCTCCTGCAATTTCGGCAGATCGCAGATGCCGTTGCCCTTAATAAACAGGCGGGTGCGCGACGTCAGCAGGCCGTTAAACCACGCCCAGGCCACCAGCTTATTAAGATAACGGTTATATTCCAGCGGCTGATGGCTGATGATGGAATCCATGCTCGGCGCGCGGTTGTAGAGATACCACCCGGTGCGGTTGGCGCGGCCCGGCGGCACATGGATGAAGGTGAGCGTCGGCTCAGAGAGATCCGGCGAAATCTGCGGGTTCACCAGCGTCACTTTCCCCGGCAGCGCTTCAAACGCGGCATAGAGTTTGCGCGTCAGCACGCCGATATCCTGCGGGCTTGCGGAGACGCTCAGGTTATTGCGGCGCGCGAAGCGGATCAGGTTACGGTAGCTCTGCATCATCGCGTCGAGCAGCTCGTTATGCGCCTCGCGCACCTGGTCGATTTTCCAGTTGGCGCGATTATCAAGCATCGTCAGGCGCGCTTCATCCCAGCCCCACTCTTTCACCAGCTGGCTTACCACCTCGCGACGCCAGCCGACACAAGCGCGCTCGCGGGAGAGTTTTTCGCACACTTTCAGGTAGAAGCAGCGGCGCACGAGATCGAGGCGCGCGCTGTCGTCAATAGCCGTCAGATAGTGCGTGACGCGCTCCAGCATCATGCAGTAAGGATCGAGCCCGAACGAGACAATTTCGCCGTCGTGTAGCCGCTGTTTGATATCTTTCGCGAGCAGGCGAGTGTTCGGATATTCCCAGGAATAGGCTTCCAGCAGCAGCGTTTTCAGCACGGCTTTATACGGAGAATCGATGCTTTTATAGAGCTGCCAGAGGCTCGCGCCGAAATATTCTTCGGCGGAAAGGGAGCTTAAGCCGCCCAGATCAAGCCATTCGTTTGGCGTCAGCACGCCCTGCGCGTAGAGCGTCATCACGTAGTCGTCGTAATGCTCTTCTTCGTCGCACGGCACCATATTCCAGAGAATACGTTTGCCGGCCATGCGTACGGCGGTGCGGTAGAACTCATCCAGCAGCAAAATATGCTGCGTCGAGCCGCAGTCTTCGCCGCCGAGGCTGCCGCTTTCATTATGGCGGAAGCGGTTTTCATCAATCAGGAAGAAACTGACCTCGACGCCCAGCGATGCCGCCCAGCTTTCCAGCAGGCTGCATTTACGCTGCAACAATTGGCGCTCGTCGTTATCAAGCCAGGCCTGATGGCAGACCCAGATGTCGAGATCGGACGAACAGCTCTGCCCCACGGAGGAGGTGCTGCCCATCGAATAGATGCCGGTAATCGGCAGTTCGCCCTGTACCGTTTGCTGCGCAGGCATGCCGCGCTGGGTTTCCAGCTCGTTCAGGTAGTGGCGTTGGGTTTCATCAGGCGTGTAGAGGCAAATGCCGTAGGGAACGTTACCTTCAAGGTAACCCGGCATCAGCGGATGGTGATAATGCAGTAATGTTGGCAGCAGACTGTAGACCTGTTGGAAAGCAGGCCCCATGGCAGCAAGCGCGCGATCCACACGCAATTGATTGATGGCATCCAGTCTCTGCTTCAGTGTCTCAATATAGAGGTACAAGACGTATCGCCTGATGGTTACAGAATGTAAACAGTGTTCACCGTTGTGTCGCCCTTGTGATTATGGTGTGACGGGCAAACAAATGGCTCAAAACGTGATCAATCTAACACCTTGTAGATTGACCGTAAAGAAAGATGCGCTACAGATAATTATAGCACCGTTCCCCTGCCCTTAGCGCCTTTCTGTGTGGCGTCTGCACGCCGCGCCTCGCCGCCGTTTGACCTGACAGCCTTCCGCTAACAGTGGTAGGATGATCGGCAGACGACATTTACGGTATGAAGCATGTTAGACAATGTATTAAGAATTGCCACCCGCCAAAGTCCGCTGGCGCTCTGGCAGGCACAATATGTGAAGCAGCGGCTGGAGGCCTGTCATCCGGGTCTGACCGTTGAGCTGGTGCCGATGGTAACGCGCGGCGACGTCATCCTTGATACGCCGCTGGCGAAAGTGGGCGGCAAGGGGCTGTTCGTAAAAGAACTGGAGCTCGCCATGCTGGATGGCCGCGCCGATATCGCCGTGCACTCTATGAAAGATGTGCCGGTCGAATTCCCGGAAGGGCTTGGGCTGGTCACCATCTGCGAGCGCGAAGATCCGCGCGACGCCTTTGTGTCCAGGCAGTATAAAAGCCTTGATGAAATGCCTGCGGGCAGCATCGTCGGGACATCGAGCCTGCGCCGTCAGTGCCAGATCGCCGCGCGCCGCCCGGATCTTATCATCCGTTCGCTGCGCGGGAATGTCGGGACGCGCCTGAGCAAACTCGATAACGGCGACTACGACGCCATTATTCTGGCGGTCGCGGGCCTCAAACGTCTGCAACTCGACGCACGCATCACAAGCCCGCTCGCACCGGAGATTTCGCTGCCCGCCGTAGGCCAGGGCGCGGTCGGCATTGAGTGTCGCCTTGACGATACCCGTACCCGCGAACTGCTTGCCCCGCTCAACCACGAAGAGACCGCCGTGCGCGTGCGTGCGGAACGCGCCATGAACACTCGCCTTGAGGGCGGCTGTCAGGTGCCTATCGGCAGCTATGCGGAGCTGAAAGACGGTGAGCTGTGGCTGCGCGCGCTGGTCGGCGCGCCGGATGGCTCGCGTATCGTACGCGGCGAACGCCGCGGCGCGCCAGAGGACGCACGCCAGCTTGGCATCTCACTGGCGGAAGAGCTATTAAACCACGGCGCGCGGGAGATCCTCGCCGACGTTTATCAGGGGGATGGCCCCGCATGACGATTCTGGTCACCCGCCCCTCTCCCGCCGGGGAGGAATTAGTGAGCCGCCTGCGCGCACTGGGGCAGGAGGCCTGGAGTTTTCCGCTGATCGAGTTCTGCCCTGGCCGGGAGTTGCCGCAGTTGCCCGCGCTGCTCGACGCGCTCGCGCCGCACGATCTCCTTTTTGCGCTATCGCAACACGCGGTGAGTTTTGCGAACGCGCATTTACAGCGTCTGGGGCTGCACTGGCCTCGCGCCGTCGAGGCGTTCGCCATCGGGCGCACCACCGCGCTGGCGCTGCATCAGGTCAGCGGTTTGCACGTCCATTACCCGCGCGATCGGGAAATCAGCGAAGTCTTGCTACAATTACCTGAATTACAAAACGTTGCCGGTAAGCGCGCGCTTATCCTGCGCGGCAACGGCGGACGCGAACTGTTAGGGGAAACCTTAACGGAGCGCGGCGCGACCGTGACGTTTTGCGAATGCTATCAACGTAGCGCGAAAATTTACGACGGCACCGAGGAAGCGCACCGCTGGCATACGCGCGGCATTACCACGCTGGTGGTGACGAGCGGCGAGATGCTGCGCCAGCTGCATGACCTGATGCCGCCGTGGTATCGCGAAAACTGGTTGCTGCGCTGTCGGCTGGTGGTCGTCAGCGAGCGTCTGGCGACGCTTGCCAGGGAGCTTGGCTGGCAGAATATTCTGGTCGCTGATAATGCCGATAACGACGCGCTGCTGCGCGCGTTGCAATAACTTTTAAACGGGAAGCCACAATGACGGAACAACAACACACCCCTGCTACGGTTGAAGAAACCCCGCAGGTTGTGGAGACAACGCCACAGCCGGAACCGACCGCGAAAAAAGACCGCTCCGGCAAAACCGCGCTGGTGCTGAGCGCTGTGGCCATCGCCATTGCGCTGGCGACAGGCGCGGGCCTGTGGACCTGGAGTAAAAAGCAGGCCGATACGCAAAACGCCAACAGCGATACGCTCGCCACCCAGTTAACCTCGTTGCAAAATCAGCAGCAGGCGCAGAAAGCTGAATTTGAGAAAACCCTTAAGGCGCAGGCTGACGCGCTCGCGGCCGCCACCCGCCAGCAGGAAGCGATGGCGCGTGAACTGGATGAAGTCCAGAAGAAAGTCGCGACCATCTCCGGCAGCGACGCCAAAACCTGGCAGCTCGCCCAGGCGGATTTCCTGGTCAAACTCGCCGGGCGTAAGCTCTGGAGCGATCAGGACGCCACCACCGCCGCCGCGCTGTTAAAAAGCGCCGATGCGAGCCTCGCCGATATGAACGATCCGAGCCTTATTACCGCCCGCCGCGCGCTGACGGATGACATCGCCGCGCTGGCGAGCGTTACGCAGGTCGATTACGACGGCATCATTCTTAAGCTCAACCAGCTCTCCAACCAGGTCGATAACCTGCGCCTTGCGGACAACGACAGCGACGACGCCCCGATGGACAGCGACGGCAGCGAGCTTTCCAGCTCGCTGAGTGAATGGCGTCAGAATCTGGTGAAGAGCTGGCACAACTTTATGGACAGCTTTATTACCATCCGCCGCCGCGACGAGACCGCCGTGCCGCTGCTGGCCCCGAATCAGGATATCTACCTGCGCGAGAATATCCGCTCGCGCTTGCTGGTCGCCGCCCAGGCCGTGCCGCGCCATCAGGATGAGATCTACAAGCAGTCGCTTGATAACGTCTCGACGTGGGTACGCGCGTATTACGACACCAGTGACGCGGGCACCAAAGCGTTTCTGGAATCTATCGACAACCTGGCCCAGCAGAACATCAGCATGGATCTCCCGGAAACCCTGCAAAGCCAGGCGATTCTGGAAAAACTCATGCAGACGCGCGTGCGTAACCTGATGGCGCAGCCGTCAGTACCGGGCGATGCTGCCGTCCCGCAGGTTGACGACCCGCGGACCCAGGCTCCGGCAGATGCGGCACCGACGCAGGGAGAACAGTAATGCTGAAAGTCTTATTGCTGTTTCTGCTGTTGATCGCCGGGATCGTGGTCGGTCCGATGGTGGCAGGCCATCAGGGTTATGTATTGATCCAGACCGATACCTGGAATATTGAAACCAGCGTCACCGGCCTTGCGATCATCCTGATCCTCTCGCTGGTGGTGCTGTTTGCGATCGAGTGGCTGCTGCGCCGCCTGTTCCGCACCGGCGCACGTACCCGCGGCTGGTTCGCGGGCCGCAAACGCAGCCGCGCACGTAAGCAAACCAAACTGGCGCTGCTGAAGCTTGCCGAGGGCGACTATCAGCAGGTTGAAAAGCTGATGTCGAAAAACGCCGATCACGCGGAACAGCCGGTGGTTAACTATTTGCTGGCCGCGGAAGCCGCCCAGCAGCGCGGTGACGAAGCCCGCGCCAATCAGCATCTTGAGCGCGCGGCGGAGCTGGCGGATAACGATCAGATCCCGGTTGAGATCACCCGCGTGCGTCTGCAACTGGCGCGCAATGAAAACCACGCGGCGCGTCACGGCGTTGACCGTCTGCTGGAAATCACGCCACGCCACCCGGAAGTGCTGCGTCTGGCAGAACAGGCGTATATCCGCACCGGCGCGTGGAGCTCACTGCTGGATATTATTCCTTCGATGCAAAAGGCGGGCGTGGGCGACGACGAGCACCGCGACGCGCTGACGCGTCAGGCCTGGATCGGGCTGATGGATCAGGCGCGTGCCGATCAGGGCAGCGACGGTCTGAAAGCCTGGTGGCGTAACCAGAGCCGTAAAACGCGCCATCAACCGGCGTTGCAGGTGGCGATGGCGGAGCATCTGATCGAGTGCGACGATCATCAGACCGCGCAGGAAATTATTCTCGATGGCCTGAAGCGCCAGTATGACGATCGGCTGGTACTGCTGATGCCGCGCCTGAAAGCCGGTAACCCGGAGCAGCTCGAAAAAGCGCTGCGCCAGCAGATCAAAACCTACGGCGATCGCCCGCTGCTCTGGAGCACTTTAGGCCAGTTGCTGATGTCCCACGGCGAATGGAAAGAGGCGAGCCTCGCGTTTCGTGCCGCCCTCAAACAGCGCCCGGACGCCTTCGATTACGCCTGGCTTGCAGACGTACTCGACCGACTGCATCAGCCTGAAGAGGCCGCCACGATGCGCCGCGACGGCCTGCTGCTGACGCTACAGCAAAACACCCCGCAATAATCCCCACCCCTCTTCGGAGGGGTTTTTTGTCTCTGCGGTTTGAGTAAGTCGTTAACGTCAGTGACTGTGGTGAGCGCGCGCCGCTAACACAGCCACGGTGCGAAAGCCCCTTCGGCCTGTGGGTCAGATTTCGTGGTGTGGCAAGGCGGCAAGCAAGTGAATCCCCGGGAGCTTACACCAGTAAGTGACCGGGGTGAGCGCGCGCCGCCAACACCGCCACGGCACGAAAGATGCCCCACAGCGCAGGCAAAAAAATACCTGCCCGAAGGCAGGTATCAAAACAGGTCTGTTTGACAACAAATGTGGTGCTTCACTCAACGTTATGTCCATGGTGTTTGATGAGGCCGAAGCGACATCTGTCTGTGGACGATAAGCACCGTAAACGGCTCTGCGTCATTCCTGGGTTTATGAAGCCGGAGCAAACATAAGAAGTGGAATGAGCATCTACATTTCTATTGTAGCATTTATCGTGCCAGGTATGCAGCGTTTGTCTGCAACGGCTAACCCCTTGTTTCATCGCTACTGTGACCGAGCCGTAAGACTGTTTACCCGGCAGGCGCAGCCATCAGGTGTCATCAAATAGCGACACGGTTTCCAGCCCGGCTTCTTTCCTTATAGATATTAAAAACTTATATGTCTCCTGTGGGCGACACGTATAACGCAGAGTGTCGCTAAAACCCATCACTTCTCTCTTACATCAGTTTTACGTGGACATTTTCCTGAATCAGCAAATCGCCCAGCGTGTTGGTCGACCCCAGCGCGCTGTTGTGATAAACGTCGAACACGTGATCGCCGATAGTCTCGACGCCGCTCACCGACCAGATGCCTTCCGGCGTATTAAGCAGCGTCACTTCACCGCCGTTGTCCCCCGTAATACGCAACGGCTCGTGAGGATCGTCTTTCAGGTTCAGCGCGTTATCGAGATTCAGGGTCAGGCTGCCCTTGCCGCTGGTACCGAGATCGAGCACATCAATGTGCGCCACTTTGAAACCGAGCTGCGCGAGGTTAAGCGTCTGCAGCTTGTCGCCGAGGGTTAAGGTATCGACACCCGCGCCGCCATCAATCCGGCTGAAATCCAGACTGTTGAGAATAAAGTGGTCGTTACCGTCAGTGCCTGTCAGCGCCACGTCGCTGATAAGCAGCGGCTCAGCGAACAGTCCCATCAGCGCGGGTGGCGTCACGCCGTTCTGCAACTGCACTGTATGCTGTGTGGAAACCTGATTACCGGCGTCATCGCGCGACGTAATATCGAGCGTATAGCTCCCCTCGGGCTGGGCCAGGGCATCGGGTGAGATCGCCACGCTCCAGCTACCATCGCCAAGCACCGTCGTTGTCAGCGTGACGCTGCCAAAGAGGACAGTCACCTCCGCGCCGGGTTCGGAATCACCGCTGATAACCAGCCCGCCGCCTGCGCTCTCCGTCTGATCGATAATGTCATCGCCAGTCACGGGTAACACATCGACCGTGGGGATAACGGTATCGACGGTAGAGAAGGTCTGCCGGCTGCCCGCGTTACCCGCCACATCGGTTACGTCCACGCGAATCGGTACTGCGCCCTGCGGCAGCGCCTGAAGCTGTGTCGGCGTTAGCGTCACGCTCCAGGTACCGTTGCTGTTAATGGTGGGCGTATAGGCGATGCCGCCAATAGTGACCGTCGCTGACTCCACCAGCGCACTGGAATTCAGCCCCGTGGTGCCGGTAATCGTCTGATCCGTTTGTGATTCTGCCTGGCTCAGGAAGCCATCACCATACGCAAGCGTAATGGTCGGCGCGGGCAGCGTCCTCAGCACGCTGACTGGCGCGGTGTCGCTGCCGCTGTTGCCTGCGGCATCCGTCTGGGTTGCGCTGAGCGTGTAATCGCCATTCGGCACAGAGCCCAGCGCGCTGGCAGGCAACTGCACGCTCCAGGTGCCGTTCGCCAGCACCGTGGTGTTATAGGTTACGCCGTTAAGCGTCAGCGTTAATGGCAGGTCGGCTTCGCCGGTGCCGGTGATCGTCACGCCGCTTTGCGCCTCCGCCTGGTTGATGTAGCCGTCAGCAGCCAGCGGCTCGTTAATCGTGATAACCGGCGCGGTGAAATCAATCGTCAGCGGCACCGTCTCCGTGACGGTATTTCCCGCGTCATCTTCAGCGGTGACGACCATGTCATAAACATCATCCGCAAGCGATGCCAGCTGCCCTGCGGGAATATTGATACTCCAGTTGCCGTTACCGGCGGTCGTCACCGGGCCGTAAGTCTCACCGTTTAAGGTAAACGTCACGACGCTGCCCGGATCGGACGTGCCGGAGACCGCGATGACGCCAGCCGCCTCGGTCGGGTTAATCAGGTTGTCGCCGGTCACGTCATTGACCGTCAGCGACGGCGGAACGAAATCCGCGCTGAAGCTGTTATTCCCGTTGCCGCTATTGCCTGCGGTGTCGGTCACCGTCACGGTGATGGGAATTTGCGAGCCATCGGCGGGCATCGCCTGTAAATCCGCCGCGGGCACGGTGATCTGCCAGGTGCCGCTGGCATCAAACGTGGCGGTATAAGTGATGCCGTTAATCACGACTTCCACGTTTGCCGCGTGGGCGGTGCCTGTTGTGCCCGTCACGATTTGATCGGACTGTGATTCCACCAGCGACAGAAACGCATTGCCGAAGGGCAGCGCTTCGACCGTGGGCGCAGGCGGCGTCACCAGCATTTCAAACGGCCGGTTTGTTGCGCCGCTGTTGCCCGCAGCGTCGGTCGCCACCACGTTTGCGGTATAGTCGCCGTCTGCGAGTGCGGCGAGTGACACATCCGTCGTCCAGACGCCGCTGGCGTTGGTCGTGGCGTTAAAGGTCAGCGTGCCAATGGTGATCACCACCGTACTGTTGGCCTCTGCCGTACCGCTTAGCGTTACCAGGCCTCCCGCCTCCGCCGCGCTGACAATATCATCGGTCGCGATGGGATTGATGGTCACCACGGGCGCGGTGGTATCAAGCGTCACGAGATGATCGACAGACACCGCGTTGCCTGCGGCGTCGGTGAGCGAGGCGGTGACGGTCAGCTCACCGTCACTCTGTGCCTGAACATCTGCTGCCGGCACATCCACGCTCCACGTCCCGTCCGGCTGTACCGTCGCGTTGTAAGTATTGCCACCCAGTGTCACCGTGACGGTGCGCCCGGCGTCCGCGGTGGACGCTGTGCCGGAAATCGTCACGTCGCTTTGCGACTCCGCATCGCTGATGATGTCATCCACCGCAATAGTGTCTATCGTCAGCGTGACAGAGCTATCGACTGTCACCGTCTGTCCCGCAGATACCTGATTCCCGGCGATATCCTGCGAGCCCACCACCACACTGAGTGGCCCGTCGTTCAGGCCGCTCAGCGCCGTGGCAGGGACGGTGACGCTCCAGCTACCATCGCTCCCCACTTGCGCGTTATACGTCACGCCATTAAAGAGCACCGTCACTGGTTGGCCGGCTTCAATAGCCGTGCTGTCGCCGGTAATGGTCAGGTCGATGCCTTTTTCCGTCGCGTTAATGATGTTGTCTGTCGCAATCGGATCGACAGAAATCGTCGGGTTCGTCTGGGCGACGACCGTGAGATCGCCGCTGGCGGAGGCCGGGTTACCGCTGGTATCCGTGACGCTGGCGTTGACAGTCCACTGTTGATCGGTGAGCAACAGCACATCCGACGCGGGCACCTCCACGCTCCAGCTGCCATCGCTCTGCGTGGTGGCGGTATACGTTTTACCATTGAGCGTCAGCGTGACGGTCTGCCCCGCTTCAACGTTTGTGCTGGTGCCGCTCAGCAGAAGCGGTCGGGTATGCTCGAAGGCGTTCAGGTAACCATCGCCGGACAGCGGGTTGATGGACAGTACCGGCAGCGTGGCGGCACTGGCGTCGATCGTCACCGGATGGTTAATGGTGACGCTGTTACCCACGGCGTCGCTTAACGACACCGTTAGCGGCTGCTGGCCGTCAGCGAGCGCCTGAAGGTCTGCCGCAGGCAGATTGACAGTCCAGCTACCGTCCGGCTGAACGGTGGTGGTGTAATCCTGACCGTTAAGCGTCACGGTCACCGTCCGCCCGGCGTCTTCTACCGATGCCGTACCGCTCACCGGCACATCTCCCGCAATCTCCAGTGAGTTGATGATATCGTCGCCCGCGACAGGGTTGACGGTAAGAGCTACCTCGGTATCAACCGTGACCGTGCTCCCCGCCACGCCGCGGTTACCCGCCGCGTCACTGGCGCTGACGGAAATGGGCACATCGCCCTGAGGCAGCGCCTGCACATTCGCCGCCGGTATCGTCACGCTCCAGCTACCGTCGGCCCCGGCGGCCGTCACATAGGTCACACCGTTGATGAGCACACTGACGCTCTGACCGCTCTCCAGCCCGCTACTGGTGCCACTCACTACCACATCCGCGCCGCTCTCCAGCGCCGTGATGATGTCATCGCCGGTGACCGGCGTAACGGCAAGCGCCGGCGGCGTGGTGTCCACATCGAATGATTGCTGCGGCGCAGCACCGAAGTTCCCTGCGCCATCGACAGCGACCACGGTTATCGTTATTTCGCCATCCGCAAACTGCTGGAGCACATCGGGCGGCAACGCCAGCTGCCAGTTGCCGTTCTCATCGACGGTCGCCAGATAGTTATTACCGCCCGCCACGGGATCGACATTCAGCGACCACTTGCCATCGCTGCCCCGCACCGGCGTGGCGTGGCTTAGCACATCCAGCCCACCGATGTTGACGATCACCCCCTGAGAGCCGCCGAACGCACCGGTTTTCCCGGTGAGCAACTGCGTGACTTTGGTGTCGTTATTGTTCAGCAGATCGTCGCCAAACGGCGTGTTGAGTGTCGGCGCGGGCGGCGTCAGCGCCATGGTTACGGTTTCGCTGGTGGTGCCTGTATTGCCGGCTGCGTCTTTGGCGGTGACGGTGAGCGGATAGTTGCGTTTGCCATGCCATCGAGCGCATTGGCAGGGATTTGCACGCTCCATTTGCCGTCGGCACCCGTCGTGGTGGTGTATTGCTGATTGTTATAGCTCACGATGATTTGCGCGCCGGGCTCAGAGGTACCGTTTATCGCAATGGGCAGTTTGCTTTCAATGGCGTTCACCAGATTGTCGCCCGTGAGCGGTAACACGGTAACCGGCGGCGGAATGGTATCGACCGTGGCGATAATCGTATTACTGCCGGTATTGCCCGCCGCGTCGGTGACGATAACGCTTATCGGCAGTTCACCCTGCGGCAGCGTACTGAGCTGGGCAGGCGTCAGCGTCAGGCTCCAGTTGCCCTGGTTGTCGACCTCGACCGGGTACGAGACGCCGTTTATCACGACTACCGCGCTTTGGCCCGCGCCGGTAATGCCGGTCGTGCCGTTGATGGTCTGGTTGCCCTGGCTTTCGGTCAGCACCAGCATGTCATCGCCAAATACCGGGGCGATTTGCGGGTCGGGCAGGAATTGCGCCGCGACGTCCAATGACGATTCGGCGCTGATGGTATGGCCGGCGGTATCGGTCGTGGTCACGCGCACCGGCAGCGGGCCGTCCGGGAATGCCTGCACGTCGGCTGCCGGAACCGTCAGCGACCAGGTATTATCCGCCGCAACGGTAGTGGTGTAGGTTTTGCCGTTAATCGTCACCGTGACCGTCGTGCCAGGGGCCACATTCACGGTCTGGCCGCTGACCACCAGCGCGCTTTGCGCTTCCTGGGCATTCAGCATGCCGTCGCCGGAAAGCGTGTTGAGTTTGATGGTGCCATTGCTGCCGCTGTTCCCGCCATTGTCGCCGCCCCGGTCGTTATCGCCACCACCGCCACCGCCGGAACCTGCCGCGGCAATCACGCCGCCGAGCGCCACCGCGCCGAGAATTGGTCCCAGAATAGCCATCGTATGACTGTCGCCGATAAGCAGCGGCTCAATGCTGTCTACCGTCTGATATTCCGGCGTCAATCCAGGCGCGCTGGCGGCCATCGTTTCATTCGAGGGAAAGACGGCATGAACCGGCGGATGTTTTCCGTCATCAAATAATAATTCGCTGTGATAGCCGTCCTGCTCGGCAAAATAGTTTTTACAGACGACGATACTGCCGTTTTGCATATGCAGAATTAGGTCATCGCCCTGACGTTCGTAATGCAGCACCGCATCAGGCGTTGCCTGAATACGCACCACGGAAGGCTCCGACAGTATTAATGTCCGGGTGCCCTGCGCCTGTACGGTGGTAATTAATTCGCCGCCATGACGCGCCAGCGTTTGAATGGTTAATGCCTGCGCGGTTGCGCTGCCATCGAGAATTGTTGCCATAACCCCTCACTTATTTTTGTCACGTATGTCAAAACAGAACGTTCCGCAAACAACGGGAAGAGAAAAACGGGCTGTGCTCAGAAAAGGCGCACAGAGCAGGGAAGACGGCAACGCGAGGAAAATTCCAGGCATTCAGTCCCGACGGCTTAATTTCAGATATGTAATAGGTGTAATGGGTGTTGGGAAAATTTCAAATGGTCTAATTAAAAATTAGCAGTCAATTAATTCATGAGGATTTGCGCAGGGTTCTTTTAAAATCAATGCATTATATTTTTTCGCTCATCACCGAAAATTATATAAAAGCAATCTGGCTAATATTAATTGGCAACCACCAATCTTAAAGGCGGCTAAAATTAACAATGCATCACCAAAAATAAATCATTAATCATAAAAAACCCTCATTTCAAAATAAAAAGTGGTCAATAAAGCGCAGCGGCAGATTTAATCATTAGCACAGAAACTGATTAAAAACGCTAACCGAATTTTGTGAGCGCGATTACAGTACGGCAGGCAGATAACAACACGAGAAGTGTTTAAGAAACGAGAAAAGTTTCTGGAAAAATAAAGTACGGAAGTAAAGCGGCAGGAGGCGGAAAACAAAAAACCTCGCCGAAGCGAGGTTCAAAAGTGGTCGGCGAGAGAGGATTCGAACCTCCGACCCACTGGTCCCAAACCAGTTGCGCTACCAAGCTGCGCTACTCGCCGTATACTGCTTTTTGACTTTTTTGTTCAATCAAGTAGTGGTGCGAGGGGGGGGACTTGAACCCCCACGTCCGAAGGACACTAACACCTGAAGCTAGCGCGTCTACCAATTCCGCCACCTTCGCATCGCCACAAACTCTTAAATAATGGGGTGGCTAATGGGACTCGAACCCACGACAACTGGAATCACAATCCAGGGCTCTACCAACTGAGCTATAGCCACCACTGTATTCTTTCACGCGGTATTAAAACCACCGCAGCTCAAGCGCCGGTTAAATGGCGCGCCCGACAGGATTCGAACCTGAGACCTCTGCCTCCGGAGGGCAGCGCTCTATCCAGCTGAGCTACGGGCGCGTAGCGCCGTTGCGGGTGGGGATACTACGGACTTCGCGCCCTGCTGTCTAGTGCTTTTTTGAAGAAAATGCGCGTTTGGTTATGCTTTGCGCATTCTGGCGGTTATCCGTCCACTTTGGGGGGCGAACCGTAGCGATCGAACCCGAAAAGCTTATAAATAACGCTCACCAGTACCAGGAAAATCGCGCCGACAATCAGCGACATCCGCGTATCGTCGTTGAATCCCATGCCCACCAGCACGCAGACCAGGAACGCCATCGTCAGGTAATTCGCCCACGGGAATAGCACGGAGCGGAACGGATGCGAGGCAATCGCCGCCTGGTGCGTCTGGCGAAAGCGCAGCTGGCTAATCAGGATAACAAACCACGGCACCATACCCGGCAGCACGCTGGCGCTGTAGACATAAACAAACACGCGCTGCGGATTCGGGATAATGTAGTTCAGGCACGAGCCCACCAGCAGGATAACAATGGAGAGCGCGACCCCCGCCACCGGTACGCCGTTGCGGGAGACTTTGCCCATCGCCGCCGGTAACTGGCGGTTTTTCGCCAGCGCATAGAGCATACGCCCGCAGCTGTACATGCCGCTGTTGCAGCCGGAGAGCGCGGCGGTCAGCACCACGAAGTTGATAATGCCTGCCGCGGCGGTGATGCCGATTTTTGCGAAGGTCAGGACAAACGGGCTGCCGTTGCTGCCAATCTCATCCCACGGGAAGATAGTCACGATAACGAAAATCGCGCCTACATAGAAAATCAGGATGCGCCACAGCACTTTGCCAACCGCGCTGCGCAGCGTCACCTGTGGGTTTTTCGCTTCGCCCGCGGTAATGCCAATCAGCTCAACGCCCTGGTATGACGCCACGACGATACAGAGTGCTGTCAGAAAGCCTTTCCAGCCGCCTGCAAAGAAACCGCCGTGCGAGGTGAGATTGCCGAAGCCAATGGCATGTCCGCCGTTGCCGAAGCCAAAGAAAATCACGCCAAGCCCAACCACTATCATGACGATAATGGTGGTGACTTTAATCATCGCGAACCAGAACTCGATTTCGCCATACAACCGCACCGCTGCAAGGTTCGCCAGCGCGACCAGCCCCACGGCAATCAGCGCGGGTATCCACTGCGCCATCTCCGGGAACCAGAACTGGACGTAAACCCCGATGGCGGTGATTTCCGAAATACCCACCGCCATCCACATAAACCAGTAGGACCACGCGGTGAGATAGCCGAAAAACGGGCTCATATAGCGGTGCGCGTAAACGGCGAACGAACCGGTTACCGGCTCAAGGAACAGCATTTCGCCCATAGAGCGCATAATGAAAAAGACGAACAGCCCGGCGATGATGTAGGCCAGCAGCACCGACGGCCCCGCCCATTTCAGCGTGCTGGCGGCGCCCATAAACAGCCCCACCCCGATAGTGCCGCCGAGCGCAATCAGCTCGATATGTCGGGCCTCCAGCCCTCGCTGTAGTTCCGGTTTATTCTCTGCCATAGATCCTCTGTGTTGTGTTTCACGTGCGTCCAGGTGAACCTGGTTATTGTGATGGTGAATAACGACGCGCCTGCGGGCAGCGTAACCCTGCCGCGTCCCGGCAAGGGGCGGGCGAATGGTTCCGCAATTTGAGAGAAATGGCAAATAATGCGTGGTAAAAATGCGCTTACTGCGCAATAAATCATCAGAAGAGAAACGGCGGCATCGGCAGACGCCGCCTCAGGATTAGAGCCTGCCGGTATAGTGCCAGCCCAGATAGCGCAGCAGGCGCAGCTGGCGTTTGAGACGGCTCGGCTGGGAGAGCAAACGGTAGAGCCATTCCAGCCCCAGGTTTTGCCACGCTTTCGGCGCGCGTTTCACATGGCCCGTGAATACATCATAGGTGCCGCCGACGCCCATATACAGGGCGTCAGGGTGAACGAGACGGCAGTCGCGCATAAAAATCTCCTGGCGCGGCGAGCCCATCGCCACCGTGACAATCTGTGCGCCGCTGTCGCGGATGCGCGCAAACAGCGCCGCTCGCTCCTCTGGCTTAAAATAGCCATCCTGCGCGTCGACAATATTCACATTCCACTGCCGCTTGAGCTTTTCGATAGTTTGCGCCAGCACCTGCGGCTTGCCGCCCACCAGAAACACCGGCGTGCCTTCGCGTCCGGCGCGCGCCATCAGCGCCTCCCAGAGATCGGCACCCGCCACACGCGACACTTTCGCCTGGGGATACTTTTTACGGACCGAACGCACGACGCTAATGCCGTCGGCATATTTAAACTCCGCCGCTTCAATCAGACTGCGGACTTCGGCATCCGCCTCCAGCGCCAGCATCTTCTCGGCGTTAATCGCCACCAGCGTGCCGTGGCGCAGCGAGCCATCGGCATAGAGATAATCGAGCGCGTGTTGCATATCGCGCCACCCCAGCAGCGGCAGGCCGCGAAGCGTATAGACCGGGGCGGTGACCTGTTCAGACATTATATTCCCTTAACCTTAAAGCGTTTCCGTTGGCGACAGCGGCGCGGCACGACGACGGCGCGGCTGGATAAGCCCTGCGCTATCCAGCAGCCAGTAAATCAGTTTCGCGACGACCAGACAGGCACCGAAGACCACCATAAAAAAGATCACGCGCGACACAAAGGCATCCAGCCCTTCACGGGCCAACACAATCATGTTGAAGATAGCGCCGAAGCAGAAGCTGTGCAGAATCGCGGCCTTATAGCGGTTCGGTTCATGGTTGCCGCGCTCATACAGCCAGTCGAACCATTTAATAATCAACCCGACCACCACCGCGCCAGGCGGGATAAACCACACGCCGCCCATCACCACCAGCGAGCCAAGCAGCGTCGGGGAGATAGCCAGCCCCGAGTGGTTATTCAGCACTTCCCAGGTGAAATAGTTAGCGGTGTTGAGCACGATATGCGGCCTGTCAGGCCAGACCCATGACGGAATAAACACATAGAAATCGCGCGCAATCGGTGCCAGCCCCTGAAACTCAATGTCACCGTAGTGTTGCAACAGCAGCGCCAGGTTTTCCCACGGCGAGAAGGTGTCACGCGTGAGGTAAAGAAAGGTGTAAAACGCTTCGTCGCCGCTGACGTTAAGCCCATAGCGCTTCAGCGCCAGCCAGAACATCCCGACAATCCCCATCACGCCTGCCGCAGCCAGCATGCCAGGCGAGATCCAGCCGCGAATAATGCCGATAAACAGGAAGATTGCGAACGCAATAATGATATTGGCGCGCGTGCCGCCAACAATCATATACGTCAGCAGGCCAAACCCGACGGTACTGACGAGGAAAAAGAGCCACGCGCGGCTGCTCTGACGCAGGAAATAGACCACCAGCATCGCCGGTATAAAGAAGTAGAAAAAGCGCTTCAGCGCCACGCCGGAGACTTCGCTGGAGAAAATCTGGCTGTAGGAGTGCAGCCGGAACAGCAGAAAGCCGTTATGCATAAAGAAAATGCCGACGCTCACCAGCGCGACCGCCATCATGACCATCCACGCCAGATGGGTTTCAACGCGGTTCATGGTAAACAGCCCGCCGCCGGAGGACGCTGCCTGCGTCCGTGCCGTCCGCAACCGCGTTTTATAGGTGACGTAATAGACCGCGTAGAAACAGCCCGCTGAAAGCAGCGCCTGCAACAACACTTCCGCAGGCACCACCGCCACGTTAAAGCGAAACACCAGAATGCTAGTCAGCGGAAAGCCGAAGAAAAACGTCAACAGGAACAGCAGCGAGAAAAAGACGTTAAAGTTAAACCGCACCCGGCGGAACTCAAACCAGGTCAGCGTGCCGATAAACAGCGTCGCCAGCAGCCAGACGATAAACAGGCCGCTGAATTGCAGTAAGCTCATGCCACTTCTCCTGAAGCGATACGCAGCGCGCGGTGCCAGCCGGCCAGGTAGTTAGGCTTAAAGAACGCGATTTGCGATTTATCGACCATCTGCAACTGACGCTGCGCCTCGCGCACCGTCACCTCGTTAAGCTTATCGCCGGTAAACAATACCGGCAGATTTTGTTCCACCATATCCTGCCAGAACGGGTTCTCGCGGCTCAGCACGCACGGGACGCCCGCCTGAATGAGCAGGCACAGCGTGCCGATCCCCTGCTGGCGCGCAAAAATGAAATAGCCGAGATCGCACTGGCGCAGCAGCGTCAGATACGCGTCGAAATCGAGCTTTTCACGCAGGATGTTAAGGTTTTCCGGGCTGAACAGCGCCTGCCCGGCTCGCGTCACTTCGTCTATCCACGCGTCGTTATTCGAAGGATATCCCATCGGCACAATCACGTTGACGTTATCACCAAACTGCTGATGCACCGCCTGCAACGCCGCGATATGGTCATTGCTCCGATCGCCGGAGTTGCCCACCAGAATCGTTAACTTGCCGTCACGCTCAGGCGGCGGCAGCTGGTTTAACCCTTCATCCATGCGCGTCGGGAAATAGAGCAGCTCGCCCGGCACGCCGGGATGACGCTTCGCAAAGTGGCTGAGATCGCCACGCGTGGCGAACACCTGGCCTACACGCCCCTGCGCCAGTCGGCGCAGCCGGTAAAAGAGCTGAAACTTCAGGCTGCGCGAGGCTTCGTAGAGATCTGCGCCCCAGATATGCCAGCTCACCTGCGCGGGCTTCAGCCCGCCGCCAAGCAGCGCCAGCCAAAGCGGCGCATTAAACTGACCATGCAGAAAGAAGCGCTGCTGGCGGTTTTCACGCGCCAACGTCACCACTGCGCGGGCAAGCGATTTTTTATCGGGATAAATGCTCAGCGAAAGCGCCGGGTACTGCTGGCCGAGTTGTTCATCGGCGCTCACCACCATAAAGCGGCGCGCCTGTTCGTTAGCCTCTGCCAGCTCATCGTTAAAGAAACGCAGTACCGTCTGGTTATGATGGGGAATATCGGACCCCAGAACGTGAATCAATGCTGTCATGTCTGTCTGCGCCAGAGTAAAAATACGCCACAACAGAGGGCGAAATAGACAATATAGGTCGCCATATAGGCCTGGGCCGCCCCTGCCGCGCCGTGCGCCGGGATCAGCCAGTATGAAAAGCCGGTTAATAAAGCAAACTGGCTGACTTCCGTCAAAATATAAAAGCGCAGCGAGGCTTTCGCGATGATCAGATAGCCGAAGACGTAAGCGCCCACTTTCAGTACGTCGCCCACCAGTTGCCAGGCGAAGAGGTCACGCATCGCGGTAAACTGCGGCGAGAACAGCAGCCAGATGGCGAAATCACGCAGCAGCCAGACCGCGAAGCTCGCCGTCGCCACCGCAGGCAGCACAAACTTCAGCGCGCGTCCGATTTCGCGGGTGATGTCGCGCTTCGCCTCAAGGCGGGAGAGCGTAGGCAGCAGCCAGACGCTGAATGACGCGGTAATAAACTGTAAATAGGCGTCGGAGATACTGCTCACGCCCTGCCAGATGCCGACGGCATCCCACCCGTAGCGAGCGGCCAGCAGGTTTCGCATCATTACATACGCGACCGGCAGCGTTACCGCGGTCATCAGGGCCATCAGCGTGAATTTACCGAGATGGCGCGCCAGCGGGCCGTCCCAGGACGGTTTCAGATAGCGCAGCGGCACATGCTCGCGCCGCATCAGCATCCAGACCGCCGGGATGGCGACCAGCGCAGGCACCAGCGCCAGGCCCAGCAGCGCGCCTTCATACCCGCCGAGACGAAAACAGGCGTAATACGCTACCACGCCGATAAGACTGCCGATAATCAGCGCCAGCGCGTTGCCCGCCGCGTCGCGAAAGCCTTTGATAATGGCGAGCGTGAGGTTAGCCCAGGCGATCCCCATCTGGATAAAGGCCACCATGCGCACCACGTTTTCATAGCGAGCATGGCCAAACAGGCCAACGCTAATCGGCCCGGCCGCCAGCAGAAAAATTACCGCCAGTAACGTCGAGAAGCCCAGCACCATCGCCGATGCCGTGCCCGTGACGCGCTGCAGCCCAGCGGCGTCATGCTGATGTTGCGCGACCAGTTTCGTCACGCCGTTGAAAATGCCCGCCCCGGCCAGCACGCCGAGCACCGTAATCAGCTGGCGGAAATTCCCCGCCTGCCCGACGCCTGCAGGGCCAAACGCGACCGCCAGCAGTTTGACGACCACAAGCCCCGCGCCGATTTTGATAAGCGTGGACCCGGCGGTCCACACGGAAGCTTTAGCGAGCGACATATCAGCCGAAATAGCTCAGCAGCGTATTGATCACCGTGCGCTGGTTAACCGGCGCGAGGTTAAAGAACAGCGGCAGGCGCAGCAGGCGTTCGCTCTCGGCGGTAGTGAAACGGTCTTCGCCGTGGAACTCGCCGAATTTTTCGCCCGCCGGACAGCCATGCAGCGGAATGTAGTGGAACACCGCCAGGATTTCGGCCTCTTTGAGGTACGCGATGAGCTTGCTGCGGTCGTCGATATCGCGAAGCTTAATGTAAAACATATGCGCGTTATGGCGGCAGGTATCGGGGATCGACGGCAGCGTGATGCGTCCGGCGCGCGCCAGCGGGGCGAGCGCGTCGTAATAGGTTTGCCACAGCGTCAGGCGCTGCTGGTTAATGCGGTCTGCCGCTTCCAGCTGCGCCCAGAGATAGGCGGCCTGCAAATCGGACATCAGGTAGCTGGAGCCGATATCGCGCCAGGTATATTTATCTACCTGACCGCGGAAGAACTGGCTGCGGTTGGTGCCTTTTTCGCGAATGATCTCCGCACGCTCTATCAGCGCCGGATCGTTAATCAGCGTCGCGCCGCCTTCGCCACCGGCGGTATAGTTTTTGGTTTCATGGAAGCTAAAGCAGCCGATGTGGCCGATAGTGCCGAGCGCACGGCCTTTATAGGTCGACATCACGCCCTGCGCGGCGTCTTCCACCACATAGAGTTGGTGCTTTTCGGCAATCGCCATAATGGTGTCCATCTCGCAGGCCACGCCCGCGTAATGCACCGGCACGATGGCGCGGGTTTTATCGGTGATGGCCGCTTCAATCCGCGTTTCATCGATATTCATGGTGTCCGGACGCACATCCACAAAGACGATTTTCGCGCCGCGCAGCACAAAGGCGTTAGCAGTGGAGACGAACGTAAAGCTCGGCATGATCACTTCATCGCCCGGCTGGATGTTCAGCAGCAGCGCCGCCATCTCCAGCGACGCGGTGCAGGACGGCGTCAGCAACACTTTCGGGCTGCCGAAACGCTGCTCCATCCACTGCTGGCAGCGGCGGGTAAAACCGCCGTCGCCGCACAGCTTGCCGCTGCTCATCGCAGACTGCATATAGTCGATTTCCGTGCCAACCACGGGCGGTGCGTTAAATGGGATCATGATAGTTACCTGTATAACCAATAAGCGGTGCTTTCGATGTTGCCGCCGCTGGCAATATAGCGGCGCAGCGCGGCGCGGTTGCCCGCCTGCGTCGCAACCCGCAAGGTATAAAGCCCGCGCGTGACGCACCAGTGGCGCGCCGCCTGCATCAGGGCTTCTCCGGCGCCGCGACCGGCCAGCAGGCCGATACGGGCTTCTTGTTCGTTAAGCGCGCGCAGCGTCACGAAACCACGCAGCGCTCCCTGCGGCGTGCGCAGGATAAGACATTCGTGATCGAACGCGCCTTTAACCGCGTTTTCGACCCACTGCGCGTAAAACCGTCCGCTGGCGTCAGGCGCATACCAGGGCGCGCGAAACCGACTCATGGCAAACGCCTCCGCCGCCGCGTCGCGCAGCAGTGGAATATCATCGGGCGTGGCGGTGGTTATCTGCGCGTCGCGCGCGGGCGCATCAGGCGTGAGTGTCAGCGCGAAATCCACTTCGCCCTCCACCAGCTGAAAGCCGAGCTGCGCCAGGCCGTCCAGCAGATCGCAGCGGGCGGCGGGCACTTTCGCCTGCACGCGCGACCAGGCGTCTAATTGCGCCACGTCTAACTGTGGCGCGGTATCAGAGAAACGGACAATCGCGCTGTCGATGCCGAAAAAGTGGCTTTCCCACTCAAGAGGATCAAGGGTGGCGTGGACATGCATCGGGCAGCTCCAGCAAAGGGTTCACCGCCAGACGCCTTTGGTGTCGACGACCCAGGTGTGATTGAGCGTCGAGCCGTCAATCGCTTTGAACTGCTGATGGTCTACCAGCATCACCAGCACGTCGGCCTGCGCCAGCGCGTCATCAAGCGCGCTCAGTTTGCACTTGCCTTCAAGGCGTGTCGGCAGCGTATGGATGTTGGGCTCGACGACCAGCGTTTCACCGCTGTGCCAGTCGGCGATAAGCTCAGCGATTTCCATCGCCGGGCTTTCGCGTAAATCATCGATATTCGGTTTAAACGCCAGGCCAAAGCAGGCGATTTTCACTTCGCTGGCGCGGCGGTTGGTCGCAGCGAGGCAGTCCGCCAGCGTGCTTTTTACCTGCTGAATCACCCAGTGCGGTTTGTGGTCGTTCACTTCACGCGCGGTACGGATGAGACGCGCCTGCTGTGGGTTCTGCGCCACGATAAACCATGGGTCGACGGCGATGCAGTGGCCGCCCACGCCCGGCCCTGGTTGCAGGATATTTACGCGCGGATGGCGGTTGGCGAGGCGAATCAGCTCCCAGACGTTAATGCCCTGATCGGCACAAATCAGCGACAGCTCGTTGGCGAACGCAATATTCACATCGCGGAAGCTGTTCTCGGTGAGCTTGCACATCTCGGCGGTGCGGGAGTTAGTGACTACACACTCACCTTCCAGGAAGATTTTGTAGAGTTCGCTGGCGCGCGCCGAGCAGACCGGCGTCATCCCACCAATCACGCGGTCGTTTTTAATCAGTTCAACCATTACCTGGCCCGGCAGCACGCGCTCCGGACAGTAGGCGATATTGATATCCGCCGCCTCGCCCGCCTGCTGCGGGAAGCTGAGATCCGGACGCAGCGCCGCAAGCCATTGCGCCATCTGTTCGGTCGCGCCGACGGGCGACGTGGATTCCAGAATCACCAGCGCGCCTTTACGCAGCACCGGCGCGACAGATTCCGCCGCCGCCTGCACGTAGGCCATATCCGGCTCGTGATCGCCTTTGAACGGCGTGGGAACGGCGATGAGATACGCGTCCGCTTCAACGGGCGTTGTGCTGGCGCGCAGGAAGCCGCCTTCCACGGCGGTTTTGACAACCTTATCGAGCTCTGGCTCGACAATATGAATTTCACCCCGGTTAATGGTATCGACCGCATGCTGATTAATGTCGATGCCGATGACCTGTTTTTCACGCGACGCGAATGCCGCCGCGGTGGGTAAACCGATATAACCCAGACCAATCACCGAAATGGTATTAAAACTCATAGTGATACCCGATTATTTTTAAGTGCATGTAATATCCGTTCGCATGCCTGGCCGTCGCCATAAGGGTTATGGGCGTGGCTCATGGCCTGGTACGCCGCCTCGTCGTGCAGCAGTCGCGTCACTTCGGCAACGATACGCTGCGTGTCCGTGCCCACCAGACGCACCGTACCCGCCTCGACCGCTTCCGGGCGCTCGGTGGTTTCTCGCATTACCAGTACTGGTTTGCCAAGCGACGGTGCCTCTTCCTGAATGCCGCCGGAGTCGGTCAGGATCAGCCAGGCGTGGTTCATCAGCCAGACAAACGGCAGGTACTCCTGCGGCTCAATCAGCACTATGTTGTCGATGTGGCCCAGGATACGGTTGACCGGCTCGGTAACGTTGGGGTTGAGATGTACGGGATAGACAATCTGGACATCGCGGTTTTGCGCGGCGATATCCGCCAGCGCGCGGCAAATCTGCTCGAATCCTTCGCCGAAACTTTCGCGGCGATGGCCCGTTACCAGGATCATTTTCTTGTCGCCATCGAGGAACGGGTACTGCGTTTCGAGGCGCAGGCGCAGCGGTTCATCCGCCATCACGCGATCGCGCACAGCGATTAGCGCATCGATAACGGTATTGCCGGTGACAAAAATCCGCGCGTCCGGAATGTTCTCGCGCAGCAGATTCTGGCGCGACAGTTCGGTCGGGGCGAAGTGGTACATCGCCAGATGACCGGTGAGCGTACGGTTGGCCTCCTCCGGCCACGGCGAATAGAGATCGCCCGTACGCAGCCCCGCTTCAACGTGACCGACGGGAATACGCTGATAAAACGCGGCCAGGCTGGTCGCGATGGTGGTTGTCGTATCGCCATGCACCAGAACGACATCCGGGCGGAATTCGGTCAGAATCGGTTTCAGCCCTTCCAGAATGCGACAGGTGATCTCGGTAAGCCCCTGTCCGGGCTTCATGATGTTCAGATCGTAATCCGGCACAATGGAAAAAAGATGCAGCACCTGATCCAGCATCTGTCTGTGCTGAGCGGTGACGCAAACCCGGGTGTCGAACGCGGGATCCTGTGCCAGCGCATGAACCAGCGGTGCCATTTTGATGGCTTCTGGTCGCGTGCCAAAAACGGTTAGTACTCTCACAACGATTCTCTTCAGTTGGCGATGAAGGCGACGCGCGCCTTCATTCAGGACGCGTGCTTATGCGGTGCGACGGCGGCGGACCAGAGCCACGCCAGCGCCAGTCAACGCCCCAACAGCTCCCCACATGATCATCAGAAACGCGCGACGCGGGCTGTCGCGTTTAACCGGCTCTTCCGGTGTACGCAGATAGCGATAGGTCTGAAAGCGCGGATCCAGCGTCGGCCCGACGTTCAGCGTCGCCAGCATCGCCCGGTTCTGGTCGTAGTCGATGTCATAGGTCGGTCCTACCGCCTGGAGGTTTTCCAGACGCGCCTGCAACAGCGGGCGACCCAGCATAAACAGTTCAGAATCCGGCAGCTCATCTGCGGGAACATCCGTTTCGCTGCGAGAAATATTATGTTGTTCCGCCACCTGCAACGCCTGCTGAACGTTATGCACGCGGCGATCGAAAATCGATTTCGCGACGGCCTCCTGACGTTTCACCTGCGCTTTCATCTGCACGGTACGCGCCGCCCATGCGCCTTTCAGCTCATCATTAAGATGGCTGGCGGCACGCTGGCTGGCGAACGCGATGTACTGACGCAACAGGTTGTTGGCATCCGGCGCGGTTTCGGCAATCAGTCGAATGTTATCGTTTTGATTACGGGTGACGTCGCCTGCGGTGAACTGGATGTTGTCGATAAACTCATCCAGCAGCGCGGCGTCGGCTTTGCTGTTGCCGACCCGGCGCTGCTTGTAATAGTCCGTCTGCGACCAGAAATCGCGGCGGGTATCCCAGGCGGAGAGTTGCATGATGAATTCTTTATAGGCGTCGTCCATCACCGAAGGCTGGTCCACCGGCGTCAGGTTGGCTTTCGCATCCAGATTACGCAGGAACTGCTGCTGCGAATAGTAGCCGCCCAGCATATTGACGGTGGGTCTGTCGGTGATGGCCATCGCGCTCCACTCCTGGCGCGCGAAGAACGTGTAAGTGAGCGCGACCAGCGCAAACAGCACGGCCATGCCGACTATCCAGAATTTCCCTGCCCACAGCGTTCGGAACAGACCACGAATATCCAGTTCATTATCTGCCACTCCTGGCGGAGTGCCCGGCACTTTTTGATTCATCACGTCCCCGTTTTTCTTTAATTAGCGGTGGGCTTGTTGCTTCCGCGCTTGATACGACGCTTAACGCGTTTGATGAAGCGCGCCACTTTCCATGCCCGTTTGATACAGTAGCCGTAGAAGAAAAATGCTAGCAAGAATAATGCCAACATTACCCACTCAGGGATAATATGGGCCGCGTATTCTGATGCCACGCCAATACCGGCCAGCAGCGCGGCGGCGAGCGTAATAAGGACAAACGCCTGGCGAGAAGTAAAACCGGCGCGCATGATCAGATGATGAATGTGCTGGCGGTCCGGCGAGAACGGGCTCATGCCTTTACGCAGACGACGGTACATGATGGCAATCATGTCCATCAGCGGAATCGCGATGATCCAGAGCGCAGTCACCGGGCTAATCGGATGCGTTTTCCCCTGGGTGGTTTCCAGCAGGATCCAGATAACCGTAAACCCGATGAGCGTACTGCCCGCATCGCCCATAAAGACTTTATAACGCCGCCCAAACGCGCCGAGGTTTAGCAGGATGTAAGGGAGAATGGCGGCTATCATGGCAAAGCACCACATCGACAGGCTGGTCTGCCCGTCAAACCACAGGATCATCCCGATGGCCGCGAAAGAGACGCACGACAGGCCGCCCAGCAGGCCATCGATACCGTCGACCATGTTGAAGGCGTTAATCGCCGCCCAGACGGCGAACAGCGTGAGGAAATACCCAAACGGCCCCAGCACCATCTCCCACGAGCCGAAAATGTACCCGAGACTTCGCAGGTAGAGCCCGCCCACTGTCATCATGACCACACCGATAACGGCCTGGATCACGGCGCGAATTTTTACGCTAATGTCATAACGGTCATCCAGCGCGCCGACAAACACCAGCACCCCGGCGCTCGCGAGATATAACGCTGCATGAGGGATGTAGTAGTCCGCGATGAAAAAGGTAAAGCAGATGCCTGCGTAGACGGAGATGCCGCCCACGAGCGGGATAAGCCCCTGATGGCGCTTACGGAAGTTGGGTTTATCAACCAGACCCACTCTTTTGCCGATCTTTCGTGCGAAAAAAAGAAAAACAAATGTGAATAAAAAAATACTGAGTAGCTCAGTACCAACGGTAACTAAATTCACAGTGTGCGCTCTCTGCAAACGTTAAGTCCGGAGGAAGTATAACTGCGGCAGTCGGGCTTTCTAAGCACTCCTCCGCCCCTCATCCCTGAACAGACTAATTATTATTCAGTAAGATAAACATAGCTCAGGCCAGATAAAAACTGACGCGCCTCTACTGAAAATCGCGTAAAGATCACGCCCGTTGCCTATCGTATAGAGCAACAAAGAAAAACGCCACGTCGTGACGTGGCGTTCCCCGAGTTTCCGCTAACTACGAACGTTTCATCATATCGAAGAATTCGTCGTTAGTTTTGGTCATCGCCAGTTTATTGATGAGGAATTCCATCGCATCAATCTCACCCATTGGGTGAATGATTTTACGCAGGATCCACATTTTCTGCAGTTCTTCCTGCGTCGTCAGCAGCTCTTCTTTACGGGTACCGGAACGGTTGTAATCGATAGCCGGGAAGACGCGTTTTTCCGCGATCTTACGGGAGAGATGCAGTTCCATGTTACCGGTGCCTTTAAACTCTTCATAGATAACTTCATCCATTTTAGAGCCGGTATCAATCAGAGCAGTCGCAATAATGGTCAGGCTGCCGCCCTCTTCCACGTTACGCGCCGCGCCGAAGAAACGTTTCGGACGATGCAGGGCGTTGGCGTCTACACCACCGGTCAGCACTTTACCGGAGGCCGGCACAACGGTGTTGTAAGCGCGCGCCAGACGGGTGATGGAGTCGAGCAGAATGATAACGTCTTTTTTATGCTCAACCAGGCGCTTGGCCTTCTCGATAACCATCTCGGCAACCTGAACGTGGCGGGAAGCCGGTTCGTCGAACGTGGACGCAACCACTTCGCCTTTTACCAGACGCTGCATCTCGGTCACTTCTTCCGGACGTTCGTCGATAAGCAGTACCATCAGCACGCAGTCCGGGTGGTTATAGGCGATGCTCTGCGCGATGTTCTGCAGCAGCATGGTTTTACCGGCTTTCGGCGGCGCCACGATGAGACCACGCTGGCCGCGGCCAATAGGCGATGCCAGATCCAGGACACGTGCGGTCAAATCTTCAGTCGACCCGTTGCCGCGCTCCATACGCAGACGCGAGTTCGCGTGCAGCGGCGTTAAGTTTTCGAACAGGATCTTATTACGTGCGTTTTCCGGTTTATCGAAGTTAACTTCGTTCACTTTCAACAGCGCGAAGTAGCGCTCGCCTTCTTTCGGCGGACGAATCTTACCGGAGATGGTATCCCCTGTGCGGAGGTTGAAACGGCGGATTTGGCTGGGAGAAACGTAGATGTCGTCGGGACCGGCGAGGTAGGAGCTGTCTGCAGAACGGAGGAAGCCGAAGCCATCCTGCAATATCTCCAGCACACCGTCGCCAAAGATATCTTCGCCACTCTTCGCGTGCTGCTTCAGGATGGCGAAAATAATATCCTGTTTGCGCATGCGGGCCAGGTTTTCCAGTCCCATATTTTCGCCGAGAGTAATCAGCTCAGAAACCGGCGTATTCTTTAATTCGGTAAGATTCATAGTGGTGGGTTCTTAAACTCGGGGTAAATCTCGAACGTAATGTTGTGAATGGTATGGCAGGGTCATCCATGCCTGTTAACGGGCTTCATCTCATGTCTGTTCGTTGCCTGGTTGCAGGTAAGGAACGCAGAACTGAAACGACAAGACGGAATGAGCGATAAGTCCCGGAATTAATGCTCTTCTCGCCTACCGGTCTCGGTATTGACATTGTCACGGGCGGGAAGCGTCGGGTATTACAAGATTCAAACTAAAAGGTAAGTTTAAATTGAAGTCAAAAATTAAGTTAGCATGACTGAAGCCGGGCGTCCAGCGGTCCTGAATATTTAGGAACCGTGATCGCCCCGGCGGGGAACCATTACGCCAGGTTGGCGTCGAGGAACTCTTTCAGTTGGCCTTTAGACAGCGCACCGACTTTGGTCGCCGCTACTTCACCGTTCTTGAACAGCAGCAGAGTCGGGATACCACGGATGCCGTATTTCGGCGCGGTGCCCGGGTTCTGGTCGATGTTCAGCTTGGCAACCGTCAGTTTGCCCTGATATTCATCAGCGATTTCATCAAGGATAGGGGCGATCATCTTGCACGGACCACACCATTCTGCCCAGAAATCAACCAGCGTCAACCCGTCCGCTTTAAGTACATCCGTGTCGAAACTGTCGTCAGTCAGGTGAATAATTTTATCGCTCATGTTTTACTCCAAAGATTAGGCCTGTCATGTTGGTGTAGCATTAACCAACATAAGGTTGACTTTATTTCACCGGATACGCTTTCGTAAAGCAATAGTTAGCTGATATTCTACCACACTATGAGCAAAACACACTTGACTGAACAGAAGTTTTCCGACTTCGCCCTGCACCCTGTTGTAGTTCAAGCCCTTGAGAAGAAAGGGTTTTATAACTGCACCCCTATCCAGGCTCTGGCACTCCCGTTAACGCTCGCGGGCCGTGACGTTGCAGGGCAGGCGCAAACCGGTACCGGCAAAACGATGGCGTTTTTAACGTCAACGTTTCACTATTTACTCTCTCACCCTGCGGCGGAAAATCGCCAGGTGAATCAACCGCGCGCCCTGATTATGGCGCCGACCCGCGAACTGGCGGTACAGATTCACTCCGACGCAGAGCCGCTGGCTGAAGCCACCGGCATTAAGCTTGGTCTCGCCTACGGCGGCGACGGCTACGACAAACAACTGAAAGTGCTGGAAAGCGGCGTCGATATTCTGATCGGCACCACCGGCCGTCTTATCGATTACACCAAACAAAACCACGTTAACCTGGGCGCTATTCAGGTCGTGGTGCTCGACGAAGCCGATCGCATGTACGATCTGGGCTTCATCAAAGACATCCGGTGGCTGTTCCGCCGTATGCCGGCTGCCACAGAGCGTCTCAATATGCTCTTCTCCGCCACGCTTTCTTACCGCGTGCGCGAACTGGCGTTTGAGCAGATGAACAACGCGGAATATGTTGAAGTCGAGCCGGAGCAGAAAACGGGCCACCGTATTAAAGAAGAGCTTTTCTATCCGTCTAACGAAGAGAAAATGCGCTTGCTTCAGACGCTTATCGAAGAAGAGTGGCCGGATCGCGCCATTATTTTCGCGAATACCAAACACCGCTGTGAAGACATCTGGGGCCATCTGGCGGCAGACGGTCATCGCGTCGGCCTGTTGACTGGCGACGTGGCGCAGAAAAAACGCCTGCGTATTCTGGATGAATTTACCCGCGGCGATCTCGATATCCTGGTCGCAACGGACGTCGCGGCGCGCGGCCTGCATATTCCTGCCGTCACGCACGTCTTCAACTACGACCTGCCGGACGACTGCGAAGACTATGTGCATCGCATCGGCCGTACCGGTCGTGCGGGTGCCAGCGGCCACTCCATCAGCCTCGCCTGTGAAGAGTACGCGCTGAATCTCCCGGCGATTGAAACCTATATCGGTCACTCCATTCCGGTGAGTAAATACAACCCGGATGCGCTGTTAAGCGAACTGCCGCCGCCGAAGCGCCTGTCGCGTCCGCGTACCGGCAATGGCCCGCGTCGTTCCGGCGCGCCGCGTAACCGTCGTCGTACAGGATAAACGCTATGCCCGGCACCTCCTCACTGTATGCGGCAATCGACCTCGGTTCGAACAGCTTTCATATGCTGGTGGTACGTGAGGTGGCCGGGAGCATTCAGACGCTCACGCGTGTGAAACGCAAGGTCCGCCTCGCGGCGGGCCTCGGTGCCGACAATGCGCTCTCGGCGGACGCCATGGAGCGCGGCTGGCAATGTCTGCGTCTGTTTGCTGAACGGCTTCAGGATATTCCCCCGTCGCAAATCCGCGTGGTCGCCACCGCGACGCTGCGCCTTGCCACTAATGCCGATGTGTTTGTCGCCCGCGCCCAAGAGATCCTCGGCTGCCCGGTTCAGGTTATTGCCGGTGAAGAAGAAGCCCGCCTGATCTATCAGGGCGTGGCGCATACCACCGGCGGTGCCGACAGGCGTCTCGTTGTCGATATCGGCGGTGCCAGTACAGAGCTTGTCACCGGCACCGGCGCGCGCGCGACCTCGCTCTTCAGCCTGCCAATGGGCTGCGTGACCTTTCTTGAGCGCTTCTTTACCGACCGCAGCCTCACCCAGGAGCATTTCGCCAGCGCCGAACAGGCCGCCCGTGACATTCTGCAACCGGTTATCGCGCAGCTGCGCGGCCAGGGCTGGAAAATCTGCGTCGGGGCCTCCGGCACCGTACAGGCGCTGCAGGAAATCATGATGGCGCAGGGAATGGACGAGCGCATCACGCTTGCGAAACTTCAGCAGCTCAAGGCGCGCGCTATCCACTGCGGTCGCCTGGAGGAGCTTGAAATCGAGGGCCTGACGCTTGAGCGCGCACTCGTTTTCCCAAGCGGCCTCGCCATTCTTATCGCGATTTTCAGCGAGCTGGAAATCGAGTGTATGACGCTTGCCGGCGGCGCGCTGCGCGAAGGGCTGGTGTACGGCATGCTGCATCTTGCGGTGGATCAGGATATTCGCAATCGCACGCTGAAAAACATTCAGCGGCGTTTTATGGTGGATATCGCCCAGGCCGGGCGCGTGGCGCAACTGGCGGAACGTTTTGCCGTCAGCGTTGAACGTGAATGGGCGCTTGACGATCTCAGCCGTGCGCTGCTGCACAGTGCCAGCTTACTGCATGAAGTGGGCCTGGCGGTTGATTTCAAACGCGCGCCCCAGCACGCCGCTTACCTGGTGAATAATCTGGATTTGCCGGGCTTTACGCCCGCGCAGAAAAAGCTGCTGGCGACGCTCTTGCTGAACCAGACCGGTACGGTCGATCTCTCCGCGCTGCAACAGCAAAACGCCGTCCCGCTGCGCGTGGCCGAGCGTCTGTGCCGGTTGCTGCGTCTGGCGATTATTTTCGCCAGCCGTCGGCGCGACGACATGCTGCCTGACGTTACACTCACCGCGCATGACGACACGCTCACCGCATCGCTCCCGCAGGACTGGCTTTCCGTTCACCCGCTGGGCGCGGAGATGTTAGAGCAGGAACAGCTCTGGCAGAGCTACGTACACTGGCAGCTCGACGTTAAGTAACGTTTAGTGCATAAAAAAACCGCCTCCAGGGGCGGTTTTTTTATTGTCGGCTCAACGCGTAACGGTGTTATCCGCCGCGCGCTTTCGCCAGCATCGCTTTAATGTTCGCGACATTCGCCTGGCCTTTTTGCATCCGCTCCTGCGGCGTTACTACTTTGCGCTCGGTCTCCCAGTGTAAGTCGTCCTGTGGGAGTTCGAGCAGAAAGCGGCTCGGCTCGGGACGTACCAGCTCGCCATACTGACGGCGCTCTTTGCACAGCGTAAAGGTCAGCTCTTTCTGGGCGCGCGTGATGCCCACGTAGGCGAGACGTCGCTCTTCGTCGATATTGTCTTCATCAATGCTGCTCTGATGCGGCAGCAACCCCTCTTCCATACCGACCAGAAACACATACGGGAATTCCAGCCCTTTCGAGGCGTGCAGCGTCATGAGCTGTACCTGGTCGAGCTCTTCATCGCTTTCGCCGCGCTCCATCATGTCGCGCAGCGTAAAGCGCGTGACCACCTGCGTCAGCGTCATCGGCTCGTCGAGATCGGTGCCTTCGAGCATCTCCGTCATCCAGCTAAAGAGCTGATTAACGTTCTTCATGCGCATCTCCGCCGCTTTCGGGCTGGGCGAAGTTTCAAACAGCCAGGCTTCGTAATCGATACCGCGAATGAGATCGCGTACCGCCGCCACCGGTTCACGCTCAGACAGCACGGCCACTTCCTGCAGCCAGCTTGTGAAGCGCGTCAGCGACTCGTAACCACGCCCGGTCAGCGTCTGGGCAAGGCCCATATCAAAACTGGCGGTGAATAAACTTTTATTACGCTGATTCGCCCACTCGCCGAGTTTTTGCAGCGTCGCCGGGCCGATTTCGCGTTTCGGCGTGTTCACGATGCGCAAAAAGGCGCTGTCGTCGTCCGGGTTGGTCAGCACGCGCAGATAGGCCAGCAAATCTTTGATTTCCGGGCGCGAGAAGAACGACGTACCGCCGGAAATACGATACGGGATGCGGTTTTGCATCAGCATCTTTTCAAATACGCGCGACTGATGGTTGCCGCGATACAGGATGGCGTAATCCTTGTACTGGGTCTTATTAATAAAGTGATGCGCGATAAGCTCGCCGGTAACGCGCTCCGCCTCATGATCTTCATGATTGGCAGTCAGCACTTTCAGCTCCGTGCCGTAGCCCAGCTCGGAAAAGAGTTTTTTCTCGAAGACGTGCGGGTTATTGGCGATAAGAATGTTGGCGGCTTTCAGAATGCGCCCGGAAGATCGGTAATTCTGTTCAAGCTTAATCACCTGGAGTGCCGGGAAATCCTGGCTTAACAGCACCAGGTTTTGCGGGCGAGCGCCGCGCCAGGAGTAAATCGACTGGTCATCGTCACCCACTACTGTAAAGCGCGCGCGGTTGCCCACCAGCAGTTTTACCAGCTCATACTGGCTGGTGTTGGTATCCTGATATTCATCCACCAGCAGGTAACGAATGCGATTCTGCCAGCGTTCACGCACTTCTTCATTACGCTGCAACAGCAATGTCGGCAGCAGGATCAGATCGTCAAAATCGAGCACATTGCAGGCTTTCAGATGGGCGTCGTAAAGGCTGTAGCAATGCGCGAAAATGCGCTCGCGTTCGCCGATTGCGCGCGCGGCGGCCTGCGGGGGGCTTAGCAGATCGTTTTTCCAGTTCGAGATCGTGGAGATCAGTTGCTGTAACAGCACTTTATCGTTTTCGACCAGCCCTTCGGTCAGCTCTTTGATAAGCGCCATCTGATCGGTATCGTCAAACAGCGAAAAATTGGATTTCATGCCCAGCGCCGCGTACTCACGCTTGATGATTTCCAGGCCCAGCGTGTGGAATGTTGAAATCATTAGGCCACGCGCCTCTTTGCGTCCCAGCGTCTGGGCCACACGCTCTTTCATTTCACGCGCGGCTTTGTTGGTAAAAGTAACCGCCGCGATATGACGCGCCTGATAGCCACAGCCGCGGATGAGGTGCGCGATTTTGTTGGTGATAACGCGGGTTTTACCGGAGCCAGCGCCCGCCAGCACCAGGCAGGGGCCAGTGACGAATTCGACGGCTTGTTGTTGGGCGGGGTTCAGACGCATAAATTACTCAGTGAAAGTCAGAGGAGAAAGCGGCTCCCCACAGCAGGTACGACAGTACGAAGGGAGAAAAACGCGTGGTAGTATAGCCAGCGTTATCAACCCCACTCAAGGCACGATCATGGCAAAAACAGCAGCAGCACTGCATATCCTTGTTAAAGAAGAAAAACTGGCACTGGATCTGCTGGAGCAAATTAAAAACGGCGGCGATTTTGAAAAGCTGGCCAAGAAACACTCCATTTGCCCGTCGGGCAAAAAAGGCGGCCATTTAGGCGAATTCCGCCAGGGCCAGATGGTGCCGGCTTTCGATAAAGTGGTGTTCTCCTGCCCGGTGCTGGAGCCGACCGGCCCGCTGCATACGCAGTTTGGCTACCACATTATCAAGGTGCTGTACCGTAACTGATAAAAAGGCCTTCTCAAAGAGAAGGCCTTTTTTCTGGCGTTGATGGCAGGGAACGTCTCTTTGCGTCACGGCGGGTGCGCGACGCTTACCCGCCCTACAAAACTACGTTAACGCCGCTACATCAAAACGCTGGCGGCGGGTGCGCAGGGCTTATTCGCCCTACGAAACTACGTTAACGCCACTACTTCAAAACGCTGGCGGCGGGTGCGCGGCGCTTACCCGCCCTACAAAACTACGTTAACGCCACCACTTCAAAACGCTGGCGGCGGGTGCGCGGCGTACCCGCCCTACGAAACTACGTTTAACCGTATGTAGGGTGGGTAAGTGAAACGCACCCACCTTTTAACAATGCCGATTAACCCGCAACCGCGATACGCTTCATGTCGGTCATATAACCGCGCAGCTTCTGCCCCACTTTTTCAATCTCGTGGCTGCGAATCGCATCGTTAACGTCGCGCAGCTGCGCGTTATCCACCGCGGTGCCTTCTACGGCTTTACCCAGATCGCCCGGCTGCAGTTTGGTCATAAACTCTTTCAGCAGCGGAACGGCAGCGTTAGCAAACAGGTAGTTGCCATATTCCGCGGTGTCAGAGATAACCACGTTCATTTCATACAGACGTTTACGGGCGATGGTGTTGGCAATCAGCGGCAGCTCATGCAGAGACTCATAATAAGCTGACTCTTCAATAATGCCCGCGGCGACCATGGTTTCAAACGCCAGCTCAACGCCCGCTTTCACCATCGCGATCATCAACACGCCTTTATCGAAATACTCCTGCTCGCTGATTTTGCCTTCATACTGCGGCGCATTTTCAAACGCGGTTTTGCCGGTCTCTTCACGCCAGGTCAGCAGTTTCTTATCATCATTTGCCCAGTCCGCCATCATGCCGGAAGAGAATTCACCGGAGATGATGTCGTCCATATGTTTCTGGAACAGCGGTGCCATAATGGTTTTCAGCTGTTCGGAGAGCGCGTAAGCGCGCAGTTTCGCCGGGTTAGAGAGGCGATCCATCATCAGCGTGATCCCGCCCTGTTTCAGCGCTTCGGTGATGGTTTCCCAGCCGAACTGAATCAGTTTTTCCGCATACGCCGGGTCTGTGCCCTCTTCCACCAGCTTGTCGAAGCACAGCAGAGAACCGGCCTGCAACATACCGCACAGAATGGTCTGCTCGCCCATCAGGTCAGATTTCACTTCCGCTACGAACGAAGACTCCAGCACGCCTGCGCGGTGACCGCCGGTTGCCGCCGCCCACGCTTTCGCAATCGCCATGCCCTCGCCTTTCGGATCGTTTTCCGGGTGTACCGCGATAAGCGTCGGCACGCCGAAACCACGTTTGAACTCTTCACGCACTTCGGTGCCCGGACACTTCGGCGCCACCATCACGACAGTAATGTCTTTACGGATCTGCTCACCTACTTCAACGATGTTAAAGCCGTGGGAGTAACCCAGCGCGGCACCGTCTTTCATCAGCGGCTGCACGGCGCGTACAACATCAGAGTGCTGTTTGTCCGGCGTCAGGTTAACGACCAGATCCGCCTGCGGGATCAGCTCTTCATAAGTGCCAACCTGAAAACCATTTTCCGTCGCCTTGCGCCAGGAGGCGCGCTTCTCGGCAATGGCTTCTTTACGCAGGGCATAGGACACATCCAGACCGGAATCACGCATGTTCAGCCCCTGGTTGAGACCCTGCGCACCGCAACCCACGATGACTACTTTTTTACCTTTGAGGTAGCCTGCGCCGTCGGCGAACTCATCGCGCGCCATAAAACGGCATTTGCCCAGTTGCGCCAGCTGCTGACGCAAATTCAAAGTATTGAAGTAGTTAGCCATGGTGATACCTCGTGATGTTGTCGTGTCTTATTGTTTGTTTATCGCGTCGTCAAAAGCGACGGTACAGATTTCAGGTTACAGGAAGGCGACGTTTTCGCGAGCCTTGTGCCGCAGGGTTGCGAGCCCGGTCAGAGAAAGCTCTCATCCTTGTGACCTGAAACAGCGTAAAACCACTATATGACAGGAAATTCGTTGCGGAAATTGATATATTAACAACGTCACATTGCGTTTTATGCAACGTATTTTAGGGAGCCGCTTCTGTGGATTTACGCGATCTGAAAATGTTCCTGCATCTGGCAGAGAGCCGCCATTTTGGCCGTAGTGCGCGGGCTATGCATGTCAGCCCCTCGACCTTGTCGCGCCAGATCCAGCGGCTTGAAGAAGATCTGGGCCAGCCGCTGTTTATCCGCGATAACCGCGCCGTCACGCTGACCGAAGCAGGCGACGCGCTGCGCCAGTTCGCGCAGCAGACGCTGCTGCAATACCAGCAGTTGCGCCACGCTATCGATCAGCAGGGGCCGACGCTCTCAGGCGAACTGCACCTGTTTTGCTCGGTCACGGCGGCGTACAGCCATCTGCCGCCGATTCTCGATCGCTTTCGCGCAGAGCATCCTTCGGTAGAAATTAAGCTGACAACGGGCGACGCTGCCGACGCCGTGGAAAAGGTCAATTCTGGCGAGGCTGATATCGCTATCGCCGGTAAACCGGAAGCGCTGCCCGCGGCCGTCGCGTTTTCAATGCTGGAGAATCTCAGCGTGGTGCTAATAGCGCCAGCCCTGCCGTGTCCGGTACGCGCACAGGTTTCCGCACCAGAGCCGGACTGGACGAAAGTGCCGTTTATCATGCCAGATCAGGGCCCGGTGCGGCGGCGCATAGAGCTGTGGTTTCGCCGCCATAAAATCAGCAATCCGTTTATTTACGCGACCGTTGCCGGGCACGAAGCGATGGTATCGATGGTCGCGCTGGGCTGCGGCGTGGCATTGATACCTGAAGTCGTGCTGGAAAATAGCCCCGAACCGGTACGCAATCGCGTGCTGATACTTGAGCGCAGCGATGAAAAAACGCCGTTCGAGCTTGGCGTTTGCGCACAAAAAAAGCGGCTGCATGAGCCGCTTGTTGAAGCCTTCTGGAAACTTCTGCCGGGCTATCGTTAACCTGCCAGAAAAAAACGAAACGCCGGGTTGCCGGTTTCATCGTGGCATTCATAGCCGAGTTCGTTGAGCCGGGTTTCGAAATCCGGCTCATGCTCGCCAAGCTCAAAGGCAGCCAGCACACGGCCATAGTCGGTACCATGGCTGCGGTAGTGGAACAGCGAAATGTTCCAGTGTGTGCCGAGCGTGTGCAGAAAACGCAGCAGCGCGCCTGGCGACTCCGGGAATTCAAAGCTATACAGCCGCTCGCGTAGCGGCCGCGAGGGGCGTCCGCCGACCATGTAGCGGACATGCAGCTTCGCCATTTCGTCATCCGAGAGATCCACCACGCCATAACCGTCGCTGATGAGTTGCTCAATGATCTCATGCCGCTCTTCCATACCGCGGCTGATCCGCACGCCGACAAAAATGCAGGCGTCTTTGGCGTCGGCAAAACGATAGTTAAACTCCGTGACCGCACGTCCGCCCAGTAACTGGCAGAATTTCAGGAAGCTGCCTTTCTCTTCCGGAATAGTCACCGCCAGCAGCGCCTCTCGCTGTTCGCCAAGCTCACAACGTTCAGAGACATAGCGCAGCCCGTGGAAGTTCACGTTGGCACCGGATAGCACATGCGCCAGACGCTCGCCGCGAATATCATGCTGCGCGACGTACTTTTTCATACCCGCCAGCGCCAGCGCGCCGGAAGGCTCCGCCACCGCACGAACATCTTCAAACAGATCTTTCATCGCCGCGCAGATAGCGTCGCTATCGACGGTGATGATGTCGTCGAGATACTCCTGACACACACGGAACGTCTCGTCGCCGATGCGTTTCACCGCCACGCCTTCCGCGAAAAGCCCGACGCGCGGCAAATCGACCGGATGTCCGGCCTCCAGTGCCGCTTTCAGGCAGGCGGAATCAGCCGCTTCGACGGCGATCACTTTGATCTGCGGCATGAGTTGTTTGATCAACACCGCGACGCCAGCAGCGAGACCCCCACCGCCGACCGGCACAAAGACGCGATCGATATGCGCATCCTGCTGGAGCAACTCCAGCGCCAGCGTGCCCTGCCCGGCGATCACGGCCGGGTGATCGAACGGCGGCACATAAGTAAAGCCCTGCTGCTGCGAAAGGGAAATCGCATGGGCTTTCGCCTCGTCGAAATTCGCCCCATGCAGTAATACTTCGCCGCCAAAGCCGCGTACCGCATCCACTTTGATATCCGCCGTGGTGACCGGCATGACGATGAGCGATTTAATACCCAGACGCGATGCCGAAAGCGCTACGCCCTGCGCATGGTTGCCCGCAGAAGCGGTAATCACGCCACGCGCTTTCTGCTCACCGGTGAGATTCGCCATCATGGCGTAAGCGCCGCGCAGCTTAAAGCTGTGCACCGGTTGACGATCTTCGCGCTTCACCAGCACCACGTTATTTAACCGTGCCGACAGCTTCTCCATCTTTTGCAGCGGCGTGACCTGCGCCACTTCATAGACCGGAGAGCGCAGCACAGCGCGCAGATATTCCGCCCCGCAGGGGGCGGCAGAAAGGGGTTGCGACTCGGCCATCATCAGCCTCCCAGCTTCGATTTATCGCGTACCGCGCCTTTATCGGCACTCGTGGCAAGGCTTGCATAAGCGCGCAGCGCGAAGGAAACCTGACGCTCACGGTTACGCGGCGTCCAGGCATCTGCGCCCCGGGCTTCCTGCGCTTCACGACGCGCGGCAAGCTCTTGATCGCTCACTTCAAGCTGAATGCCACGATTCGGGATATCAATCGCAATCATATCGCCGTCTTCAATCAGCGCGATGTTGCCGCCGCTCGCGGCCTCTGGCGAGACGTGACCGATAGAAAGCCCGGACGTACCGCCAGAGAAGCGGCCATCCGTGATAAGCGCACAGGCTTTACCGAGGCCCATCGATTTCAGAAAACTGGTCGGGTAGAGCATCTCCTGCATACCCGGCCCGCCTTTCGGCCCTTCGTAGCGGATCACCACGACATCGCCCGCGACGACTTTACCGCCGAGGATGGCTTCTACTGCATCGTCCTGGCTTTCATAGACTTTCGCCGGGCCGCGGAATACCAGGCTGCCTTCATCAACACCCGCCGTTTTTACGATGCAGCCATTTTCCGCGAAGTTGCCATACAGAACGGCAAGGCCGCCGTCCTGGCTGTAAGCGTGTTCCAGCGAGCGGATGCAACCGTCCTGACGGTCATCGTCCAGCGAATCCCAGCGGCAGGATTGCGAAAACGCCTGCGTGGTGCGAATGCCTGCCGGGCCTGCACGGTACATCTCTTTTACCGCGCTATCCTGTGTGAGCATGACGTCGTACTGCTCAAGCGTCTGCGAAAGCGTCAGGCCCAGCACGTTATTCACGTCACGGTTCAGAAGACCTGCGCGGTCCAGTTCGCCGAGAATGCCGATAACCCCGCCCGCACGGTGAACATCTTCCATATGGTATTTCTGCGTGCTGGGCGCGACTTTGCACAGCTGAGGCACTTTACGGGAGAGACGGTCGATGTCGCTCATCGTGAAGTCGATTTCCGCCTCTTGTGCCGCCGCCAGCAGATGCAGAACGGTATTGGTGGAACCGCCCATCGCGATATCAAGCGTCATGGCGTTTTCAAACGCCGCTTTGCTCGCGATATTACGCGGCAACACGCTGGCGTCGTCCTGCTCGTAATAGCGTTTGGTGAGCGAAACGATACGTTTACCCGCGTTGATGAAGAGCTCTTTGCGATCAGCATGGGTCGCCAGCAGCGAGCCGTTGCCCGGCTGCGACAGACCCAGCGCTTCGGTCAGGCAGTTCATGGAGTTAGCGGTGAACATACCGGAGCAGGAACCGCAGGTTGGGCAGGCGGAACGTTCTACCTGATCGCTCTGCTCATCGCTGACGTTCGGGTTCGCGCCCTGGATCATCGCATCGACCAGATCGAGTTTGATTATCTGATCGGAAAGTTTGGTTTTACCGGCTTCCATCGGACCGCCGGAGACAAAAATCACCGGAATATTCAGACGCAGAGAGGCCATCAGCATCCCTGGGGTAATTTTGTCGCAGTTGGAGATACACACCATGGCGTCCGCACAGTGGGCGTTCACCATATATTCAACGGAGTCGGCAATCAGCTCGCGAGACGGCAGTGAATAGAGCATGCCGCCATGTCCCATGGCGATACCGTCATCCACCGCGATGGTATTGAACTCCTTCGCCACACCGCCAGCCGCCTCGATTTGCTCCGCAACCAGTTTGCCCAGATCGCGCAGATGCACATGGCCCGGCACAAACTGAGTAAAGGAGTTCACAACTGCGATAATTGGCTTGCCGAAATCGGCATCGGTCATTCCCGTGGCGCGCCATAAGGCGCGGGCGCCCGCCATATTGCGGCCGTGCGTGGTGGTGGCAGAACGGTACTTAGGCATGCTTTTCACTCCAGTCTCTACAAAAGCCGGGCGGCTCAGGCCGCCCGTGCAGGTGTTATTGTGTTTACGGGTTAACCTGGTCCAGCCAGCCCCATTTATCTTCTGTCTCGCCGGTGAACAGGCCAAAGAATGCCTGCTGAACGCGTTTGGTGACCGGACCACAGCGGCCTTCGCCTACCTGAATGCCGTCTACGCTGCGCACCGGTGTAATTTCCGCCGCCGTGCCGGACATAAACACTTCATCCGCCAGGTATAGGGATTCACGCGAAAGCACCTGCTCACGTACTTCGATGCCCATATCTTTGGCAAGCTTGATGATGGCATCACGGGTAATGCCTGGCAGCGCGGAAGACGTAAACGGCGGGGTGTAAATGACGCCATCTTTCACTTCAAACAGGTTTTCGCCTGCGCCTTCTGAGATATAGCCGTGAACGTCCAGCGCGATACCTTCCTGATAACCGTGACGACGCGCTTCGCTGCCAACCAACAGAGAGGAAAGGTAGTTACCGCCCGCTTTGGCGGCAGTTGGAATGGTATTAGGTGCCGCGCGGTTCCAGGAAGAGACCATCGCGTCGATGCCCTGATCCAGCGCTTCCGCACCCAGATACGCGCCCCACGGGAACGCAGCGATGATGACGTCTGTCTTGTAGCCCTCAGGAGGGTTAACACCCATACCGACATCGCCAACGAACACCAGCGGGCGGATGTACGCGCTGGTGAGTTTGTTTTCGCGAATGACCTGACGGCAGGCTTCCATTAACTCATCAACAGACTGGCTAACCGGGAAGCGGTAAATCTTGGCGGAATCACGCAGGCGCTGCATATGTTCACGATGGCGGAATACCACCGGCCCTTTGTGCGAGTCGTAGCAGCGGATCCCTTCAAAGACTGATGTACCGTAGTGCAACGCATGAGACATGACGTGAACTTTCGCCTCGCCCCAGGGAACCATCTCGCCGTTGAACCAAATGTAATCAGCTTTTTTCGTCGTCATTTTTCTTCTTCCTTTTGCGCTCAGGCGCGGATTTGTTGTGATGTGGGTTGCTGGATCTCGACGCATGCGACATCGACCAGTTTGCTTAGCTGACTAAACAGTAATTCGACTGGGCGAGGGCTGGCAACGGTCAGCTCAATATTTATATTTTCCGCATTAGCGCCAGTCGCCATATTCATGGCGCAAATTTGAAAACCACGGTGACGCACCACGCGCAACACACGTTCCAGGGTTTCCGGGCGAAAGCGAGCCTGTACGGCGAGTTGATGTTGCATCATGATATTTTCTCCAGCATTTGTGAGTTGCTGGCGCCAGGAGGCACCAGAGGCCAGACGTTTTCAGCTTCATCGATTGAAACGTGCAGCAAGTAAGGACCTTCGCTGTTGAACATGGTCTCCAGCGCGGCTGCCACCTGGTCTTTACGGGTGATGCGCTGACCGGCAATACCAAAGGCGCTGGCCAGCGTCAGAAAATCAGGGTTATCAGACAGATTTGTTTCACTGTACCGCTCCGAGAAGAAAAGCTGCTGCCACTGGCGCACCATTCCCAGACGCTGGTTATCCAGCAGAACGATTTTGAGCGGCAGCTGCTTGCGTTTCACGGTGCCCAGCTCCTGAATATTCATCATGAAGGAGCCGTCACCGGTTACACAGATAACGGTATCGTCAGGGCGAGCCACCTGCGCGCCGACAGCGGCTGGCAGGCCAAACCCCATTGTGCCGAGACCGCTGGAAGTGATGAAATTTTCCGGGCGGCTGAAGCGCATGTGCTGCGCCGCCCACATTTGATGCTGGCCTACATCGGTGGTCACCACGCTGTTTACCGGCTTGCGGTCCGAGAGCTGCTTTAACAACAGCGGGGCGAAAATGCCCTCACCCGGATGATCGTAACGCCAGTCATGATCGTGTCGCAGCGCGGCGACGCGATCGCGCCACGCATCGATAGCCATCGGGCATTGCAGCGCGGGTAATAACGCGTTGAGATCACCCTGCAACCCTACATGCGCCTGACGCAGCTTATTCAGTTCCGCCGGATCGATATCCATATGGATAACTTTGGCGTGGGGAGCAAAAGTATTGAGCTTGCCGGTGACGCGATCGTCAAAGCGTGCGCCAACCGCTATCAGCAAATCGCACTCCTGCACCGCCAGGTTCGCGGCTTTAGTACCGTGCATACCCAGCATGCCGACATACCACGGATAGCTCGCTTCTACAGCGCCAAGCCCTTTCAGCGTGACCGCGCAAGGGATTTGCGTTTGCGCCATAAATTCGCGCAGCGCAGGCACCGCCTGCGCCATGCCGACGCCACCGCCGACATAGAGCATGGGCTTTTCAGCCTGGCTCAGCAATGCACGAGCCTGCTCAAGCTCCGCCTGCGGTACGGCAAACGTGTCTTCAACACTGGAAAGCCACGGCTCAAGCTCACCGCTTGCCAGCTGAATATCTTTAGGAATATCGATCAGTACAGGGCCTGGCCGCCCCGAATTCGCCAGATGAAAAGCCTGGGACATGATTTCTGGCAGCTCGTCCAGAGACGTTACGAGGAAGCTGTGTTTGGTGCAGGCAAGCGACAGACCGAGTACGTCAACTTCCTGAAAGGCATCGGTACCGATAAGCGGCGCCGCGACCTGGCCGGTGATAGCCACAACGGGAACCGAATCCAGCAGCGCATCCGCAAGGCCTGTTATCAGGTTGGTCGCGCCCGGCCCGGAGGTAGCGATGCACACGCCGGTTTTACCGGTAGCCCGCGCATAACCGATGGCCGCCATTGCTGCGCCCTGCTCATGCCGACACAGTAGGTGTTCCACGCCGCCGTCGTATAACGCATCATAAACCGGCATTATCGCCCCGCCCGGATAGCCAAATACGGTATCCACTCCCTGAGCTCGCAAAGCATGTACCACCCACTGTGCACCATTCATAGTTAGTTCCCCGCCTTACAATGCGGACAACAGAATTTTATGCTACTACTCATTCTCTGTTCCTCGCTTAAGTTTTAGGTCATAAAAAAACCCCCGGACCTTTCGGTGCGGGGGTTTTCGATGATTCAGGCTTGATTTCTAAGCCTTTCTTCTTCCGAGTGCAGCCCCGCACGGTGGGTTAATAATCACCACCACGCTAATCACGACCAGGCTAATCACTAGTAGAAGGGTTGTCATTTCTGTATGCACTTACGTCATTTTCGAAGGAATACCTAAAGAGTTATCACAGAGAACAAAGCTGTGACAAGAAATATTTATGACGTGACACTGCAATACATTCAGCAAATCTATTAAAACCCAGCGTAATCAACCGGTAACGCGCATTGAAAATTTTTCAGGATTTTTCGCCATCGCAATGATAAGCACAATGCCTTTTCGAAGGGTGATTACGCTTTTGCGAGAAGTCTCGTGTAAATTGAGAATTTGCAATTTTTTACTCTAAAAGGTTGCTATCTGCACCGAAAAAACACGAAATTCAACTCGATATGGCACCTCATTCTGACGATGATTTTGCTCTCAGGAGGAGTTATGTCGTTATCAGTTATTCATACCCGTGCTGCGCTTGGGGTTAAGGCGCCGCTCGTGACAGTTGAAGTACATATCAGCGCCGGGCTGCCCGGCCTGACTATTGTCGGCTTACCGGAAACCACCGTTAAAGAAGCCAGAGATCGCGTACGCAGCGCGCTTATCAATAGCGGTTATGAATTTCCGGCTAAAAAGATAACCATCAATCTGGCACCGGCGGATCTACCTAAAGAAGGTGGGCGATATGATCTACCTATCGCCATCGCGCTTCTGGCCGCCTCTGAGCAATTGAGCGCATCCCATCTTGGTGAATATGAATTTGTAGGTGAGCTGGCGCTTACAGGCGCGCTGAGAGGCGTTCCCGGCGCAATTTCAGCCGCCATCGAGGCTCTGGGTTGTAAAAGGAAAATTATCGTCGCGCATGATAATGGCCCTGAAGTAGGACTCATCAATAAAGAGGGTTGCCTTGTGGCTTATCATCTACAGGAGGTCTGCGCCTTCCTGGAAGGAAAAACACAGCTGGAATGCGCTGAGCCATCCGGCTTTGAATTCAGAGAGCCGGCGGGAGATCTGAGCGAGGTTATCGGTCAACCACAGGGAAAGCGCGCGCTTGAGTTAACCGCAGCGGGTGGGCATAACCTGCTTTTTATTGGGCCCCCTGGTACAGGTAAAACCATGCTTGCCAGCAGACTCAATGGGTTACTGCCGCCTCTGAGCGACCAGGAGGCGCTGGAGAGCGCTGCGATACTCAGCCTGGTCAACCCCGTCTCTTTACACCATCAATGGCGTCAGCGTCCATTCAGGGCCCCTCACCATAGCGCATCGCTTAACGCCATGGTGGGCGGAGGAGCAATTCCTGCGCCAGGAGAGATCTCACTTGCCCATAACGGCGTGCTTTTTCTGGATGAATTACCTGAGTTTGAACGTCGCGTACTGGATGCTTTACGCGAGCCGATTGAATCAGGGCAAATCCATCTTTCACGAACCAGGGCGAAATTAACCTATCCCGCGCGTTTTCAGCTTATTGCTGCCATGAATCCTAGTCCGACAGGGCACTACAGAGGCAATCACAATCGCTGCTCACCGGAACAAACGCTGCGCTATCTTGGACGGCTTTCCGGGCCATTTCTAGACAGGTTTGATCTCTCCCTTGAAATCCCGCTTCCCCCGCCGGGTATGCTTAGCCAGGCAGGACAGACCGGTGAAAGCAGCGCGCAAGTAAGGGAACGAGTCATTGTTAGCAGAGAGCGTCAGTTTGCACGTCAGGGAAAACTCAACGCCATGTTGGATAACCGGGAAATACGTCAGTTTTGTGTGCTTAGTCCGGAGGACGCGCAGTGGCTGGAGGCAGCATTAATCAAACTGGGGTTGTCGGTTCGCGCCTGGCAGCGTTTACTTAAAGTGGCACGCACAATTGCAGATTGTGAACAGAAACAAAGGATTAGTCGTGAGCATCTTCAGGAGGCACTGAGCTATCGTGCAATAGACAGGATGCTGGCCCATTTACAGAACATGATGGCGTAGCGCTCATGAAAACTTTCAGCACACCCCACGCAGACAGCAAGCGATACATAAAACAATGGGGCTTACGCCCCATGAGTAATTAGTCATCCGTTTCCACGAAATCATCCATCCCTTCCATTTGCGGCTTGCCGCCGGACAGGGTATGAAAACGCTTGGGACGTTTGATGCGGGTCATGTATTTAGACCACACGCGTTCTGCTTCAGTAGCAGGTTCGCGAATACCGCGACAGACTTCAACAAACTGTTTTTCTTCAGCAGTCACAGGCTCACGCTTGCCGAGATCCAGTTCATTAAAGGCATAGCCGTGACGCTCAAGCAGCTGTGCTTCTTTAATGGTGAAATCGCCATGGCGAGAGAACCCGCGCGGATAATATTTGTTGTCGAAAAATCGATTAGTCGTCGTAAAGCTTTCCGCCATCCTACACGCTCCTAATTCTCTTGGCCGAGCTATTTATGGCGCGGAGTATTAGTTACGCTTGACAGAGTGTAAAACAAAACATTTAAATCATTACGACAAATTTTTTTGTGGAGAAGGATGTGGATACCGACTTGCTGAAAACCTTTCTTGAAGTCAGCCGAACGCGCCATTTTGGCAGAGCGGCCGAAGCGCTGTACCTGACGCAGTCAGCGGTGAGCTTTCGCATCCGTCAGCTGGAAAACCAACTGGGTGTTAATCTTTTTACTCGTCATCGCAATAACATACGCCTGACGGCTGCGGGCGAAAGGCTTTTACCGTATGCCGAAAACCTGATGAATATCTGGCAGACTGCACGCAAAGATGTTGCGCAGACATCACGGCATAATCTCTTCTCTATTGGTGCCAGCGCATCGCTCTGGGAATGTATGCTCTCAGGGTGGCTGACAAGGCTTTATCAGGAAAAGAGTGGAATGCAGTTTGAAGCACGTATCGCCCAGCGTCAGTCTCTGGTGAAACAGTTGCATGAGCGTCAGTTAGATCTGCTTATTACTACTGAAGCACCCAAAATGGATGAATTCTCCAGCCAGCTACTGGGACATTTTGCATTAGGCCTTTACTGCGCGCTGCCAGACCAGAGTAAAAGTAGTCTTCATTATTTACGACTTGAATGGGGGCCTGACTTTCAGCAGCACGAAGCAGGGTTAGTTACGCCAGAAGATATTCCCGTACTGACAACCAGCTCCGCTGATATCGCCAGAAAAATGCTGCCGGAGCTACACGGCTGTACCTGGTTACCGGTGAATTGGGTCAAAGAGAAAAGTGATTTACATCCGGTGGTGGATAGCGCAACGCTATCTCGTCCACTTTATGCTATCTGGCTGCAGAACAGTGATAAAAACAGCAGCATAAAAGATCTCTTAAAGATCCCAGTTATCGCTTAGCGTTCTGTGATTAATTGCAAAGGAAAGATCGGGCAAAAGGGGGATATTGTGCGGAAAAAAGATAAAAAAAATCCTTAGCCGAAGCTAAGGATAATTTCTGGCAGGGGCGGAGGGACTCGAACCCCCAACACCCGGTTTTGGAGACCGGTGCTCTACCAATTGAACTACGCCCCTAAATAGGGTGGCGGAACGGACGGGACTCGAACCCGCGACCCCCTGCGTGACAGGCAGGTATTCTAACCGACTGAACTACCGCTCCACCGAATTTCTTCACACCACCGGATTATCGTTCCGGCTTACTGCTTAAT
>NZ_JAANQB010000001.1:0-96722 GCF_011605445.1 Cronobacter sp. HA18006 | reverse complement strand
AGTCGTGGTATCTGGTACAAAACAGTGGTACATTCGGAATCGAAGCGTAAAGGTAACTTACTGTTATTCGGTGACTTCATTGTTGAGTCAATGAATCCTTGGTTCGATTCCGAGTCCGGGCACCACTAATTTAAAGAAACCAGCCTACGGGCTGGTTTTTTGCTTTTGGCGAGCCGGACTCTCCATCGAACTGCGTTCGATTCACTCGTCGCATCCCTGCGACTCGCCCTGCGGGCAGCGCGATGCGCTGTGCAAAAACGCTCCCGGCGTTTTTGTCCGGTCCGGGCACCACTAATTTAGAAAAACCAGCCTACGGGCTGGTTTTTTGCTTTTGGAGAGCCGGACTCTTCATCGGACTGCGTTCGATTCACTCGTCGCATCCCTGCGACTCGCACTGAGTGCTCCCCTTCCCTTTCCCGCTTCTCCCTAACGCTTTCATCGTTATACTTGCTCAATGCTCATTCACGGGATAACTGCATGTCGACTGCCATCCTGAACCGCCGCTGGCAACGCCCTGGCGCGCTGCTGTTAACGCTCTTTGCGCTGGGCGTGGCGTTTTTTTTCTACAGCCATTGGGGCGCGTTTTTACAGTGGGCGTTCAGCCTGCAAATCGCGCTGCACCGCTATCTGGTGCTTTATCTGTTGCAGCTCAATAACCATCAGTACACCGGCGGCCTCTGGCTTATCAGCGGCGCGTTTATTTACGGCGTACTGCATGCCATCGGGCCGGGGCACGGCAAATTTATCGTCAGCGCGTATCTCGCCACCCACCGTGAAAACCTCTTCGCGGCAAGAGTGGTGCCGCTCGCGGGCAGCCTGATGCAGGGCGTCAGCGCCATCGCGTTTGTGTTTATCCTGGCGGTCGGCTTTAACCTGGCGTCTGGCGATCTGAGCCAGAGCCGCTGGTATCTCGAAAAGGTGAGCGCGCTGCTTATCGGCGCGTTCGGGCTGTTTCTTATTCTGCGCGCCGCGAGAAGCCTGCGTGCGCCGCGCCTGAAAATCCATTCGCTGACGCCTGTGCAATCGCACCCGGAAAGCTGCGGCTGCGGCCATCATGGTGTCGGCCGTGAAAATCATGGTGGCGACTGGCGCGCCCGGCTTGGCGTTATCACCGCTATCGGCGCGCGGCCCTGTAGCGGCGCGATAATGATTATGCTGTTTGCCAATGCGCTGGGCATGGCGAGTTGGGGAATGGCGGCGGTGATGACGATGGCGCTCGGCACGGCGCTCTCGATTATGGCGCTGTCGCTTGGCGTGCAATATGCCCGGCGCACCACCACACGGCTTTTCGGCACACCAGCTACGCCCGTCCAGGCGCAGCGTATCGCTGCGCTGCTGCGGATCGCAGGCGGGCTGGCGCTACTGCTGTTCGCGGTCGTTCTCTTCCTCACGGTGATTCCTGTCAGCCCGAACGGCGACTACATCGCCGCGGGCTGTTGAGCGCGGTAATGCCACAACCGGATAACAGGCGAGTAGGCCCTCGCCTGCTACACTCGAAAACGCGAACCGGACGGCCGGTTTACTTCCTTACTCATCGCGCGGGATAACATTATGTCTCAAAACGAATATCAGCCACCTGAAGTCTGGACCTGGGAACCGCAGTCTGGCGGCGCCTTTGCAAACATTAACCGTCCCATCGCGGGGCCGACGCATGAAAAAACGCTGCCGGTCGGCAAACACCCGTTACAGCTCTATTCGCTCGGCACGCCGAACGGCCAGAAAGTGACTATCCTGCTGGAAGAGCTGCTGGCGCTTGGCATCAGCGGCGCGGAATATGACGCGCACCTGATCCGCATCAGTGAAGGCGATCAGTTCTCCAGCGGCTTCGTTGAGGTGAACCCTAATTCCAAGATCCCGGCGCTGCTGGATCGTTCGGTCACGCCCGCGGTACGCGTGTTTGAATCCGGCGCGATCCTGCTTTATCTCGCCGATAAATTTGGTCAATTCCTTCCGGAAGATTACGCCGGACGCGCCGAAGCGCTGAACTGGCTGTTCTGGTTGCAGGGGTCAGCGCCTTATCTCGGCGGTGGTTTCGGTCACTTCTACCACTACGCACCGCAGAAAATCGAGTACGCGATTAACCGCTTTACGATGGAAGCCAAACGCCAGCTCGACGTGCTGGACAGACAGCTCGCGCAGCACCGTTTTATCGCGGGCGACGCCTATTCGATTGCCGATATCGCCATCTGGCCGTGGTACGGCAACCTGATTATCGGCGGGCTGTATGAGGCGAGTAAATTCCTGCAGGTTGAGGAATACAAAAACGTGAAGCGCTGGGCCGAAGAGGTCGCACAACGTCCGGCCGTGCAGCGCGGGCGCATCGTTAACCGCACCTGGGGGCCGCTCAACGAGCAGCTTCACGAGCGCCACGACGCCTCTGATTTTGAGCGTAATACCGAAGACAAATGCGGCGCGTAAGCCACAAAAAGCCTCGTCACTGACGAGGCTTTTTTTATGCGTGGGCGGTTAGCGCAAATCCTTCACCGCAACGTGATCCATATCGTCGAAGACCTGGTTTTCGCCCACCATCCCCCAGATAAAGGTATATGCGCGCGTCCCGACGCCTGAGTGAATCGACCAGCTCGGCGAAATGACCGCCTGCTCGTTTTGCACCACAATGTGCCGCGTCTCCTGCGGCTGGCCCATCATGTGGAAGACGCAGCTGTTCTCTTCCAGTCCAAAATAGAAATACACCTCCATGCGCCGCTCGTGCGTGTGGCACGGCATCGTATTCCACAGGTTGCCCGGCGCCAGCTCCGTCAGACCCATGCTGAGCTGGCAGGTCTCCAGCACGTCAGGAATAAAATATTTATTGATGGTACGGCGGTTGCTGGTCACATCCTCGCCAAGATGCACCGGCGAAACATCCGCAGGCGTCACGCGTTTGGTTGGAAATGTCGTGTGCGCCGGCGCGCAGTTATAGTAAAAACGCGCAGGATTCGCCGCGTCGGCGCTTTCAAACATCACTTCTTTCGCGCCCTTGCCGACATACAGCCCGTCGCGGCTGTTCATTTCATAGCGCGTGCCGTCCACCGTGATAAGCCCCGGCCCGCCGATATTAATGACCCCCAGCTCGCGGCGCTCCAGAAAATAGCTCACGCCCAGCTGTTTGCCCACTTCACTGCCCACGGCCACCGTGCGGTTTACCGGCATCACGCCGCCCACAATGATGCGGTCGATATGGCTGTACGTCATGGTGTACTCGTCAGCCACAAAAATCGTCTCGATTAAAAATTCCCTGCGAAGCCCGGCGGTATCCAGGGTTTTCGCGTGATCGCTATGAATGCTTTGACGAACGTCCATTCTGACTCCTCGTGACGTTACGGGGATCGAGTCCCGGTATCAGATAAGCGTAAAAACCCCAATTAAATAACAGTGGATTTACATAAATTTTCGCTGCGTTTGATGCTATCAAACACGTGAATCAATAATGTGATCAATGTAACTAAAACATCGTTTCATTTCTATTGAATCAATATTCCACAAAAGTAATAGTAGCGCCAGTCGCTTCAATAACGGGATAAGTCGCACACAGACCAGTCTCAATTCTTATACCGAAGATGCCAGCCGCCGCTGCCTCGCCACGGCTGCCTTACAAAAAATACCAACGTAACCCGATGAAAAGTAATAATTTTTATCGGCGGGCACTTATAACCTTAATTCAGCCTGGGCTGAATAAAACCGCTGAGGTTTATGATGAAGATTAAAGCTACGATGGAACGCATCCCCGGAGGGATGATGCTTATCCCGCTGTTACTTGGCGCAATTTTAAATACGCTGGCTCCGGAAACCGGGAATTATTTCGGTTCGTTTACGAAAGGCATGATTAGCGGAACGGTACCTATTCTCGCCGTCTGGTTTTTCTGTATTGGCGCGTCTATTGATTTACGTGCGACCGGTACGGTACTGCGTAAATCCGGCACGCTGGTCGTCACAAAGATTGCCGTGGCCTGGCTTGTCGCGATGATTGCGGCCTCGTTTATTCCCGACACCGGCATTCAGACCGGCTTTTTCGCCGGGCTGTCGGTACTGGCTATCGTTTCCGCGATGGACATGACCAACGGCGGGCTGTATGCCAGTCTGATGAACCAGTACGGTACAAAGGAAGAGTCCGGCGCGTTTGTGCTGATGTCGCTGGAATCGGGCCCGTTAATGACGATGGTGATTCTGGGATCTGCCGGCCTCGCCTCTTTCGAGCCGCATCACTTCATCGGCGCGGTGCTGCCGTTTCTGATAGGCTTCGCGCTCGGCAATCTTGACCACGATCTGCGCGCGTTCTTCAGCAAAGCCACGCCGGTGCTGATCCCGTTCTTTGGCTTCGCGCTCGGCAATACCATTAATTTGCGCGTGATTCTGGAAACGGGCCTGCTGGGGATTGTGTTGGGTGTCGCCGTCATCATTATTACCGGTATTCCGTTGATCATGGCGGATAAGTTTCTGGGCGGCGGTAACGGTACGGCTGGCGTGGCGGCCTCTTCCGCGGCGGGGGCGGCGGTCGCGAACCCGGTTATCATCGCGCAAATCAACCCCGCGTTTGAGCCGGTGGCCGCGCAAGCCACAGCCCTGGTCGCCGCGAGCGTTATCGTGACGGCGATTCTCGTGCCCATCATCACCGCGCTCTATGCCCGCCATGTGGCGAAACAGGCACCAGCGGTAGCACACGCTGAAAGCGTCAGTACGAGCACGCTGCACCGGTAAAGTCCGTGTAAAGAAGAAAGCACCCCGCATCGGCGGGGTGTGGTTGGGCGTTCAGAGCAGGAAAATCTCTTCCACCAGCGCGTTCACCAGCCGCCTTGCGGAGCAGATCCGCGGCATCCCGAGCGAGACACTCTGCCAGGTTTGCGTCACCGACCAGCTGACCGGCTGACGCTCGCTGTCATGCATCGCGCCCAGCCAGCAGAGGATATCTTTATGCTCAAGCAGGCCCGGCTGTGGCGGCGTATGCAGCCACTGGTGGTAGAAATGCCGCGTGTCGGGCGAGGCGTTAACGCTGTGCGCAAGTAATCTGGCGGTGTCGTCATACACCGGCGGTAACAACGCGGTTTTGTACTGGGGTTCACCTAAGCGCAAGGCATCGCCGAACGCCCCCCAGTGCAGCTCCTGAAGCGCTACGTAGCAGCGCCCGACTGGCGACCAGCCGTTAAATTCACCGCGTTGCCAGCGCGCCATAACCTCGCTGGCGTGGCGCTGCGCCGCGGCCAGTAAATCGCCCTGACGCAGTTGCGCCTCAAGCCGCGCGGCGCTGTGCTGATACTGCCCGGCCGTCACCTCAAGCGCCTGTGCAAAGGGCGCGCAAACGCCTTTCTCAGCAAGACGCTGGCTGCGACGCGCCAGCGCCTGCGCGGTGAGGCTTAATGCCAGATGCCCCGGCGGGCTCTGGCGAGAGAGCGACTCCAGCAGATGCAGCGCCGCTACCTCCGGGGTGGCCGCAATGGGTTCCGCACGCGTGACGGCCAGCGATTTTTGCAGCCGCTCTCGCATGTTTTGATGTTGCGGATGCGAGCGACCGTAACGTTCTTCGTCTTCGCCCTTCGCCAGATCCACCATCAGTCGCCCGCGCAGCGCGCGTAAATGTCGGCCCGGCCCTTCAAGCAGTGACCCGTTCATGGCGTTCAGTGCTCCACGGAAAACAGCGTCTGGATGTCATCACGCAGCGCACGGGCGTCTTCGTTAATATCGCGCGCGGTGCGGGCGCACTGCTGCAGCTTCTCACGCAGCGCGTTGCGCGCCGATTCACTCTGCTGGCGCGCCGCAAGACTCTGCTGAAGGTTCGCCTCAATCGCCGCCATCGCCATCTGGAACTCGGCGAAAAACGTCGCCATGCCCGCCGTAACAGAGATATCCACCTGCGCGTTCATCGCCTGGCGGATCTGCGCGCAGAAGCGGCTGACGTAACGGCTGAGCGTCTGCTTCAGTTGCAGCAGATTGATAACATAGCGGGAGCGCATCGCCGTACAGTCGTCCCAGCCGAGATCTTTGCTGTTAAGCCAGCGGGCCACGGTGCCGCGCACGCCGTCGCTGCGCGGGGCGCTGGCGACCGGCACGCTCTCTTCTTCAATAATGTCGTTAAACAGCTGATGCGCGTTGAAATTAAGCTGGCTACGCTGAAATACCGGCAGCGTAATGTGCGCGCGAAAGCCGGTGCGACGCAGACCTTCCGTGACGCGCTGCTCAAGCGGTGCCAGGGCCGCGCGCAGGATATCTCCCAGTGCGGTTTCCAGCTCGCTGAAATGCGCCGCCAGATCGCGGGTCAGATTTTCCTGTACCGACAGCAGAATCAGCTCGCAGGAGGCACGAATTTTGTGCAGCAGCATCCGCGCGTCGCTCTCTTGATCCAGAATCAGCTGCTCGCTGCCTGCGTCAAAATCGCTTCCCCAGGTCACCGCGCGACGCACCGGGCTGCTGAGCGACAGCGAGGGCACTTTGCCGGTATCAAAATAACTGGCGATATCCGCCAGCACTTTCTGTTCATGACCCGCAATAGTTTCCGACGCGCGCCCGAGCGCCTTAACAACCTCTTCCTGAATGGCTTTGCTGGCGTCTGCCTGGCAACGTTTTAGCTGTGCGATGTCATTATTCATTTGAGAGATACTCTCCACCAGTTGGTCATTTGCGATATCGAGCCCCTGACAGCGGAAGTCCAGGTAGTCTCGGGTGCATTGCGCAGAGTGAGTTAATTTTGCGCAGGCCGAGCGCAGCGCGTAGAGCGAGGCGTGGGCATGCGCGGTGTGCAGAATCGCCCGAACAGGCGCTTCGAAAAGGGAATCCTCCCACAGCAGGTCGGCGGCGTGGCGCAGATGCGCGGCGTCGGTGAAATCGGCGTTTCGCCAGCGACGACCCAGCGCAGCTTCAGCGAAATCCTGCACCCAGCGCTGTTGGTCATACGGCGGCAGCGCGCCGTGCTCGTCAAGCTCCTGACGCGCGCGATTAGCCAGATAGCCCCACATGGAAGAAACCGGAAAAATATGCGTCGGATCGATAGCGCCTTTCATCAGCGTGCCGGCGATCAGCGCGCGCACCTGATCTTCGTCGTCGCTGTTGCGATCCAGTTGATCGAATTTATTGACCAGCGCGTAGAGCGGCACGGATTCGCCCACCGCCGCGAGCGCCAGACGCACCTCTTCATCGGAGGTCGATTTCAGCTGGGTATAGTCCATCACCGCCAGCACGGCGGAGGCGCGGGCAATCTGCTCCTGCAGCATCTTTTGCAGGTGCGGCTGTCCGGCTTCGTTCGGCCCTGGCGTGTCCAGTAGCGTAAGCTGGCCAAGCCCCCTCTCCATACCCGCGAGGTGAGTAAACTCCACTTCTATCACCGGAATATGTTCAATGGCCGCGTAAGCGCGAAACGGGAACGGCACGTCAAGCACGGCCGAGAGCCGTACCAGATCGTTTAAACTTTTCAGACAGTGAAAAATGGGCTGCGCGCCGAGATAATGTTTTTCAAACGAGGTGCCGTTAAGAATGCGCGCCAGCAGGAGGTCCATATCGCGATCGATTTCAAGACGCAGCGCCAGGCTTTCGCGCGAAGCGTTCTCTAATCGCGCGCGCAGCGCCTGCATCAGCGTTTCTATGGGTCCGGCGTGGGTGAAATGCAGTACCGGCTCTTTCTGGCCCGGCGTGTGGCGAATCAGCGTCGGCAGCGCCGTCATCGGGCGGTTGCGGTTTGGCAGAACTTCTTTGCCAACGATGGCGTTGATCGTGGTCGATTTCCCCGCTTTCATCGTGCCGACAATCGCCACGACCATCTCCTGCTGGGTGGTTTTTCGCAATTCGGCCTGCAGCATCTCTTGCTGCGCCTCAAGGCCGCGTAAGGAAAAATGAAGCGGATGCACGGCGGCGGTCTGGCGGCTGGCAACGTTCCCACAGTCATCCTGCACCGCCAGCGGCATTTGTTTCAGGGCGCTGAGATTATACAGAGCCAACTGAAGAAGCCGCTCCGCTTCCTGATTCATTTCAAATACAGTCTGTGTGTGCATAAAAATCTTTCCTTAACACAAATTAAATGACCTTTTGCCTTATCTTTTTATTAGCTCAATGCGGCTTTTATAATTACGTGTGGAAAATATCCTGCGCGTCATGAGGCTACATGACGAAAAGTGGCGTAAAAATGCCATACCATCGTTGTGGTAAAATATGTATGAGACGACGAGAAACGTTTCAAACCTTCCTGTTCGTCAAAAACCAAATAATCACGCTGTAAGACCAGTGGGCCGATCGATTTTTCAGAGCGAAAGAATATATCCTCACATCGGTCATTTGACAAAAATGTTCCGACTTCAGGGGATGGTTTTAATAATTCAGATCAACATTAACCACTCCAGAATAACACCGCCTGGCAATAAATCACGATATATGTTTTATCCCTGGCAGTAAAAAAGTTTATCGGCTTCGGGTGCCTGCGCGTTTGCGCCACAGACAAGCCCGTAAAACGTAAGGGTTTAGGGTATAATCCCGCCTTTCATGCGCGCCGCGTAAGCGACCGCTTCTTTTGCAGCCCTGTTTTGCTGCACTGTTGGTTCATTCTAAGGAGACACCATGTCACTGCCAGCCTGCCCGCAATGCGGCTCAGAATATACTTATCTGGATAATAATCTTTACGTCTGCCCGGAGTGCGCCCACGAGTGGCGCGAAGGCGAAACCGGTGTTGAGAGCGACGCCCTGGTCGTTAAAGACGCCAACGGCAACCTGCTGGCCGATGGCGACAGCGTCACAATTGCTAAGGATCTCAAGGTCAAAGGCAGCTCATCGATGCTGAAGATTGGCACAAAAGTGAAAAACATCCGTCTGGTGGAAGGCGATCACAACATTGATTGCAAAATCGACGGCTTTGGCCCGATGAAGCTCAAGTCGGAGTTCGTCAAAAAAAGCTGACGGAGCCACAAGGCGCATTTTTCCTGGGCTGGCAGCCTGCGCTGCCAGCGTCAGGCCGTCCGGCTGCCCGCTAACTGGACGGAGCTCTGCTCAGAATAAAATAGCGTGCTCGATCGATTTACCCCTGTGTTTTTTATGGGCGACACTGCCGGTATGACGCTTCGTTAACGTGATTTCACGCTTATTTTCGTGCTTCTTTTAAAAAAAGATTAAAACAAAAACGAAAAGCAGCGTAAAATAGAATTCAGAGCGTTAATCCAGATAAATACCCTTAAAAATCAATAAAATAAATAATAACTACACTTGAATTAAGCACTGCTTAACTTTTCGCCAGTTTCTTTTAGGAATATTATTAATCAGCGCAAAATAAAATATAACTCGCCGGCAATAAATATAATTAAAGAAATAATAAGTCAAAATCAAAAACACAAAAAATCGCGCTGTAATAATAATCTTTATCAGGATAAAAAGGTTATTATCGTAAAAATATCACCTCTTTTCTTACCTGACTTAAGCCCAATATTAACTTCTTTCATCGATGATTCCGTTAAAGCCTGGCCGCTCATCTCCTCCTTTTATTGCGCCACATTTCATCTGGCTGTCATGTTTGTTTAACAGCAAGGTCATATTAGACCGTCAGGATGTGCCGCAACCTGCTTGTGGCGGCGTCCAGGACGTACCGCCGCGTTGCGCAGCAGTATGGAGATTCTGATGACGTTAAACACCGCTTTTGATTCACCCGTGCATGATGCACAGCAATGCTTTCGTCGCCTGCTAAAAGCCATGAGCGAGCCCGGCGTGATTGTCTCACTGCAGTTGCTCCGCCATGGCTGGCAGCCGCTTGGCGTGGCGACCACCAGCGTGCTGCTTACGCTTGTCGACAACGATACGCCCGTCTGGCTGTCGCCTTCGCTGGCAAATGATATTGTGCGTTCTAATCTGCGCTTTCACACCGGCACGCGGATTGCTGATACGCCGGACGAGGCAGTTTTCGCCATTGCCGATGAACACCTGAATCCGTTACTTCCCGACAGACTGGCGCACGGCAGCGTGATCGCGCCAGAGCACAGCGCCACGCTGGTGTTACAGGTCAACAGTCTGAGCGGCGGGCGTATGCTGCGCCTGACAGGCACCGGTATTGCGGAGGAACGCATGATAGCGCCACAGCTGCCGGAGTGTCTGATTGCGCAACTGGCAGATCGCCTGCATGCCGGATCGCTTGGCATTGATCTGTTGCTGACCTGCGGCGATCGTCTGCTGGCTATCCCTCGCACTACGCATGTCGAGATCGCCGACAGCGGCCGTTAGCGATAATCGTCGTCCTCCAGCCGTTGCTCTTCTTCCTCCAGGCGACGGCGTTCTTCATCCAGACGACGCTGGCGCTCATCAAGCTGCCGGTGGCGCTCTTCCAGACGTCTGCGCCGCTCGTCGTAGCGCGTGCGGCTTTCATCGTCATAGGAACGATCGTCCGACGCCTCGCTGCTATCCGGATGGTAAGCCTCGTTGATCGCTTCTGTTACCGAGTTAATGGTGTCGTTAAAGACAGAATCCAGGCCATCTGCCAGCGCGTGGCTGCTGGAAAGAGAAAGTGTGGCGAAAAGCAAAGCGCGAAGAGATGATTTCATAATGCCAGCCCTGTGTTTGACTGGTCTTAAAGTAATGAGGGCGAAGAGAGGCAGACAGCGGAGGATTCTCAAATCGGGCGGCGATGAACGCCGCCCGTGATGCAAAACTACAGCTGATAGCGCGCCATCACCTGACGGTGACGCGTTTCATCAAGTCCGCCCGTCATGGCAACATCCAGCCAGTGGATCGGGTGTTTCCAGCCCTGGGTGAATTCACGCAGCATCGCGTCCACTTCCAGCGGCGAGACCGACTGTGGCATCGCCAGCATGAAGTAGATCCCAGGCAGCGTTTCGCCGCTTTCGCTGTCCGTCACCTGATAATCAGCTTCGCAGTGCACCCAGACGGCACCGCCACGCTGGCGCACGCCATTCACAAACGCGTTGAAGGTCTCCTCGCCCGGATCGACGCCGTCGATAAACCAGCTCGGCGCATATTCGCTCGGCTCAAGCGTTTTCACCACGTTATGCACGGGGATGAAGTTCTCGCGCTCTTTTTCATCTTCCGGCGGGGTGTTCAGCAGGTTGGCGTCAAAGACCACCGACTCGTTCATATGCTGTAAGGCTTTACGCCAGGACGGCTGGAACACGCGCGCCGTCACCGGGCCGGTACGCTGAGCGAAGTAATAATGCTCGTCGTGGTTTTCAAAGAAACGCAGACGAACGGTGCCCCACTGCTCTTCAACCGGGCCTTCATCGGTGCTGAACTTCATGCCGAGACGCGCGCCGGCTTCGCGCACGGTTGACCAGTCTTCGCTGGCGCTGGCGGCAGTCAACAGATCCCACAGAACATTGCTGGCGTCTTCTTCGCGCGCGTCCAGCATCGCCACCGCGTCTTTCAGGTACGCCGTGGCGCGGTCATAGGCTTTCTGGCGCATCGCCGCCTGGCCCGCCAGCATCAGCGGCGCTATCTTCTGCTGCCCCTGCGGCGTGGCGCGCAGCGCCTGGCTTACGGACTCCAGTTTTTCCCAGTCTTCCTGCGCCTGCGCCACCTGAGCTTCAAACCACAGTGCCACGTGCGGCAGCGCGTCGCGATAGCTTTCGGCGAGCGCTAAGATGTCGTCGTAACGGCGCGCGTTCAGGAGCGCAGAGAGCAGATGGAACAGCGGCGCGGCCTCTTCCTGCGGGTGGCGTTTCTGCCAGCCAAGCAGGAGATCCGTCGCTTCGCCCTGCGCCTGGCACGCTTCCAGCGCGGCACCTGCCAGCATCAGCAGTTCTTCATCATCAGGGCGCTGCGCGGAAGCGAGCAGCAGCCACTGGGCCTCTTGTTCCGGATCGCGCGTCACGCCTTCCTGTTGGCCGCGCTCTTCCAGCCATGCCATCAGCGATTCGGCAGGCACCGGCAGCTCAACCTGCGTTTCCATGCCCGCTAACTGGCTTGCGAATTCCGCCAGCGCGGCGTCTTCATCGTGCGGGTTACGCAGTTTTGCTGCGCACTGTTTCGCCTGCATCAGGGCACGACGGGCGACCCAGGTAGCACCACGCGCCAGCGCCAGGCGGATATGGCTTTTCGCGACAATCACCGCTTCGCGCCACGCCTGCGCTTCCACACGCTGTTCAAGAATCAGCTGCAGCGCGCTGCCGGTCTGCCAGTTATTGTAAGCCGGGTTGAGGCGCACCAGTTGCTCCACCACGCGCACCCAGCGCATACGGTTATAGGCGGTGAGACGATCCCACGGCAGCAGCCATTCGCGAGCGTCTTCTTCACGCCCCATCAGCGCCAGCACTTCCGCTTTCATCATCATCATGACCTGGCGGACTTGCTCGCTGCTGTTTTCCAGCTCGTCTTCATGAAGCTTATCAATAATCGCCAGCGCCTCGTCATAACGGCCAAGCAGCATCAGCGCCTGCGCTTCGTTCTCTTTGAGGCCATTGACGTCCTCTTCGCCTGCCGCGCGGCGCTTCTCCATCTGCTGCTGCACAAAGGCCAGCGCCTCTTCAACCTGGCCTTTATCGACCATCGCGAAGAACTGTTCTTCAGAAAGGCACAGGAAGCAGCTGCGCAGCGGGGTGATTTTCGAAAGCGTCTCCTGGCAAACGGCGATACGCTCGTCCGCCCAGCCTGGGCCGTCCACATTGCTGTAGCAGGCGCTGAGATCCTGGGTCACGCAAATCGACTGCGGGCACTCTGCGGCATCGGCCTGGTGAGCGCGCTCAAACAGCGCCACGACATCACCCAGCGCTTTTTCGCCTTCGCCAAGATTGCCGATGCGGTGACGCATCTCCCAGTGGCCGACCATCACGTCAATCCACGGGTTGCCAGCGGTCTTTTTCAGCGCGCGCGCTTCCGGCAGCAACGCTTCGGTTTTACCGGTCTGCACTTCAACAACAGACTCGATAAGCTTATTAACATGCTGCGTGATCCAGGGTTTACCGGCGTCTGCCAGGTCACGTTCATATTGCTCATACCATGCCCAGATATCCATTAGTTGCTTCCTTCTGTTGTCGGTGTAATAAGTTGCGCCGTGATGCAACTGAATGTGTCCAGCGCCTGGCGAAAGTCGTACTCACGGGAATCCCCCGTGGCCAGAGCAAGAATAATTTTGAGGCTTTTCAGTAATTGCGTGGCGGCGGGCGCGATGGGCTGCCCGGCACGCCAGGCCTGTGATAAGGCTTTTACCGCAGGATTGTTAAAGTTGATGTAGAGGCGCACCGGCGCCTGCTGTTCGATTTTGCTGGCAAACTGGCGGGCGAGCATCAGCGCGGCGGTGCTCATGCGGCGATCAGCGTCGTCCTGCTCAAGACGCGCTTTAAGCTCGGCGTCACGGTTGACCACCATCACCAGCGGCAGCGTCGCCGGTTCGAAAGAGGACATTACGCACTCTTCGTCGTCGCGCAGCTGTTCGCTCCACCAGGCCTCTTCTTCGGCGCTGACGTCATGCAGCGCAAAGAGCTGTTCGTTACCCGCCGAGGTGCCCACTTCCACCAGCCGCGCGCCGTAGAGCGTCGCCCAGCGGCGCAGGAACGGCACGACCGCATAGCGATAGCCCAGCGCGACAGGGCGGCCCGAAAGCCGGAACAGCATCTCTTCAAAACCGCCCTCTTCGCTGAGCATTACGTTCAGCGTGTTGTTCTGGCGCAACGCTTTAACCGGCAGATCGCCCTGAGAGGTCGGGATCAGCAGTTCATCTTTCAGCAGATCGAAGAGGCGATCGTCGCAGATAGCCGCGCCGAGCAACGCTTCGTTATGGCGCACCAGCACACGACGCCAGACGGCAGGCTGCTGCTTCGCGAGATCGGCCAGACCGTTAATCAGCGCCTCGGTGAGCGCCGCCTGCGTGGCATACCAGGTGACATCGCGCTGTAAATCTTCGCGGCTGGCCGTCGGCGTAAGACGATTCGATTCGATAACGCCGCCGACAAACCCGGCCCACGGCGGAAGCAGCTCGCGCGCCTGATCGTCGAGCAGCATACCGCGCAAAAACAGCGACAGATTACGGTTATCGCTGGTGCCATACGTCGCGCCGTCCTGAAGCCAGAGCATGCCCACCGCGTCGCTGTCGCCCGAGGGCTCCACCAGCAAGGTACAGAGCGGCGTAAACGCGCGCTCGAAGCGGCTGGCGAATTCAATATTTTGCTTCTGACGCAGCGCTGGGTGCAGCGCCACGCCATCCTGCGACGTTACACGCCAGGGCGGCGTCAGGTGATTTACCGCCGTCTGCGCTTCACCGACAAACAGCGGCTCTTTCATTAATATGCAGTAACGGCCCAGCACATCGCCCAGCAACTTGTTGTTGGCGAGATATAAAAACTCGTCTTTGAGATGCAGCGTGACGGTCGTCCCTGGCTCGCGCGGGCTTGCCGGCGTGACGCTGTAGGTTTCGCCGCTGGCGGAGGCGTAAAGCCAGCCTTCCTCCGGCGTTTTCCAGGAGGTGGTGTGTACCGTTACCCGCTCGGCCAGCACAAAAGCGGAAAGAAAGCCCAGGCCAAACATGCCGATAAGCCCGGTTTCATCGTCCTGCTGGCGCAGATGGCGGGTGTAGCCGACGCCGACGGTCGCCAGGAAATCGTGGATCTCCTGCTCCGTGAGGCCAGAGCCGGTATCGTGAATGACGATGGTACGGGTTTGGGTATCGCCCGTGACGCGGATCTCCGCAAGCTGGCCCGTCGTCCCCTCTTCCAGTCGACGTCTGACAATCGCGTCGTGCGCGTTCTGCACCAGCTCACGGATGGCGACCATCGGCGTGGAGTAAAGGTGTTTACTGAGCACCTGCATCAACCCCGGCAGGTTCACCGGCGTTTCGTGTTGTCCTGTTAATGGCGCGCTAATGAGGTTATCCACTGTGACTCTCTTTATATTCCGGCTGTGGTTGTCGGTAGCCTGCCCGGATGGCGCATGTACGTGCTCACTTTCGCGCAGGCATAAGGGAGAGATGATAAGGGTGTACGGCGGCCGGGTATACTATCATTCCCGATAGTTTTCGGGCGTGATCAGCGCCCGTCACGCTTTCTCTCATTATCAGGATACACAACCCGGGCGTTGCTGCGCGCGCAGAAAGAAAAAAGAGACATTCAATCCCATATTAATGGATGGCGTTATATTTACCTGTTACAGCTTTCGTTATTTAAACGCGGAGATTTGCGAGAAAGGTTCCATAATTAATGTAAAAACCACAAATGAATTACATCAGGATTTTTATTTAAACTTTTGGCGAAAGGATTATTATAAGCGCGGGTGCTTAAGGCTTTCTGTCTTAAGCCAACGTGAGGGACAGAAAGAAGAAAGCCCCGGGCAATATTTCTATTAACCCGAGGCTATCCCTCAACTCCAGCAAGTTGAGATTAGCCTCTTACTCTTCAGAATGCAAGGAGTAAAAGGCATGAAGCCACTGCGTTATTTACTGGCCTGTTTATTCATGGTCTGCATCACTATTTTGATTTTTGCATTAATGAATCAGGGTACGTTATGCGAGCTCACCATCAGAAGCGGCAGTCAGGAGGTGGCGGCTAAGCTTACCTGTACCGGCAAGTAAGGCTCTCCCGGGCGGGGTTTCCTCGCCCGGCTTGCCAGGAGCGGAGGTCTTAACGCACCCAATCCTTTTACCCTTTCGGGTATTTATTTCCCCTTACGCTTTAAATATTCATATTACCAAACGACACTATTTAATTTATAAGCCAACCCAATGCAACAAACCCAACGAAAATTACATTGGGATTTTTATTCTCATTTTAATAAGAGATCATTATGATAAGCGCCGGGTGCTTAAGACTTTCTGTCTTAAGCCGACGCGAGGGACAGAAAGAAGAAAGCCCCGGGCAATATTTCTATTAACCCGAGGCTATCCCTCAACTCCGACAAGTTGAGATTAGCCGCTTACTCGCCGAAAGGCAAGGAGTAAAAGGCATGAAGCCACTGAAATATCTTTTCGCATGTTTTGTTGTATTTTGCGTCACGATATTAATTTTCGCTTTAATTAACCACGGCACGTTATGTGAGTTAACGATAAAGCAAGGAAATAAGGAGGTGGCGGCACGGCTTTCCTGCTCTGACCGGTAACACTCTCCGGGCGGGGTTCGCTCCGCCCGACTTGCTGGCGTTGAGTGCTTAACGCACCCGTTTTTTTACCGTTTACAGTGCATACCCTGCGCTACCATTATAAAAAACCCCGCCAGAAGCGGGGTTTGTACACCTACAGATGCGCAGAAGATTAGTTATTGGCGGTGCTGTCAAAACGACCCAGCATTTCCCGCTCGTAAGCCTGCGCTTTTTTGCGGTCAAACTTGTGTTCCCACTTGGCAATCACCAGAACCGCCAGCGCGTTACCGACCACGTTCAGCGCGGTGCGCGCCATGTCGAGGATACGGTCCACGCCCGCGATAAATGCCAGGCCTTCCAGCGGAATGCCGACGCTGCCAAGCGTCGCGAGCAGGACGACAAACGACACGCCAGGCACGCCCGCGATCCCTTTCGAGGTCACCATCAGCGTCAGCACCAGGATAATCTCCTGCCCCAGCGACAGCTCAATGCCGTAGAGCTGGGCGATAAAAATCGCCGCGATGCTCTGGTAGAGCGTGGAGCCGTCAAGGTTAAAGGAGTAACCGGTCGGCACCACGAAACTTGTGATAGACGCAGGCGCCCCGTAGGCTTCCATTTTCTCGATAATCCGCGGCAGCACGCTTTCCGAGCTTGCCGTGGAGTACGCCAGAATCAGCTCATCTTTAAGAATGCGGATCAGCGTCCAGACGCGCAGCCCACACATCCGCGCCACCGCGCCCAGCACGATCAGCGCGAAGAACAGAATCGCCACATAAACCAGAATCACCAGTTTCGCGAGCGGCCATAGCGAGGCGAAACCAAAGTTCGCCACCGTCACGGAGATCAGCGCAAACACCCCCACCGGTGCATAGCGCATCACCATATGGGTGACTTTAAACATGGTTTCGGAAACAGAGCGGAAGACCGTCACCAGCGGCTCACGGTGCGCGGCGGGCAGTGAAGACAGCCCCAACCCGAACAGCACCGAGAAGAAGATAATCGGCAGCATCTCGCCTTTCGCCATCGAGGCGAAAATGTTGGTCGGCACCAGTGAGAGGATCGTGCCCATCAGACCGTGAGCATGGCTCTGCACCTCTTCGGTCGTGTGCTGATATTTTGAAATATCCACGGCAGCCAGTTGCGACATATCAATGCCGCTCCCTGGCTGGAACACGTTCGCAAGCGTAATGCCAATGATGATTGCGACGGTTGTGATCACTTCAAAATAGAGGATGGTTTTCGCGCCGATGCGCCCGAGCTGTTTGGCGTCGCCGACACCGGCGATGCCCACCACCAGCGTGGAGATAACAATCGGCACGACGATCATTTTAATCAGATGAATAAAAATGTCGCCGGCGGGCGAGAGGAGATTGGTCACCAGCCATTCGCGGCTATCCGTCTGATAATGGAGAAAACTGCCCAGAAGAATACCCAGCACCAGGGCCAGCAGGATCTGCCAGGCCAGGCTGATTTTACTGTTTTTCATAACGACTTTACTTCCTAAATTACAGCGCCATTCCCACGCGTGCTCGAATGAGAACGACGCAAGCTGAAAGGGGTATGACAAACGTTGGGTGATATTGTGGGGTTTTTTAACGCGTTTAATCAGTACCACTTGCACGGCATCCTGCGCAACCCTTAAAGAACAGGCATATTCACTGAAAATTGCCTTAATAACCCTAATTTATCGCGCTAATCATCTATAAGCTAATGTTATTTAAGACATTATAAAATCGAGCCAGCAAATAATACTTAACAGCAATTATTTTCCTTGAAAGATTCGTTTGATGAATTTTCATGCAGTTTCGGCAATGCGTGATCTGCCGCCCAAAAAGTAAACAAAGCTATTCGCAAGCCTGTTCTTAACTTTTGCGTGACATATCATTAACATCTAAAAGGAGAAAAAAGCCATGAGCCAAATCCATAAACACCCTATTCCCGCAGCTATTGCGGAACGATGCCTGATTACGCCGGAACAATATGATGCGAAATATCAGCAATCCGTACATGACCCTGACGCCTTCTGGGGCGAACAAGGCAAAATCCTCGACTGGATCACGCCTTACCAGAAGGTAAAAAACACCTCTTTCGCGCCTGGCAATGTCTCGATTAAATGGTATGAAGACGGCACGCTAAATCTGGCAGCAAACTGTCTTGACCGGCACCTGAGCGAGCGCGGCGATCAGACCGCCATTATCTGGGAAGGCGATGACGCGACCCAGAGCAAACACATCAGCTACCGCGAACTCCACCGCGACGTCTGCCGTTTTGCAAACACCCTGACCTCTCTTGGCATTAAGAAAGGCGACGTGGTCGCTATCTATATGCCAATGGTGCCGGAAGCCGCCGTTGCGATGCTCGCCTGCGCCCGCATTGGTGCGGTGCACTCGGTCATTTTCGGCGGATTTTCGCCGGAAGCCGTCGCCGGACGCATTATCGACTCCAGCGCGCGTCTGGTTATCACGGCCGATGAAGGCGTGCGCGCCGGGCGTGCCATTCCGCTGAAGAAAAACGTCGATGACGCGCTGAAAAACCCCGGCGTCACCAGCGTGGAACACGTGGTGGTATTGAAACGCACCGGCGGAAACATCGAATGGCATGAAGGACGCGATCTGTGGTGGAGCGAGCTGGTGGAGAAAGCCAGCGCGCACCATCAGCCCGTCGAGATGAACGCCGAAGATCCGCTGTTTATTCTCTACACCTCCGGCTCGACCGGTAAACCGAAAGGCGTGCTGCACACCACGGGCGGCTATCTGGTTTATGCGGCCACCACGTTCCTCTACGCCTTTGACTACCATCCTGGCGATATCTACTGGTGCACCGCCGATGTGGGCTGGGTGACTGGCCACAGCTATCTGCTCTACGGGCCGCTCGCCTGCGGCGCGACCACGCTGATGTTTGAAGGCGTCCCGAACTGGCCTTCCGCCAACCGTATGGCGCAGGTGGTGGATAAACACAAAGTGAATATTCTCTATACCGCGCCGACGGCCATTCGCGCGCTGATGGCGGAAGGCGATAAAGCTATCGACGGCACTGACCGTTCGTCGCTGCGCATTCTCGGGTCGGTCGGTGAGCCTATCAACCCGGAAGCGTGGGAGTGGTACTGGAAGAAAATCGGTAATGAAAAATGCCCGGTGATCGACACCTGGTGGCAGACCGAAACCGGCGGCTTCATGATTACGCCGCTGCCAGGCGCGACCGAGCTAAAAGCCGGTTCCGCCACGCGTCCGTTCTTCGGCGTGCAGCCAGAGCTGGTGGATAACGAAGGTAATCCACAACAGGGCGCGACGGAAGGCAATCTGGTCATTACCGACTCCTGGCCGGGCCAGGCGCGTACGCTGTTTGGCGATCACGAACGTTTCGAGCAGACCTATTTCTCAACGTTTAAAAACATGTACTTCAGCGGCGACGGCGCGCGCCGTGACGAAGACGGTTACTACTGGATAACCGGGCGCGTCGATGATGTGCTGAACGTTTCCGGGCATCGTCTTGGCACCGCCGAGATTGAATCCGCGCTGGTCTCGCACCCGAAAATCGCCGAAGCCGCGGTGGTGGGCATTCCGCACAGCATCAAAGGCCAGGCTATCTACGCTTACGTGACGCTGAACCACGGCGAAGAGCCGTCAGCGGAGCTGTACAGCGAAGTGCGTAACTGGGTGCGTAAAGAGATTGGCCCGCTGGCGACGCCGGACGTGCTGCACTGGACCGATTCGCTGCCGAAAACCCGCTCCGGCAAAATCATGCGCCGTATTTTGCGCAAAATCGCGGCGGGCGATACCAGCAACCTTGGCGATACCTCAACGCTCGCCGATCCGGGTGTGGTGGAAAAACTGCTCGAAGAGAAGCAGTCCATCGCGATGCCATCATAACCACGCCTGCATACTGACCTTTCGACCTAACCCTCTCCCCCAAAGGGAGAGGGAATAATAACAACCCCTACCTTACTTCTGGAGACTGCGATGATGAATAACGATATTTGTCAGCAGATAGAGAGCAGTGCGCCTTACAGGGAGTTAGTGCATAAGCGGCAACGGTTTGCCTTCACCCTTTCCATCATCATGCTGATTATTTACGTCGGTTTTATCCTGCTTATTGCGTTTGCGCCGGGCTGGCTCGGCACGCCGCTCTCGCCCGGCAGCAGCGTGACGCGCGGTATACCCATCGGCATCGGCGTGATCCTGATTTCGTTTATTCTCACCGGCGTGTACGTCTGGCGCGCCAACAGTGAATTTGATCGGCTGAATAACGCCGTGCTGAAAGAGGTGCAGTCATCATGAAAAAGGTGCTTTTCCCGCTGTTGACTCTGCTTTCACCTGCCGCCCTCGCCGATGCGCTGACCGGTGATGTGCAGCGCCAGCCGACCAACTGGCAGGCCATCATCATGTTCCTGATCTTCGTGGCGCTGACGCTTGGCATCACGTACTGGGCCTCCAAACGCACCCGTTCGCGCAGCGATTACTACACCGCAGGCGGCAACATTACCGGTTTTCAGAACGGGCTTGCCATCGCGGGCGATTTTATGTCCGCCGCGTCGTTCCTCGGCATCTCCGCGCTGGTTTATACCTCCGGCTACGACGGGCTTATCTACTCGCTGGGCTTCCTGGTGGGCTGGCCGATTATTCTGTTTTTAATCGCCGAGCGGTTGCGTAACCTCGGGCGTTACACCTTTGCGGACGTCGCCTCCTACCGCCTGAAGCAGCGCCCTATCCGTCTGCTCTCCGCCTGTGGTTCGCTGGTGGTGGTCGCGCTCTATCTCATCGCGCAGATGGTTGGCGCAGGCAAGCTTATCGAGCTGCTGTTCGGCCTGAACTACCACATCGCCGTGGTGCTGGTGGGCGTGCTGATGGTGATGTATGTGCTGTTCGGCGGCATGCTGGCCACCACCTGGGTACAGATCATCAAAGCTGTGCTGCTGCTGTTCGGCGCAAGCTTTATGGCGTTCATGGTGATGAAGCATGTGGGCTTTAGCTTCAACAATCTGTTTACGGAAGCGATGGCGGTTCACCCGAAAGGCAGCGCCATCATGAGCCCCGGCGGTCTGGTGAAAGATCCGGTTTCCGCGCTGTCACTTGGCCTCGGCCTGATGTTCGGCACCGCTGGTCTGCCGCATATTCTGATGCGCTTCTTCACCGTCAGCGACGCCCGCGAAGCGCGTAAAAGCGTGTTCTACGCCACCGGGTTTATGGGCTATTTCTACATCCTGACCTTTATCATCGGCTTCGGCGCCATCATGCTGGTGGGCGCGAACCCGGCGTTTAAAGACGCCACCGGCGCGCTGATTGGCGGCAACAACATGGCGGCGGTACATCTGGCCGATGCCGTGGGCGGCAACCTGTTCCTGGGCTTTATCTCGGCGGTCGCCTTCGCCACGATTCTGGCGGTTGTGGCGGGCCTGACGCTCGCGGGCGCGTCGGCGGTGTCGCACGATCTCTACGCCAACGTGTTTCGCAAAGGCGCAACCGAGCGCGATGAGCTGCGCGTCTCCAAAATCACCGTGCTGGTGCTCGGCGTGGTGGCTATCCTGCTCGGGATTCTGTTTGAGAAGCAGAACATCGCGTTCATGGTGGGCCTGGCGTTCTCGATTGCGGCGAGCTGTAACTTCCCGATTATTTTACTCTCGATGTACTGGTCGAAGCTCACCACCCGCGGTGCGATGATTGGCGGCTGGCTTGGCCTGCTCACCGCCGTGGTGCTGATGATTCTCGGCCCGACCGTCTGGGTGCAGGTGCTTGGCCACGCCGCGCCGGTCTTCCCGTATGAATATCCGGCGCTGTTCTCTATCGCCGTGGCGTTTATCGGGATCTGGGTCTTCTCGGCAACCGACAACAGCCCGGAAGGCAATCTGGAGCGCGAGCAGTTCCGCGCGCAGTTTATCCGCTCCCAAACCGGTCTTGGCATCGAACAGGGCCGCGCGCACTAACCCTTCCGCCCCGGCCATTCTGGCCGGGGATCACACTTTTCCTCTCCCGCCCTGTTCCGTGTCTCTGGTCGCGCTACATTAGCAAAATGAAACGTTGTTTTTATTTTATGCATACAACACGTCATTTTGGCTGAGAGGAGCATGGCGATGAAAAAATACGCCCTGGTGGGAACCGGCGGGCGCGCCGGTATGTATATCGAGGCTATCGGTAAGACGTTTCGCGACACCGCGCAGATGGTCGCGTTCTGCGACACCAACCAGACCCGCATGCGCTACGCTAATCGTCTGCTGGAAAACGCAGGCGCGCCGCCAGTGCCCTGTTTCGTCGCCGCGCAGTTTGAAGCGATGATACGCAACACCCGGCCCGATACGGTCATCGTCACCACGATGGACCGGACCCACGACGATTATATCGTCCGCGCCCTTCATGCGGGCTGCGATGTTATCACCGAAAAACCCATGACCATCGACGAAGCGCGTGCGCTGCGCATCCTCAACGCCATTGAAGAGACGGGCCGCGAGGTGCGCGTGACCTTCAACTACCGCTATGCGCCGCACCACAGCAAAGTGCGCGAACTGCTGATGAACGGCACCATCGGCGAGGTGTTTTCGGTGCATTTCGAATGGCTGCTGAATACCGAACATGGCGCGGACTATTTCCGCCGCTGGCACCGGGAGAAGCGCAACAGCGGCGGCCTGCTGGTGCATAAATCCACCCATCATTTCGACTTAATGAATTTCTGGCTCGGCAGCTACCCGCAACGGGTTTACGCCGAAGGCGCGCTGCGTTTTTATGGGCGTGAAAACGCCGAAAAGCGCGGCGTTTCGCACTTTTACCCGCGCGCCCATGGCTATGCGGCGGCGAAAGACGATCCGTTCGCGCTGCACATGGAGGAGAGCGCGCAGCTTAAAGCGCTGTATCTGGATGCCGAACACGAGGACAGCTACTTTCGCGATCAGAGCGTTTTTGGCGACGGCATTACCATTGAGGATACGCTCTCAGTGCTGGTGAAATACCAGAACCAGACGCAGCTCACCTATTCACTCAATGCGTATCTGCCGCAGGAGGGACTCAACGTGGTGTTCAACGGCAGCCGCGGTCGGCTTGAAATGAAACTGGTGGAAAACTCTTACGTTAACGGCGGCGGGCTGCGTGAGGCCGAGGGCAGTCTCGACCGCTGCGATATCACGGTTTACCCGATGTTCGCGGCCCCCTGGAAGGCGGATTTCACGCTGGGCGAAGGAGGACACGGCGGCGGCGACAACGCGATGCTGGCGGACCTCTTCGGCGAGCCGGGCGACGACCCGCTGCAACGCGCCGCCGATCACCGTGCGGGCGCGATGTCCATTCTCACAGGCATTGCCGGGAATATCTCGATGCAGCAACAGCGGCCGGTGAATTTTAGCGAGTTTGAACTGGTGCGACGGCTGACGGGACGGTAAAAAAACCGCCGGAGCGATCCGGCGGTTACGGTTATTTACGCTCCATCAGCAGCGCTTCGAGCAGGTCCATATCGTGCAGCATTTTTTGCAGCGTCTCGTTACTGATTTGCCGCGTGGCGCGCAGGTGATACAGCTCGGCGCGCTCGGCACGCAGTGCGGTCAGGCGGAAACGGCGCTCAAGATTTTCCTCAAGCTCGCTGTTTTCCACATCGTTGCGTCCGTCGGCACGGCGGCGCAGGTTCCCCACCACACGCGCGGAAACCTCTCTTAGCAACTGGTCGTCGATGTTCTCTTCGGTATCCGCAGCCAGACGCTCTTCCATTTTCTGAATGGCGGTAATCGCCACTTCCGCCGTCACCGAACGCGCCATTCGTTCTTCTTTGTGCGCCAGGCCGTGATCCGGCGTCTCGACCTGTTGCAGCAGAATCGGCAGCAGGATCACACCAACAAACAGCGAGAAAAGAATGACGCCCGCGGCCAGGAACACCAGCTCATAGCGCGCCGGGAACGGCGAGCCGTCTGGCAGCAGCAGCGGAATAGAGAGCACACCCGCAAGCGTAATCGCCCCGCGCACGCCCGCGAACGACGCCACCAGCAGCTCGCGCGTCGAGTACTCGCCAAACGTCAGCGGTTTTTTCTTCAGAAAACGCAGGCTAAAGCGCTTCATGATCCACAGCCACAGGAAACGCACGCCAATCAGCGCGCCGTAGATCAGAACGACATCCATGAACAGCATCCAGGTCTCGACGTTCGGATCTTTTTCGGCGGCGGCAAGCGACGTCTCCATAATGCCCGGCAGTTGCAGACCGAGCATCAGGAACACCATGCCGTTAAACACAAACTCCAGCATCGACCAGACGCTGTTGGCGCGCAGACGCATCGCCAGCGGCGCGGTGCGCATCACGCCGGAGCGGGTGATGGTCATCCCGGCGGCCACCGCGGCGAGAATGCCGGAGAAACCGATATGTTCGGCAATCAGATAAGAGGCGAACGGCAGCAGGAACAGCAGGACTATCTGCGTAGCGGGCTCATCGCCGCCCCAGCGGCTCAGCAGGCGCAGCGAGCGGCCGTACAGCCAGCTTACCGCGATCCCGGCGAGCAGGCCGCCAATCGCCACTTTTAAAAACTCCAGCGACGCGCCGCCCACGGTAAAGACCATCGTCCCCATCGCGACCGCGACGGCGAATTTCAGGGACACCAGGCCGGAGGCGTCGTTCATCAGCGCCTCGCCCTGCAAAATTCCCATGATTTTTTTCGGGATGCGGCCTTCACCCACAATGCCGGAGAGCGCCACCGCATCGGTCGGCGACAGCACCGCCGCCAGCGCGAAAGCAGGAATGAGCGGAATACCCGGCACCATCCAGTAGATCAGAAAACCGATGCCGACAACGGTGACCACCACCAGCGCCAGCGCGAGGCCGATAATTTCGCGGCCGTGATCGAGAAATTCGCGGGTCGGGGTTTTCCAGCCGTCGGCGAACAGCAGCGGCGGAATAAACAGGACCAGGAACAGCTCGGGGTTAAAGTCGACGTGCAGACCGAACGTAGGCCAGGCGAGTAGCGCCCCGATGGCTATCTGCATCAGCGGCAGCGGGATCTGGAAGGGCAGCATACGAGTGACGACCCCGGAGAGCGATACCATAAGGGTCATGATGAGGATGGTAAAAAAGATTTCCATGCGGTCTGAGCGGCTCCTTATTATCTGTGATGAAAGACTCACCTTTGATAATAGAACACTGACGCGCCGGAAAAGGAATCAGGTTGTGCCCTGAAAGCAGGAAAAAAGCGGGCCGCAGCCCGCTTCGTTAAAGAAAGGTTTAGATTGCCCAGCCGCCCGCGTAGAAAGCGACCAGCGCGATGGCGATGACGACAGTACCGATATTGAGCTTGCGGAACTCGCCGGAAACGACGCGGCCAATGACCAGCGACGCAAAGCCTATCATGATGCCGGTCACGATGTTGCAGGTCAGCACGATAAACACCGCGGTAATCAGCCCCGCCATCGCGTCCACGAAATCGGCGAAGTCGATTTTCGCCACGTTGCTCAGCATCAGCAGGCCAACATACATCAGCGCGGGCGCTGTGGCATATGCCGGCACCAGGTACGAGAGCGGCGAGAGGAACAGGATAAGCAGGAACAGCACGCCGACGGTAATCGCCGTCAGGCCCGTTTTACCGCCCGCCGCGGTGCCTGCGGCAGATTCGATATACACCGCCGCCGGTGCCGCGCCCACCAGGCCTGAGAAGACGCTGGAGAGGGAATCGGTGGTCAGCGCTTTGCCGCCGTCGATGATCTGACCGTCTTTATCCAGCAGATTCGCCTGGCCCGCGACCGCGCGAATGGTGCCGGTGGCGTCAAACACGGCGGTCATCACCAGCGCCAGCACGCTCGGAATCACCACAGGATCGAGCGCGCCCATGATATCCAGGCTGCCAATCAGCGAATTGCCCTTCTCATCGCTCAGCGACGGCATGGCGAACAGGCCGGTGAATTTCACCGTCGGGTCGAAAATCAGGCCGACAATCGAAATACCGATGATGGTCAGCAGAATGCCGCCCGGCACTTTGAGTTTCTCAAGGCCGATAATGACCGCAAGACCAATCAGCGACATGATCACCGGGAAACTCGCGAAATGGCCGAGCGCCACCGGCAAGCCGTCGAGCGGGTTCTTAATGACCAGGCCCACGCCGTTCGCGGCAATCAGCAGCAGGAACAGACCGATACCGATACCGGTGCCGTGCGCCACGCCCTGCGGCAGGTTACGCAGGATCCAGCTACGAATGCCGGTTGCGGAAATCACGGTAAACAGCACGCCCATCAGGAAGACCGCGCCGAGCGCAACCGGTACGCTGATGTGCTGCCCGAGCACCAGGCTGAACGCGGTAAAGGCGGTCAGCGAGATGGCGCAGCCAATCGCCAGCGGCAGATTCGCCCACAGCCCCATCACGATGGAGCCAACGCCTGCGACCAGACAAGTGGCGACAAACACGGCGGCAGGCGGGAAGCCCGCTTTGCCGAGCATGCCCGGCACGACGATCACTGAATAGACCATCGCAAGGAACGTGGTGAGACCGGCAACAATCTCCTGACGCACGTTACTGCCGCGCGCGGAAATTTTAAAAAAGGCGTCGAGCGAACCGCCGTTACGCGCAGAAGGCGTAGACATAATGAGACATCCCCTGAAAAGTGTGAGTTTTTAAAGCTCGCGCGTGGCAAACAACCCGCTGCGGATCAAACGTTAACTCCCTGCGTTCTGTTTGTGGTTTTGGAGGGGCCACAAAAAGCAAACGTTTAACTCCACGCGCAAAAAACGGCAAAATTTTAAGGCAAACGATTATCCAGCCTTAGGACGGGGATTTTCAACAGAACTTTAAGCCTTTTGGCAAAAAGTTGCGCTGGCTGATGAATAATTCAGCGCAGACTGCGCAAACGATATCGTTGATGCGCAAAAAGAGGGCCTTCAGAGGAAGGCCATAACGATTAGCTGCCGGGGATCGCCAGCGGGCCGCCTTTTTCGATAGCGCGCTGCCAGGCCGGGCGAGCCTGAAGATTAGTCAGCCAGGCGCGTAACTGGCGGAACTCGCCGGAATCATTGCGCGCCAGCAGGGCGATCACCGGGAAGCTCATCTGAATATCCGCCATGCTGAAGGTCTGTCCGGCAAACCACGGATGCTGCGTCAGGTGATCTTCCATAAAGCGGGTGTGGGTGGCGAGCTGCTTATTAAGCCAGGCTTTCTGAACGCCCTGCCCGAGCGCTTTGCCGAGGGTGCGAAGCCCGAACGGAACGGGCTTTTTCCCGAGACTGCCAAACACCAGCTTCATCAACAGCAGCGGCATCAGGGAGCCTTCGGCGTAATGCAGCCAGATACGGTACTGGATTTTCTCCTCCGCACTCTGCGGCTTCAGGCGTTGTTCAGTGTCATAGGTCTCCTGGAGATATTCCAGAATCGCGCCGGATTCGATAATTTTCTGGCCGTTATCCTCCAGCACCGGCGACTTACCGAGCGGATGCACTTTCTTAAGCGCAGGTGGCGCAAGCATAGTCGGCTCGCGCTGGTAGCGCACCAGTTCATAAGGCTTGCCAAGCTCTTCAAGCGCAAAAAGAATGCGCTGCGAGCGGGAATTATTCAGATGGTGGACCGTCAGCATGGCGTTTTCCTTTCGCTTTTCATTGCATTAACTATAGAGAATCCACCGGCGGCGCACCGAATTTGTTTGCGCGCCGCTTATTCATCTTCCAGCAGGCGTGCCCCGCTGCCCTGCGCGCCCAGACGGTCTTCGGGGTTGCGCAGCGGGCAATCGCGGTGCGACAGGCAACCACAGCCGATGCAGCCATCCAGATCGTCACGCAGCGCGGTTAGCGTTTTAATACGCCGGTCCAGCTCCTCGCGCCACTGCGTGGAGAGCTGCTTCCAGGCCTTCGGGCTCAGGTTATGCCCTTCAGGCAGCACGCCGATAGCCTCGCCAATCGTCGCCAGCGGAATGCCGATACGCTGGGCGATTTTAATGATCGCCACCTGACGCAGCACGTCGCGCCGGTAACGCCGCTGGTTGCCGCTGTTGCGGGTGCTTTTAATCAATCCTTTGCTTTCATAGAAGTGCAGCGCGGAGACTGCCACGCCGCTGCGCTTCGCGACTTCGCCCGGCGTCAGCAGCGATTTGATTCTGGGTGCTTTCTTTTCCATTGGGGGCTTTACCTCAAGTTAACTTGAGGAATTATACTCGCCGACCAGAAGAACGGCTAACCCAAAACAGAGGAAGAGGACGGCTTATGTCACATCAGGAAATTATCCACGCACTGACGCAATGGATTGATGAGCATATTGACCAGCCACTGAATATCGATGTGGTGGCAAAGAAGTCGGGCTATTCGAAATGGTATTTACAGCGGATGTTCCGCACTGTGATGCATCAGACGCTGGGTGAGTATATTCGCAAGCGGCGTTTGCAACTGGCGGCGCAGGAGTTGCGTACGACCCGGCGACCGATTTTTGATATTGCGATGGATTATGGCTATGTGTCGCAACAGACGTTTTCGCGGATATTCCGCCGTCAGTTCGACCGCACGCCGAGCGATTATCGTCAGAGCGCCTGACGATTAACGGCGCAGTTCTGCCAGCCCGGCATCGCCCGGGCGTCATCCTGTTGCAGCCAGGCGACAAACTCCTGACGCGGCAGCGCTTTTGAGAAATGCCACCCCTGACAATATTGCACTCCACGCTTTAACAACCAGCCCACCTGTTCGGCGGTTTCCACGCCCTCGGCGATAATTTTCAGCCGCAGGCTCTGGGCCATATCGATAATATGCTCTGCAATCAGATGGCTGGTGCTGTTGGTGGTTAAGGTATCGATAAACGACTTATCAATTTTCAGAATATCGACGTTCAGCGAATAGAGATTATGAAGGTTGGAATATCCGGTGCCGAAATCATCAATCGCAATCTCAAACCCTGACTGGCGAAACGCCTGAATAACCGGGGTGGTGCGCGGCACGTCAATAAAGCCCCGCTCGGTCACTTCAATCTTGATTTGCTGCGCGCGTACGCCATGCTGGTTATTTTTCCCTTCGATTAACGCTATCAGGCGCGACGAATGGAAATCGGATGCCGAAAGGTTAATAGAAATATAAATCTGCGGGTGGGTCGCCAGGAAATGGCCTAAGTCATTAAATAACTCTTCCACCACATAATCCGTAACCTGCGCGATCATCCCGGTTTTCTCGGCAAGCGGGATAAATTCCGCCGGGCTCATCACCTGACCGTTATAGCCGGGCCAGCGCAGCAGCGCTTCCGCACCGACGCACATGCCGTGCTTGATATCCATAATCGGCTGGTAATGCAGGCGCAGCGCGCGTTTATGCAACGCGCGCTGGAGCTGGCGGCTCGGCGAGTTAAAACGGTGACGGGTGCGCGAGCCGAGAAAAACCAGCAAACCGCCCATGATAAGCCCAAGGGGCAGCATGACCGACATCTGATGCCGCCACGCCTGCCAGAACCAGGCGTCGCTGGTGGAAACGGCGACGGCAATCGGGCGCTTACCAGAAAGCACTATCGACCAGAAACGGCCATCTTTCTGGAAATCCGTATTCTGTGAACGCGCAAAAGGCGCGAGCGCACGGGCGTCAGCTTTGTCACTTACCGAAAAAAACTCCCGGGTGACGGTGTCATACACGCCATAAGTGATAGTGTCATCATTAGATAATATTTCGCTAAAGGAGAGCGGGTTAACCACCGCGACATAATTCCCTTTACGCAAATAAACCATTTTGTGGCCGGAAAAGAATGGCGTGTCACGATAATAATAAATGGCGATATCCGGCGAGCGCGTGTAATTCGCAGGCGAGAGAATAAAAGGCTGATCGAACAGAGGGGAACATAATAGTTCATCACCCTGGGCGTAAATGAGATCTTCGATATAAATTTGCCCGCGTGAAATATCCAGCATATTACGCTGATGCGCAGAGGAGCATATTTCGCCCTGATATTTTTCGGCTTCATTACGGGCTTCATCGACATGGCTTAATACCAGCTCGGTACGGTTGAGGACCAGTTGTGCGAAGGTATCCAGGTGCGCCCGCGTCTCGTTGACCGCGCGATGATGGGCGGCCCAAAGCGCAAGCATCACAGGCAGTAAGACCACCATGATTATGCCTGAGATTCGCAACGCCTGACGTCGTGCCCTGAAATTCATTATGGCCTCATATCCCTGCTTTCTGTGTCACATTAATCGCCTGATGAGACACATCGCAAACAGGTGTTTACGTTGCATCAATCAGCACGCATTGGCAATAGCCATTTCCAGTTATCCATCCAATATTTCACGCGAAACATTAAAATTTGCCATAAGGAAAATAGGGAATGGCTATTTAATTTTTCTTAAGTGAAATATCCGCGTTGATAACCGTGCTAAAAATTCATCAACCACTTCAGAAAGCGTTTTAAGTTAAATTAATCAAAGCTGCCGAAAAAATGTACGGGCGGCGTTTTTTTGTGTCGAAATGAAAATTTATGCATTAGTTAAATCCGTTGGTGGATTTTTTCACTGCTTTCTTTTCGACCATTTTTTATTCCGAACGGTTGCCGGCGATCTCGTGGATCGTGCGCTTTTTTTCACCAAAGCGCGCCCGCCAGACTGGCGAATAAAACAACAAATGTGATACAGTTCACACTTAGTGTGCAAGTTTACATGCTTGCCGTCACGTTAAATTTTAGCGCCGCGCCAGGCCTGCCGCGTTCCGGCCCCCGCGCGGCAGAACGCTTTTTGAGGACTGGTTTCATGGCTACGCTTACCGCCAGCATGGTACTGATGCGCTGGCAACTTCTGGGTGCGGTTTTAATGTTTCTTGCCAGCACGCTTAATATTCAGTTTCGCAAATCCGACTACCAGGCGCTGGCGGTGATCAGCAGCGGGCTGGGTATCGCCGCGTCCTGTGTCTTCGCGACGGGCCTGCTCGGCGTCAGCATCGACTTTCATGCCATCTGGCACAATATGAAAGACGTAATGGTGGAAGTGATGAGCCACACGCCGCCAGAATGGCCGATGGTCGTGACCTGATAACCTCACCGTCTTCATTAAAGCCCCTGTATCAGGGGCTTTTTTATTTTCTGCCAGGCCCTTACATACAACCGGCGCAACTGGTACAGCGCCAGTCCGCTTTATTGATAGCCCGCCAGAAGGCGCGGTAATAGCATTCCTCCAGCGGAATATGGTTATCGAAAAACCAGTCGGTCAGCCACTCGACGTTCTCGACAATCCACTCCTCTTCTTCCAGCCCGTCGGCGAACGTTTCGTCCTCGGGATCGATAATCGAGTAGATCCCCCAGGTGTTCATCGCCTTATCCTGCCAGTGTTGCGGCAGCGTCACCGGGCGTTCTTCAAACGTAATAATCCAGTGACCGTGGCAGAGCAAATTGCCGTTACGGCTCCAGGCGGCGGTAAACGGATTCGGTTCCTGTGTCATCGCTTGCATTCCCTGTGTGAAATTCACCTGCGGGCGGCAACTGGCGGGCTCGTCAATAAACGCCGTCGCACAGGAAGGAATCGCAGAGCATGGCACTTCACCCCCACCGGGAAAATGCTAACTAAGGAGTACCCCGGGGTTATCTTTGGCTTTTTTTAATTTTAAAATCAGCAACTTAATCGGCGATAACCAGACGGTTTCTCCCCTGTTGCTTACCGGCGTACAACATTTTGTCAGCGCGATTGAGCGCTTTTTCAAACTCTTCATCTTTGCCGAAAGCGCTGATCGCAAGCGTCGCGGTGACTTCTCGCGGATTTTTATCCGTCTGGCCAACCCACTCCTGAATGCGCGTCAGCAGCCGCTCCGCCACCCGTCTGGCATCTGCCAGTGATGTATCCGGCATCAGCACCAGAAACTCTTCGCCGCCCCAGCGCGCCACGATGTCGCTTTCGCGCACGTTGTCGGTAATCGCCCGCGCGATGCGCTGCAAAATCATGTCGCCATAGCTGTGACCGCAACTGTCATTAATGGCCTTGAAATGATCGATATCCAGCAGCAACAGCGTTACGTTATGACTGCCCACCTGTTTATCAAGCAGCGAAACCTGATGCATAAAGTGACGCCGGGTATAGAGGTTCGTCAGGCTGTCGCGGCTCGCCGTATTAAAGAGATCGAATTTCATCGTGTGGGTGAATTCGACCGAACGTAGCGTGGTGTACGTTAACAGCCCAATCGCCATCACGGCGTTCGCAATGCCGATGCCGTTCAGCACTGACGGGCTTAACCCGGACGCCGTACCGGTGTGATGTCGCAGCGCGTAACCCACCGTGCCAAGCACCGCGATCGCGGCTAGGAACAGCGCGCGCCGGACCGGCACCTGCTGAAAGCTGAACGACACGATGGGGATCAGCGAAAAAACAAACAGGTAAAAATTACTCTCCCAGCCCAGCAACGCCGTAGTGGCAACGGCATGCGCCAGAATTTCCACGCTCATCAGCGTACCGACATACAGATACCGGTAATGCTCTATTTCATTCAGACAGTGGATATAAACCATCACGCTGAAAATATTAAAAATGGCGAGCGTCGGAATACTCATCGACAGAAACAGGAAAATCAGCCCGACATGAATCAGCAACGCCAGCCAGACGATCGGAATAATGTGTTGCCAGTACTGGTCGGTCGCCTGGCTAAGGAGTTGGTCGCGATCTCTTTCTGACATGGGCTAACCTGCACTGTGGGGCATCATCCCTGCCGAAAACGTACGGAACGTATGAAGACTTCATGCAACCTATATCGGCATTCCGGCGGCGAGATTTAGCGCCGCATCGCGGAAAAGCGTCATGCCCTTCATTTGTCGGCGGTTTAATCGTGCCAGCAGAGAAAAATCGGGTGCCGTTAATCGTCAGTAAGAGGAGCATTGTGCCAACGGTACAGACAACTGTGCCTGGCGGGAATCGGCCCGAAGCACTTAACAGCCTCAGCCGAAAACCATAAAGAAAAAGCCCTGCCGGAGCAGAGCTTTTCAACACTTTCTGAAGAGAGGCATTCCGTGCGGAACGCCGCGCTATCAGAACGGGATATCGTCGTCGAAATCCATCGGCGGTTCGTTAGAAGGCGCTGGTGCCTGCTGCTGCGGACGGGACTGTGCGCCGCCGCTGAACTGCGCGCCGCCACCCTGCTGCTGCGGCTGCTGAGGCTGACCCCAACCGCCCTGCTGCTGACCGCCGCCCATGTTGCCGCCTGCGCCGCCGCCCTGGCGGCCGCCCAGCATCTGCATGGTGCCGCCGACGTTAACCACAACTTCGGTAGAGTAGCGATCCTGACCGCTCTGATCCTGCCACTTACGGGTACGCAGCTGGCCTTCGATGTACACCTGCGAGCCTTTGCGCAGGTATTCGCCAGCGACTTCCGCCAGCTTGCCGTACAGCACGACGCTGTGCCATTCGGTCACTTCTTTCATCTCACCGGTCTGCTTATCGCGCCAGGATTCGGACGTTGCCAGGCGCAGGTTCGCCACGGCCCCGCCGTTCGGCATGTAGCGTACTTCCGGGTCCTGCCCCAGATTACCGACGAGAATCACCTTGTTTACGCCTCTGCTGGCCATGATCGTGTCTCCTGAAAACATTTCTTAATAGTGTAAACATTCCATTCTACCACGTCAGCCTTCAATGTTGATAGCTGCGAGACGGCTTCAGGAAATGTTCACACAGTATACACAGTTGCAAATAAATACTGGATATCCATTCAGGTTAAATTGTGTCATAATTAACCGTTTCTGGCCACCGGTTGTCCTTCAAACACCCAGGCATTAGCGTTCAAATCCAGGAAAGGTGAATGGATAAGATAGAAGTTCGGGGCGCCCGCACCCACAATCTCAAAAATATCAATCTCGTCATTCCGCGCGACAAACTGATCGTCGTGACCGGGCTGTCGGGTTCCGGCAAATCTTCGCTGGCTTTCGACACGCTCTACGCCGAAGGGCAGCGCCGTTATGTCGAGTCGCTTTCCGCCTACGCGCGTCAGTTCCTGTCGCTGATGGAAAAGCCGGATGTCGATCATATCGAAGGGCTGTCGCCTGCTATTTCCATCGAGCAGAAATCGACGTCTCATAACCCGCGTTCTACCGTGGGGACTATCACGGAAATCCACGACTATCTGCGTCTGCTCTACGCCCGCGTCGGCGAACCGCGCTGCCCGGATCATGACGTTACGCTTGCGGCACAAACCGTCAGCCAGATGGTCGATAACGTGCTGGCGCTGCCTGAGGGCAAGCGCCTGATGCTGCTTGCGCCGGTCATTAAAGAGCGTAAAGGCGAGCACACCAAGACGCTGGAAAACCTGGCAAGCCAGGGCTATATCCGCGCGCGTATCGATGGCGAAGTGTGCGATCTCTCTGATCCACCGAAGCTGGAATTGCAGAAGAAGCACACCATCGAAGTGGTCGTGGACCGCTTTAAGGTACGTGAAGATTTAGCGCAGCGCCTGGCCGAATCGTTTGAAACCGCGCTTGAGCTTTCCGGCGGTACGGCGGTCGTGGCGGATATGGATGACGAAAAAGCGGAAGAGCTGCTGTTCTCCGCCAACTTCGCCTGCCCGATTTGCGGCTACAGTATGCGCGAGCTTGAGCCGCGCCTGTTTTCGTTTAACAACCCGGCTGGCGCATGCCCGACCTGTGACGGTCTCGGCGTGCAGCAATATTTTGACCCGGATCGCGTGGTGCAGAACGGCGAGCTGTCGCTCGCGGGCGGTGCCATCCGCGGCTGGGATCGCCGCAATTTTTACTATTTCCAGATGCTGCGCTCGCTGGCGGAACACTATAAGTTTGACGTCGAAGCGCCGTGGAATACGCTCAGCGATAAAGTGCAGAAAGCGGTGCTGTTCGGCTCCGGCAAAGAAACTATCGAATTCAAATATATGAACGATCGCGGCGATACGTCCGTGCGTCGTCATCCGTTTGAAGGCGTGCTGCACAATATGGAGCGCCGCTACAAAGAGACCGAATCCAACGCGGTGCGCGAGGAGCTGGCGAAATTTATCAGCAACCGCCCGTGTGCCACCTGCGAAGGCACGCGTCTGCGTCGCGAAGCGCGCCACGTGTTTGTCGAAAACACCGCGCTGCCGACCATTTCCGACATGAGCATCGGCCATGCCATGGAGTTCTTCAATAACATGAAGCTCTCCGGCCAGCGCGCCAAAATTGCTGAAAAAGTATTGAAAGAGATTGGCGATCGCCTGAAATTCCTGGTGAACGTCGGCCTGAACTACCTGACGCTCTCCCGTTCGGCGGAAACGCTTTCGGGCGGCGAGGCGCAGCGTATCCGTCTGGCAAGCCAGATTGGCGCGGGCCTGGTGGGCGTGATGTATGTGCTTGATGAGCCGTCCATCGGCCTGCACCAGCGCGATAACGAACGTCTGCTCGGTACGCTGATTCACCTGCGTAATCTTGGCAATACCGTGATTGTGGTGGAGCACGATGAAGACGCCATCCGCGCCGCCGACCACGTGATCGACATCGGCCCGGGCGCGGGCGTACACGGCGGCCAGGTCGTCGCGGAAGGCCCGCTTGACGCTATCATGGCAGTGCCGGAATCGCTTACGGGCCAGTTCATGAGCGGTAAGCGCAAGATTGAAGTGCCGAAAGAGCGCGTGAAAGCCGATCCGGAAAAAGTGCTGAAGCTGACCGGTGCGCGCGGCAACAACCTGAAAGATGTCACCCTGACGCTGCCGGTTGGGCTCTTTACCTGCGTGACTGGCGTTTCTGGCTCCGGTAAATCGACGCTTATCAACGATACGCTGTTCCCGATTGCCCAGCGCCAGCTCAACGGCGCGACGATCGCCGAACCGGCGCCGTATCGCGACGTTCAGGGCATGGAGCATTTCGATAAAGTTATCGATATCGATCAAAGCCCGATTGGCCGCACGCCACGCTCGAACCCGGCGACCTACACGGGCGTGTTTACGCCAGTGCGTGAACTGTTCGCTGGCGTGCCGGAAGCGCGCGCTCGCGGCTATACGCCAGGGCGCTTTAGCTTTAACGTGCGCGGCGGACGCTGTGAAGCCTGCCAGGGCGATGGCGTTATCAAAGTTGAGATGCACTTCCTGCCGGATATCTACGTGCCGTGCGATCAGTGCAAAGGCAAACGCTATAACCGCGAAACGCTTGAGATCAAATATAAAGGCAAGACCATCCATGAAGTGCTGGATATGACCATCGAAGAAGCGCGTGAGTTTTTCGACGCGGTTCCAGCGCTGGCGCGTAAGCTGCAAACGCTGATGGATGTGGGCCTGACTTATATTCGTCTCGGCCAGTCCGCCACCACGCTTTCCGGTGGTGAAGCGCAGCGCGTCAAGCTCGCCCGTGAGCTTTCAAAACGCGGCACCGGGCAGACGCTCTATATTCTCGATGAGCCGACCACCGGTCTGCACTTTGCGGATATCCAGCAGTTGCTGGCGGTACTGCATCAGCTGCGGGATCAGGGCAATACGATCGTGGTGATTGAGCACAATCTGGATGTTATTAAAACCGCCGACTGGATCGTCGATCTGGGCCCGGAAGGCGGCAGCGGCGGCGGCGAGATCCTCGTTTCCGGCACGCCGGAAACCGTGGCGGAGTGCGAAGCCTCGCATACCGCTCGCTTCCTGAAACCGCTTCTGAAGTAACCCTTACGCGTCGGGTCGTCCGGCCCGACGCGCCTCATTTCCCCTCACTTATTTCTGATGAGGTTTCTTGCGAAGTGCGTGAGCAAAGATGATTTGCGCGCGCCACGGTCTGCTGCTGAATTCATACAGAGCGGGCAAACGCAGGGGGATCTCATGCCGCGCATATCAACGCTAACGCGCTATCTTCCGGGGTGGCTGCTTTTTCTGGCGGTGCTCATTTCAGCGTGCAGTCTGGTAGGAAATTATCAACCACGCGCGCATGCGCAGTTAACTGACCTGATGGCGGCACATTTGCAGTTTATCGACGATTTTACCGCGCCCTCGGGAGTGCTGGACACCGCCGCGCTCGAAGACGCTGACCACACTCTGCAGTTGCGCTTTGCTGAAGCCCTCACGTATGCCGAAAGCCTGGGTGATCCGCTGCGCACCGATAATTTGCGCCTGTTGCAGTCGGTTTATCAGGAAGATCATGCCCGGCTACTGAAACAGCATCGCCCTTTTACGCCAGCACAGGCCGCGCTCTGGCGTGACCAGGCCCGGCTGGCTTATCTCGAAGCGGTCCGGGGCGAATGCAGACGCCCCGCTTCGCCCTGTGAGTAGAGGAGAGTGTTCATGAGTACGCTAATTAACGCCGTCAGCCAGCTACTGGCATCGCCGCCATTTCAGAAGCAGGCCGGGAAAATCGCGGTGGATGAATGTCTTGGCCTCCTGAAACAGGGCCTGAGCGACAGAGAGACATTTATCAAAACCAGCGCGGAGTTAACCGCTCAGGCGCTGCTGGATCGGGCGCAGGGGCTTATCAGTGAAGACGATATGACTGCGCTGATGAATAAACAGAAAACGATCGCGCAGATCCACGCTAACAGCAGTGAGATCGCATTGCGCACGCGCATTCAGTCCCTGACGATCAGGCTGCTGGATCTGGTGACCGGCACCCTTAGTCACTCAATCACATAATGCGCTGTCAGGCATCGCGAAATAGCGTCGCTTGCCAGCGTTCATACCGACAGTTGCTGGCGAATGTGCTCTGGCAACAGACCCAGTGCCTGCTGATACGACGCATCAACCAGATAGTAAATCTGCGAATCCGGCAGGTCGCCATCCAGAAAGACCGTGCTCCAGTGCGCTTTATTCAGCTGTGCGCTGGGAAACACGTCTTTGTGTTCCTGACGCAAGAGTTCCGCCAGCTCCGGGCTGGTTTTCAGTGACACGGCAGGACGCTGGTTAACCTCGTGCACCATCGCAAACATCACATCGCCGACTTTAATTTGCGCCGCTTTCCACTCCCGATGTTCGCTCTGTTCAGCGCCCGGTTTGTTCATGCAGTAATCCAGCAAATCAGAATTAGTCATAAGGATTCTCCTTGAAGCGTCGCGACTATGCGCCGCGAACCGCCATGGTTACGGTGTTCTCCAAGCCAGATACCCTGCCAGGTGCCGAGCAGCAGGCGTCCCTGCTTAACCGGTAATGTCAGGGAAACGCCAAGCGTGGAAGATTTGATATGCGCCGGCATATCGTCTGGTCCTTCAGCATCATGCTCGTAATGCCCGTTATCCGGTACAGCGCCCAGAAAATAACGCTCCATATCGCGACGCACCGAAGGATCGCAATTTTCATTAAGCGTTAGAGAGGCTGAGGTGTGCTGAAGCAAGAGATGCAGCAGCCCGGTCTTCACCTGTGAAAGCGCGGGAAGCTGGCTGATGATGTCATCCGTGATGAGATGAAAACCCCGCGGTCTGGCTTTTAATGTCAGGGTTTGTTGAAACCACATACGCTGCCCCTTAAAAATAGTGATCTTCTAAGTGTGCAGGCTGAGCGGCAAAAGGCAAAATTTCGCTGGCGTTCTGCTGTAATTTTACACATCGCGCCAGCAAGATGGAGTCAGTATTGCCACTGCACGGCAAAACCGAGCGTGAAAGGACTGGTATGCAGATCCTGCGGTTTCATAAGCGGCACGCCGGCAAAGAGATCGTAGCCAAATTGGCCTTTTACGCCGCGCACGCCAAGCGCCGTGCCCGCCAGTTGCTTGCCGCTCCAGTAATCATTTTTCGAGCCTTTTACTTCGCCGTAATCAACACCAAGATAGGGCTGCATTCCCCACTGCGGCAGATTGAGATTAATGTCGTTGCGCAGATACCAGCCTTTATCAGCATAAATGGTGGTTTCGCCATCGAAACCGCGCACCGTCCAGCGGTTGCCGATCGTGAATTTATCCGGCTGCGTCAGGCGATCCGGCGATGTCTGAGACATAAAGTGCGGCTCATAACTCATCGCGACATCGCCAAATTTGAACGGGAACGCGCCATCAACACCGAGCGTAATAATGCGCGCCTGCGCATCGGCGTTGCCGACCATTTCTTCGGCATCCTCTTGTTCATTAAACCAGCGCGCGGCTTTCTGGTAGCCCAGACTGCCTTTGATCTGTCCGAACGGGAGATATGCCAGATGTTCCAGTGACAGCTTCCAGTTGCTGGTTTTTCGCCGCTGCACCTCGATTTCCACATCATTAAGCAGATACGTGGAATGACGGCGGAAAGCCTTTATCGCCAGCGTGGTTTTCTGGCTGGCGCTGCGGTAAATAACCCGGCTAAGCTGCGCGCTGAGGTATTTTTCAATGCCGCTATAGAGATAGCGGGAGACACTGTCATGAATAGTTTGGGTATAGCGGTATTTGCTGCCATACAGTTCAAGCTGCCAGTACCCCCACGGGACTGAGTAAAACGCCGAGACGTTATCGCTGCGCCTGCCATCCTCATTTTTAAGCCCGCCGCCATAAGCGATATAAGACATATCGTTAAACGAGGTGAGATTATCCAGATAAAGTGCCAGACCGCTCTGATAACGCCCGGTATATTTGCTGCCGGAGTCATCCGCCCAGGCACCGAGACGCCAGTGTTTCGGCTGAGTACGCATGACTTCAACGCGCGTTTCGCCAGGATTCGCGCCGGGCACCAGATTAATCGTTGCCTCAGAGCCAGGCGTGCGTTGCAGATTCTCAAGCCCTTGTTCAAGGCCACGCAAATCGAGAACGTCGCCCTCACGTTCAGGGAAATTATTTATTGCATGAATATACTCTCCACCGTCGCCTTTAAAAACAATATCGCTAATCGTGCCCGGAAGAATTTGAAACTTGAGCGTGCCGCTTTTGAGATCCTGCGCCGGAATCAATACGCGCGTCGTAATAAAGCCATGTTCTATCAGCCGGTTTTGCACCGCTTTATGGATCATTTTCAAACCATTAATACCAACGCATTTCCCTCTCACGCTGCGCAACACATCCTGAAATGTCATCCAGTGCGCTACCGCGTTTTTATTCTCAAACTCAATGGCGTTAACAGGATAGCAGGGCGCTTCCTGAGGTAAATTCAGCCCCTCTTCAGGTTTATTACTGGTAGATGAAAGTAAGGATTTACTTTGCGTAGCCAGGCTTTCCTGGCGGGCTTCGTTCTGCTGTTTTTGATTTAATGGCTGCTGATTTTCAGGAGTATCGGCGAAAGCCTGGGAGCGAACGGCCGCCAGCAACGACAGGATCGCTATACATACGGTTGCACGATAAAAAATCACGTTAATTCCTCAACAATCCTTGTTTACAGGCTGCGAATTGATAGTTGTTGTACCCGCGACCTGACTACATAAAAGTAGTTTTACCTATATCGCCACGATGCAATTTCCACAAAAAATTCCTGTAAAAGAATACAAACCTTTCCGTCAATAAAAAGTAATTACACATTCCCGAAATAAATAGCAGAAAAACGCGTACGCAGTTAAGGCATCCACTAATGAACAAATATGGAAAATAACTCACGAAAAGCGCATTAAAGTTTTAAAAAAGTAATGTTGTGCTTTAACGGTGGGGGGATATAAAAGGCGGCTGCTTTGTGAAAACTAATGATATTTTACAAATCGGCGAATCACATTTAAGAAGATCCGAAAACAGAGTTGCAGAATAGCAAAAGCGCTGCCAGGCAGCGCTTTTAAACGGCGTTACATCACGGCGGCAAACGCCTGTGCCACCTGTTTTACGTTACGGCTGTTAAGGCCCGCCACGCACATGCGTCCACTGCTAATCAGATACACGCCGAACTCATCACGCAGGCGGTCAACCTGCGCGGCACTGAGACCGGTGTAGCTGAACATGCCGCGCTGTTTAAGCAGATAATCGAAATTGCGCCCCGGCACTTCTGTTTTGAGCACGTCCACCAGCGCCTGGCGCATTTCCAGAATGCGGCGGCGCATCGCTTCCACTTCCGCGAGCCACTGCGCTTTCAGCGTGGCGTCGTTAAGCACCGTGGCCACGACCTGCGCGCCGAAATTCGGCGGGCTGGAGTAGTTGCGGCGCACGGTCGCTTTAAGCTGACCGAGCACGCGAGCAGCGGTTTCCGCATCGTCACAAACCACGGACAAGCCGCCCACACGCTCGCCATAGAGCGAGAAGATTTTTGAAAATGAGTTGCTGACCAGCATTGGCAGGCCCGCGCTGGCGATAGCGCGGATAGCGTAGGCGTCTTCTTCCATCCCCGCGCCAAAACCCTGATAAGCGATATCCAGGAATGGGATAAGCTCGCGCGCTTTTAGCACGTCAACCACGGCATCCCACTGGGCGTTAGTCAGATCGGCACCAGTCGGGTTGTGACAGCACGGGTGCAGCAGCACGATATCGCGCGCAGGCAGCGTGTTGAGCTTTTCAAGCAGCGCTTCGAAACGCACGCCGTTGGTCTCTTCATCAAACCAGGGGTAAGTGCTTACTTCAAAGCCTGCGCCGTTAAAGATGGCGACATGGTTTTCCCAGGTCGGATCGCTCACCCAGACACGGGACTGCGGAAAATAACGCTTAAGGAAATCCGCACCGATTTTCAGCGCGCCGGAACCGCCCACCGTCTGGATGCTGGCGATACGCCCTGCGGCCAGCGCCGGGTGATCGGCACCGAACAGGAGCGGCGCAATGGCGCTGCGGTAGTTGTTGAGCCCTTCCATCGGAAGATAAAGCGAGGCGCCGTGCGGCTGCGCGTTCAGCTGTTGTTCCGCCTGCGCTACGGCCTGCAGCTGTGGGATGATATTTTGTTCGTTGTAATAGAGGCCGATACTCAGGTTTACTTTGTCGCTGCGGGGATCTTCTTTAAAGCGTTCCATCAGCGAGAGGATGGGGTCGCCGGCGTAGGCGTCAACATTCTGAAACACGCTTGGTTCTCCAGATTTACGGTGTGATGTGTCTTCACAATAAACCGGATAGCGCAGCAGATCGAGAGCGATGTGACGGGTGCGATGCCCTGGGGAAGATGGCGGGCGCGCAGCGTTAATAAACACGGCGGGTGCGCTGCGCTTACCCGCCCTACAGAAGACATGTCGATGTTGGTAGGGTGGGTAAGCGCAGCGCACCCACCATCAGTAAAAACGAGGATTAACGTATGCGTAGGGTGGGTAAGCGCAGCGCACCCACCGTCAGCGATTACTCGCCTGCGTACCTTCAGTCAAGGTAACGCATCGCCACCCTGGAGGTCAGCCGCGTTACAAGTTCGTAAGCACTCACTCCCGTCGCTTCGGCGATACGCTCGACCGGCAGCGCCTCGCCCCACATGATTACCGTATCACCCGCTTTTTCCGCCGCGTCAGGGCCTAAATCGACGCAGATCATATCCATCGCCACGCGCCCGACAATCGACACTTCACGGCCATTAACCAGCACCGGCGTACCCGTCGGCGCGCAGCGCGGATACCCGTCGCCATAGCCCATCGCCACCACGCCAAGCCGCGTATCGCGCTCGCTCACCCAGGTGCCGCCATAACCGACGGGTTCGCCCGCTTTGTGGTCACGCACAGCGATAAGGCTTGACGTCAGCGACATCGCAGGCTGAAAACCAAGTTCCGCGCCCCAGGGGTGGGTATCGAGCGGCGATACGCCGTAGAGAATAATGCCGGGGCGCACCCAGTCGAAATGCGACTGTGGCCAGAACAGGATCCCGCCGGACGCGGCAATCGAGCGCTTACCCGGTTTGTCGTGGGTAAAGCTGTTGAAGATATCGAGCTGGCGCTCGGTGGCACCGCAGTCTGGCTCATCGGCACGCGCGAAATGGCTCACCACGTTCACCGGCTGACGTACGTTTTTGCAGGCCGCGAGCCTGTCGTAAAACGCCTGCGCCGCCTCCGGGCGCACGCCTAAGCGATGCATACCGGTATCCAGCTTCATCCAGACGGTGACAGGCTCTGAGAGCGTCGCCTGCTCCAGCGCCGCCAGTTGCTCTTCGCTGTGTACCGCGGTGTGGAATCGTTGCGCGGCAATCGCGGGCAGATCGGCTGCGTTGAAAAAACCTTCGAGCAAAAGAATGGGTTGGGTAATGCCGCCTTCGCGCAGGCGCAGCGCCTCTTCGAGGCGGGCGACGCCGAACGCATCGGCATCAGGAAGAGTGCGGGCGGTCTCAAGAAGACCGTGTCCATAGGCGTTTGCCTTCACCACCGCAACCAGTTTACTGGCAGGCGCCAGTTCACGCAGGCGTTGCAGGTTGTGACGCAGAGCGCGGCGGTTTACTACCACAGTTGCCGCTTGCATTGACTTTCCTTGCAGTTATTTTGGTGTATTAACTTTTAAGCTACAGACAATTTGGCGTTATTGGCGCAGCGAGTTTGGGTGCGGCCAGCGCGCAGCCACCGGAGCGTACTGAAGTACGTGAGGATGGCGAGCACTGCCCAAGCCCAAAATCGCAAGTGAAATAGCCAAATTAATTATTCGTCGTCGTACTGGGGACCCGCGTAGTTATCAAACCGCGACCACTGCCCATTAAACGTCAGGCGCACCGTGCCTATCGGGCCGTTACGCTGCTTACCGATAATAATCTCCGCGATGCCTTTTAAGTCACTGTTTTCGTGGTACACCTCGTCACGATAGATAAACATGATAAGGTCGGCATCCTGCTCGATAGAGCCGGACTCACGCAGATCCGAGTTCACCGGGCGCTTGTCGGCGCGCTGTTCCAGCGAGCGGTTAAGCTGCGAGAGCGCCACCACCGGTACCTGAAGCTCTTTCGCCAGCGCTTTCAGCGAGCGGGAAATCTCAGCGATTTCCAGCGTACGGTTATCAGAGAGCGACGGCACGCGCATCAGCTGTAAGTAGTCGATCATAATCAGGCTTAAGCCGCCGTGCTCGCGATAAATACGCCGCGCGCGGGAGCGCACTTCCGTCGGCGTCAGGCCCGAGGAGTCGTCAATATACATATTGCGCTTCTCAAGCAGGATGCCCATCGTGCCAGAAATACGCGCCCAGTCTTCGTCATCCAGCTGGCCGGTACGAATGCGCGTCTGATCCACGCGGGAGAGCGACGCCAGCATACGCATCATGATCTGCTCGCCGGGCATCTCAAGGGAGAAGATCAGCACCGGTTTATCCTGCAGCATCGCGGCGTTTTCACATAGGTTCATCGCGAAGGTGGTTTTACCCATCGACGGACGCGCCGCCACGATAATCAGATCTGAGCGCTGCAAGCCCGCGGTCTTTTTATTGAGATCCTGATAGCCAGTATCCACGCCCGTCACGCCGTCGTGCGGCTGCTGATAGAGCGTTTCGATACGCGCGACGGTGGCTTCTAAGATCTGATCGATACTTTTCGGCCCTTCGTCTTTATTGGCGCGGTTTTCGGCTATCTGGAACACGCGCGATTCGGCGAGATCGAGCAGATCTTCGCTGGTGCGGCCCTGCGGATCGTAACCGGCGTCGGCAATTTCATTGGCGACGGAAATCATGTCGCGTACGACAGCGCGTTCGCGCACGATATCAGCATAAGCGCTGATGTTCGCGGCGCTTGGCGTATTTTTCGACAGCTCCGCGAGATACGCAAAACCGCCGACGCTTTCGAGCTGCCCCTGAAGTTCAAGTGATTCAGAAAGCGTAATCAGATCGATGGGTTTGCCCATCTCCTGCAGGCGATGCATTTCGGTGAAGATCATGCGGTGCTGGCGGGTGTAAAAATCCTCGGCCACGACACGCTCGGCCACATCGTCCCAGCGCTCGTTATCCAGCATCAAACCGCCCAACACCGACTGTTCCGCCTCCATGGAATGCGGCGGCATTTTCAGCCCGGCGACCTGCGGGTCACGAGGTTCAGTGGGTTTGTTGAAGGGTTTATTTCCTGCCATAGTGAATGGAGTTACCAAAAATCATCATCAGAGAGAATGAGGAGTGTATCTGATCTGAGTGGTTTTGTACTCAGTTTGCGCGCTCCTGCTTTCATGCCCGACACTTAACAAGGAGTTCCTATGGCGACGCGTATTGAGTTCAGCCAGCATGGCGGACCAGAAGTGTTAAAAGCGGTGACCTTTACCCCGGCCGACCCGGACGAGCTGGAAGTGCAGGTGGAAAACAAAGCCATCGGCATCAACTATATCGACACTTATATTCGCAGCGGTCTTTACCCGCCACCGGCGCTCCCGGCGGGCCTCGGCACCGAAGCGGCGGGCGTCGTCACTAAAGTGGGCAGCGGCGTGACGCACCTCAAACCCGGCGATCGCGTCGTCTACGCACAGTCGGCGCTCGGTGCCTACAGCTCGGTGCATAACGTGCCGGCAGAGAAAGCCGTTGTGCTCCCGGATGTTATCTCGTTTGAACAGGCGGCGGCCTGCTTTTTAAAAGGGCTGACGGTTTTTTATCTGCTGCGCAAGACATATGAAATTAAACCCGACGAGATGTTTCTGTTCCATGCCGCCGCGGGCGGCGTCGGGCTTATCGCCTGCCAGTGGGCGAAAGCGCTGGGCGCGCGGCTTATCGGTACGGTCGGTTCGGCCGAAAAAGCCCAGCGGGCGAAACAGGCGGGCGCGTGGCAAACCATCAATTACCGTGAAGAGAATGTGCCGGAGCGGCTGCGTGAACTGACCGGCGGGAAAAAAGTGCGCGTCGTGTATGACTCGGTGGGTAAAGAGACCTGGGAGTCGTCGCTCGACTGCCTGCAACGTCGCGGCCTGATGGTGAGCTTCGGTAACTCCTCCGGCCCGGTGACGGGCGTGAATCTCGGTATTCTTAACCAGAAAGGCTCGCTCTACGTGACCCGCCCGTCACTGAACGGCTATCTGACCAACCGCGCCGAGCTGGAAGAAGCCAGTAACGAGCTCTTTTCGCTTATCGCCAGCGGGGTAATTAAAGTGGAGGTGGCGCAGAGCCAGAAGTTTGCGCTCGAAGACGCCGCGCGCGCCCATAAGACGCTGGAGAGCCGCAGCACGCAAGGCTCCAGTCTGTTGATTCCCTGAAAGAATTAGGGCTTCCCGCAGGAAGCCCTTTCTTTTTATTGTTTGCGCTATATGTAGGGTACAGCGCTGATGAATTCGGTAACACGGCTGACATAGTGCCAGACAGGCCCGTTAAAAAACATGGCTTAGCGCGCAAAGTAACATGGAAAGTTGCGAGGTTGTGATCAACCCCGCAACTTATTAGTAACGCCAGCGATTCGCCCGGCTGTAACGTGAGGTGCGACGATACTCGGGCACTTTCGGGGCCTTCACGGTGCGGATCACCCACACCACCGCCACTGCCAGCAGCAGCCACGGCAACACTTTAATCATCAGCGCGAACACGCCACCGAAAAACATCACCAGGGTTGCTACCATTAGCGCGGCGATAATCCCGATAAGCGACACGCCGGTCGCCAGCAACATCAGAAAGAAAGCCACCACAAACAGCAGTTCAAACATTCTCGTTCTCCTTAAAAACGTTATGCCCTGCTATTACAAGTTTCGTGCCAGATTTAACTTACTGAATTCAAAAGAAACGCCCCGGCATGTCATCCGGGGCGTTAGTGAAATTGACGATATTCTGGTGAACTTAACGTTTGTCGGCCACCAGCTTTAACGCCTGTTCCAGCACGTTAATATCCGCGCCAGGCTTATGGGCGTTTTCGCTGAGATAGCGGCGCCACTGCCGCGCGCCGGGAATCCCTTGAAAAAGCCCGAGCATATGGCGAGTGACGTGACCCAGATATGTGCCTTTCGCCAGCTCACGCTCAATGTACGGATACATGGCGCGCACTACTGCCACCGGGTCGGCATCCGGCGTATCAAGCCCGAAGATTTCGCGATCGACCGACGCCAGTATGCCCGGATTCTGGTACGCCTCGCGGCCCACCATTACGCCATCCATATGTTCAAGGTGCGTTTTCACGTCATCCAGCGTTTTGATGCCGCCGTTAATCGACATCGTAAGCTTCGGGAAATCGCGCTTGAGCTGATAAACGCGCGGGTAATCCAGCGGCGGGATTTCGCGGTTCTCTTTTGGGCTCAGGCCGGAGAGCCACGCCTTACGCGCATGAATAATAAAGGTGTCGCAGCCGCCCTGCTCCGCCACGGTGCCGACGAAATCGCAGAGGAATTCGTAGCTGTCCTGGTCGTCGATGCCGATACGGGTTTTCACCGTCACCGGAATGAAGACCACGTCGCGCATCGCCTTAATGCAATCGGCGACGAGTTGCGCCTCGCCCATCAGGCAGGCGCCGAAGCGGCCATTCTGGACACGGTCGGACGGGCAGCCGACGTTAAGGTTTATCTCGTCATAGCCGCGCGCCTCGGCAAGCTTCGCGCAGTGCGCCAGCGCCGCCGGATCGCTCCCGCCGAGCTGTAACGCCACCGGATGTTCCTCTTCGCTATAGGCGAGGTAATCCCCTTTGCCATGAATGATCGCGCCGGTCGTCACCATTTCGGTATAGAGCAGCACCTGCGATGAGAGCTGGCGCAGGAAATAGCGGCAATGGCGATCGGTCCAGTCGAGCATCGGCGCAATGGAAAAGCGATGGGCGGGGAAAGCGTTACGGGATGTGGACGTCATAATAGCTAAGCGAGTTGAAGTTCGGGCTGAAAAAGGGGCGCTACTATAGCACAAACTTCAGGCAGGGGCGCATTGCGCCCCTGCACATGGTCAGAAGGTCAGGCTCAACTGCGCGCCTGCGCCCCAGGTTTCGTCTTCACCAACGATGCCGGTCAGATCGAGATGCACGCGGTTAAACGGCGCGAAACCGACGCCCGCAGTAAACACGTTGCTCTCGTTATCTTTCACGTCCGCGCGATAACCGGCGCGCACCGCCAGCCAGCTAAGCGGACGCACCTCGGCACCCACGCCGACGAACTGCGAGTTTTCTTCGCTCTTAAAGCCTTTGGTTTCCGTCAGATCGCCATCGGCGCTCAGGGTCACCAGATCGTTATGCCAGGCCACGCCCGCGGTCACCAGCGGCGAGATCTGATAAGTATCTTTATACCCGTTAACCTCTTTGGTATCGATATCACGCGACATCAGGTTCTGCCCGCTCACGCCCACGGTCCAGTTCGGGCCGAAATCCGCTGCCACACCCGCATCAACGTTGAAGCCAGTGTCATCGTTGCGATAGCGCGAGCTGTTCCAGTCGCTGCTGTCGTAGTTATAAATCGAAGCCGTGTAGTTATAGAGCCAGGTTTTCTGCAGCTTCGGCGTAACGCCGACGGAAACCGGCACGTCGCCCACCTGGAACCGATGCGCGAACGCCACGCCGTAATCAGAAACGATCGCCGCGCGGCCAAACGCGGTAGACGTCAGGCGATCGGTGATAGCGTCAGAGCCGTTAATCGCGGCGTTGATGATCTGTGTGCCTGCGTAAATATCATCGTTCTGGATGCGGCGCAGATAGTCGATGTCGCTTTGATCCACACGGGTGCTGACACGCGCATGCGCATAGGCTTTCGCCACAAACGCCACCGCCAGCACGTCGTTTGGAATACTCACCGCGATGCCGCCCGCCGCACGTGCGCTTGCCGTTTTACCGCGCAGGTATTCCAGCTCGTCGCCCAGTTCACGCGCCGCGCCCTGGAACTGGCGCAGCGTGCCAATCGGGTTGGCCGCGATATCGCCCGGCGTCAGGCTGTTGACCACATCGCGATAATAATCGACGCGGTCACTGATATGATCTATCTCATCTTCGAGATTGTCTTTATCGGTAATTTGCGCCTGTAATGCAGGCAAAATTACCGTAATGTCATCTTCTGGCTGTGAACGTGCCAGTAATGCCGGGTTAATTAACGCGCCGCTGCCGTAATCGGCTGACGCCACGCCGGTGCCGCCCATCGCATCGTTACGCGCCTGCGCCCAGGTATTGGCTGCACTCGCCTGATTGGCCATCACCAGAGAAAGGGCGACGGCTGCCACTGAAGGTTTGATTATATTTTTCACTGTTTACCCTGCTTATTAGCAACATGAATGACATCCTCTGTCAGTTCATGACAGAGACGATTTCTGTTGTGAAGAACGCACTACGCCAGAGGTTGAGGCTAAAAGCTCAACGGCACTACCGGGCTCGTTTCGTGATCGCCCTCATTATTTATAGATTAGGGTTCTTAATTCGTGTAGGTAAGCCGTCGTGTGGGCCAAAAAATTGTGGCGGGTGGTCTATCCAGCGATCCGGGCGCGTGGCGGCGTAAGGGCCGTTAAGCGGATAGTAAATGCGGTTTTCCGGTTTGTTCGCCTCGCCCACCACCAGTAACCGGACTTCGCTGTCGGTGTTATTGATAAAGGTGTGGCAAAGGCCGGTGCCTGCCGGGAAGCCGACGCTGTCGCCCGGTTTTAACGGCCACAGCTCGCCGTTGAGCCAGACATCCGGAAACCCTTCGAGCACATAAACAAACTCTTCTTCGCTGCTTTCCGCATGCGGATAAGACGTACGACGCCCCGGCGGCAGGCGCTCATGATGAATGCCGAGCCGCGTGAGCCCGGTACGCTTCGCCAGCGGCGCGCCGATGGACATCAGTTCGTCGCTGTCCGGGTAACAGGCGTCATCGTTGCCTTCGACTTCCTGCCAGTGACAAATACATTCAGGGCGCGTATGCATATAAACCTCCGGTTAATGTTCACTGAAAGGTATAACACAGGCGGGATGTCGGTGTTTCAGCCAGTTCATGATAAAGTGATGACATCAACACGATTCATAGAGGATGCCGATGGATACGACGATTTCGCAGGAAGTTCTGGCGCAGGCTGAAAAGCTCTGCCAGCAACGTAATGTGCGCCTGACTCCGCAGCGCCTCGAAGTGCTGCGCCTGATGACCATCCAGCCGGGCGCGATAAGCGCTTATGATCTGCTCGATTTATTACGCGAAAGCGAACCGCAGGCGAAACCGCCCACCGTTTACCGCGCGCTTGATTTTCTGCTGGAGCAGGGGTTCGTGCATAAGGTGGAGTCCACCAATAGCTATGTGCTGTGCCACTTATTTGATAACCCGGCGCATACTTCCGCGATGTTTATCTGCGACAGATGCGGCGTGGTAAAAGAAGAGGCAGCGGAAGGGGTGGAAGATATTATGCATGCGCTGGCAGCCAGAATGGGCTTTGCGTTACGCCATAACGTGATTGAAGCGCATGGGCTGTGTGCGGCGTGTGCAGAAATTGAGGCGTGTCGCCATCAGGGACAGTGTGGTCACGACCACAGCATTACGGTGAAAAAGAAAGGACGTTGAATCTAATTGGGTAACGCTTTACTGAGTGGTACATCATTGGGTGGTACATCCTTGTACCGGTGGGCAGGGCAGCCTCAGAGGGAAAATACCGTTTGAGGTGGTGGCCCGATTACCAGCGGTAATCGTGGCGGCTTTCCCAGTCGGTCACTTCCTTGTCGGCTTCATCTTTCGCGTAACCGTAACGTTCCTGGATTTTACCTACCAGCTGGTCACGTTTCCCTTCGATGATGGTCATATCATCGTCGGTTAATTTACCCCATTGCTCTTTCACTTTACCTTTAAACTGTTTCCAGTTACCGCCAGCTTCATCTCTGTTCATAGACGTCTCCTTAACATTCGGTAGTGAATCAGTCTCACAGGTTTTCCTGTGGGGGTTCAGCCCGAGTCATCTTCATCATTTGCTGAACGTACTACTCATTTTAGACGTCAATTTTAACCCTGGCGGGATATTCAGAATCTTTAACCATAACGAAGCGCTGACACCGACAAATTTTCTTTTACTGGTGAGGCGCTGTATCAGGGATATTCAGTGCAAAAGACGCCCCCGGCGCCATAAATAGCCGAGCGACAACCCACGCAGCGCCAGGAAAACGGTGAGCGCCAGCCACAGGCCGTGGTTGCCAAGCTCTGGCAAGGTGAGCAGCGTCAGGCCAAAACCGAGCGCCGCGACGGCCATGCTGTTACGCATCTCCGCCCCGCGCGTCGCGCCGATAAACATACCATCCAGCAGATAACACCAGACGCCGACCACCGGCAGGATGGCCTGCCAGAAGAGATAGGGCTTCGCCAGCGCCTGAAGCGAAGGTAATGACGTGAGCAGTGACACAATGTACTGCCCCGCCACGGCATACAGCAGCGCGAACGCCAGCGCCACCATCCCTGCTTGTCGGCATGCCGCGCGCCAGACGCTGCTCAGCTGCGATTTATCCTGCGCGCCGAAGGCCTGCCCGGCATGGGCTTCTACGGCATAGGCGAAGCCATCAAGCGCATAGGCGGTGAAGGTCAGGAGTGTCATCAGAATGGCGTTCACCGCGACGATATCGCTGCCGAGCCGTGCGCCAAACACCGTGATGGAACCGAAGCAGAGTTGCAACAGCAGCGAGCGCAGCATGATGTCGCGGTTAAGCGCAAGCAGTCGGCCAACGCCGCCGCGCCACGCGGTTTTTAGCATCGCAAGGGTAATACCACGCAGGCGCAGCACGCGAGCCGCCATCATAAGACCGATGCCAAGCGTCGCATACTCTGCCAGCGCCGTCGCCAGCGCCGCGCCCTGGACGTTAAGGCCAAGCCCCATCACGAACCAGAGATCGAGCACGATATTAAGCAGATTGCCGACTACCAGCAGGATCACCGGCGCGCGGGCGTACTGCACGCCTAACAGCCAGCCCAGCAGCACCAGATTAGCGAGCGAGGCGGGCGCACTGAGCCAGCGGATTTCAAGAAACCGTCGGGCCTGCGTCAGCACCGCGTCGCTGCCGCCGGTAACATGCAGCGCCAGATGTATCAGCGGCTCACGTAGCGCGATAATCAGCATACCGGCAATCAGCGCCAGCGCCATGGGCTGCACCAGGGCGCGGGCCAGCGCTATCGGATCGCGCGCGCCAAACGCCTGCGCGGTTAGCCCGGTGGTGCTCATGCGTAAAAAGAGCAGCAGCATAAACAGGAAACTGGTGGCGGTAGCGCCCACCGCGACGCCGCCCAGATAGACGGGGCTGTCGAGATGACCAATAACGGCGGTATCCACCAGGCCTAAGAGCGGCACGGTGATATTTGAGAAAATCATTGGCAGCGCGAGGCGCCAGAGAGCTTTATCGGTAGAAGTGAGAAAGGGCATATGGCGTTCCGATGCCGTTACGCGAAGATGAAAAAATATGCAGTCTTTAGCAGACGGGAGAGGTCATTACCGTAACCGGGGCGGGCCAGTTACGGTAATGCGGCGTCAGTGAGCCGGAAAAGGGCTCAGAGCCATTCGCCGTTGCGGATAACGCCGACCGCCAGACCTTCGATAGAGAAGTTATGCTCGCGCAGATCCACAACGATCGGTTTAAACTCGCTGTTTTCCGGCAGCAGCTCAACGGTATTACCCTGTTTTTTCAGGCGTTTTACCGTTACTTCATCATCAATGCGCGCGACGACGACCTGGCCGTTACGCACATCCTGCGTTTTATGAACCGCCAGCAGATCGCCGTCCATAATCCCGATATCTTTCATCGACATCCCGCTTACGCGCAGCAGAAAATCGGCATTTGGCTTAAACAGGCCAGGATCAACCTGATAATGCCCTTCGATATGTTGCTGAGCCAGCAGCGGTTCGCCCGCCGCCACACGCCCTATCAGCGGCAGCCCGTTTTCTTCTTCCTGCAACAGACGAATACCGCGCGACGCGCCGGAGACAATCTCAATCACCCCTTTACGCGCCAGCGCTTTAAGGTGCTCTTCCGCCGCGTTCGGCGAACGGAAACCCAGACGTTGCGCGATTTCCGCACGCGTAGGCGGCATGCCGGTCTGGCTGATGTGATCCCGAATGAGATCAAACACCTCTTGTTGCCTGGTAGTTAATGCTTTCATTCCGCCCCCTGGGTGCATATACAGTGATGCTGTGAGTATATACAGCTAAAGGTGATTTTAAAACCATAACCGGTTAAAAAAGCGCTTCTTTCGCGATTTCTGGAAAACTTATCGCAAATGCTGCCAGAGCAGCGTGACCCACACGACGAGCGCGAGGATAATCGACAGCAGAACGGCGGCGGAGCCCATATCTTTGGCGCGGCCTGAAAGCTCATGAAATTCAGGGCCGATGCGATCCACCACCGCTTCGATGGCGCTGTTGAGAATTTCGACAATCATTACCAGCGTAACGGAGCCAATCAGCAGCACGCGGGTGACAGGATCGACATCCAGCCAGCAGGCGATAAGAATAGCCGCTATCACGGCGACCCCTTCCTGGCGGAACGCCGCTTCATTTTTCCAGGCGGCGCGTAATCCCTTCCAGGAATAGCCGGCAGCGTTAATAATTCGGGTTAACCCCGTGGTGTTATTGGCCATGACAAGAAACCTTTTTTAAATTCAGGCGTCAATGCTAATGCGCTTCGATAAAGAAGCACCACAGAAATTCTACGGAGTTTCTGATATTCTTGCGCCGCAATTGCATTATTAACCAGAGGCTTTACATCGTTTATGTCCGGTTGGCCACGAATTTACTACAAATTACTTAATTTACCATTAAGCGTGCTGGTAAAAAGCAAGTCCATCCCGGCGGCGCCCTGCCCCGAACTTGGGCTCGATACGTCACGCCCTATCATGTATGTGTTGCCGTATAACTCGAAGGCGGATCTCCTGACGCTACGCGCGCAGTGCCTGGAGCACGATCTGCCCGATCCGCTGGATCCGCTGGTCATCGACGGCACCGAACTGCCGCGCTATGTGTTTATCCATGGCGGCCCCCGCGTGTTCACCTACTACACGCCCAAAGAAGAATCGATCAAACTCTTCCACAACTATCTCGATCTGCACCGCAGTAACCCGGATCTCGACGTCCAGATGGTGCCGGTGTCGGTTATGTTTGGCCGCTCGCCAGGCCGCGAAAAAGGCGAGGAAAACCCGCCGCTGCGCATGCTGAACGGCATTCAGAAATTCTTCGCGGTCTCGTGGCTTGGCCGCGACAGCTTTGTGCGCTTCTCACCGCCCGTATCGCTGCGCCGTATGGCGACCGAGCACGGCACCGACAAGCGTATCGCCCAGAAACTGGCCCGTGTGGCGCGCATGCACTTTGCCCGCCAGCGCCTCGCCGCCGTCGGCCCGCGCCTGCCTGCGCGCCAGGATCTCTTTAATAAACTCCTCTCGTCAAAAGCGATTGCCCGCGCCGTCGAAGACGAGGCGCGCACTAAAAAAATCTCGCACGAGAAAGCCCAGCAGAATGCTGTCGCATTGATGGAAGAGATCGCCGCCGACTTCTCCTACGAGGCGATTCGTATTACCGATCGCGTGCTTGGTTTCACCTGGAACCGCCTCTACCAGGGCATTAACGTGCATAACGCCGAGCGTGTGCGCCAGCTTGCGCACGACGGCCACGAAATTGTCTATGTGCCCTGCCATCGCAGCCATATGGACTATCTGCTGCTCTCGTATGTGCTCTACCATCAGGGGCTTGTGCCACCGCATATCGCCGCGGGCATCAACCTGAACTTCTGGCCCGCCGGGCCGATTTTCCGCCGTCTGGGCGCGTTCTTTATCCGCCGCACCTTTAAGGGTAATAAGCTTTATTCGACGGTGTTTCGCGAATATCTCGGCGAACTTTTCAGCCGTGGCTATTCGGTGGAATATTTCGTGGAAGGCGGGCGTTCACGTACCGGTCGTCTGCTTGACCCGAAAACCGGCACGCTCTCCATGACCATTCAGGCCATGCTGCGCGGCGGCACCCGCCCGATTACGCTGGTGCCGATTTACATTGGCTATGAGCATGTGATGGAAGTGGGCACGTATGCCAAAGAGCTGCGCGGTGCCACCAAAGAGAAAGAGAGCCTGCTGCAGATGCTGCGCGGCTTAAGCAAGCTGCGTAACCTCGGTCAGGGTTATGTGAACTTCGGCGAGCCACTGCCGCTCATCACCTTCCTGAACCAGCACGTGCCCGAGTGGCGCGATGCTATCGATCCTATCGAAGCGGTACGCCCGGCGTGGCTGACGCCAACGGTGAACGAGATTGCCGCTCAGCTGATGGTGCGTATCAACAACGCGGGCGCGGCTAACGCCATGAACCTGTGTTGCACCGCGCTGCTGGCCTCGCGCCAGCGTTCGTTAACGCGCGAGCAGCTTACCGAGCAGCTCGACTGCTACCTGAATCTCCTGCGTAATGTGCCTTATGCCGCAGATGCCACGGTGCCGGACGCCACGGCGACGCAGCTTATTGAGCACGCGTTGCAGATGAATAAGTTTGAAGTCGAGAAGGACACCATCGGCGACATCATCGTGCTGCCGCGTGAACAAGCGGTGCTGATGACTTATTACCGCAATAACATCATGCATATGCTGGTGCTGCCGTCGCTTATCGCCGCTATCGTCACCCAGCATCGTCGCATCAGCCGCGAAGCGGTGCAGCAGCAGGTGGAACTGTTATTCCCGATGCTGAAGACGGAGCTGTTCCTGCGCTGGGAGAAAGAAGAAGTGTCGGCGGTCGTCGATGCGCTGGTTAACGAGCTGGCGCAGCAGGGGCTTATTCTTGCTGACGACGAATGGCTTCAGGTGAACCCGGCGCGCTCCCGTACGCTGCAATTGCTCGCCGCTGGCGTGCGCGAAACGCTGCAACGCTACGCGATTACCTTCTGGCTGCTGAGCGCGAATCCGTCCATCAACCGCGGTACGCTTGAGAAAGAGAGCCGCACGGTGGCGCAGCGTCTTTCCGTACTGCACGGCATTAACGCGCCGGAGTTCTTCGATAAAGCCGTGTTCTCAACGCTGGTGCTGACGCTGCGTGATGAAGGCTACATCAGCGATACGGGTGATGCCGAACCGGCGGAAACCATGAAGGTTTACCAGATGCTGGCAGAGCTGATGACCTCCGATGTGAGGCTGACTATCGAGAGCGCGGCGGCACAAGCGGGCGCGTGATTGAGTCTGGCGACAGACAGTAAAAAGGCGGGGAAACCCGCCTTTTTTATTGGCGAAAAACAGGGGTAATGGCTGATAACAATGCGAGTGGTGGGTGCGCTGCGCTTACCCACCCTACAGAATTAGCCCCGGCTGGCATGCCTTTAACACGGCGGGTGCGCTGCGCTTACCCACTCTACTCATAACCTTGCTCGCCGAAAAAATGTAGGGCGGGTAAGCGTCAGCGCACCCGCCGTCACTCCACCGCCGCTAATAACAAAAAAGCGGGTTTCCCCGCTTTTATCAGAACTTCAGATAACTTAGCGCCAGGCCGATAAACACCAGCAGCCCCACGTAGTTATTGTTCAAAAACGCGCGGAAACAGGCGTCGCGATCGCGCCCGGCGATGATTTTTTGCTGCCAGATAAACAGCGCGCCCGCGCCTGCAAGACCGGCATAGTAAAACGCCCCCAGACCGTTCAGCCAGCCGACTGCGCCAAGCAGCGCCAGCACGGCTATCTGCAGCAGTCCGATTATCAGCTTGTCGTGACGCCCGAAGAGGATGGCTGTCGACTTCACGCCGATTTTCACATCGTCGTCACGATCGACCATTGCATATTCCGTGTCGTACGCCACCGCCCAGCAGATATTGGCGAAAAACATCAGCCAGCAGCTTAACGGCAGCGACTCGCTCACCGCGCAAAACGCCATGGGAATCGACCAGCCAAACGCCGCGCCCAGCACCACCTGCGGCAGATGGGTGTAGCGCTTCATAAACGGATACATCCAGGCCAGCGCCAGCGCTGCCACAGAGAGCAGAATAGTTTTCACATTCAGCGTCAGCACCAGCAAAAACGACAGCAGCACCAGGATGACGAACAGGTTTCGCGCCTCTTTTTCGGTCACGTCACCGCTTGGCAGAGGCCGGTGCGCGGTGCGCTTCACGTGCCCGTCAAATTTGCGGTCGGCATAATCATTCACCACGCAGCCTGCGGCACGCATCAGCCAGACGCCCGCCACAAACACCGCAAGTATCCACAGCGGCGGCACGCCGGGCGATGCCACCCAGAGCGCCCACAGCGTCGGCCAGAGCAGCAGTAACGCGCCGATCGGCTTATCGGTGCGCATCAGGCGGTGATAGGCGAGCAGCTTATTCTGCGTCAGGCTCCACTCCATTATTTTTCCTCTCCGTACAAAGGTGATGCAGGTAAAAACAGTTCAGTCAGCAGCAGCGGTTTGCCGGAAAGCCTCAGCAGAGAGCGGCGTCCCCAGAGTTCGTCGCTGCGGCCCGGCTGGATAAAATCACGCGTGAGGGTGGATGAGGTAAACAGATAACGGCCCAGCGGCGTGGTACCGAGCTGCTGCAACGCCAGCTCCGGCCCACAAAGTGTAGACTCCGGCACCACTGTGCGCCCGACCAGCCAGGGCACGCCGTCGCCGCACAGCAGAATTTCGCGCAGCCAGTAGCGCGGCTCATCAGGCAAAAACTCGCCCTCTTCCTCCAGCGCCTCGGGGCCGACAAAGCCCTCAAACAGCATGTCGACCGTCACGCGCTCGCAAAAGCCTTCGAAACGGCGGGTCATGGAATCTTCCAGCATCAGCCAGTCGAGCAGCGAACTATCAAGCGTGCTGATATCGTCAAAAAAGGACAACGCGCGCAGTTGTCTCAGCGCGGGATGGGACATGCGTGACTCTCCGGGGCCAAAAGTGGACGTATTGTAACGCAGAACCAGCAAAACGGGGGCGGGGAAACAAGGAGTACGAACAAAAGCGCAACATGGGTGCAACAGGACGGCATGCTGCGCCAGGAAAAAAGGTGCGCGCAAGCGCACCAGGTGTTGCAAACATCAGCAGCGTGGGGAGACTGTCACCCCTTGCCTTTTACGCTGCTGATAAAAGTCTGACGCGCCGTGGTGGAGCCGAGACGCTCTGCTTCATCCAACAGTTTCAGCGCTTTATCGACATCGCCTTTCGCGACCGCCTCTTTAATGGCGCGGTTGAAATAGGCTTCGGTGTCGTTAAGCACCGGCTCGCGCTTCGCGGCAGGAGCGGGCGCAGCCGCCGGTGCGGCAGGCGCTGGCGCGGTATAGGCCGTGGCTGGTGCGGCGGTGTTGCCGACCGTCACTGACGACGGGCCGGAAGAACCAAACAGCGGGCCGACCAGAACGCTGGAGGAGGAGTTCGTGCTTACTTTCAGTTTAAGCTTGCCGTCAGGCGTGTGGCGCGCCACCGGATCGGCGATATCTGGCACAGCGTTACCCACGCCTTTGGCGTATGCCTTCGCCGGGTTGGTCATGGTGGTGGTCTTCTGCAGATCCTGCGGCGTGGTGAAAACCAGCAGGTACAGTTTCTGCTGCCCCAGCGCAGGGGTCAGCTTGATAACCCCTTCGAGGCGGTCTTCAGAGACCACGCCCGGCTCCTGATAGGTAAAGTAATTGCTCGGGAAGTACGCGGCTGGCGTTAAGTTTTGATCCAGCACCAGCACGTTCGGGGCATAAATACCGGTCTGTTTGTTCGCAAGGCTGGTGAGCGTAATGGTCAGTTCGCCGATATTGGCCGGCACACTATACGCGGCGACTTTACCGCTAATGCCCGGTACGTTAAGGGTTTGCCCCACGGCGGCGAGATCGGTGGTCTGGGTTTGCGACTGCGCGACGGGCGTCCAGGTCAGGCGCTGTAACTCACCGGTCGGGATAGCGGGTGCCGCGGCAGTGTTCTGCGGCACGATATTCACATCAGCGAAGCTGACGGCGGGCAGGCCTGCGAGCAGCCCTGCGCTTAAGCATAATGCGACGAGACGTTTTTTCATTTTTATTACCTCGGATGGAGAGGGAAACGGTAGCCAGGCAATAGCGCGCTTCCCGCAAATCTGTACTTTTCAATGAGGGTTAAGAGGGGCTTTCGCCCCTCTTGTTACAACACTAACGCGTGATTACCACCAGATTTCCATCTGGGCACCGAAGGTCCACTCATCATTGTCGCCACGGCCGAAGCTGCCGCCGTTAAAGCCATCTTTAACTGCGTAGCCATAGTTGGCGTTGTTGCTCGGGTTACCCGTTTTGTCATAACCCCATTTTTCATCCCACTTCGCATAGGTTGCGAACACGCGCAGCGCCGGGCGAGACCAGATGCTGTCGCCTGCCTGCCACTGTTGCGCCAGGGTGATTTTGTACTGGTTGTTGGTTTCGTCAGTACGCTGGGATTTCACGTTGTCATAGCCAACTTCCAGCAGGGTGCTCATGATAGGCGTCCATTTGAACATCGGGCGTACACCCACGGTCCACCAGCGGGTGCCGTTGTTGTTATCCCAGTCGATGTCCTGATACATACCGACATACATCATGTCCCAGCGATCGCCCATAGAAATTGAGCCGTGATCGATTAAACGCAGCATGTGGCCGTTGTTGTTCTGAGCATACGCAAACTTAGGATCGGTATCGCTGATGCCAATGCCGGAGCCCTGAGACAGCCCTTTGCCCTGAGAGGTCAGCGCATCTGTCGCATACTGAACCACAAATTTGTTGAAGCCAGTACCGATGGTCTGAACGTGCTCAGCGGTGAACATCCAGCCGTCTTTGGTCGCATCGTCAGCCAGATAGTAGTCGTCACGCGCGTTGGCACGGCCATAGTCCACACCCAGTTCCAGCGTGCCGCCCGGGTTTACTTCCAGGCTGCCTAAACGTACGTCAAAGACGTCGTTAGCCGTGCTCTTGTTGTAATCATAAATGCTGTCGCTCTGGAAAGTCGCAGAACCGCCAGCTTCAGAGGAACGGGTTGCCGCAACAGAGAGCTTACCAAAGCCCAGATCGACGTTTTCAATACCTGCGCCCGGGCCGGAAATATCCCAGTAGTAGAAGTCGATCATGTGAACGTCGTGACGCTGATAGAAGCGTTTACCGGCCCAGATGGTTGAACCCGGCAGGGCGTCAATCAGGTTTTTACCCTGAACGTTAGCTTCACGGAACGCCGGGCTGGTGGCTTCCCAGTCATTTTGCTGAGCAACGGAGTACGCTACGTTAGTATCGAAGTAGAAGCTCTTATCGCCCTCTTTCCATACTTCCTGGCCTAATTTAAGTTCCGCATAGGTTTCACATTCGTTACCCAGACGGTATTTAGCGCCGGCACCGGTCGCCTGGAAGCACTGCTGTTCGCCGCCACTGCCGGTCCAGCCGATGCCGGAACGGGCATAACCTTTGAAGTCCACAGCCGAGGCCTGAGCGGCGAAAATGCCCGCCATCACGGCCACAGCCAGAGGGAGTTTACGCAGAGTTATCATCATTCTATCTCCTGAGATCATTGCTTTTCTTTGTAAGCGGGGGCGCTTAAAGGCCCGGCTCTTTATGCAACCGACGACAGGCGGTGCCATCTTCCCGAAAAAGATGACAACGCTCCGGCGGCAAGCCGATAGCGAATGTGGCGCCCTCTTCTACCAGCACGACGTCATTCTGGCGGTAGACCAGGTTCTGACGCAGCGCAGGGATTTGGATATGAATCTGAGTTTCATGACCTAACTGTTCGACCACCTGCACCTCGCCTTCCAGCGTCACATCGGCGATATCACTCGGCAGAAGGTGTTCGGGGCGAATGCCAAGAGACATATTGGCACCCACCTGAACATGGGTACTTTCCACCGGCAGCCAGACCAGCTGGCGGTTCGGCAGCTCCACCTGCACCTGATCGATAGCGGTGGCGGTGACTTTCACCGGCAGGAAGTTCATTTTCGGCGAGCCGATAAAGCCCGCGACGAAGCGATCTGCCGGGTAGTGATAAAGCTCCAGCGGCTTGCCCACCTGGGCGACGCGGCCTGCGTCCAGCACCACGATTTTGTCGGCGAGCGTCATCGCTTCGACCTGATCGTGGGTGACATAAATCATGGTGCGCTTAAGGCGCTTGTGAAGACGGGAGATCTCAATACGCATCTGCACGCGTAGCGCGGCGTCGAGGTTTGAGAGCGGCTCATCGAGCAGGAATACGGAAGGCTCCGCCACCAGCGTACGGCCAATCGCCACACGCTGACGCTGACCGCCGGAGAGCGCTTTCGGACGACGATCCAGCAGGTGCGCCAGTTGCAGCACTTCCGCCACCTGAGTGACGCGCTGGTTGATGGTTTCTTTGCGGGCACCTGCCAGCTTCAGGCCAAAAGACATGTTTTCAGCCACGGACAGATGCGGATAGAGCGCGTAAGACTGAAACACCATCCCCACGCCGCGCTCGGCGGGCGGCACGTCGTTCATAAGCTTGCCGCCGATATGCAAATCGCCGCTGGTGATGGTCTCAAGCCCGGCAATCATACGCAGCAGCGTGGATTTTCCGCAGCCCGACGGCCCGACAAATACGACAAACTCGCCTTCGGTGATATCGAGATTGATATCCTTTGATACCACCACATCGCCCCAGGCTTTTGTTACGTTGCGAAGCTGAACGCCTGCCATTCCCTTCTCCCTTGTCTACTTCACCCGCTTGCCGCGGGAAAAACACGTTGACGGCACTATGCGCCTTACGCGAGGGCGAGCCATCCTCCACCCCCGCCTTTTTTATGGGGGAGGAGACGGGAGGATGAGGGGTTGTCAGCCGTCCTGCGGCCGGGCGGCTCGCGGCGATTTTCGTGATGTAACCGGCAAAAAACGCAGCGGTTTTCTGTGCGCGAGGCCACAGAAAATCCACTTATGTTATGCAGATCACACTACGAGGCGGTGGGGCGTAGAGGAAAGGAGGATGAGAAGCGCTTGTCAGATGCCCAGACTGTTACACGTAAAGCCAACACGTGTATCCACGCGCAAACCACTAAAAGGATAGGAGTTATGAAAATTAAAAGCGGCGTACGCCTCCTCGCCCTCTCAGCGCTGACGACGGCGCTCTTTTCTGCCTCTGCTCTGGCCAAGATTGAAGAAGGTAAGCTGGTTATCTGGATCAACGGCGACAAAGGCTATAACGGCCTGGCCGAAGTGGGTAAGAAGTTTGAACAAGACACCGGCATCAAAGTGACCGTTGAGCACCCGGATAAACTCGAAGAGAAATATCCGCAGGTGGCCGCGACCGGCGACGGTCCGGACATTATTTTCTGGGCGCACGACCGTTTTGGCGGCTACGCGCAGTCTGGCCTGCTAGCGGAAATCACGCCGGAGAAAGCGTTCCAGGACAAACTCTACCCGTTCACGTGGGATGCCGTGCGCTATAACGGCAAAATCATTGCCTACCCGGTTGCCGTGGAATCGCTGTCGCTGATTTACAACAAAGACCTGGTGCCGAACCCGCCGAAAACCTGGGAAGAGATCCCGAAACTCGATAAAGAACTGAAGGCGAAAGGCAAGAGCGCGCTGATGTTCAACCTGCAGGAGCCGTACTTCACGTGGCCGATCATCGCGGCGGACGGCGGTTACGCGTTTAAGTTTGAAAACGGCAAGTATGACGTGAAAAACGTCGGCGTGGATACCGCAGGCGCGAAAGCGGGCCTGAACTTCCTGGTTCAGCTTATCAAAGATAAACACATGAACGCCGACACCGATTATTCCATCGCGGAAGCGGCGTTTAACAAAGGCGAAACCGCCATGACCATCAACGGTCCGTGGGCGTGGGCCAACATCGACAAGAGCAAAGTCAATTACGGCGTGGCGCAGCTGCCAACCTTCAAAGGCAAACCGTCTAAACCGTTCGTGGGCGTGCTGAGCGCAGGTATTAACGCCGCCAGCCCGAACAAAGAGCTGGCGAAAGAGTTCCTGGAAAACTACCTGCTGACCGACCAGGGTCTGGAAGCGGTAAATAAAGACAAGCCGCTGGGTGCCGTCGCGCTGAAATCTTACCAGGAGAAACTGGAGAAAGATCCGCGCATCGCCGCCACCATGGCGAACGCGAAAACCGGTGAAATTATGCCTAACGTGCCGCAAATGTCCGCATTCTGGTATGCCGTACGTACCGCCGTCATCAACGCCGTAACCGGTCGTCAGACCGTGGACGCCGCGCTGAAAGACGCGCAGGGCCGTATCGCGAAGTAACCCTTTTGGAAAATGGCGGGTGCGCGTTGCTTACCCGCCGTACAACATCATTCTCAGAGAGTTACGGTGGGTAAGCGCAGCGCACCCACAAACACCCTGTAGGGTGGGTAAGCGACGCGCACCCACAAACACCCTGTAGGGTGGGTAAGCGACGCGCACCCACGAAAAAAGCAGGTGGGTTAGCGACGCGCGCCCACCACACCCTGTAAAGAGTTACACCGTGGCACGGCCACACCTACGTTTTCATCGTTGTTGAGGATTATCCCCATGGATGTCATTAAAAAGAAACACTGGTGGCAAAGCGACGCGCTGAAATGGTCGGCGATTGGTCTGCTGGGCTTACTGGTGGGTTACCTTGTCGTTTTAATGTACGCACAGGGGGAATACCTGTTCGCCATCATGACGCTGATTTTAAGCTCAATTGGCCTCTACATCTTCGCGAATCGCCGCGCCTACGCGTGGCGTTATGTTTATCCGGGTCTCGCGGGCATGGGGCTGTTCGTGCTCTTTCCGCTCGCCTGCACCATCGCCATCGCCTTTACCAACTACAGCAGCACCAACCAGCTCACGCAGGAGCGCGCGCGTGAAGTGCTGATGGATCGTAAATATCAGGCAGGCGAAAGCTATACCTTTGGCCTGTATCCCGCAGGCGATCAGTGGCGTCTCGCCCTTACGGACAGCGCCAGCGGCAACTACTATATCTCTGAACCGTTTAAATTTGGCGGCGAGCAGAAACTGAAGCTTTCCGCCGCGCCTGCCCTGCCAGAAGGCGAACGCGCCAGCCTTCGCATCATCACGCAAAATCGTCAGGCACTGAACCAGCTCACCGCTGAACTGCCGGACAAAAGCCAGCTCGTTATGAGCTCGCTGCGCCAGTTCTCCGGCACCCGTCCGCTCTATACACTCGCCGATGACGGCACGCTCACTAATAACCAGAGCGGCGTGAAATACCGCCCGAATAATGACATCGGCTTTTATCAGGCGGTGAACGCCGACGGCCAGTGGGGCGATGAGAAGCTGAGCCCGGGTTATACCGTGACGATCGGCTGGGATAACTTCCTGCGCGTCTTTGCCGATGAAGGCATCCAGAAACCGTTTATGGCTATCTTCGTCTGGACGGTTGTTTTCGCGGCACTGACCGTCGTGCTGACGGTGGCGGTCGGCATGGTGCTGGCATGCCTGGTGCAGTGGGAATCGCTGAAGGGTAAAGCCATCTACCGCGTGCTACTCATCCTGCCGTATGCGGTGCCGTCGTTTATTTCCATTCTGATTTTCAAGGGGCTGTTTAACCAGAGCTTTGGTGAAATCAACATGATGCTGAGCGCGCTGTTTGGCATCAAACCGGCGTGGTTTACCGACCCGACCACCGCGCGCGCCATGATCATCATCGTCAACACCTGGCTTGGCTACCCGTACATGATGATCCTCTGCATGGGGCTTTTGAAAGCGATCCCGGACGATCTCTATGAGGCTTCCGCGATGGACGGCGCCGGCCCGTTCCAGAACTTCTTTAAAATCACATTCCCGTTGCTTATCAAGCCGCTGACGCCGCTGATGATCGCAAGCTTCGCGTTTAACTTTAATAACTTCGTGCTGATCCTGCTGTTGACCAACGGCGGCCCGGACCGCATCGGCACCACCACGCCTGCGGGCTATACCGACCTGCTGGTGAGCTACACCTGGCGTATCGCCTTTGAAGGCGGCGGCGGTCAGGACTTTGGCCTCGCGGCGGCTATCGCCACGCTTATCTTCCTGCTGGTGGGCGCGCTGGCGGTCGTGAACCTCAAAGCCACGCGCATTAAGTTTGATTAAGGAGATCCCACATGGCTATGGTGCAACCCAAATCGCAAAAGCTGCGTCTGCTGGCAACTCACCTGCTGCTGCTGGCGTTTATCGCCGCCATTATGTTCCCGCTGTTGATGGTCGTGGCGATTTCGCTGCGCCCCGGCAACTTCGCGACCGGTAGCCTCATCCCGGATCAAATTTCCTGGGAGCACTGGCGGCTGGCGCTCGGTTTCAGCGTGGAGCATGCCGACGGCCGCGTCACGCCGCCGCCGTTCCCGGTGCTGCTGTGGCTGTGGAACTCCGTGAAAATCGCGGGTATTACCGCGGCAGGCATCGTGGCACTCTCCACTACCTGCGCTTATGCCTTCGCCCGTATGCGTTTCCCGGGTAAAGGCGCGCTGCTGAAAGGCATGTTGATTTTCCAGATGTTCCCGGCGGTGCTGTCGCTGGTGGCGCTCTACGCCCTGTTTGACCGTCTCGGCCAGTACATTCCGTTTATCGGGCTTAATACGCACGGCGGCGTGATCTTCGCCTATCTGGGCGGCATCGCGCTGCATGTCTGGACGATCAAAGGCTATTTCGAAACCATCGACGGATCGCTTGAAGAAGCGGCGGCGCTGGATGGCGCGACACCGTGGCAGGCGTTCCGCCTGGTCCTGCTGCCGCTGTCGGTGCCTATTCTTGCGGTGGTCTTTATTCTTTCGTTTATCGGCGCGATTACCGAAGTGCCGGTCGCCTCGCTGCTGCTGCGCGATGTCGACAGCTACACGCTGGCGGTCGGCATGCAGCAATATCTCAACCCGCAAAACTACCTGTGGGGCGATTTCGCGGCGGCGGCCGTGCTGTCAGCTATCCCGATTACCGTGGTCTTCCTGCTGGCGCAGCGCTGGCTGGTAAGCGGCCTCACGGCGGGCGGGGTTAAAGGTTAAGTCTCTTCATCGTTATTTTGCCACTGTAGTACCATTGTATCCCTGACTAAGAAGTTGTTTTCGGCGGCCCGCGGGCCGCCTTTTTTTATGGGCGCTCGGGCTGTGGCAAGACTAAAAACGCAGCGAGCGTCTATAGTTAAAGGTTCAGGTTTTGCCCGGCCCGCGAGAGGCTGGCACCGTAACGCTTACTGATAACAGGGAAAGAAGATGAAAATAGCCTGCCTGCATACGGCGCAAAGTAACGTGGCGATTTTTGATGAGGCCGCCCGTGCGCTGGATCTCCCGCAAGACGCCTTAACCCATAAAGTGATGCCGCATCTGCTCGAACAGGCGCAAGCCGCAGGTGGCGTCACGCCTGAGATTGAAAAAGAGACGATAGCCGCGCTCGCCGATCTGCGTACCGATGCCGATGTGGTGCTGCTCACCTGCTCCACGCTCGGCGGTGCCGCCGATTTCCTCGCGCAGGACCCGGGCATTATGCGTGTTGACCGCGCGCTGGCGCAGGCGACGGTGACCGCCGGACAGCCCGTCGTGGTGCTCTGCGCCGCGCCAACCACGCTGCACCCGACCGCCGCGCTGTTTCGTGCAACACTCCCGCCGACCACGCCGCTCGGTGTTGAGCTTATTCCCGACGCCTGGGCGCTGTTTGAGAGCGGCCAGAATGACGCCTTTCACCAGCGCGTCGCCGAAGCCGCTCAGCAGGCTTTCGCGCGCGGCGCGGGTTGTGTGGCGCTGGCGCAGGCTTCGATGGCGGGCGCGGAGCGTTATTTCAGCCACCCTAAACTGCTCACCAGCCCGCGCGCCGCGCTGGTGCAGATTGCCGCGCGTATTGCGCGGGAGCGTGCGTGATGACGAATCCCGTGCCGGAATGGCGTGAAGTGGCCGTGCGCGATGTGACCGTCGGGCGCGACGTGGTGATTTATCAGCCTGCCAACGTGTATGGCTGCGAGCTGGGCGATGAAGTGTTTATCGGCCCGTTTGTAGAGATCCAGCGCCATTCCCGCATCGGTCGCGGTACGCGGGTGCAGTCGCATACGTTTATTTGCGAGTACGTGACCATCGGGGAAGATTGTTTTATCGGCCACGGTGTGATGTTCGCCAACGATATGTTTCGCGACGGCAAGCCGGACCCGGACAGCGAGAATTGGGGGCGGATTGTGATTGGTAATGGCGTGTCGATTGGCAGCAATGCGACCATTCTCGCGGTGTCGATTTGTGACGGCGCGGTGATTGGCGCAGGCAGCGTGGTGACGAGGTCGATTACCGAGAAAGGCGTTTACGCCGGTAACCCGGCGCGGTTGTTGCGGCGATTGTAGTCATTACATTGCGTGGCGGGTGCGCTACGCTTACCCGCCCTACAAAATATCACCCCACCGTTAAACATGGGCCGTCCGTAGGGTGGATAAGCGAAGCGCACCCACCGTCTAACATGAATCACCCGTAGGGTGGGTAAGCAAAGCGCACCCACCATCCCACATACCCCTCACCGCTCCGTAACCGGAACCACCGCACGATTACCGGAAATTCAGGCTCTTATCGCTGGTCATGCTATAGAGATCAAACTTACGGCCCAGCATCTGGCCGCCGTCACGGGTGAGCGGCGTCCAGCCGATCGCCGCGCGGCTGCGGGTCGGGCTTGTGGTGAAGAGATCAAACGGCACCGACACATACACGCCCTTGGTGAAATCGCCCTCACCGTACTCCTCCGGCGACACGTTAGTGATAGTCGCGTACGCGCCCACCACAATTCCGCTGTCGAAGTGTTTCGCGACCTCCAGCGTGCCGCCCTTATCGCCTGCCAGATACTGCCCGACGCTCGCTTTAATCAGCACATCCTGCGCAAATGGCGGCGTCCAGTACGCGGTCAGATGACCGGTTTTCACGCTGTAATCGGTGAATTTCATCATATTCTGCGGGCTGGTCCAGTCGCGCTGTTTCACGTAGTTGCCGTTGATACCGAACGCCCAGTTGCTGTCCACCGGACGCCACAGCACTTCCGCGCCCGCGCCGGCATACATGGTTTCCAGATAGCCCGCGTAGATTTGGCCGTAGAAATCGCCGCCCAGATGCTGGAAGTAGTTCGCCTGCAGGTTGTTAACGTAATAGTTGTTCTCCACATATTCACGCACGCGGGTACGCACGCGCGGCAGTGGCGAATTATCTTTCGGGTCGGTGTAGTTGAACTTGTCGTAGTTATTCGCGAGGTTCACAAACACGCTGCCGGACGTCAGCAGGTGGTCGGTCATCCACCAGTCGGCGGTGCCCATCAGGCCCAACTGGTACATGTAGAAGTTTTCCGGGCCGCCGATGGACTGGTTCAGAACCGGGTTTATCGCGACATTAAAGCGCGATTTCTCGATATACCAGCCCTGTTCCGGGTTCTCGGCAACGACCGGCGTCATGCGCTGCTGTGCGAGCGGCGTCTCATGGCCGAGTGGCTCACCTTCCAGATGACGCTTCAGGCTCGCCACGTCAGTCTCTGTTGTGACCTGCGGCATGTTAAGGCGCGTTTCGGTCACGCGGATACGGTTCACGCCCTGCGGCAGGTCATTCATGATGATGCGGTTGGCGCGCTCGATCCCTTCACGCGAATCACGATATTTATACTGCTCGCCCGTCACGTAAAGCGTATCGCCCTTCACCTGAATCTGCGGATCGTTAAGCCCGGCGTTGTATTTCAGCGAAGTGAGCTGGTTCGCCACCACGCTGTGCTGCAACACCGCGTCCTGCGGCTGCGGATCGTATTCAGGACGACGGTTGTCGGTGTAAGACGGGCGCAGATCGTTAAAGTTGGTGCGCAGCGTGAAGCCGAACATCACGGTGTTGCCGCGCTCGTAGCTCAGGTTAACGTCCGCCCAGTCGGCGACGCGGTAAATCGCGCCCACGTTGAATTTGCTTTTCTGATCGATTTTGCCCGCGAAGTCCTGGGTATAGTTGTTGCCTTCATACTCCAGCTTCAGGCGCAGCGGCTGCCACGGCGTCTGGTATTCGATACCGCCGAAAATCGCCGCCGGGCCGTGGAACATGGTGCTGCCGTCAATGGAGCCCGCGCGCTGATAGCTCGGGTCGCGGTAGCAGAATTTATCGTCGTACTGACAGAGCGGGTTCTTCACGTTGCCGCTCGTACCGAGATAGCCCCAGCCGAGACCGAGCGAGAAATCAAACGGCCCCCAGGCTTTGCTGGCGACCAGATATTCGGCGTCAAACAGCCCCGTACCGCCGATATCGCGCGCGCCCACCGCCACCTGCGGCAGCCAGTAGCCCTCTTCCCACAGGCGCAGCTTGAGATCGAACGCTTTATCTTTATAGGTCTGGTCGCCGGAGAACGCATCCACGTTGGAGTATTCGCGGGTACGCACGTCGGTGTAGCGCAGCGTGGTTTCCAGCCACGGAAAGAGCTGAATGGACGCGGAGTAGTAACGATACTGATCGTTATCGCGATAGTTCAGGCTCAGCTCGCCCTCGCGCGCCATGCGCGCCGTCGGCGTCTGCATCAGGCCGACGCCGCCGAAATCTGACTGCGAAGGGCCCACCGGTGCCGGATACGTTTCGGCATGACAGGCGGAAGCGACCGCCAGCGCCAGCAGGCTGAAGTAGTAATGTTTTTTCATTAATCCGGTATCCGATGCGTCAGAGAAGAGATGATTTGCTCGTTCAGCCCGTCATACGCTGAGGTAAACGTATGGTCAGCGAAGCCGACATACAGAATGCTGCCGGGCATCGGCTCTACGTGGCGCTTATTCCAGTACGCCACCGGCACCTTTTCCACGCGCCCGGTCGGCTGAATCAGCCACGCGTAGCTGCGCTCGGCACCGCTCAGACGGCTGACGTCGTCCAGGTAATCGGTCACCGGTTTGCCGGGCGTAAACGTTTTTTTGCCAGGCGCGCTGACGAGCCCGACAAGCGTAATGGTGGACGGCTGCGGGCCCACCCACAGCTCGTAATCGCCTTCCAGCGGCGGGTTGTTGTGCGGACGCACCCGCACGCGGTCCGGGTCGAGGATCACTCTCTGACGGCCTGTCACTTTGATGGCCTGTAACTGCTGGCGCACGCGGTTAATCGCCGCGCCGTCATCGCCGCCCTCTTCGGCGGCAAGAGACGCGAGGCGATTTAACAGCACCTGATGCTGCGCCTGCGCCTCAACGCTTGCCTGACGTTCGCTGATAACCGCACCCAGCCACCAGCTGCCAGCTAACTGCGGTTGAGAAACCAGATCGGCGAGATGTTTCGCGCCGGAAACTTTTAGCGGCTGTGCATGGTCCCGATAAACGGTAATGGTGCCGTCGGCGAAAGCGCAAAAGCTGCCGAGGCTAAAAATCAGCGAAGCGATAAGTGTGGTTTTCATTATTTCGCTGCCTTCAACAGAATGGTGGTGATCGGAAAATACCCCGCACCCAGATATTGTTTTGACTGACGAATCTGCCCATCGCTGTCCACCCAGAAGCGGTTGTGCCAGGTGGCGGCTTCTGTGGTCACTTCTTCATCCAGAATGCGCACCGGCGTGATGTCGCTGCCCACTTTCAGGGTATCGGTACCATCCCAGGTAAAGGTGGAGCGGGCGGTGGCGTAACGCACCTGATGGCGTTCCGTCCAGCCCATCGTGCGCGTCCAGCTTGCGCCGTCGATAATCTGATTTGCGTGCGCCAGCGGATCGGCCGCCAGGTTGTTAATGTCTATCAGGTTATCGGCGAGGCTTAAGGTTTTCACGACGCGGCCATGCTGCGTCACGATCGTCGCGCGGTCCTGCGTCACCCATTTTTGCTGGCCGTTTTCAGAAAAAGCGAGCACCACAAAAAGTTGCGGGCCGTTATTCAGCGTCATGTACTGGCTGGCGTAGGGCATGTTCTGGATATCTTCATCCGTGAGCTGCACGCCATCCGGGCCGAAAATACTTTGCCTGAGTGAATTGCCGAGTCCCTTGGTCGTGGTGGAGCAGGCCTGAATCATCAGGCACATCAACACAATCGCGAGTCGCTTCACGATATTTCCCCAAAAAAAGTCAAAATAACCACACCGTAGTGTGGTTATGGTTAAAGCCCCCGAAGGGTTTACTGGGTGGCAGTGCTGGTGGTGGTGGTGGTCGTGGTCCCGGTGTTGGAACCATCGCCGCCGCCGGTGGCGGCAAGCGCCACACCAACAACCGACCCTACAGTGCTTGACGCGGTGGCGCTGGAGCTGCCAACCGACACGGAGGTCGCTGCCGAGCCTGCCGCTTCACCGACGCTAACCGGTGCAGCCTGGGCTGAGACAGCGCCAAGCGCTGCAATGGCGAAAACGCCACTAAGGATTTTCTTCATATCAATTTCCCTTCATTGAATGAATGGAGATTTACCTGAAAAGCTTTTCAGGCGCTTCCGAGTATACACAACAACCCCTGCCGGTTTACGACACAGGGAAATAGGCACAGGGTTTTAGGATAATTAGACAAATGGCGCAGGATGGCGTAATAGATTTTATATAAATCGCCTGTTTTTCAACTTGTTATAATATATTCCTGCAAAATGGAAATCCGGTTTATCTGAAACATTTCAGGCGTGCAGAAGACGGGCACGGCGATTTTCGGATTAACCTCAAGATTAAAGAGTAGCGGGACGTGGGCGAACAACAAGATTTATCTGAGAAAAAAATGCCGGCATATTGCCGGCATCATTACGCTTATTTGACACGCTTATTTAAAATCAACCACGCCAGGCTTTATAACGGTTAATTAAGCCGTTGGTGGAGCTGTCGTGGCTGGCGATTTCTTTGTTATCACCCAGTTCCGGCAGAATGCGGTTAGCAAGCTGTTTGCCCAGCTCCACGCCCCACTGGTCGAAGGTGAAGATGTTCAGAATGGCGCCCTGGGTGAAGATTTTGTGCTCGTAGAGCGCAATCAGCGCGCCCAGGCTGAACGGAGTGATTTCACGCAGCAGAATAGAGTTGGTCGGGCGGTTGCCTTCAAACACCTTGAACGGCACCACGTTTTCCAGCTGAGCCGGATCTTTGCCCTGGTCGCGGAACTCTTGTTCCACCACGTCGCGGGATTTACCGAACGCCAGCGCTTCGGTCTGGGCGAAGAAGTTCGAGAGCAATTTCTGATGGTGATCAGAGAGCGGGTTGTGCGTAATCGCCGGCGCGATGAAATCGCACGGCACCAGTTTAGTGCCCTGGTGGATCAGCTGATAGAACGCGTGCTGGCCGTTAGTGCCCGGCTCACCCCAGATAATCGGGCCGGTCTGGTAATCCACGGCGTTGCCGTCACGGTCAACGTATTTGCCGTTGGATTCCATATTGCCCTGCTGGAAGTACGCCGCGAAACGGTGCATGTACTGGTCGTACGGCAGAATCGCTTCGGTTTCGGCACCAAAGAAGTTGTTGTACCAGATGCCAATCAGCGCCAGCAGCACCGGCAGGTTTTTCTCAAACGGCGTGGTGGAGAAGTGTTTATCCATCTCGTGCGCGCCGGAGAGCAGCTCAACAAAGTTGTCGTAACCCACGGACAGAATGATGGAGAGGCCAATCGCCGACCACAGGGAGTAACGGCCGCCGACCCAGTCCCAGAACTCAAACATGTTGGCCGTATCAATGCCAAATTCGCCGACCGCTTTCGCGTTGGTAGAGAGCGCCGCGAAGTGCTTCGCCACGTGCTTTTCGTCACCGGCGGTTTTCAGGAACCAGTCACGCGCGCTGTGAGCGTTGGTCATGGTTTCCTGGGTGGTGAAGGTTTTGGACGCCACCAGGAACAGGGTGCTTTCCGGGTTCACTTTTTTCAGCACTTCGGCGATGTGGGTGCCGTCGACGTTAGAAACAAAGTGCATGTTGAGGTGATTTTTGTACGGGCGCAGCGCTTCGGTCACCATGAACGGGCCGAGGTCAGAGCCGCCGATACCGATGTTCACCACGTCAGTGATGGGTTTGCCGGTATAGCCTTTCCATTCGCCGGAGATAATGGCCTCGGAGAATTTTTTCATCTTCTCCAGCACGGCGTTCACTTCCGGCATCACATCTTTGCCGTCTACCAGAATCGGCGTATTGCTGCGGTTGCGCAGTGCGACGTGCAGTACGGCGCGGTCTTCAGTGCGGTTGATCTTCTCGCCGGAGAACATCGATTTAATGGCACCCGCCAGATCGGTCTCTTTTGCCAGGTCCAGCAGCTTGCTGAGGGTTTCTTCCGTGATGCGGTTTTTGGAGTAGTCCACCAGCATCTGATCGTTGAAGGTGGCGGAGAATTTACCGAAGCGGTCAGCGTCTTTCGCGAAGAGCTCAGCGAGGGTGACATCCTTGATCGCGTCGAAGTGATTTTGTAGTGCCTGCCAGGCAGAAGTCTGCGTTGGGTTGATGTTTTTCATAGCAATACTCTTGTGATTTGAGAATTGTGACTGCGGTCGATTGTAGCGCCAGTCGCTGAAATTGTGATGATTTTTATCATAAGGCCGGACGCCAGCCTCCCCGGCGACAAGAGAAAAGTATAGCCGTTATAAGTTATTTTCCTGGCAGCCTGCGTAATATGAAAAATCCCCATGACCGTATCGTTGACAATCCCCCGGCCAACCCTTTATTTATGAATAAGTACCGGCCCGACGCGCCCTGCGCACGCCTGGCCTGTTTTTTTCTGCGGCTTTAGTTACTTGCTTACGCAACCTGAAGCCGCCTCTGACGCCCGCTTAGGGTTTTGCGCATTACGGCAATAAAACAGCAGCACGGCGTCAGCGTTTTTCAGATGAGTTCGGGTATGGCAAGTGCAACTAATGCCGCCATAGCCTGAGAAAGAAAGAGAACACGATTTTCAAACGGTGTGGGGTTACACGCAGGCGGCGACGCAGCGAATCCCCAGGAGCATACAAAAGTATGTGACTGGGGTGAGCGAGGAAAGCCAACACACGCGTAGCCACAAACAGGACGAAAATCATTGTTTTCCAAAATAGTTCGGGGTGTGGCAAGGCGGTAAGCGCGCGCATCCCCAGGAGCATACAAAAGTATGTGACTGGGGTGAGCAAGCGCAACCAACGCCGCCACAGCCTGAAATATGAAGGAAAACCGGAAGAGGCGCGTCGGCCAGGTAACGTGTGCGAGGAACCCGTCCTACGACCACACGCGAGGGGGAACGACGCCGAGATGGCGCGCTGTCTGGTAAGGCGCGTCATCGGCTGCAGGGGCTGAATCCCCTGGGCTGTCACCCGAAACGACGGCAGTCGAACGTTTCGCAAGGTGGAGCGCTTCTGGGTGTATCGTAACGTTGGTTTTATCCTCCTGCGTCCGCCCCTTTACTGCGCTTTCCTTGTGCCCAGGCTGAACAGATTCCGCCATACATGATGAATGGCGCCCTGACACGAGGTTGTTATGACAGATTCTTTAGTGGTCGCTAAATTTGGCGGCACCAGCGTGGCGGATTTCGACGCCATGAACCGCAGCGCCGATGTCGTTCTGGACGACGGTCACGTCCGTCTGGTGGTGCTTTCCGCCTCCGCCGGGATCACCAACCTGCTGGTGGCGCTGGCAGAAGGCCCCGAAGCGACAGAGCGCTATGTAAAGCTCGACGCCATCCGCAAAATTCAGTACGACATTCTGGAACGCCTGCAAAACCCGACGGTTATCCGCGAAGAGATTGATCGCCTGCTGGAAAACATCGCCACGCTTTCCGAAGCCGCGTCGCTTGCGACCTCCACCGCGCTTACCGATGAGCTGGTCAGCCACGGCGAGCTGATGTCCACCCTGCTGTTTGTCGAGATCCTGCGCGAGCGCGGCGTGGACGCGCTGTGGTTTGACGTGCGTAAAGTGATGCGCACCAGCGACCGCTTCGGTCGCGCCGAGCCGGATATCGCGGCGCTCGCCGAACTCTGCACGCAGCAGCTCGCGCCGCGCCTGGCGGAAGGGCTAGTTATCACCCAGGGTTTTATCGGCAGCGAAGCCAAAGGACGCACCACCACGCTTGGCCGCGGCGGCAGCGACTATACCGCCGCCCTGCTCGCCGAGGCGCTGAAAGCGCGTCGCGTGGATATCTGGACCGACGTGCCGGGCATTTACACCACCGATCCACGCGTGGTGCCCGCCGCGAAACGCATTGATGAAATCGCCTTTGAAGAAGCCGCCGAGATGGCGACATTCGGCGCGAAAGTGCTGCACCCGGCGACGCTGCTGCCCGCTGTGCGCAGCGACATTCCGGTGTTTGTCGGCTCCAGCAAAGATCCAAAGGCAGGCGGCACGCTGGTGTGCAACAAAACCACCAACCCGCCGCTGTTCCGCGCGCTGGCACTGCGCCGCAAGCAGACGCTGCTGACGCTCCACAGCCTGAACATGCTGCACTCGCGCGGTTTCCTCGCGGAAGTGTTCAGCATCCTGGCGCGCCATAATATTTCGGTCGATCTGATCACCACGTCGGAAGTGAGCGTGGCGCTGACGCTCGACACCACCGGCTCCACGTCAACCGGCGATACGCTGCTGACGCAGGCGCTGCTGACCGAGCTCTCCTCGCTCTGCCGCGTGGAAGTGGAAGAAAACCTGGCGCTGGTGGCGCTGATTGGCAATAACCTCTCCAAAGCCTGCGGCGTCGGCAAAGAGGTGTTTGGCGTGCTGGAGCCGTTTAACATCCGCATGATTTGCTACGGCGCGTCGAGCTATAACCTCTGCTTCCTGGTGCCGGGCAACGATGCCGAACAGGTCGTCCAGAAGCTGCACCACAATCTCTTCGAGTAAGCCAAAAAAATGGCCTGACATTGTCAGGCCATCACCGTTTCATAAAGCAGCTTATCTAACAGACTCGCCTGCGCCTTTTCACTCTGCGGCAGCTCCGGCGGCGTTTCGCCGCGCGCCAGCTCTGCAGCGATAAACGCGTGTATCCGCGGCATCGGTGCGCCGTACTCGGCCTCACCCGCTCGCTGTTTGGCGGCAAGCAACGTGTCGATTTCCGCCCGCAGCAGCGGATCGTTCACCGTACCCTCCAGCAGCGTGCGAAAGCGCATCGGCGGCGCGCCCTTACCCGCTTCCACCCAGCGCACCGCCAGCAGCGGGCGCAGCACGTAGAAATATTTCTTCAGCCGCACCGTCTCGCCCTGCAAATAACTGTGAAAGTTTTTGCGGGCCATCGAGTAGTAGTGCCAGCGCGCACGCTCAGCAGAGAACCACTGCGGCACCTGGTCGCGCAGCGCGCCGATGGCGGTCTCATCCTGCCGGTAGACGATGGGAGAGTCGAGCCACTCGATAAGCGTCGGGTTCGCCCGCTTGAGCAGCCCGAGCGCCTTGCGCCACTCCCAGCCGCAGACGTCGAGCGTGTCGTCGATGGGCAGTTCGATGACATCGCGCGGCGCATCGACCCGTAAATACCACTCCGGCGAATGCACATAGAGAAAGCGCACGTCGTAGTCGCTGTCCGGCGAGGCAAAACCCCAGCCACGACTGCCCGATTCACAGGCGTAAAGCACCTTCACGCCATACTTTGTTTCCACCTCGTTTAACACCTGCCGCACGCGCTCGCGCATAGCGGCATCCACCCCGTTCAGTTCCATCATTTTTCCTTAAAAATTATCCTTTCACGCACACGACCTGACGCAGCGTATGCACAATTTCCACCAGCGACGACTGCGCGGCCATTACGGCGTCGATGTCTTTATACGCCATCGGGATCTCATCAATGACATCGCTGTCTTTACGGCACTCCACGTGCGCCGTGGCGCGGATTTGATCTTCCACCGTGAAGCGTTTTTTCGCCGCGGTACGGCTCATCGCGCGCCCTGCGCCGTGGCTGCATGAACAAAAGCTCTCTTCGTTTCCCAGCCCGCGCACGATAAAGCTTTTCGCGCCCATGGAGCCCGGAATGATGCCCATCTGGCCTTTTTGCGCCGACACCGCGCCTTTGCGCGTCACCAGGATCTCTTCACCAAAATGCGTCTCTTTCTGCACATAGTTATGGTGGCAGTTCACGGCCTCCTGCTGCGTCATAAACGGCTTCGTGATAATCGAGGAAAGCGCCGCCAGCACGCGGTTCATCATCACTTCACGGTTCTGGCGCGCGAAATCCTGCGCCCACTCCACCGCCTCGATGTAATCGGCGTAGTGCTTACTGCCCTCTTCAAAATAGGCGAGATCGCGGTCCGGCAGATTCGCCATATGGCGCTGCATATCTTTCTGCGCAAGCCCGATAAAATGGGTGCCGATGGCGTTACCCACGCCGCGCGATCCGCTGTGCAGCATCACCCACACGCGCTCCTGCTCATCAAGGCAGATCTCGATAAAGTGATTACCCGTACCGAGCGTTCCCAGATGCTGATGATTGTTAGTCTTCAACAGGTTGGGATATTTATCCGTCAGGCGTTTAAAGCGCGGCGCAAGCGATGCCCAGTGGTGGTCCACATCCTGCGGCGTGTTCGACCACGCGCCTTTATCACGCTGGCCGCGCCCTGTGGTGCGCCCGTGCGGGACGGCCTGTTCGATGGCGCTGCGCAGCCCGCTCAGGTTATCCGGCAGATCGCGCGCCACGAGCGACGTGCGCACCGCGATCATCCCGCAGCCGATATCCACGCCCACCGCCGCCGGGATAATCGCCCCTTTGGTCGGGATCACGCTGCCGATGGTCGAGCCTTTACCCAGATGCACATCCGGCATCACCGCCAGATGTTTAAAAATAAACGGCATTTTCGCCGTTTTCAGCAGTTGCTCACGCGCTTCCGGCTCTACCGGCACGCCGTGGGTCCACATTTTTACCGGCGCGCCGTTAGCCTGCGCCAGCGTCTGATAGTGATTCTCTTGCATTGTTATACCCCTTTAATCTGTACCAGCCCCTGCAGCACCTGATCCAGGCCGCCGAATACGGAGATCTTATCGATACGCTCCGCCACTTTTTCCAGGGTTTCGAGCTCTTTCAGTCGCAGTGCGACCGGATTGTTTTCCATGACTTTTGCGGTGTTCAGCAGCGAACGGGTCGCGGCGGTCTCTTCACGGCGACGAATCACGTTCGCCTGCGCGGATTTCTCCGCCTCCACCAGCCGCGACAAAATCGTTTTCATGTCGCCCGGCAGCACGATGTCTTTCACGCCGGTCGACGCCACGTCGATACCAAACGGTGCCATACGGGCGATAACCTGCGCGCTCACCACATCGTCGATGATCTGTTTATTTTCCAGCAGCTCATCGAGCGTGCGGGTGCCGACCGCCTCGCGCAGCGCAAACTGCAGCTCGCGGTATAAATGCTCCAGCGGTTTGGCAAGCTGGCTGTACGCCTGTAACACGTCCTGATAGCGCCAGTTGGCCCCCAGGTTAATGCGCAGGTTCACTTTATCTTTGGTCAGGATCTCCTGCCCGGAGACTTCCATCGCCTGAAGGCGCGTATCCACGACTTCCGCTTCCACCAGATGGTTGATTTTCCAGTACGCGCTTAAGCCTGGCGGCAGCAGCGGCTGCGTAACGCCGTCGATTTTCAGCACGCCCACGTGCCAGGCGGGCACGTTAACGGTCAGGATAGCGTCGCGCCCTTTCACTACGGCATCGCGGCCGCGCGGCTGCAACACGGCGGCCATTATCTCCGTCGGCACCTGTACGTCGCGGGTATCCATACGCACGGCGCGCAGGCTGTCGCCGTCGCGCCAGAAGAGACGCCGCGCGCCCGGCGGGATAATTTCCACCAGCACGTTGTTACGCCACAGCGCCGCGGTTTCGTTATCGGCGGTATCAACCGCCAGGCAATATTTCTCTACCCATTCTGGCTGAAAACGGCGCAGATAGTCGGCCAGCGCCGGCGCGACGTCGCCGCTGTTCATCTCCACCAGCGTCACGTCCGGTTTGTTAAACCACGGCAGGCGATGCTCGCCCGCTTCCAGCACCTGATAAAAATCGCCCTGTTTTGCCAGTAAACCCAGCTGGCCCTTACGAATCGTCACTTTGTTATTCATTTTTTTCCCTTACTGTTGTGGCTGACGCGGATAACGGCGCGAAGCGGGAGGGGGAAGCCACCTCTGTTCCGGTCTTTTCTGCCTGCCGCCCGGCGCCGTTACCGGCGTCAGTGTGTGGCGGTTGCTAACAACTCAACCGCCGGGGTACTGCTTTTAACGTTTCTCTGGAAGGAGAAAGAAAGTTCAGGAGTCGAACCTGATAAACCGACCGTTTTCCACGTCATTGCACTGGCGGAACGCCCCCTGGATAACGTGTTACCGTTCCCGGTGCGCCGGCGGGGCTATAAACCCCTGCATACCCAGCGTGCTGACGAAGTGATAATTGCCAGAAGCGTGCCAGTTTCGTTTAAGGTGAAAATAAATTTTTAATATGTTGATTATTAAGAGATAAATTTTTTATTCGATACGCGACGGCTATAACAGAAAGGCGTATGATTTATCTTTTAATATCGTTATTTATCTTTAAGGATAAGAAATGCAAAAGCGTCGCGTGGTGATTGGCATGCTGGGCACCGTACTGGACCGGCGCGGTAAGCGCGCCAACCGCTGGAATAAATGGCGTCCGTCCGTCGCGCTGTGCCAGCAGCCCGGTTTGCCTGTCGACCGCTTTGAACTGCTGTACCAGGCGCGCGACGCGTCGCTCGCAGAGCGGGTCACAGAAGATATCGCCGCCGTCTCGCCGCATACCGAAGTACGCCCGCACACCGTGGTGATGGACGATCCGTGGGATTTCGAGGAGGTGTACGCCGCGCTGCTGGATTTTGCCACGCGCTATCCCTTTGATACCGATAACGAAGAGTATCTGGTGCATATCACCACCGGCACGCACGTGGCGCAGATCTGCTGGTTCCTGCTGACCGAAGCGCGGTATCTCCCGGCGGCGCTGTTACAGACCAGCCCCGATCGTCAGGGCGACGATGAAGCGCAGAAAACCATCGGCACGGCGTCGGTCATCGATCTCGATTTAAGCCGCTATGCGACGCTGACCAGCCGCTTCCAGCGCGAGCAGCAGCAGTCGGTGTCGTTCCTCAAATCCGGCATCGACACCCGTAACGCCACGTTTAACCGTCTGATCGACCAGATCGAGCGCGTGGCGCTGCGATCCACCGCGCCGATTCTGCTGACGGGGCCGACCGGCGCGGGGAAATCGTTTCTCGCAAAGCGCATTTTCCAGCTGCGCCAGGCGCGGCATCTGGTGCAGGGAAAACTGGTCTCCGTGAACTGCGCGACGCTTCGCGGCGATAACGCAATGTCGACGCTGTTTGGCCATGTGAAGGGCTCGTTTACCGGCGCGCAGCAGGCGCGGCATGGGCTTCTGCGCGAGGCCGACGGCGGCGTGCTGTTTCTGGATGAAATCGCTGAGCTTGGGCTCGATGAACAGGCGATGCTGCTGAAAGCTATTGAGGAAAAGACCTTTTTCCCGTTCGGCGCGGATAAAGAAGTGCAGAGCGATTTTCAGCTGATCGCCGGTACGCACCGCGACATGGCGCGATGGGTCGCTGAAGGCCGTTTTCGCGAAGATCTCTATGCGCGTATTAATATGTGGGCCTTCGCGCTGCCGGGCCTCGCCGAGCGCCGCGAGGATATCGCGCCAAACGTGGAGTATGAGCTACAGCGCTTCTCGGCGCAGCAGCAGACGCAGATCCGCTTTGATAAAACGGCGCGCGAAAATTATCTCGCCTTCGCCTGCTCGCCGCAGGCGCGCTGGCCGGGCAACTTTCGCGAACTGGGCAGCTCGGTGGCGCGCATGGCGACGCTTGCCGAGCAGGGTCGCATTACCGACGCCTTAGTCGAGGAGGAAATCGGCCGTCTTACCGCGAGCTGGCGGCCGCTCGCAGACCCTGCCGCCGCGCTGCCTGTCGATACCGCAACGCTCGATCTCTTCGACCAGGATCAACTGGCGGCGGTTGTTGCCGTGTGCAGGCGTAGCGCCTCGCTCTCTGAGGCCGGACGCACGCTGTTTGCGGTTTCGCGCCAGAAGAAAGCCAACCCGAACGACGCCGACCGGCTGCGTAAATATCTGGCGCGTTTTGGGCTGAGCTGGGAGCAGGTTAAAGCCCCTGAATGAGGCCTTTTCATCATAATTTGTTTGAATAACTTTCCTTCGCACGATAAACAATACCAATGGCCGGGCTCGATCCCGGCCTGTTTATAACGACACAACACAACATTCTCCCCGGCGATGCCGCGTTACGACGACGGTTCGCCACGGGGTGCAAGGAAAACACGATGCTCGCGACACTCACCCGGCTGTTCCCGCTCTGGGCGCTGCTGCTCTCGGTTATTGCTTATTACACGCCCGCCACGTTTACGCCCATCGGCCCGTGGGTCAGCACATTATTGATGCTGATTATGTTTGGTATGGGCGTACACCTGAAACTCGATGATTTCAAACGCGTGCTGTCGCGCCCCGCGCCGGTGGCCGCAGGGATTTTCCTGCACTATCTGGTAATGCCGCTGGCCGCCTGGCTGCTGGCGATGCTGTTTCATATGCCGCCGGATCTCTCCGCCGGTATGGTGCTGGTGGGGAGCGTGGCGAGCGGTACAGCGTCTAACGTCATGATTTATCTGGCGAAAGGTGACGTGGCGCTGTCGGTGACCATTTCGTCGGTCTCAACGCTGGTAGGCGTGGTCGCCACGCCGCTGCTGACGCGCCTCTATGTTGACGCGCATATTCAGGTCGATGTGATGGGGATGCTGCTGAGCATTCTGCAAATCGTGGTGATCCCGATTGCGCTCGGGCTTATCGTGCATCACCTGTTCCCGCGCGTGGTAAAAGCGGTGGAGCCTTACCTGCCCGCGTTTTCCATGGTGTGTATTCTGGCGATTATCAGCGCCGTGGTGGCGGGCTCCGCCTCGCATATCGCGTCCGTCGGGCTGATGGTGATTGTGGCGGTGATTCTGCATAACAGTATCGGCCTGCTCGGCGGCTACTGGGGCGGGCGTCTCTTCGGCTTTGACGAATCCACCTGCCGGACGCTGGCGATTGAAGTCGGGATGCAAAACTCCGGGCTTGCCGCCGCGCTCGGCAAACTCTATTTTTCGCCGCTCGCGGCGCTACCCGGCGCGCTGTTCTCGGTGTGGCATAATCTTTCCGGCTCGCTGCTCGCGGGCTACTGGTCCGGCAAACCGGTGGGCGGAAACGCAAAAAAAGCGCGCTGATCAAATAAGCCCGGCGAAACCGGGCTTATTTACTGAGTTAGCGGCGGCGTTGCGTTACACTGGCAGCTCACCCCCTGAGGAGTCGCCACTATGTCCCTGCCCCGACTGACCCAGAAAGAGATGACGGAAAGCGAACAGCGCGAATTAAAAACCCTGCTCGACCGCGCCCGCATCGCCCATGGTCGCCCGCTTACCAATTCCGAAGCCAACCACGTCAAAAAAGAGTATATCGACAAGCTGATGGCGCAGCGCGAACAGGCGGCGAAGCAGACGCGCAAACAGAAAAAAGCGCAGGCGTATAAACCGGACAGCGACGCGACCTTTTCATGGTCCGCCAGCACGCCCGTGCGGGGACGGCGTTAACGCGCAGCCACGAGCGCTGTCCTGTGTCAGGCTGGCTCATAAATCAGGCGCATTTTTCCGCGCGCCTGCTGTGCCTCGCCCACGACGATGCTGATATCCCGCCCGAGGAGCATCAGGCAGGCCATCATTTTCGTTTCGCTGATCCCGCGAAACTGGCCGCGAAGTAATAAAGAGAGTTTTGGCTGGGTCATTCCCAGAAGACGGGCCGCCTCCTGTTGGGTTAAACCGCGCGCTTTAAGAATGTCGCTAATGGCCATAGCGAGCTGCGCTTTTAGCTGCATCTCTTCGGCGTCGATAAGCCCGAGATCGTCATACACATTTCCGTTACTGCGTTCAATGTCTGCTGTCATTTCAGCCCTCCGGCGTGGCGTTGCGCGGCTTTAAGTCGCTGTTCAATTTTTTCCATCTCCGGGCGGGGCGTGGCAATCCCGGAAGAGGATTTTTTCTGGAATACATGCAGGACATAAATCGCATCTATCAGGCGCACGGTATAGACCGCCCGAAAGGCATTCCCCTGATAATCCTCCACGACCTCAAGCACACCCGCGCCGCCAAAACCTTTAAGCGGCCTGGCCTGCGGATGGCGTCTGCCCTGCTGCGCCAGATAAAGCGCATAGCCAAAAAGATCCTGTACATCCTCCGGCAGCGCCTGAAGATCTTTTCTGGCCTGCCCGACCCAAAACAACGGTTTTATCATGTTGCGTTCCCTCTGATTATACCTTTATGGGTATAAAAAACAGCGTCCAGCTTTCACGATAAAATAAAAAACCCCGCCGTCAGCGAGGTTTTTTGTCATCTTTCGGCATGTCTTCCAGATTCATTACTGACGCCTTTGTTCCCTTTTTTATGAAACTTATTCTCCCTGAGCAGACTTGTAGAATTCGCATGTAGTTTTTAAAATACAGGGAGCGTTATGAAGCATATTTTTCAAACTGAAGTATTCCGCCGTTGGCAAGCCAGTCTGAAAGACCAGCGGGTAAAAACGATGATTGCCGCGCGGCTTTTTCGGCTGGCTAATGGTTTGCCTGGTGATGTTAAGCCCGTCGGCGCAGGCATCAGTGAACTGCGTATTCACTACGGCGCGGGATACCGGATTTATTTCAAACAACACGGCGAGGTGATTGTCATTTTGCTTTGTGGTGGTGATAAGCACACGCAGGATAAAGACATTCTTCTTGCGAAAATGCTGGCTGACCTGCCAGAGAACCAGTGGAGATAATGTGATGAAGCTGACCGAATACGATCCCGCAGCGGCGCTGGTAGATGATGAGGAGATCGCCTTCTTTATGGCGGACGCGCTCGAAACTGGCGACGCCGGACATATTGCAAAGGCGCTGGGCGTCGTCGCGCGCGCTAAAGGCATGTCGCATATCGCCGCTCAGACAGGGCTGTCGCGTGAACAGCTGTACCGTTCTTTCAGTGATAAAGGCAACCCAACGCTTAAAACCACGCTGGCAGTGATGAAAGCGTTGGGTCTCGGTTTAACGGTTAAATCATAAAAGCGGCTTTGTAAGGCTACTCTTCCAGCCGCTCCTCATCGTCATCCGGCTGTTCGAGGATGCTGTAGGCCACGGCGCAGAACAGCGAGTTGAGGCGCTTCATATCGCCAAGCAACCCCAGATGCAGCGAGCTGGTTTCGATACTCTGCACGTTTTGCTGATGCAGCCGGTCCACATGGGCGTGCGCGTAACGGCGGTTGAGAATGCGAAAACGGTGCTTATGGCGTCGCAGGCGGCGAGCGCTTTGTACGTCACCCGCGAAAAAGACCGACAGGCTGAGCTTCAGGTTGGCGGTCAGTTTCTCCAGCAGCGTATCCAGCTCTTTCACGCCTTCTGGTGAAAACGCGCGGCGCGCGGCCAGCGATTTATTCGCCACTTCGCTGCCCATACGCTCCAGAATATCCGCCGCCTGTTCAAGATTTAGCGACATTTCAATGATTTCCGCCCAGCGCTTCGCCTCATCTTCCGCCAGATCTTCTTTCGGCATGCGCGCCATATAAAGCTTAATGGCGGTGTAGAGCACATCCACGTCGTCGGCGAGCCGCCGCAGTGTCTTCTCCTGACGCGGTTCGCCATGCATCACTTTGCCGTAGACCTCCAGCATCTGCTCCAGCACGTCGCCGATGCGCAGCGTTTCGCGCGCGGCGTTGGCGAGGCCCAGCGCTGGCGTGTCCAGCGCGCTCGGGTCAAGATGCCGGGGCTTCATGCGCAGATCGGTTTCCGGGGCGTCCGAGATGATGCGCTGACAAAGACGCGCCATCATGCCCGCGAAGGGCACCATCACCAGGCAACGGATGAGGTTATAGAAGACGTGGAAATAGATAACCAACTCCGATTCCTCTACCGGCAGCCTGTGCAGGGATTGCGCCAGCAGCGGCACGAAAGGCAGCACCAGCACGCTGCCCACCAGCTTAAACAGCAGACTGCCGAGCGCCACACGCCGCGCCGCCGGGCTGGCGGCACCGTTGTTGAGCATCGCGAGCAGGCCGGAGCCGAGGTTCGCACCAATCACCAGACAGAGCGCCACCTGAAAGGAGATGACGTCCGTGGCGGTGAGCGTCGCGGTGAGCAGAACCGCCGCCAGGCTTGAGTAGCTGATGACCGCGAACACCGCCCCTATCAGCGCGTCGAGCATGATATCGCCGGTGAGCGAGGCGAAAATGACCTGTACGCCGGAGGCGTTGGTGATTGGCGTAACCGCCTGCACGATGAGCTCCAGCGCCTGCAAAATCAGCCCAAGGCCGATAGCGACGCGCCCGAGCTGGCCGGCGCGGCTCTGTTTACGACCAAGAAAGAAGATGACGCCGATAAAAATCAGCAGCGGCGAGAGCCACGAGAGATCGAAAGTAAGCACGCGCGCCATGAGCGCCGTACCGACATCCGCGCCAAGCACGATGACAAGCGCGGGCGTCAGCGCCACCAGATCCTGCGCGACGAACGAGGTGACAAGCAGCGTGGTGGCGTTGCTGCTCTGCACCAGCGCCGTCACGCCGATGCCCGCGCAGAAGGCGAGCGGTTTTTTCTCAACGCTGCGGCTGAGCACGCTTCTTAAGCGCGCGCCGAAGACGCGCATGACGCCGGTACGCACGATGTGAGTGCCCCAGACGAGCAGCGCCACAGCAGAAAGCAGGTGTAACAGCGTTAACACGGCTTCTCCTTATCGTTGTGTTTTCCTAAGAAGCAGGCGCGATGCTGCTCCTTTGATGAGTATAAGTAATTAACCGGAGGAAGTATTGGCGGGTGGGTATATGAAGGGTCAACCGGGAGTTGAATTAGGCGGGAATGATGGGTGCTGGATCATGACGGAACGGCGGGTGCGCTGCGCTTACCCGCCCTACGTTTCGGTTGTAGGGTGGGTAAGCCGCGCGCATCCACCAGCGCGTTGATGAGGGCGGAAATAGCGGTTGTTGGATCATGACGGGAACGGCGGGTGCGCTGCACTTACCCGCCCTACGTTTCAGTTGTAGGGTGGGTAAGCCGTGCGCACCCACCGGCGCGTTGATGAGCGCGGAAATAGCGGTTGTTGGAGGATGCCGGGAACGGCGGGTGCGCTGCGCTTACCCGCCCTACGCTTCGGTTGTAGGGTGGGTAAGCAACGCGCACCCACCAGCGCGTTGAGGATCGCGGAAATGGTGGTTGTTGGATCATGACGGGAACGGCGGGTGCGCTGCGCTTACCCGCCCTACGCTTCGGTTGTAGGGTGGGTAAGCCGTGCGCACCCACCAGCGTGTTCGTCTTACAGGCCTAATCCGAAACTAATCGGCGTCGTAACCAAGGTTCGCCGCGAGCCACCGCTCTACCTCGCTCATGCTCATCCCTTTGCGCTGCGCGTAATCTTCCACCTGGTCGCGCTGGATCTGCGCCACGGCGAAATATTTGCTTTCCGGGTGGCTGAAATACCAGCCGGAGACTGACGCGCCTGGCCACATGGCGTAGGACTCCGTGAGTTTCATGCCGATGCGGTTTTCCACGTCCAGCAGATCCCAGATAACCGATTTCTCGGTGTGCTCCGGGCAGGCGGGATAACCCGGCGCCGGGCGAATGCCCTGATAATTTTCACGGATGAGCTCCTCATTGCTGAGATTTTCATACGGCGCGTAGCCCCACAGCACTTTACGCACGCGCTCATGCAGATACTCGGCGAACGCTTCCGCCAGACGGTCGGCCACCGCTTTAACCATGATTTTATTGTAATCATCATGCTGCGCGTCGAAGGCCTCCGCCAGCGCGTCTTCCTCCAGCCCGCCGGTCACGGCGAACGCGCCGAGGTAGTCTGCTTTGCCGCTGTGTTTTGGCGCGACGAAATCGGCCAGACAGTAGTTCGCAAAGCCCACTTTCTCGGTCTGCTGACGTAAGTGATGACTTACTGACAACACATGTGTACGGGTCTCGTCGCGGTAGATTTCGATGTCGTCACCCACGCGGTTCGCCGGGAAAAGCCCTACCACGCCGCGCGGCGTCAGGGATTTTTCGGCGCTCAGTTTGTCGAGCATCTCGTTGGCGTCTTTAAACAGGCGCTGAGCCTCTTCGCCCACAACCTCATCTTCCAGAATGCGCGGGTATTTCCCGGCGAGCGACCAGGTCATAAAGAACGGCGTCCAGTCGATGTAATTACGCAGCGTCTCGATGCTTGCCGTTACTTCTTCGACGCCCAGACGGTGTGCGGCGGGCGGCGTATAGCTTTCCCAGTCGAACGCCAGATCGTTTTCACGCGCGGCGGCGAGCGTCACCGGCGGCGTGCGCGGTTTTTTACGCCCGTGCTGAATGCGCACGGTTTCATACTCTTTGCGGGTGCGCGCGACGAAATCGTCACGCAGCGTGTCGGAGAGCAGCGCAGAGACCACGCCCACGGTGCGTGAGGCGTTCTGAACATAGACCGTCGGCCCGCTGTAGTTCTGCTCGATTTTCACCGCCGTATGGGCTTTCGAGGTGGTCGCGCCGCCGATGAGCAGCGGCAGCGTAAAGCCCTGACGCTCCATCTCTTTCGCCACATTGACCATCTCATCAAGCGACGGCGTGATAAGCCCGGAAAGCCCAATGATATCGGCGTTCACTTCACGCGCGGTTTTGAGGATTTTATCCGTCGGCACCATCACGCCGAGGTCGATAATCTCGTAGTTGTTGCACTGCAACACCACGCCAACGATGTTTTTGCCGATGTCGTGCACGTCGCCTTTCACGGTCGCGAGCACGATTTTGCCGTTGCTCTTGCCCACTTCTTTACTGGCCTGGATGTACGGCTCAAGATACGCCACCGCTTGTTTCATCACGCGGGCCGATTTCACCACCTGTGGCAGGAACATTTTGCCCTCGCCGAACAGATCGCCGACCACGTTCATGCCGTCCATCAGCGGGCCTTCAATTACCTCAATCGGGCGGGCCGCCTGCTGGCGCGCCTCTTCGGTATCCTGCTCGATAAACTCGGTAATGCCTTTGACCAGTGAATACTCAAGGCGCTTTTTGACATCCCACGTGCGCCATTCCGCCTGCTGGGCATCTGCCGCGTTATCCGCTTTGCTGCCGCGGTACTTTTCGGCAAGCGCCAGCAGCCGCTCGGTGCCATCGGCGCGGCGGTTAAGGATGACGTCTTCTACCGCGTCGCGCAGCTCGGTGGGCAGATCGTCGTAAATCGCCAGTTGCCCGGCGTTAACGATACCCATGTCCATGCCGTTGCGGATGGCGTAGTAGAGGAACACGGCGTGGATCGCCTCGCGCACCGGGTCGTTGCCGCGAAACGAGAACGAGACGTTAGAGACGCCGCCGGAGATCAGCGCATGCGGCAGCTCGCGTTTAATGTCTTCACACGCGCCGATAAAATCCTGCGCGTAGTTGTTGTGCTCATCGATGCCGGTCGCGACCGCGAAAATGTTCGGGTCGAAAATAATATCTTCCGGCGGGAAGCCGACCTCTTCGGTGAGGATTTTGTAAGCGCGGCGGCAAATTTCAATTTTACGCTCGCGGGTGTCGGCCTGGCCCACATCGTCAAACGCCATCACCACCACCGCCGCGCCATAGCGGCGCACCAGCTTCGCGTGATGCACAAACGCCTCGACGCCCTCTTTCATGGAGATCGAGTTAACGATGCCTTTGCCCTGAATGCATTTCAGGCCTTTTTCGATAACGTCCCACTTCGAGGAGTCGATCATAATCGGCACGCGGGCGATGTCTGGCTCACCCGCGATAAGGTTGAGGAAACGCACCATCGCCGCTTCGGCGTCGAGCATCCCCTCATCCATGTTGATATCGATAATCTGCGCGCCGTTTTCGACCTGCTGGCGCGCCACGTCCAGCGCTTCGCTGTATTTCTCTTCTTTGATTAAGCGCTTAAATTTGGCCGAGCCGGTGACGTTGGTACGCTCGCCGACGTTCACAAACAGCGAATCGTCGCCGATGTTGAGCGGCTCAAGGCCCGCCAGACGGCAGGCGACGGGAATATCCGGCAGTTTACGCGGCGGTAAACCGTCCACCGCGCGGCTCATCGCAGCGATATGCTCCGGCGTAGTACCGCAGCAGCCGCCGACGATATTTAAGAAGCCCGACTCCGCCCACTCGCGGATTTGCGCGGCCATCACATCGGCGTCTAAATCATATTCGCCGAAGGCGTTGGGCAGGCCCGCGTTGGGGTGCGCGGTGACGTAGCACTCGGCGATGCGCGACAGCTCCGCCACGTACTGGCGCAGCTCGTCCGGGCCCAGCGCACAGTTAAGGCCGAAGGTGAGCGCGTCAGCGTGGCGCAGCGAGTTATAAAACGCCTCGGTGGTCTGGCCCGACAGTGTGCGGCCTGAGGCGTCGGTGATTGTGCCGGAGATCATGATGGGCAGCTCGACGCCGAGCGCCTCGAACTCTGCCTTCACGGCGAAAATCGCGGCCTTGGCGTTAAGCGTATCGAAGACCGTTTCGATGAGAATCAGATCTGCGCCGCCTTCAATCAGCGCGCGCGTGGATTCGCGGTAAGCCTCCACCAGCTGATCAAAAGTAATATTACGGAAGGCCGGATCGTTAACATCAGGAGAAATCGACGCTGTACGGTTAGTGGGCCCTAACACACCTGCCACGTAACGCGGTTTTTCCGGCGTGCGCGCCGTCCATTCATCGGCGCAGGCGCGGGCCAGCTTCGCGGCTTCGTAGTTGATTTCCGCCGACAGCGATTCCATCTGGTAATCGGCCATCGCGATGGTCGTCGAGTTAAAGGTATTGGTCTCGATGATATCGGCGCCCGCTTCAAAGTAGGCGTAGTGGATAGCGGCGATGATATCTGGCTTAGTGAGTACCAGCAGGTCATTGTTACCTTTAAGATCGCACGGCCAGTCGGCGAAACGCTCGCCGCGGAAATCCTCTTCATCCAGACGGTAGCTCTGGATCATGGTGCCCATACCGCCGTCCAGCACCATAATGCGTTCCGCTAATTGCCGGTGCAGCTGTTCAGATTTGCTACTCACATGTGCTCCTGATACTCGACAAAACCCAGGCCGGAAAGGCCAGCAAACCATACTGGCATAAAGCGATCGGCCGGGGAAGGCGAGCGACGGCAACTTGAGACATGTTCATTATTGACTGCTCCGATGAGTTGCCTGGCGGTTGCATTATCGCCAAATAAAACGAAAATGATTTCCACGATACAGAAAAGGAGGCCGTTATGGTCGCTACCGTACCCGCCAAACGTGGCAAAAAGCCCCGCAACGCCGCCGCCGCTGCCGCCCCGCAGGCGACGGGCCAGGTGCAGTCGCTCACGCGCGGCCTGAAACTGCTGGAGTGGATAGCTGAATCGCAGGGTAGCGTGGCGCTGACGGAGCTGGCGCAGCAGGCCGGATTGCCGAACTCCACCACCCACCGCCTGTTGACAACCATGCAGCAGTTGGGCTTTGTACGCCAGGTCGGCGATTTAGGCCACTGGGCCATCGGCGCGCACGCCTTTATTATCGGCAGCAGTTTTCTGCAAAGCCGCAACCTGCTGGCGATTGTGCACCCGATTCTGCGCAAACTGATGGAAGAGTCCGGCGAAACCGTGAACCTCGCCGTGCTGGATAAGAGCGACCATCAGGCCATTATTATCGACCAGGTACAGTGTACCCAGCTGATGCGTATGTCCGCGCCGATTGGCGGCAAGCTGCCGATGCACGCGTCCGGTGCCGGTAAAGCGTTTTTGTCGCAGTTAAGCGATGAAGATGTCTCCGCGCTGCTCCATCGCCAGGGGCTGAAAGCCTATACGCACGCGACGCTGGTGGCGCCTGCGCATCTGAAAGACGATCTCGCCCAGACGCGCAAGCGCGGCTATTCGTTTGATGATGAAGAGCACGCGCTTGGCCTGCGCTGCGTAGCGGCCTGCATTTACGACGAGCACCACGAGGCGTTCGCCGCGATCTCTATTTCCGGCCCGATTTCACGCATGACCGACGATCGCGTAACGGAGTTAGGCGCGATGGTGATCCGCGCGGCGAAAGAAGTGACGCAGGCTTTCGGCGGCGTTCGTTAAATGGCTTGCGGGTGTCAGAGGTTCTCCGCCTGACGCCTTCGCTTTAGCCCTCGCCCACCGCAGAGGGCGCAATCGCTGAAACGGCTGCCTCCGGGTGGCCGTTGTGGTTTTTCCAGCGCACGCAAAAGCGCTGGCGGCGGCGGTACGCGTACACATCCTCCACATACCCTTCACGAATGCGCGTCTGTAGCGCGCGCCAGTAGCTGGCGCTGAACAGATCGCTGTGCATCTCCTCAAACAGCGGGCCGATTTTCGGGTCGGCGCAGAGCCAGTGGCGAAACTCCTCCGGGAAGACGTCGCCGGGTGCCACGCTGTACCAGGGTTCGGCGCTGAGCTCGTCTTCCGGGTAGCGCGGCGGCGGGATATCGCGAAAGTTGACTTCGGTCATGTAGCAGATCTCGTCGTAATCGTAGAAGACGACCCGCCCGTGGCGCGTGACGCCGAAGTTTTTAAACAGCATGTCGCCGGGAAAGATGTTGGCGGCGGCGAGCTGGCGGATGGCGTTGCCATACTCTTCGATGGCGTCGCGCAGCTGCTGGCCCGTCGCCTGCTCCAGCCAGATATTGAGCGGCACCATCCGGCGCTCAATATAGAGATGGCTGATGGAGATTTTATCGCCCATGTCGGTGAGCTTCTGCCCGACCTCCTGTTGCAGCAGCGCCATCAGTTCCGGGCTGATACGGCGTTTTTCAATGACGAAGTTTTCAAACTCCTGGGTATCCGCCATGCGCCCGACGCGGTCGTGCTCTTTCACCAACTGGTAGCAGGCGCGCACATGCGCTTCGCTCATCTCTTTTTGCGGGGCGAAGCGGTCTTTGATGACTTTAAAGACGCGATCAAACCCCGGCAGCGTGAAGACCAGCATCACCATGCCGCGAATGCCTGGCGCCTCGATAAACTGCTCATCGGCGTGACGCAGATAGTGAAGATATTCGCGGTAGCTTTCAGTTTTGGCGTGTTTCTGGCAGCCAATCGCCATATAGAGCTCAGCCGTGGTTTTGCCCGGCAGGATTTCGCGCAGCCATTCGACAAGTGCGGCGGGCAGCGGCGCATACACCATGAAATAAGAGCGGGCGAAGCCGAAAACGATGCTCGCCCCGGCGCTGCCGGTAAGGCAGGTGTCGACAAACAGTTCGCCGTCGTCGCTGCGGTGGACAGGCAGCAGAAAAGGCAGCGTGGCGTCAGGCAGGCGCAGTTTGCCCACCAGCCACGCGGCTTTGTTGCGGTAGAAGAGTTCGTTCGCCATTTCCAGATGCGCCTGCGCAAGGCGAGCCGGGCCGAGTGTCTCATTGAGATGCGCGATGATGTAGCGAACGTCGCGCGCCAGATCCTGCCACGGCAGGCGCAACGGGAGATCGGTGAGCAAGGTGGTCAGAAGCGGCTGCCAGCCCTGCTCCGGGAAAAAATTTTTCGCGAGCGGTCGCGGCATGGTGCGAAAACGTCGCTCGGGCTGGGAGCTGAAAATAAACAGCCTGTCTGGCGTCAGCGAGCGGTGGTCGTACAGCCTGCAATAGACCGAATTAAAAAAGCTTTCAGCAATTTCAAAGCGTGGATAATCGGGAAGCAAGTCGGTGTAGTGACGCTTCACGCGCAGCAGAAAATCAGGGTCGGTAGCCTTGCCTTCCATAATGCAGCGCAACTGCTCCACCACCAGCCCGACATGGTGATCGTAGAGATGGATACGGCTTTTCATCGCCTGCTGGACGGCGTGCCAGTCGGCCTGCTCGAAGCGGTGCTGCGCGCCCGCGGTAATTTCCAGAAAACGACCATATTGCGCGTCAAACCCCTGCAGGATGGTTTGGGCGATGAGTAGCTCCAGTCCACGCGGCGGCATAGGCAGGCTCCGTGTGTGAAAATAAAAGGTATGGCAGATAAGTTACGCGCGCCCACAGCTTACGATCGGTGGATGCGCTACGCTTATCCACCCTACACAGGATCAAAGCGGTTGTAGGGCGGGTAACGACGCGCACCCGCCGCTGACAATCGGTGGATGCGCTGCGCTTATCCACCCTACACAAAATCCAGTGGACTGTAGGGCGGGTAAGCGACGCGCACCCGCCGCTGGCAACCGGTGCATGCGCTGCGCTTAAAGCAGCGTCAGAACTGCGCTTCTTCGGTCGAGCCGGTTAACGCCGTCACGGATGACACGCCGCCCTGGATAATGGTCGTGACATTATCAAAGTAACCGGTGCCCACCTCCTGCTGGTGCGACACAAAGGTGTAGCCCTCTTTACCCGCGGCAAATTCCGGCTGCTGCACTTTCTCGACGTAATGCCGCATCCCTTCGCCCTGGGCGTAGGCGTGGGCGAGATCGAACATGTTGAACCACATGCTGTGAATGCCCGCGAGCGTAATGAACTGGTATTTGTACCCCATCGCCGACAGCTCCTCCTGGAAAGACGCGATGGTTTTGTCATCGAGCTTTTTCTTCCAGTTGAACGACGGCGAGCAGTTATACGCCAAGAGCTTACCGGGGAAGCGCGCGTGGATAGCTTCGGCGAAACGTCTTGCCTGATCGAGATCCGGCGTGGAGGTTTCGCACCACACCAGATCCGCATACGGCGCATAGGCGAGCCCGCGGCTGATCGCCTGCTCGACGCCCGCGCGGGTACGGAAGAAGCCTTCGCTGGTACGCTCGCCGGTAATAAATTCACTATCATACGGATCGCAGTCGGAGGTGATGAGATCCGCCGCATCGGCGTCGGTGCGCGCAATCAGCAGCGTCGGAACGCCCATAACGTCTGCCGCGAGCCGTGCGGCGACCAGTTTCTGAATAGCTTCCTGCGTGGGCACCAGCACTTTGCCGCCCATATGACCGCACTTTTTCACCGAGGCGAGCTGATCTTCAAAGTGAACCGCCGCAGCGCCAGCCTCAATCATCGCTTTCATCAGCTCGAACGCATTGAGCACGCCGCCAAAACCCGCCTCGGCATCGGCCACGATCGGCAGGAAATAGTCGATATAACGCGGATCGCCAGGCTCAATGCCCGCAGCCCACTGGATCTGATCGGCGCGACGAAACGTGTTGTTGATCCGCTCAACCACCGCAGGCACGGAGTTCGCCGGATAGAGCGACTGGTCCGGATACATGCTGGCGGCAAGGTTGGCGTCTGCCGCGACCTGCCAGCCGGAGAGATAGATGGCCTCGATCCCCGCTTTCGCCTGCTGCAATGCCTGCCCGCCGGTCAGCGCGCCCAGGCTGTTGACATAGCCCTTTTTCGACTCGCCATGCAGCAGACGCCACATTCTTGCCGCGCCAAGCTGCGCCAGCGTGCATTCCGGATTGACCGAACCGCGTAATTTCACCACATCCTGCGCGCTATAAGGGCGGCGAATGCCCTCCCAGCGCGGGTTTGTCCATTCCTGCTCTAACTGCTGAATCTGTTGGGTACGTGTTGTTGTCATGGCAGATGCTCCGTGTTGTTGTGGTGGTGTAGGGTCAGGCCAGCAGGCGATAGCCCGGCAGCGTCAGGAAGTCGATGAGTTCATCAGACGTGGTGATTTGCTCCATCAGGCGTGCGGCCTCGTCAAAACGGCCGTGGCTGTAGCGCTGCTCGCCAAGCTCCTCCTGAATGACGCGCATCTCTTCGGCCAGCATCTGGCGGAACAGATCTTTGGTGACTTTGCTACCGTTGCTGAGCGTTTTCTGATGGTGTATCCACTGCCAGATGGAGGTGCGTGAAATTTCCGCCGTCGCGGCATCTTCCATCAGGCCGTAAATCGGTACGCAGCCGTTGCCGGAAATCCACGCTTCGATGTATTGCACCGCCACGCGAATGTTGGCGCGCATCCCCTCTTCCGTCCGCTCGCCAGGGCATGGCTCAAGCAGCTGTGCAGCGGTAATGGGCGCATCGTCTTCCCGCAATACATGCAGCTGGTTTTTATGCTCGCCCAGCGCAGCGTCAAAAACCGCCATGACCGTATCGCCAAGACCAGGGTGAGCAATCCAGGTGCCGTCGTGACCGTTCGCGGCTTCCAGCTCTTTATCCGCCTTCACTTTGTTAAGCACCCAGTTGTTGCGCTCGGTATCTTTGCTCGGGATGAACGCGGCCATACCGCCCATCGCGAACGCGCCGCGGCGATGACAGGTTTTAATGAGCAGCCGCGAATAAGCGTTCAGGAAAGGCTTATCCATGGTGACGGATTGTCTGTCTGGCAGGACGCGGTCAGGATGATTTTTAAGGGTTTTGATATAGCTGAAGATGTAATCCCAGCGACCGCAGTTGAGGCCAACGATATGGTCACGCAGCGCGTGCAGGATCTCATCCATCTGGAAAACGGCAGGCAGCGTTTCGATAAGCAGCGTGGCTTTGATGGTGCCGCGCGGAAGATTAAAGCGATCTTCGGCATAGCTGAAGACGTCGCTCCACCAGGCCGCCTCCTGCCAGGACTGCGTTTTCGGCAGATAGAAATAGGGGCCGCTGCCTTTGGCCAACAGATTTTTATAGTTGTGGAAGAAGTAGAGCGCGAAATCGAACAGGCTGCCAGGCACAGGCTCGTCGCGCCAGGTGACATGTTTTTCAGGCAGATGCAGGCCGCGCACGCGGCAGATCAGTACCGCAGGATTCGGCCTGAGCTGATAAATTTTACCTGCTTCGTTGGTCCAGGTAATCGTGCCCTTTATCGCATCACGCAAGTTGATCTGCCCTTCGATGACTTTGTTCCAGGCAGGGGCAAGGGAATCCTCGAAATCTGCCATAAACACTTTGACGTTAGCATTCAGCGCATTGATGACCATTTTGCGCTCGACCGGGCCGGTGATTTCGACGCGACGGTCTTGCAAATCTTCAGGAATGCCGCGAATTCTCCAGTCGCTATTTCTTATGGAAGCTGTTTCCGAAAGAAAGTCTGGCAGCTTTCCGCCATCAATTTCTTTCTGCACCTGTTGCCGTGCGGCGAGCAGATCGTTACGTTGCGGCGTGAAACGCGCCACCAGTTCAGTAAGAAACTCGACGGCTTCCGGCGTCAGGATCTGCCGTTCCTGCTCGCCAAAAGGCTGGCTGAAAGCCAGTTCTGCGGTCATTGCCTGTTGATTCATAGCAGCGCTCCTCGGTTTTGATCCAAAAGATTCCCCATAGCAGACGTACGCGATCTCTTACGTTCAGATTTCGTACAGCACCATTAAGACTACTCATTCTTTTTCTAAAATCAAAAACAATTTCCATTTTAATTTGCTTATCATTATAAGCTTTTGATTAACATACAAATAAAGTGATTTTTTTATAATGAAGAGGTTTTCGGAAATAAAAAAGGCACCCGAAGGTGCCTGATCAAGAGTGCTGAAACGCTTAAGGATCGCGTGCGCGGGAGATTACTCGAGCGTGGGATTCATATGGCGCAGATCGTATGGCGTGATCTGATACACGTAGTAGTTGAGCCAGTTGGTGAAGAGCAGATTACCGTGGCTGCGCCAGGTGGCGCGCGGCGTTTTGGTCGGATCGTTATTCGGAAAATAGTTATACGGCACGCGCGGTGCCAGACCTGCTTCAACATCGCGAAAGTATTCGCCGGCAAGGGTCAGGGCGTCGTACTCCGGGTGGCCGGTAACGAACGCAATACGTTTGTCTTTGCTGGCGAACAGGTAGGCGTCGCCCTCTTCCGATTCGGCCAGAATATCGAGATCGGTGTAGTCACGAATGAGCGCTGCCGGGAAATCGGCATAGCGTGAATGCGGTGCCAGAAAAGTATCGTCAAACCCTTTTGTCAGCAGTGCATGTGGCTGCGTGATGTGATGCTCGTAAACGCCGGAGATTTTCTCCTGGCGCGTCTGTTTGGGGATACCATAGAGGATATTTAACGCCGCCTGTACGGCCCAACAGACAAAAAGCGTGGAGGTAACATGCTCTTTTGCCCACTCCAGCACCTGCTGGATCTGCGGCCAGTACGCAACATCGTTAAACTCAACGAGGCCCAGCGGCGCGCCGGTAACGATAAGACCATCGTAGTTTTCGTCGCAGATATCTTCGAAATTACAGTAGAAGTTATTGAGATGCTCCGCAGGCGTGTTGCGTGATTCCCGGCTGTCTATGCGCAGCAGACGGATATCTACCTGCAAAGGTGAGTTGGAAAGAAGCCGCAGGAACTGGTTTTCCGTTTCGATTTTCTTGGGCATTAGATTCAGGATCAGAACCTTAAGCGGACGGATCTCCTGAACGCTGGCGCGTGATGTCGTCATCACGAAGACATTTTCCTGGCGCAGAAAATTGACGGCTGGTAACTCATCAGGCACCCGAATCGGCATAACCTTTTCCTCACAACATACGTTTATACGTTTAGACATCCAGACAGCCAACAATAACCAGGAATGGCGAGAATGTCGAGCAGGAGTACGAAAGGTGAAAATGTTTCACGGGGTATGGGCTGGGCGTAATGAATGGGAATTAGGGGCGAAAATTTGGAAGTGCAACAGAACAAAAGCAGGTTATCTTCGCTGGCATTTGGTAGTCGAGGGCTGCCGACCTGCCAGCTATTCTCTGAACGTCCTGGAGCGATATGGAAATCTGCTTCCAGCCGTTTATCCTGCTCAGAAGCATTCAGCCTCACTGATGCGGCATACAAAAAAGCCCCATGCTTTCGCATGAGGCTTTTCCGTTTATCTGATGCCTGGCAGTTCCCTACTCTCGCATGGGGAGGCCCCACACTACCATCGGCGCTACGGCGTTTCACTTCTGAGT